>NZ_JBFAXU010000001.1:0-553927 GCF_040680975.1 Streptomyces sp. NPDC051921
TCGGCGTCAAACTCACCACCCTCCGCCCCGACCAGGCCACCTACATCGGCGTCCCCGTCGACGGCCCCTACAAGCCCGACCACTACCGCTACTGAGATGTGTACCGACGACGAACGTGACCCCTGGCTGCCGGACCGGCTCCTGCGGACGGAGCGGGACCTGCTGATGCCGCTGCTGCGGCGTACGCCCGTGGCGGCGTACGGGCTCCGCACCGCGTGCCCCGGCTGGACGGTCCGGCAGGTGATCGCCCACTGCGGGGCGGCGCTCGTACGGATCGTGGAGGGCCGCCTGGAGGAGGGCGTGTTCCTGCCCGAGGCCAACGCCCGCGACGTGGCCGAGCGCGAGGACTGGCCGCTCGACCGGGTCCTCGACGAGCTGGAGCGAGGCCTCACCGAGGCCGGCCCGGTCATCGCCGGGCACGAGGACGGCCGGCTCGACGCGGTCGCGCTCGGCGAGTGGGTGCACGCCGGAGACGTACGGGAGGCCATCGGCGAACCCGGCGCGTACTGCGGCGAGGCCCTCGACCTGGCGCTGCCGCTGCTGTCCGTCACCAGCCGCAGGAGGGAGACCCCCCGCCTGGTCGGCGTGCTCGCGGACCGGGGCGGCGAGGTCGACCTCGGCAACGCGATCGAGGGCCGCGCCCCGGCCCGCTTCCACGGCGACGCGGCCACGCTGATCCGCATCTATGCGGGTCGCCCCCTGGTCCGCACCCGCTACGAACTGACGGGTGCGACGGAGCAGGAACTACTCATCTACCGCTGAGGGTGGCGGGCCCCGGTCCCCGAGGACCGGGGCCCGCCCCTTTCACCCATGTCCGGCAACCCGCTGCCGGCCGCGCGCCGCATGGACGAGGTCCTGACAGCGGCGGGCCGCGAGACCGGCCCCTCGTACTTCTTCGTCGGCGGCCGGGTGAGCGAGGAGCAGCGGCTCAGCGAGGGCATGTACGAGGACACCGTCCACATGAAGGGCCCCGCGGAGATGATCCGCGACGACCTCGTCCACCACCTGCCCGACTACATGATCCCCAACCGGGTCGTGGTCCTGGACCGGCTGCCGCTGTCCGCCAACGGCAAGGTCGACACCAAGGCGCACCTCGTACGAGAACCCGGGCTTCACCCAGATCCTGTACTCGGTCTTCGCGGGCGCGCTCGAGGACGTCCCGGCGACGGACGCGGCGGGCTTCGCGACGTACGTGGCGGAGAGCTTCCCGTCCCTCGACCCGGACCTGGTCGCCCGGATCATCGCGATCGTCGAGAAGACCTTCGACTTCACCTACACGTTCCAGGAGCTGACCGAGCGCCAGGTGTCCTGCCCGGTCACGATCTTCAAGGCGCGGGGCGACGACTACTCCTTTTTGGAGGGCGTGACGGGCTGGTCGACACGCCCGCCGGCGGTGGTGGAGCTGGACGCCGACCACTACAGCCTGCTGCGGGCGCCCGACCTGCAGGAGCTCGTGAAGAAGGTCAGGTACCGGCTGGGACGGTAGGCCGCCCACCGGGACTGCACGCGGCACACAGCGACTCGTCGGCGACGGGCCGGAACAGCATCGGCTGCACATGGTCGCCCGTGCACTCCCGCGCCCCTGCGAGCCGCGCCGACAGCCGCGGGCCGGGCGGCGCCGGCGCCGCTGCCGCCCTGGCCGGGACCTCGCGGAGCAGGTAGCGCAACAGCCCGCCCGGCCGGTGCACGGGAGTCCCGGCCGGCGGCAGTCCGCGCAGGATGTGCTCGTGCACGCCGGCGGCGGTGTGCCCGGCGGCCAGCCACCGGGCGACGAGCCGGGTCAGTTCGTCGCGCATGCCGGGCGGGATGTGCCGGAGGGCGGGCGAGAGGAGGGGCAGCGCGCCGACGAGGGCGCGGGCCTCTCCCAGCCGCCCGCACTCCTCCGCGGGCGCTGCGCCGGGCTCGGCCGGACGGTTGGAGGTGTCCTCTCCGGGATCTTTGTCTGGATGACCGCCGGTCGACGGGCCCGCCGGATCACCGGCGGCCGGGATCCGGGCACTCGGCGCCACCTGCGGAGACACGTCGACGTCGCCGGCCGGGACGGGCGTCCGGGCGAGGATCTTGACGGCCTCGGCGGCGCTCAACGGCGAACTGGAGACGAGCTGTTGGGTCACCCAGCGCCCCCCGGCCACCTGCACCCGCCGCTCGTGCACGAACCCCTCCTCCTTGAGCTGCCGCTTGGCCCGGGTGAACGCGCATGACCCGATCCGGGCACGTTCGGCGGTCCGCGACAACGACTCGCGGGTACCGCGAGGGAGGGAGAGCTGCCAGGTCAGCAGGCGTACGGCGTCGGAGCTGAGCCGCGGATGGCGGATGATCTCGTGGGAGAACTGGGTGAAGGCGCGCGGGGGCGCGATAAAGTTCCGGTAGATCACGGTGGAGTCGTCTTCCACTAGCTGGTCGAGGCCCTCGCCGATGGGTGCGAACCATCGCGGGGGCCGTTTTGCGTGAACCGTACCGCACGGAGCGTGAGGGTATGGACGCGGCGAGTGAATATGCCCCGTGCGAGTGACGCGCCATCAGCGGGCGCCAACCCGGCGCGGGTTCTGCCCTGTTGGGGCTGGAGCGCGCGATGCCGTGTCCGTCCCGGAACTCGGCGGACACATGCTCTGAACCCGGCGTCCCGGACGGGACGAGGCCCATCGGCATAGCCCGTTCGGTCGCGGTGGCGGTGCGGGCGCGGGGAGCGGCTGGTGTGCTGGCGGGGACCCTCGCCCCACGCGCGTACAGGAGCAGCACCATGGCCGTCATCGTCACCGTCGAGATCCCCGGCGGCACCCAGGAGATGTACGAGCGCACCAACGAGCGGATCACCTCCGCGTCGTGGTTCCCGCCCCCCGGGCTCATCGCCCACGCGGCGGGTCCGGACGGCACGGGCGGCTGGCGGGTGGTCGACTTCTGGGAGTCGGAGGAGGCGTTCCGGGCCTTCGTGGAGCAGGCGACGCCGATCATGCAGGAGACCGGGATGCCACCGGTCATGCCGAGGGTCGACCCGCTCGTGAACGTCATCGTCAAGTAGACCGGGCGTCCCGCCGCCGGCCGCGGACGCGCCGGGTAATTCCGTTGCGGGCGGGCGGTCCCCGGCGGGACGCTGCTCCGCATGACTGCCGACCTCTTCGCCGCCGACGGGCGCCTCAAGGCGATCCCGCGCAGGCCCGCGCGCCGGGCCGCCCTGTTGGACCACCTCGCCGGCACCCTCTTCGAGCCGACCCGCGTCTACACCGAGCGCGAGGTCAACGAGGCCCTCAAGACCGTGCACGACGACTTCCCGGCCCTCCGCCGCTATCTCGTCATCGGCGGGCACCTGGCCCGTACGAAGGACGGCTCGGCCTACCGACGACAGCCCGGCGCCCCCGTAGGAGCGACCCCCGCCGTCGCGTGATCACCGCGGCGGTGGCCGGCCTCCTGGCCGGCTACGGCATCGCGATCCCGGTGGGCGCGGTCGGCGCCTACCTGGTGGCCGTCACGGCGCGCACCGGCTGGCGCACGGGCGCCGGCGCGGCCCTCGGCGTCGCCACCGCGGACGGCGTCTACGCCCTCCTCGCGGTCGCGGGCGGCTCGGCCCTCGTCCCGTTCCTCACCCCGGTGACGACCCCGCTGCGCTGGGCCTCCGCGGTGGTCCTGGTGATCCTCGCCGTACGGGCGGGCCTCACGGCCGTCCGCGCCTACCGCGCCGGGTCACTCGCCTCCCGCGACGACGGCACGACGGCCCTGACGCCGGTCCGTGCCTACGTCACCTTCCTGGGCATCACGATCCTGAACCCCATGACGGTGGTCTACTTCGCGGCCCTCGTCCTGGCGACCGGCCCCGACGCCCCGTCCACGGTCGCGGAGCGCACCGTCTTCGCCGCCGCCGCCCTGCTGGCCTCCGCCAGCTGGCAGCTCCTCCTCACCACCGGCGGCAGCCTCCTCGGCCGCACCCTCACGGGCCCGCGCGGCCGCCTGGCCACGGCCCTGGCGTCGAGCACGCTGATCGTGGTCCTGGCGGTACGGCTGGTGGGGTAGGGGTTCAGAGGGTTCAGCGGGTGTCGAGCCGGAGCATCGAGATGTCGGGGCGCACCTCGGCGATGGCGCCGAAGTCGTCGTCGACGTGGATCAGCGTCATCCGGTGCTGCTGGGCCGTCAGCGCGATCAGGATGTCCATGGGGGA
This sequence comes from Streptomyces sp. NPDC051921, assembly GCF_040680975.1. Classification (NCBI taxonomy): domain Bacteria; kingdom Bacillati; phylum Actinomycetota; class Actinomycetes; order Kitasatosporales; family Streptomycetaceae; genus Streptomyces; species Streptomyces sp. NPDC051921. Next base: position 4,151 of record NZ_JBFAXU010000001.1, read on the forward strand.
CGGGCCGCGATGGTGACCGATCCGGACCAGGTCGCGCTGGACCGCGATGATCTCCGGCCATGGGTCGTCCAGGGCCGGAGCCCAGGCGAAGGTTGACTTGTCGCCTCCGTGAGCGACGACGGCAACCACGCTCCTGGCCCCGGTCCCCGCGACCGCTTGACTCTCGGGCGACGCGAGACACCAGAGTCGTCGCCGTGGACACGACGGACCGGATGAACCGAGAAGACCTGCTGCCGATCGGGCAGTTCGCCCAGGCCAGTGGCCTGACGATCACCGCACTGCGGCACTACGACGCGAGCGGTGTGCTCGCTCCGGCGTACGTCGACCCGGGGAGCGGCTACCGCTACTTCCGGCGCGACCAGGTCCGCTCGGCCCAGCTCATCCGGGCCCTGCGGCAGCTGGACATGCCCATCGAGCAGGTGCGGGAGCTCCTCGCCCGCGCCGTCGCGGGCGAGGAGCTGGCGCCGGCGCTGCACGCCCACCTGCGGGCCGCCGAGCGGCGCCTGGAGGTCCAGCGGTCCGTCGTCCACGGCCTGGTGACCCGACTGACCGAAGGAGCAGGGATGACCCACCGCGTCACCGTCCGGCAGAACCCCGCCGAGCGCGTCCTCGTGCGCGCCGCGACCCTCACGAACGCCGGCCTCGACACCTTTCTGCGCACCGCCTACGAAGAGCTGTACGCCCTCGCCGGGCGCGGCCCGCTGACCTTCACCGGGCCCGCGTTCGTCCGCTTCCACGGGGTGTGCGACGAGGAGAACGAGGCCCTGGTGGAGGCGTGCCTGCCGTTCTGGGCGGACGGCGCCCAGCCCCCGGAGGAGCTCCCGGACGGCACGTACGTCCGGGAACTTCCGGAGAACGCCTTCGCCACCACGGAGATCCAGGGCCGCGCGGCCGGCTTCCCGGAGATCCTCACCGCCTACGACGCCGTCGCCGACTGGATCACCGAACACGGCTTCGCCTTCGCGGGACCGGTCCGCATGGTCTTCCAGCGCTGGACCGGCACCACCGACCACCCGGACAACCGCCTGGAGATCGCGTGGCCCTTCGAGGAGCAGCGGTCGGAGGGGGGCGGGGTCTAGGCCCAGGCTCCGAGGGAGGACTTCGGCGGGGCCGACGGGCGTCGCTCGCGCGTGCGAAGCGACGGCTACGCTCGTCGGCATGCTGAACCGGGTTCCGTTCAACGAGGCGCTGCTCTCCACCGTGGGCACCCCCAACCAGACCAAGCTCCTGGACAGCAGTCCGCGGTCACGGGTGTGGCGGGTGCGGCTGGCCGATCGGCGGCTGGTGGTCGTCAAGCAGATCACCGACGGCGGGGACACGGGCGCCGACGCGAACACACGCTTCGCGCGGGAGGTCGCCGGCCTGCGCCTGGCGGGGCGGGCCTCCGGGCCCGCAGTGGCCCCCGCGGTGCTCGCCACGGACCCGTCCTCGCGGGTGATGGTCCTCGAGCACGTGGACGACCTCGGCAGGACGGACGACTGGATGCCGGGGTACGCCGAGTCGCTCGCCCGGCTGCACGCCCTGACCGGGCCCGCCGACGCGGGCGCACTACCGGTCTGGTCGGGGCCCACGGCCACCGACGCGGAGTCCTTCCTCGCCCTGGCCAGGGCGCTCGACGTGCCCGTACCGTCCACGGTTCCCCAGGAACTTGCCGATCTCCTGGAGCGGTTGGACCCCACCTCGCACCATGCGCTGCTGCACGGCGACCCCTGCCCCGGCAATGATCTGCGCACCGCCGACGGCGTCCGCTTCGTCGACTTCGAGCGGGCCTCGCTCGGCAACGGCCTCATCGAACTCGCCTACTTCCGCATCGGCTTCCCCACCTGCTGGTGTGCCATGTCGGTCACCGCGGCCCCGCTCGCGGAGGTCGAGGACGTCTACCGGACCACCTGGCGCGGCCTCACCGGGAAGGACGCGCCGGGTGACCTCGCCGACGCGTGCGCAGGTTGGCTGATCCAGGGCGACGCGCTCGTCGAGCGGGCTCACCGCGGGACGGTCGACCAGCTCGCCCGGGTGCCCGCCGAGGACTTCGAGTGGGGCTACGTCTCCGCCCGTGAGCGGCTCGTCCACCGCCTGGGCGTGGTCGCCGACATGACCCGCGACCACGATCACCTGCACGCCGTCGGCCGCCTCAGCTCCGCCCTGGCCGACCGCCTGCTCGTACGCTGGCCGACACTGCGTCCTCTGCCCACGCATGACGCCCGCCCTTGGTATTAGTCCCCAGCGCCCAGCCCCTGACCCTCGCTCCCGGCTCGCCGACGCGAAGGCCCGGTCCGGTCTCCGGATCGAGCCTTCGCCTCGGCGTGCCTCCGGCCGCCGGTGTCAGCGCAGCTGCCCGGCCGCCCACTCCCGGCGCATCGCGACCGCCCTCGCGCTGCCCACACACGCCGGCCAGGGCCACTCCACCGCGCCACGCTCGTCCAGGCCGCCGGCTTCGTCCTCCCGATGCTCTTCACCACCCGCTGCGTCGCCGCCACCCGGGCCGAGGCGGGCGCCCGATGAGCACCGGCGCCCGCGCGGCCCGGATCAGGGAGACACGGCCGGACCAGGGAGACGCCTCTCAGCTGCCCGCCGGCACCACGTTCTGGTTGTGGTGGAACACGTTGTCCGGGTCGTACGTCCGCTTCACCTCGGCCAGCCGGTCGTAGTGCCCGCGGTACGTGGCCCGGACACGGTCGCCGCCCTCGTCCGCGCCGAGGAAGTTGACGTACGCGCCGCCCATCGAGTGCGGGTGCAGGGCCTCCCAGTAGTCCACGGCCCACGTGCGGATGCTCTCCGCGTCGGACGCCTCCGGGCTGATGCCGCCGATCACGCCGGACCAGATCGCGTCCCGGTACGCCCATGCCGTGTCCATCGGGCCGGCACGGTGGGCCGCGCCGTCGACGGGGTACAGGTGCATGGTCGACAGCGCGGTCGGGATGTTCTCCAGGAAGGTGCGGTGCACGTCGATCGAGCCGTCCGTGATCCGGTCGAAGAAGTCACCGCGCCAGTACCACTGCAGCCCCTTCGGGATCAGCTCGTCGAACATCGCCTGGATCGCCGGGTACGGGACCGGGGTCGCGAAGTGGAAGGCGGGCGGGGCGGCTTCGGCGACCGGGGCGAAGGTCTTCGCCAGGCTCTCCTCGTCCGTCGCGCCCGTGGAGCACCACACGACGCCGCACATCTTCCTGCCGTGGATCTCCTCCGGGAACGGCGGTCCGGGCGCCACCCGCAGGATGGCGAAGAAGCCGTTCAGGTCCTCCGCCGCGGCCGGCAGGAAGTCGCGGTACCAGCGCAGCACGGCCCCGATGTGCTCCGGCTCCCACAGGGTGACGCCGAGCCCGACGTTCTCCACGGGGTGCAGTGCGTAGCGGAAGGCGGTCACGACGCCGAAGTTGCCGCCGCCGCCGCGCAAGGCCCAGAAGAGGTCCGGGTGTTCGTCCGCCGAAGCGGTGACCGTCGAGCCGTCCGCGAGGACGACGTCCGCCGCGAGCAGGTTGTCGGCGGTCAGCCCGTACGCACGGGTCAGGTGCCCGTGCCCGCCGCCCAGGGTCAGCCCGCCGACCCCGGTCGTCGACATGACGCCGGCGGGGGTCGCGAGCCCGTAGCCGTGCGCCTCGTGGTCCAGGTCGCCGAGCTGACTACCGCCGCCCACCAGGGCCGTCCGCGCCTCGGGATCGACCCGCACCCAGCGCATGCCCGACAGGTCGATCATCAGCGAGCCGTCGACCAGGCACAGGCCACCGCCGCTGTGCCCGCCGCCGCGCACCGCCAGATCCATGCCGGTCTCGCGGGCGTACCGCACCGCGGCCCGTACGTCCGTCGAGTCCGCGCAGCGGGCGATGACGGCCGGCCGCCGGTCGATCATCGCGTTGTAGATCTCCCGGGCCTCGTCGTACCCCGCGTCCTCGGGGCCGATGACCTCGCCGCGCAACAGCTCCCGCAGTGTCTCCACAGCCGTGCCGCCCATGACCATCCTCCAGGGCTCCCCCTGTCGACGACGGCCGCGCTAAGGGCCCGTCGGGGCCCACCTCCAGTCTGCCCCTCGGCGTGGCACCCCGCCTCCCGGACCCTGACGTCGGCATCCTTGCGCCCATGAGCGACGGTGGCGGCGGTGGCGAGGTCGGTACGTACGAGGTGCAGGCCTCGGCCCGCGGCTGGCTGACACTCCAGCTCGCGGCCCTGGGCTTCGTCGGCCTGTGCGGAGCGCTCAAGGCCGGCGGTTCCGGCTCCCCGGCCCCGCGCGGGGTCGAGGCGGTGGCCGGCGTGCTGGTCCTGCTCGCCCTGCTCCTGGCCTGCCTCGCGGTCTACCTCGTCGGGCGCACCGCCTGGCCGCACGCGGCGACCCCGGACGCCCCCGCGGACGCCGCCCGCCGCCTGCGCACGGGCCTCGTGCTGACCTTCGTGACCGTGCTGCTCACGGCCCTGGCGGCGACGAGCTCCTGGTGGCCCGCCCCGGACGCCTCCGCCTCCTCCACCGCCACGACCGTCGAGGTCACCACGTCCGCCGGCACCGTGTGCGGCGAGCTCACCCGCGGCAGCGGCGCCCTGGCCCTGAGCGTCCAGGGCCGAACGATCGACATCGCGGTCACGGACGTGCTGTCGGTGACCCCGGTCGCCGGCTGCGGGAGCTCATGACGGCACCGGTGGACCGCCACGACATGACGGCCAGCGCCGACCGCGCCGACAGCAGGGACCCGACGCTGAGGAACGACCCCACGGACCCGATCGAGAACGCGGAGCCCACGGACCCGATGGACATGAAGGACCCGACGGACCCGATCGACAGGAACGAGTCCTTCGACCAGAGGGAGAGGAAGGAGCCGGAGCTCCGACGGCTGCGACCGCTGCTGATGCCCATCTGCCGATCGTAGGCCGGTCGTACCGGTCCGGGGGCGGGAAACACCGCCGTGCTCGGCGGCGCGGAACGTCCGGGGCCCGCCCGGCGCGGTGCGCCGGACGGGCCCCGGTGGGTGCCGCTCGGGCCTACTTCAGCGCGGCGAGCGCGGCCTCGTAGTTCGGCTCGTCGGCGATCTCGTTGACGAGCTCCGTGTGGAGGACCTTGTCGTCCTCGTCGAGGACGACGACGGCGCGGGCGGTCAGGCCGGCCAGCGGGCCGTCGGCGATCGCGACGCCGTACGCGGTGTGGAAGTCACGGCCGCGCAGGGTGGAGAGGTTCTGCACGTTCTCCAGGCCCTCGGCGCCGCAGAAGCGGGCCTGGGCGAAGGGCAGGTCCGCCGAGATGCACAGCACCACGGTGTTCTCCAGGTCGGCGGCCTTCGCGTTGAAGGCGCGCACCGAGGAGGCGCACGTCGGGGTGTCGACGCTCGGGAAGATGTTGAGGACCTTGCGCACGCCCGCGAAGTCCTTCAGCGACTTGTCCGCGAGACCCTCGCCGACCAGGGTGAACTCGGGGGCCTGGCTGCCCTGCGCGGGGAGGGAGCCGTCGACCGTTACGGGGTTGCCCTTGAGCGCGACCTGCGCCATGAGGAATCTCCTTCATCGGATGATGCTGACGTCGGTCCCGATCGTACTGCCCGTGGAATCCGCATCTCGCTGACCGGAACGGGCGTCGACGACCTCCTGGGCGAGGGAATACCGGGCGAGGCGGCCACGGGGTGGGAGGCGGACGGAGACCCCGGGCCGTGCGTCGGGCGGGACGGGCCGAGCACGGTGAGGGCGGGCAGGCCGGAGTGTCTACCCTCGGGCCATGAGCATCGACTGGACGGCGGAGTACCTGCGCCTGGCGCGGGGGCGCCGTTTCGAGCCCGCGCGGCCTCACGCCAGGGGGGCGGACCGGCCCCCGGCGCCGCTGTCCGAGGCGGACGTGCGGGGGGCGGAGGCGGACCTCGGGATCACGTTCCCCGAGGAGTACCGGGACCATCTGTTGCGGGTCAGTGCCGGTCACCGGATCAACCGCCTCGGTCCGGGCCCGGACGGCTGGGGCTGGTACGGCGACACCGACACCAACTACGACCTGCTCACCGAGCCCTTTCCGCACCCCGACTCGTACCGCGCGTACGACGACGAGCTGGACGGGCGTGAGCCGCCGCGGGAGGACGCGGAGGCCTGGGAGATGTGGGACGCCGAGTGCGGGGTGCTGCAGGAGCGGAAGACGGCGGGGGCCGTCTACATCAAGGAGGGCGGCTGCGGCTTCTCCACCCTCCTCGTCGTCACGGGTCCGCACCGCGGAGAGATGTGGTTCGACGGCCGGGCCACCTGCGACCTGATCCTCCCCCTGGAGCGGGGCGGCCGGCCCGTGTCCTTCGCGGACTGGGTCGGCCAGGGCATGAGCATGACTCCCTGGTGATCCGGCCCGCCGTGACCGCCCCGGCGGACGGCGTCGGCCCCGGCCGCTGGGTGCGGTCCGGGGCCGAGGCCGTGTGCGGGATCGACGCGTTACGTCGTGGTCCTGCGGCGCTTCAGCCACCACACCAGGCCGCCACCGGCGGCGAGCAGGAGCGCGGCGAGGCCGGTGATCAGGCCGACCGGGGCGCCGGCGCCGGTGTCGGCCAGGTCGCCGCCGGGGTGCTGCGGGTCATCGCTCGGCCTCGGGCCCGGGGTGGACGGGGCCGGGCTGGACGGGGCCGGCGTGGACGGCTGGTCCGTCGGCTTCGGGCCGTCCGTGGGGCTCGGGGTCGGCGTCGGGTGCGTACCGCCGCCGCTGTCCTTGGTGTTGCCGCCGAGGAAGAGGGTGTCCTCGGTCTCGGCGTCGTCGGTCATGGCCTTGGTGGACGTCTTCGTGGTCCGCGGCAGGTGCCGGTGCTGCGTGGTGAACTCCGCGCGGGTCACGTTGCGCTTGGGCGCCTTGGAGAAGTCGACGCCGCCCATGACGCAGATCTTGTTCTGGCCGTTGACCTCGCACGGGAAGGAGTAGTCGCCCTTGGTGAACGACTTCACGTAGTCGTCGAAGGTCTGCTTCGGCGTCCACGTCCTGTTGGCCCCGCGCAGCGGCCACTTGGTGACGTCGTTGCTGTTGATGACCGGCCGGAAGTCCGTCGCCGCCGCCTGGTCCTGCTGGCGGACGTACTCCGCCGCCACCCGGGCCGTGTAGACCCGGCGCAGGTCCGCGTAGTTCGGCGCGTTGTTCACGCGCCGCTCCACCTCGGGAATGATGATCCGGTTGACCAGGTCCTCCGAGATCTTGCGCTGGGCCGGCGTGAGCTTGCAGTCGACGCCGTTCGGGTCCGGGGTCTCCACCTCGGACGCCTCGGAGTTGACCTTCAGCGGGGCGTCGAGGATGTAGATGCCGCTGTCGTCCACGCGGACCACCGCGGTCTTGGGGACGATCCAGTTGCGGGTCACCGTCCCGCACGGCACACCCGCCTCGCGCATCGCGTCCGAGTACTGCTTGCCGAGGCCCTCGCGCGGGTCCATGAGCTTGGCGTAGTCGTGCTTCATCTCCAGGTCGGCCTGGAGCAGCACCCGCCCGGCGTCGGTCCTGCCGAACTGCTTGTCCATGACCCGGTCGGGCTCGTCCGGGTTGAGGTTGACCCAGAACTTCTCCGGGGTCAGCGCCATCCACGTGAAGAACGAGTCGGAGATGAGCTGTGCCTTCTCCTGGCCGCCCCAGCCGGGCTTGCCGTCGGTGACCTCCTTCGCCGAGAAGGAGTAGTCGAGGCCCTTGCCCTTGACGGGCTTGCCGACGTAGCGCAGGTCGAGGGTGGTGAAGTCGACGCCGCCCGGGCCCTTCACGCCCGAGCCGTTGCGGTTCGCGGCGTTCGCGCGTTCCTGCTGGCGGCGGGCGTCGTTGGGGGTGGGCTGGGACCGGTTGATGTTGTCCGTGCCCGGTGAGGCCGGGGACTGGCCCGGGGTGGGCGTCATGAGCGTGCCCGGCTTGGTCCACTTGCCGGCCTTGTAGTCCGGCGTGGCGGTGGAGTGGTGCGCGTAACCGGTGACGCGGTTGTTGCCGTTGGCGTCCGGACCGATCTTGAGGTTCATGTTCCTGATGCGGTTGCGGGTGTCGTCGGAGACGGCCTCGCCGAACGCGAACCGGATCTTGAAGTCCTTGTACTTGTCGCTCGTGAGGAGCTTGCGGTCCTTGGGGGTCTGACTGCCGTCGTTGTCCCCGCCGGACTTCATCTCGACGAAGATGCCGCGCTTGTAGTTCACCGCGTCGTACTTGCGGTACTGCGGCTTGCCGTTGGCGTCCCGCTCGAACTCCACGTACTCCTGGCACAGCCAGTCCGGGCCGACGAGGCCCATGTCCTCGACGACCTTGGCCTCGAAGGCGTCACCGCGGGTGCGGCGCGCCTCCAGCTCGATGTAGGCGTCGTTGAGCCAGTTGTCGAACGACCCGTACTTCTGGTCGTTCCACCGCTTGTCCTCCATGTACTTCTTGTACGTGGCGTAGACGCGCTCCGGTGTGCCCTCGGCGTACTCCTTGTAGGGCTTGTCGTAGCGGGCGAGGAACGCCTTCTGCTGGGCGACGTCGGTGGGCAGCTTCAGGCCGTCCATCGCGTGACGCTGGTTGGGGAAGCGGTAGGAGTCCCACTTCGCCTTGATGCGGGAGGCGTCCCCGGGGAACTCGGTGGCGGGCGTGATGTTCTTGCCCCGCAGGTTGTACTTGTCGTCGCAGCGGACCTGCTTCGGCGCCGCCACGGCTTCGCCGGTGAGCGGGGTGAGCCCGGTGAAGGACAGCACCCCCGCACAGGCGACGGCGACCGCGACGCGCGTGGCGCGGCCGCGGGACACGGATATCGGGTAGTTCAAGGTGAACTCTCCCGGGAGCCCAGGAAGACCTTGGGTCGGTGCGGCGCCAGGGGCCCCCGTGGTCGTTGGCGCCGCAGAGCAACCCACCCTAGGGCGCAACGTCCGTTCCGCGTATGGAGATATCGGCGTGTCGGCGACCAACTCGCGCACAGGTGTGCAGTGTCAGTGGCGGGACAGCCACATCTCCTCCATGGTCGCCGTGTACGCCCGGGTGTGCCGCACCCGGAACACGGAGACGTCCAGGTGCGGTTGGCGCCGGGGGTCCCGGTCCTGCAGGGCCAGGGAGATCACCATCTCCCAGTTGGTGAGGTGGGGTTCGCCGTCCAGGCCCAGGTCCTCGCGGGTGTCCTCGTCGAGCAGGTCGACGTCCACCCCGAGCGCGCGGAGGACCGCGCGGGGATCCCCCTGGCTCTCCCACGGGTCCTCGAAGCCCGGGTATCCCGAGGCGTGCAGCAGCGTGCCGTCCGGCAGCAGGACGACGTCCTCGACGTGGTCCTCCCCGAGGTCCACGTGGGCCGATCCGACCACCAGTGACCCCGGGTACCGCCGGTGCAGCGCCCGCGCCTCCTCGCGTACCGCGCAGTCCGTCCCGTCGTCCGCGAGCGCCGGGTCCGACACGCAGGTCACCCCGCCCCAGCAGCCCACCGCGATCACGTCCAGACCCTCGCGGGTCCCGGGCTCGGGCACCTGGTCCGCCGGCATGACCCCGAGGTCTTCCACGATGCGCTCCACCGTGGGGAAGGACTCGGCGAACGCGCGGGCGCGCACCGGGTCGTGGGGCGGGAAGGAGCCGATCGAGTCCGGGAAGGGTGGGGTGAGGACGGTCAGCGTGCACTCGCCCGAGCCGGACACCCGGGTGTCCGCGGGGCGGGTCCAGAAGGTATCGGTCATGGCGGTCACGGTAACGGCTCGGTGCGGAGGAGGTGCCGGGGCCGGTGGTCCGGGGCCCGGCCCTCGACGCCGGCCTTCCACCGGGTCAGCCGGTGGCCACCGCCACGCTGTAGATCAGGTACCGGTGGTCGGACAGGTTCGTCTGGCCCTCCGGCGCCTTGGGCTCCACGATGCACCACCGGCCCGGCAGGCTGCCGAAGATGTAGTCGATCTTGACGCCGCTGTCGTGGGTCGCGCTGCCGGTACGGGTGCCGGGGTGGTTCTGCTGGTCGCACTCCGCGTATCCGGGGATGCCCGGTCCCGCGTACAGCTCGGCGGGCTTCCACACCTTGGCGCTCGCCGCGCCGAGGTCCGGCGGGGTGGCGTTGAAGTCGCCGCCGAACACGACCCGGGGCTGGTCCTCGACGATGTCCCTGAGCGCCATCTGGTAGTCGTCGCGGTAGTCCATCAGCCCGGGGAAGTCCCGGTCGGAGTCGTTGCGCGGGGAGTGCACGGCGCAGAGCCGCACCTCGAAGTAGGTGGCCGTCGCGCACTGGAGCGGCGGGATCAGCTCCGTGCTCGCCCGCATCGTGGGGTAGGCGACCGGATCCGACAGGCCCGCCTTGACCACGATGGCCGTGCCGACGTCGTCGTTCGGGTCCAGCGGTTCGCTGGTGCCCGGCTTGGTCTCGCAGGGGCTCACCGTCAGGGCGCCCTTCTGCGACCAGTGGTACGGCGTGAAGTTGGCGCTCCACGCGGGGCCGAGCTGGGTCAGCAGGGCGCTCAGCGTGCTCTGGCAGACCTCCTGCAGCAGCATGGCCTGGACGTAGTTCTCCTGGACCTTCTGCTTGAGCAGCGCGACCTTCTGCTCGGTCCGGCGTTCGGCGCAGCCGCCCCAGCGGACGACGTCGCACATGTTCCAGCTCAGCACCTGCAGGTTCGTGCCCGGCGGCGGGGCCGCCGCGACCGTGCCGCTCGGGCCCACCCCGATCAGCGCCAGTGCGACGGCGGCCGCCGTCCCCCAGAACTTCCAGAATCCGCGCACGTCTTCCCCGCTCCCGTTCCCCGTCGTGGTCTCCACAGCACCCCGGCGATCTTGCCGGTGACCGGTTGCACCTTACGAGGTGGAGCGGGCCGGGCGGGCGGCCCTCAGTCGATGTGGACGACCTGGAACGCCTCCGCCATCCGGCCCGCCGGCAGTCCGCCCGCCGTCGCGTGTTCGCCGAGCCAGTCGCGCAGCAGGCCCGCCAGGTCGTCGAAGTGGGCGGTCTGCGAGGTGTGGATGCGCAGGGCCTCGACCTTGCGGTCGAAGACCGAGGTGACGTCGACGTACTGGTTCGGCGTGGGGCCGGTCATCAGCCACAGTTCGTGGACGATCCAGGGCTCCAGGCCCTCGTCCCGCAGGAGTCCGGGGTGCGCGAAGGGGTTGCGGGCCTCGGGGTAGACGGCGCGCAGGCAGGCGTCGCCGACGGCCCGGTGGTCGGGGTGGAGGTCGGCGACGCGGGCCCAGTTGATCTCGGGGGACGGGATGATCGCGCGTTGCGGCCGGACCTCGCGGATGATCCGGCACAGGTCGCGGCGCAGCTCGACGGAGGCCTCGACGAAGCTGTCCGGATAGCCGAGGAAGCGCACGTCGGCGACGCCGCTGAGCTTGGCAGAGTGGACCTGTTCGGCGCGGCGCAGGTCCGCCATGGCCTGGCGGGGGAGCGCCTCGTCGTAACCGCCGGCGCCGCCGTCGGTGACGATGCAGTACGTGACGCGGGTGCCGCGCTCGATCCACTGCATGACGGTGCCGCTCACGCAGAACTCGATGTCGTCCGGGTGTGCCGCCACCACCAGCAGGGACTCGGGTGCCGAGCGGGCCGTCGGGTCGGGTGCGAAGTCCTCCATGGGGCCAGCCTGTTGGCGTGCCGGGGGCGTCGCAAGGCCAACTCGTGGCGGGAACCGGACATGGCGCTTACGCGCCATTCAAAAACTTGGTAGATTCAAATCATTGGGCCGACCTTGTTCCCGGTCCGGCTCGACAGTGACTGCTCACGAGATCCGGAGGCGACCGGCATGTGCAGGATCCTCGGCTCCTTCGCCGCGCGCGCGGACCGTCCCGACCCGGCCGAGCTCGCGGCCGTCTCGGCCCGGCAGCGGCACGGCGGCCCCGACGAGCACCAGGTGCTCAGCGGCCCCGGCTGGTCGCTCGGCTGCGACCGGCTCGCCGTCACCGACCCCTGCGGCGGGCGGCAGCCGTACCGGCTGACCCACCTGCCCGGGATCCTCGCCGTCCTCAACGGCGAGATCTACAACCACGCCGAGCTCCGGCGCCGGCTCGCCGCGCGCGGCCACCGCTTCCCCGACCGCTGCGACGGCACACTGCTGCCCGCGCTGTACGCCGAGTACGGGCCCGGCTTCGCCGAGCACCTCGACGGCATGTTCGCCGCCGCGGTCCTCGACCTGCGGCCCGGTAGCACCCAACTCGTCCTCGCCGTCGACGACATGGGGATGAAGCCGATCCACTTCCACCACGATCGGGCCGACGGGTCCACCCGCTTCGCCTCCGAGATTCCCGCCCTGCTCGCCTTCGAGGGAGTGCGGATCTCCCCGCGCGAGGACGCCCTCGACACCGTCCTCGCCACCCGCACCTCGTACTCCGCCCACACCGCCCTCGACGGCGTCGGCGTGCTCCCGCCCGGCGCCACCGCGCTCGTCCGCCCCGGCGCCGCGCCCGTCGTCCGCCGCCGGGCCCCGCACGACGCCCGTCCGCACGGCGACACGCAGGACGTGCTGCGGCACGAGGTGCGGCGGCTCGCCACCGCCGACGTGCCCGTCTGCGCCATCACCAGCGGCGGGCTCGACTCCGGGATCGTCACCGCGCTCGCCGCCGAGCACGCCCGGGAGACGGACGCGCCGCCGCTGCACACCTTCCACCTCACCTACCGGGGCAAGTGGCCCGGCTCCGAGGCCGCGTACGCCCGTTCCGTCGCCCGCAGGGCGCGGACCGTGCACCACGAGGTCGTCGTCGACCCCGACGAGATCCCCTCGCTGCTCACCCGGACCGTACGGCACCTCGGGCAGCCCAACGCCGACCCGATCGCCCTGTCCACGTACGCCCTCTTCCGGGCCGTCCGCGAGAACGGCTTCACCGTCGCCCTCACCGGCGACGGCGCGGACGAACTCTTCGGCGGCTACGACCGGATGCGCGCCGCCCTCGCCGCGCCGCCCGGCGTCGACTGGGCGGGCGCCTACGCCGACGCCCTCTCCGCCGCCCCCCGGCTGCTCCGCGAGCACCTCTACACGTCCTCGTACGCCGCCTTCGTCGCGGACCAGGGTTCGGCCGCCGACCGCATCGAGCAGGAGCTGCGCTCCGCCGAGGCGGCCGGTGCCGACCGGGCCACCGCTACCAGCGCCTTCGAGACCCGGTGGCGGCTGCCGGCGTACCACCTGCGGCGCGTCGACCACCTGTCCATGGCGTGGGCCGTCGAGGCCCGGCTGCCCTTCTGCCAGCCGTCCGTGGTCGCCCACGCGCGGGCCCTGCCGGTGACGGCCCGGCACGGCAAGCGGGCGCTGTACGAGGCGGGCGCCGAGCTGCTGCCCGCCCCCGTGCTCCACCGGCCCAAGCAGCCCTTCACCCTGCCGATCGCCGCGATGATCGCCCCCGGCGGGCCGCTCCTCGACACCGTCCGCGAACTGCTGTCCCCGGCCCGCCTGGTCCTGGGCGGCAAGATCCGCGCGGACCGGGTCGACAGGCTGCTCGCCCGCCACCTGGAACGCCCCAACCAGCACATAGCCCTGGCGCTGTGGGCCCTCGCCGTCCACGAGCTGTGGACGGAGGTCGTCCAGGGCATGCGGATCCCGGTGGGCTGTGCCGCCTGACCCGGGCACGGCCGACGCCACGGCCGCAGGGGCCGACGCCACCTCCGTACGGGCCGACGCCACCGCCGCAGGGGCCGACGCCGCCGCTGCAGGGGACGATGCCACCTCCGTACGGACGGCCGCCACGCTCCTACGGGCCGAGGCCACCGTCGTACGGGCCGAAGCCACGTTCCTACGGGCCGACGCCACCGTCGTACGGGCCGAGGACGCCCCCGGCCCGACGCTCGTCGTGCGGCTCGACCGGCTGCCGCCCGGCGCCCTCGCGTCGGCCGGCGAGCTGGCGTATCTGCGCCGGGTCCTCGCCCGGACCCCGTACCGGGACCTCAACAAGATCGCCCTGTACGGGCCTTCCCGGCGGCCCGGTGCCGCCGACCTCGACTACCGCTTCGTCCAGGCCCTGCCCGACGGCCGGTTCGACTTCCGCACCGGCTGCGGGCACTCCCTCCTCGCCTGTGTCGTCGCCGAGGGCCGGGCGGGGCCCGTCGCCGTACGCGCCCTGACGACCGGCGACACCGTCCTGTGCCGGCCCCGAGGCGGCGCGTACGACCTGGACTTCCTGCGCGCCCCCACCGCCCCCGGCACCCTGCCCACCGGCCGCCCCGTCGACGTCCTCGACGGCGTGCCCGTCTCGCTCGTGCGGTACGGGAATCCCTACGTCCTCGTCGACACCCGGCACCTGCCCGCCCACGGCGCCTCCGGCGCTCACGGCGTCCACGACGCCCCCGGTCTCGAAGCGCGCCTCCTGCGGCTCCGCGCGCACGCCGCCGTCCTCCTCGGGCACCCGCCGCACTCCCCGCTCCCCAAGATCGCCGCCTTCGCCCCCACCCCCGACGGGCTGTTCGTGCGCGCCCTCACCGTCGGCGGCTGGCATCCACGGCTCGCGCTCACCGGGGCCGCCGCGTTCGCTGTTGCTGGGGCGATCGACGGGACCGTGGTGCCGGGGCCGGTCGGCAGCATCCGTACGCCCGGCGGGGACGTCGTCGTGTCCACCGGACCCGGCCACGTGCGCGTTCACGCCAAGCGCGCCCACCTCGTCGACCGGCTCCGGCTGCCGTGGCGTGTCCACGCAACGGCGTGAACGCGCAGCCGTTCCACCGGGCTGACCGCCGCTTTCCTCTGCCACGCTGAACGACGACCGCCAACCCGGCTTCCCGGCACCCGAATAAGGGCCGTATCCGTGCGTTTCCGTGGGGAGAGCAGACACTCATGAAATTCGAGAACCTGCGTGTCGTCGTGACCGGGGCGTCCCGCTACTTCGGCCGCGCGCTCGCCGTCGGATTCGCGCATCTCGGCGCCGAGGTCTACGTGTCGGCCCGGACCGTCGAGACGGCCGAGCGGACCCGGGCCGAGGTGATGGGCTCGGCCCGGGACCGGATCCACGCCTTCGGCTGCGACCTGAGCCGGCCGGCCGAGATCCGGGAGTTCGCCGCCCGGGTCGGCGAGCGCACCGACCGGGTCGACCTGCTCGTCAACAACGGGGCCCGCTGGCTGGACGGCATGGACCTGGAGGCGGCCAGCGACGCGCAGATCGTCGAGACGATCGAGTCGACGGCCGGCGGCACGGTCCTCATGGTGAAGCACTTCCTGCCGCTGCTGCGCGGCTCGCTGCGCCCCGACATCGTCAACATGGTCGCGGTGCGCGACGCCGAGGGCGCCTCCGCGGCGACGGCGTCCGCCGCCCACGAGGCGTTCTGGACGGCGAAGAGCGCCCAGGCGGGATTCGCCGACATCCTCTCCCGCCGTCTGCGGCCCTCCGGGGTGCGGGTGTTCTCCCTGTATCCACCGGACTTCTCGACCTCCGACCCGCGGTTCGCGGAATGGGACGGCTCGAATCCCGACGGAATGGCCCCCGACGAGAAGCTCACCACCCAGGCGCTCTTCGAATGCATCGTCTACGCCGTCGAACAGCCCCGTGACTGCTTCATCCGCTCCTTCCACTTCGAACCTCGCTGACGCTCAGGAGGTCCCATGAGCACCCCCGTCTGGATCACCGCGACCCCTCCCGCCACCCATGGCGAACTGCACATCGGTCACCTCGCGGGACCGTACGTGGCCGCCGACGTGCTGACCCGCTACCTGCGCGCCGAGGGCGAACCCGTCCGGTTCACCACCGGCACCGCCGACCACGCCAGCTCCGTCGAGGTGCGGGCGCTGCGCCTGGGCCGCAAGCCGGAGGAGGTCGCCGAGGGCTACCGCGCGGCGATCACCGCGGACTGGCTGCGTTCGGGAGTCGAGTTCGACCACATCGTCAGACCGCGCAGGGACCGCGGGTACGGGCGCTGGGTGCAGGACCTCTTCAGCCGCCTCTACGCGCAGGGCGTGATCGCCCCCCGCACCCGTCTCCTGCCGTACTGCGAGCCGTGCGAGCGCTGGCTGTACGGGGCGCACGTCACCGGCACCTGCCCGCACTGCGGCGCACGGAGCGACGGCGGCATGTGCCACGAGTGCGCCCGCCCCAACGACGGTGGCGACCTCCTATCGCCGCGCTGCTCGCTGTGCGACACCCCCGCGCTCGCCAGGCGCTGCCGCCGGCTGTACGTGCCGCTGGAGCCGTTCCGCGACACGCTGGCCGAGTACTGGGCGGCGGCCGGTCTGCCGCCGCGGCTCGCCGCGCTGTGCGAGTCGCTCGTGGAGGACGGGCTGCCGGACATCGCCGTCGGCCATCCCGCCGACTGGGGCCTCCCGGTGCCGGTCGAGGGCTTCCCCGAGCACCGGATCGACGGCTGCTTCGAGGCCGCCGCGATGCACCTGTTCGGCTACGACACCAAGGGCCCGCTGCCCCGCCGCGCGATCCACTTCTGCGGCTTCGGGCACGCCTTCTGCCACGCGGTGCTGCTGCCGGTGCTGCTCCTCGCGCAGGACGTCAAGCTGCCGCAGGAGTTCAACGTCAACGAGTCGTACGTGGTGGAGGAGGGCGTCCGCGGGGGCAACGTGTGGGCGCTCGACCTGCTCACCGAGTACGGCTCCGACACCCTGCGCCGCCATGTCCTGCAGGTCCGGCCGACCGGCCGCCGGACGGTCTTCCAGCGGGAGCGGCTCGCCGCCGCCCGCCGGGAGCTCGACGAGAGCTGGAACAGCTGGCTCGGCCGGCTCTTCGCGGCCGTCCGCGAGGAGTGCGACGGGCTCGCGCCGCAGGCGCTGCCCGGCGGCACCGGCTGGGAGATCCTGGAGCGCCGGCTGCACCGGGGCGTGGACGATCTGCGCGAGGCGTACGGCCCCGACGCCTTCGACCCGCGCCGGGCGGTCGCCGTCCTGGACGAGATGGTCCGGTCGGTCGCCGACTTCGGCTACGTCAACGCCCACGAGCGCTGCCGCCCCACCACCTCCTGCCGCCATCTGCCCGCTCTGGCAGCCCAGTTGGCCGTGGCCTCCGCGCTGTCGGCCTGGTCGCGGCCGGCCATGCCGGAGGGGGCCGACCGGCTCGCGGCGGCACTCCAGGTGGAGCCCGGCCGGCCGGTCGACTGGTCCGCCCTGATCGCCCCGCTGCCGGGGACGCGGCTCGCGCCTCCCTCCGGCCCGGTGTTCGGATTCTGAGCCGCTCCCGCCCGAGCCGCTCACTTCTAAGCCGCTAAGAAGTCGCGTACTTCCTCATCTCATCCCCTGCCGCGTGACCGTGCGCGCGACGCGCAGGGACACGTGGCGCCCACCCCACAGGAGCCCCACGTGTCCCTGCGCGTCGCCATGCTCAGCGTCCACACCTCCCCGCTCCACCAGCCCGGAACCGGGGACGCCGGCGGGATGAACGTCTACATGGTCGAGCTGTCCCGCGCCCTGGCCGAACAGGGCGTGCAGGTCGACCTGTTCACCCGCTGCCGCGGCGAGGGCCTGCCCGGTCTCGTCGACCTGGAGCCCGGGGTCCGGGTCCGGCATCTGCACGCGGGCCCGCGCCGGGCGCTGCCCAAGGAGGCCATGCCGGATCTGGTCGTGCCCTTCTCGCTGGCGCTGCTCAAGGAGGACCGGCGCTACGACCTGGTGCACTCGCACTACTGGCTGTCCGGCCAGGCCGGGCGCATCGCCTCCTTCGGATGGGGCGTACCGCTGGTGCACACCGCGCACACCCTGGCCCTGGTGAAGAACGCCCACCTGGCCGAGGGGGACACCCCGGAGCCCGAGCTGCGGATCCGCGGCGAGCGCCAGGTGGTGGGGGACGCCGACCGGCTCATCGCCAACACCGCCGACGAGGCGGAGGCGCTGCGCTCGCTCTACGGGGCGGAGGCGGTGCGGACCGAGGTGGTGCGGCCCGGGGTGGATCTGCGGACCTTCGGCAAGGGGGACGGGCGGGCGGCGGCCCGGGCCCGGCTCGGGCTGCCGGCGGACGCCTTCGTGCCGCTGTACGCGGGGCGCATCCAGCCGCTGAAGGGACCGGACGTCCTGGTGCGGGCCGTCGCGGAGCTGCTGCGGATGGCACCGGACCTGCGCGGGCGGCTGCTCGTACCGGTGGTGGGCGGGCATTCGGGGGCGAGCCGCGAGGGTGTCGTCGGGCGGCTCGCGGCGGACCTGGGGGTCGCGGACGTGCTGCGGGCCTGCCCGCCGGTGCCGCAGGAGCGGCTCGCGGACTGGTACCGGGCGGCGGACGTGCTGGTGGTGCCCTCGCGCTCGGAGTCCTTCGGCCTGGTGGCCCTGGAGGCGCAGGCCTGCGGGACGCCCGTCCTCGCCTCCGCGGTGGGCGGGCTGCCGACGGCGGTGTGGGACGGGGTGTCGGGGCTGCTCGTGCCGGGCCACGACCCGGTGGAGTACGCGCGCCGGCTGCTCTGGCTGGCCCGGCACCCGCAGGCGCGGGTGTCCATGGGGGAGGCGGCGGTCCGGCACGCGCGGGGGATGAGTTGGCGCGCTTCCGCCGCGCGGACGGTCGACGTCTACGAGGGCGCGCTGGCGGCTCCGGAGCGGACGGCGCCGAGGGTGGGGCAAGGGCGGCGGCACGCCCCTGCCCCGGCGGCCCCTCTCTCCTGGAGGAACGAGAAGGCCGTAGCACGAGTCTAGCATCTCTTTTGGTCCGACCAAAGGTTAGATGCGCTCCGGATTCGCCAATTCCGTTGAAAGGGCGGCGCATTGACGCACTCACGCCATGGCGGGTCCACGCATCGACGATCCCTGGATTCACTTCGGAGGCGCCGACAGAATGGAGATGTCTTCAGGGAACGCCCGGCGGCACGGGCCCCGGAAGGCGGAATTCACATTCCTACTCCTGGAGGAATCATGTCCGCTGAGCAGAACTCCGGAATTCGCCGGACCGTCGGCCAGTTCGCGGTCGCACTCGTGGCCTGTATGGCCATCGCGGGCGGTGCCGCGGTGGTCGCCGCCCCCGACGCCGCTCCCACCGGGCAGCAGCAGCGGGCCGGCGCCAACGACGACTGGCCTTTCCCGGCCCCCACCACCGCGCCGCCCGTCAACTGACGCCGACGACGGCGCGCCCCGGCACAGGAATTCCCCGCGATCGGCCTGCCACGATCGCGGGGAATTCCTGTGTCCGCTAGTCGAGCCAGCCCAGGCGCACCGCGCGCACCCCCGCCTCGAATCGGCTCGACGCCCCCAATTCCTGCATGAGTTCGGAGATGATCCGGCTCACCGTGCGCAGCGAGACCCCGATGTTCCGGGCGATCTTCTCGTCCTTCATGCCGGCCGCGAGCATCTGCAGGGCGTTCCGCTGCTGCTCCGACAGGCCGTCCCCGCCCCGCTCGGGGGCGACGTCGTCACCGAACGGCGTGGCCGTGTGCCAGCAGTGCTCGTACAGGTTCAGGAACGAGCGGACCAGCAGCGGCCCGCCGGCCAGGATCGCGCCCTCGCCGGGCGCCTCCGGCCGCAGCGGCACCAGCGCGTACTGCTCGTCGACGATGACCATCGTCATCGGCAGCTCGGGTGCGACGCGGACCTCGACGCCCAGCTCGGCCCGGCGGTGCAGCACCTCCGCCGCCTCCGGCCGGGCGGCGTCCCAGCTGCGGTAGATGGCGCGCACCCGCACGCCCTGGGCGAGCTTGCGCCGGTCGCGCTCGAAGATCCGCTCGGGGGCCTGCCGCGCGGGCCCGGTCGGATACATCGAGCAGGAGGCCCGCTGAGTGACGTCGACGATGTCCTCCAGTGCCTGCTGGATGCGCCGGTAGTCGGTGATCGCCTCGACCGTGATCTCGGCGCGGGCCAGCGCACCGGGTCGCAGGACGGTCGCCGCCAGCGTCTCCAGGGTGCTGTACGCCTGGTCCGCCTCCGCCAGGTGCTCCCGCAGCCGCTCCCGCTCCCGGTCCAGGACGCGCAGCAGCGCGATCTCGGGGTCGACCGAGGCGACCGCGTCCGTGTCCGGCCGCCAACCGGTGCCCCGCAGGTCGCGCGGGGGCGCGTGGGTGCTGGTGGTGGGGACGATCAGGCCCAGTGCGATCAGTTCGTCCCGACATCGCTCGTACTCCTCGGGGGCGAGGCCTAACGAGGCCGCCACCTCGGAGTAGTTGGACACCCCGCGTCGGCGCAGTTCCTGGTAGAGGGGCAGGAGGCGGCCGTCCACCGGCCCCCTCGACCGGTCGTCCGCCCTGCCGTCCCCCATGACGCCACCCGTCGTGATCACGCGGGGTTCCCCTTCTCTTCGTGGTCCGGTCGTCGCAAGTCACCAGGTCGCGCCCCGGCTCCGGGCCCCCTCGCGCACGATCTCGGCGATCCGCCGGCGCACCACGTCCCCCGCCCGGCGGGACCACCGCCCCGGTGCGTCGCGCGTGCGTCCTCCACCGTCACGCTACGTCGTGTGCTCGAGGGGCTCGCCGTCGAGCAGACCGAGGCGGGCCGCCTTCACACCGGCCTCGAAGCGGCTGGCGGCGCCCAGCTCCTGCATCACCTCGGAGATCAGCCGGCTGACCGTGCGGAGCGAGACGCCCAGGTTCCGGGCCACCTGCTCGTCCTTGATCCCGGAGGCGAGCATCCGCAGCGCGGCGCGCTGCTGCTCGGACAGGCCGTCGCCGCCGTGCTCGGGCTTCTCCTCGTGTCCGTACGGGGTGGCCGCCTGCCAGCAGTACTCGTACAGCGCGCGGTAGGAGCGCACCAGGCCGGGGCCGCGGGCCAGGAGGGCGGCGGAGTCCGGGTCGCGGGAGTCGGTGGGGAGCAGTGCGAAGTTCTCGTCGGCGAGCACCATGTTCATGGGGACGACGGGCGACAGGCGCACCTCGACGCCGAGCGCGGTGCGGTCGGCGAGGTGCTGGACCATCTCCGGGACCTGGCCGACCCGGTGGCTGTACATGGCCTGGATCCGTACCCCGCGGGCGATCAGGTCGCGGTCGTGGGCGAGCTCCTGGGACGTCTCCTCGCGCCGGACCGACCCGGTCAGCATGGCGTGGAGGGAGTCGTGCACCGTGTGCGTCAGATCGGTGAGTTCGCGGCGGACCCTGGCCGGGTCGTCGACGATCTCGACCTCGATCTCGGAGCCCGGCTCCATGCCCGCCCGGAGGAAGGGGCCGGCCAGGGTCTCCAGGGTCGTGTGCGCGCGGCTGGTCTCGGCTAACCGGCGCTCCAGGCGGTCGCGTTCGTGCCGGAGCAGCCGTAACAGGGCGACGTCGGGGGCGACAACGGTGTCGGCGGGCTTCGTGGGGCCGGCGAGCGTCGGCTCGATGAGGCCCAGGTCGATCAACTCCGCGCGAAAGCGGTCGCGTTCGGTCTCGGTCAGTTCGAGTCGCCGCGCCACGGTGTCGAAGGGCTCGTGGGGCGTGCCGCGAAGTTCCTGGTAGAGGGCGAGGGCCTGCTCGCTTCCCGTACGCCCTCCGGCGGCGTTTTTGGACACGGCGCAGCAGACTCCCCTCGGATCGCGCGGATCCCGTTGAAACGCCCCGCTAGACCCTGCCACACATTCGAACAGGGTGCACGGTGTTCTCGTGTTTTCAGCGCGAAGGGGCTGCTTCCCGGCACTCGGGGCAAAGGCCCTTGAAGACCACCTCGGCGTCGCTGACCGCCCAGTCGGGCAGGCTGCCGCGAGGCGCCTGGGGCGCGGCAGCCGTCACGTTCTCCACCCGGCCGCACCGGACGCACAGCGCGTGCTGGTGCGGGGGGCCCGAGATCTCGAAGACGGCAGGCAGGCCGGGGCGGTCGAACTTGCTGACCAGGCCCGTCTCCTGGAAGTGCCGCAGCATCTCGTAGACGGCCTGGCTGGTGAGGGTGCCGAGCCGCTCGCGGGCGGTCGCGGTGATCGCCTCGACGTCGAGATGGCCGCCGGCGGCGAGCACCGTGAGCACCTCCAGGCGCGGACCGGTGACGCGCAGGCCGACGTCGCGCAGGCGCTGGATCACCGCCTCGCGTCCCGTCAGGTCTTCCGCGACTGCCATCTTCTCCGCCCGCCACCTGGTCGGCCCAAACTTTTGTGGGCATCGTACCTCTTGGCGGTCCTTGTCGTCAGTCGGCGGGGGCGTCAGTCGTCGGTGCGGCAGACGAGGAGCACGCTCTCCGTCCGCTCGTCGATCCGCTGCCGTCTGCGGCCCTCGATGTGCAGGCCCGCCGAGTGCAGCTCGGCCGCCAGGTGCTCGCCGTCCACGATCCACTTGTCGGTGGAGAGCACCACCCGTTCGGTGGAGAGCTTCCCGGTCCTGGCCGTGTAGTACGTGATCCGCTCGCTCATCGTGCGCAGGTCGAAGTCCTGCCGGGCCACCACCCATTCGTCGATCCCGTCGAACCTCGGCACCTGGAAGGCCCAGGTCCGCCGGGGCTCGGCGACCAGGCCGGGCAGCAGGTGCGAGGTGTAGTCGAGCGCGAGTGCTCCGCCCGCCCCCAGGTGCGAGGCGATCTCGCGCAGCAGCCGGGGCCGCGCCCGCGGCGGTACGGCGGAGACCATCGCGCCGGCCAGCAGGGCCAGCCGGTAGTCGCCGTCGAGCCGCAGCTCGGTGAGGTCGGCCCGGGTGGTCACGACCAGCCCGGCGACCTGCGGACCGATGCGCCGGGCCCAGTTCTCGAGGCGCTCCAGGGCGGGGCCGTCCCGGTCCACGGCCTCCACGGCGAAGCCGTGCCGGGCGAAGGGGACGGCGAGCCGTCCGGCGCCGGAGCCGAGATCGAGGACGGGGCCGCCGGTGGACCGGGCGAGACCGAGGTACCGGACGATGTCGGCGCTGTGCGGGCCGAGGAGCGCGTCGTGCAGCCAGACCGAGTCCTCGTCGCCGGGGGCGACCGTCTCCAGGCCGGGCAGGGCGTCGGGGGCGAGCCGGATCCCGGCGCCGGGCGCGGGCTGTTCGAGGGGGCCGTGCGGGCCGGGCCGGGAGTGCCGGTGGCCGGGACCCTCGTACCGGGACGGCAGGACCGGGGCGAGCGTCGCGGGCACGACGGGCAGGGAAGTGCCGCTCGGTGTGTGCATCGCTCCTCCAGGGCTCGCTCGGTCCGTGCCGTCCGGGCGAGGCACCCGTGCCGCCGGGTCCGCGCCGCTGTGCTCCATCCTGACCTGGGGCGGAGTGCGGGTTCCAGTGGATCCCGGGGCGTGAACACGCGATGGCGTGTCTCTGCCACGCCCGGCCGTGCGAGGAGCGGAGCTGCGGGCGGAGGAGGCCGTCAGAGCGGCCGGTTGAGGCGCGTGCTGCCGATCGGGGTGAAGCCCTGGTGCGCGTAGAAGGGGAGCGAGGGGTCCTGCTCGGTGGGCAGGGTGACCCGCTGCTCGGTCGCGCCGAAGGCGCGCATCCGCTCGCCGGCCGCGGTGAGCAGCGCCGTGCCGACTCCGCCGCGGCGCGCGTCGGGCGTCACGGCGAGCGCGTACAGCTCGCCCTCGCCGGGTACGGGCACGCCGCCGGCGGCCGCCCCGATCAGGGTGCCGTCCGGTCCGGTCGCCACCAGCCAGCCGAGCCAGCCGGGTGCTCCGCCGGGAATTTCAATTTCCGCGCGGATACGGGGAAGTGCGCATTGCGCGGAGATCAGTCGGCGGGTCGGGATTTCGCCGAGTATTTCCGTGTAGCTGCCCCGAATGGACTCCGCAAGCAGCCTGGATATCGTCGTCGCGTCGGCGGCCTCGGCCGCCCGCACGTCGGCCAGCTGCATTGGTCCGTACCCTTCCACGTGCCGAGCTGAACACCAACGTACCCACAATAGCCGGGAATTCGGGCGGGTGTGACCGATGTGAAATCTACGAATTCCCTTAGTATTAATTAGGGAAGGAGCAGCAGGCGATGATCAGCGGAGCCGCCGAGAGGCCCGCCGCCGCGATCGTGAACAGCCCGCGCAGCACCGGGTGTCCGGCGGCCTGCGGGGTGAGGATACGGCGCATGCGCAGGGCGGCCGAGGGGCCGCCCGCCGCGAAGGCCTCCCGCGGCGCCTGGCCCGAGGCGAGCGCGTAGAGCGCGGTGGCCAGCGCGTCGCGCGAACAGCGGCGCAACGCCCGGTCGTCCGCGGTCATTTCGACCAGCAGCGGCACCGCCGTACCGCCGTGCCGGGCCAGTGGCAGGTGCGGGAAGACGCCCGAGAAGGAGTCGGCGGCCGCGACGAGCAGGTGGTGCCGGCCGGAGATGTGGGCCCGTTCGTGCGCGAGGGCGGCGGCGAGCTGTGGGGGAGTGAGGGTGTTCAGGGCCCCGGAGGAGACCACCACCCGGCGCGAGCGGCCGGGCAGGCAGTAGACGGCGGGCCGGTCGTGCTCCAGGACGGTGGCGCCGATGGCCGGGTCGTACCGGCCGACGAGCCGCAGGGTCTCGTCGTGCAGCCGCCGCTCCCGGCGGGCCCGCAGGAGGGTGCGGCCGAAGCCGGCGAGCGGCGCGGCGAGCACGACGAGGGCGACCGCGACGGCCACGTACTCGCGGCCCGTGAGGTGCGACAGGCGCTCGGGGTGGGGGAGCTGGAGCGCGAAGAGGGCGTCGCTGAGGCGGTGTCCGGTGCGGCTGGGCAGGATCAGCTGGGCCGGGAGCAGTGCGGCCGAGCCGGTGAAGAGCGTGCCGCTCGCCGCCCACACGGTGAGCGCGAGCCGGGGCACCTGCTGGGCCCAGCGGGCCCGGACGAGCAGCCAGGGCACCAGGAATCCGGTGCACAGGACGAGTCCGAGCGGCGGCAGGACGTGGTGGTTCACCGGTCCTCGCCGCCCTGGGCGCGCCGGGCGGTGCGCAGGGCCGCGTCGAGCGCGGCCATGTCCTCGTCGGAGATGGTCTCCACGAAGCGCAGCAGTGCCGCGGGCCGGTCCTGGCTGTCGCCGAGCGCGTCCTGCATGAGGCCCGCGGTGTACTCCTCGCGGCTGCGGACCGGTTCGTACAGCCAGGCCCGGCCTGATTTCTCGCGGCGCAGCCAGCCCTTGCGGTGGAGTATGTCGGCGACCGTCATCACCGTGGTGTAGGCGACGCGGCGTCCCAGATTGATGTCGTCGACGATCTCGCGGACCGTCGCGGGCCGCTGCCAGGCCCACAGCCGGTCCATGATCTCGGCCTCCAGCTCTCCCAGCCGGCGCACGTGCATCCCCTCCCCGCTCACGGGCGGCTCATCGTACGGGCCGCTCCACCCGGCCAGGTATACCCCCCAGGGGTACGATCTGAGGGGTGACGACCCTCCTGCCGACCCTCATGTCGAGCCTCACGAAGAACCGCCCCTGCGCGAAGGCCTGCGTCCCCGGGCCGCCCGGTTCGGTGGAGCTCGTGCTGCTCCGTCAGGTGCTCGGCCTGTGTCTTCGGCTGAGCGTCGGGCTGACCGCGGACTGCCTTTCGCGCAAGGGCGGTTGAGCGCCTGTTCATTTGTGGGAGTTCGTCAGGTCCGGATCAGCCGGGCGATCGCCTTCGACGCCTCGCCGACCTTGACCTTCGCCTGGTCCCCGCCGGCCTCGATGGCCTCCGTGACGCAGCAGCTGAGGTGCTCGTCCAGGAGAGCCACCGCGCAGGACTGGAGCGCCGCGTTGATGGCGGAGACCTGGGTGAGGACGTCGATGCAGTAGACGTCCTCGTCGACCATCCGCTGCACCCCCCGGACCTGACCCTCGATGCGCCGGAGGCGTCTGATGATGTCTTCCTTGTGCTGTACGTAACCGGCCACGGCGGCCTCCTTGTCGGACAGTTACAGCAGGCGGTGGCGTGCGGTCACTTGGTGGGGCCGTCGGCGGCCTGGAAGCCGCGCAGGCGCAGGCTGTTGCCGACCACGAAGACCGAGGAGAAGGCCATCGCGGCGCCGGCGATCATCGGGTTGAGCAGTCCGGCCGCGGCGAGGGGCAGGGCGGCCACGTTGTAGGCGAAGGCCCAGAAGAGGTTCGAGCGGATGGTGCCGAGCGTCTTGCGGGAGAGCCGGATGGCGTCCGCCGCGGCCCGCAGGTCGCCCCGGACCAGGGTCAGGTCGCCGGCCTCGATGGCGGCGTCCGTTCCGGTGCCCATCGCGAGCCCCAGGTCGGCCTGGGCGAGCGCGGCGGCGTCGTTGACCCCGTCGCCGACCATGGCGACCGAACGGCCCTCGCCCTGGAGGCGCTTGACGACGTCGACCTTGTCCTGCGGCATGACCTCGGCGATCACCTCGTCGATGCCGACCTCGGCGGCGACGGCCTCGGCGACCGCCTTGTTGTCCCCGGTGAGCAGGATCGGGGTGAGGCCCAGGGCGCGCAGCCGCCCGACGGCCTCGGCGCTGGTCTCCTTGACGGCGTCGGCGACCTCCAGGACCGCGCGGGCCTCCCCGTCCCAGGCGACCGCGATGGCGGTCCGGCCGGCCTGCTCGGCCGTGTCCTTGGCGGCCTTGAGTTCGGCGGGCAGGGCCATCGCCCACTCGTCGAGCAGCTTCTCGCGGCCGACGAGGACGGCGTGGCCCTCGATGACGCCCTGGACGCCGAGACCGGGGATGTTGGCGAAGTCCTCCGGGGTGGGCAGGGTGCCGACGCGGGCGGTGGCACCGGTGGCGACGGCCTGGGCGATCGGGTGCTCGGAGGAGTGCTCCAGGGCGCCGGCCAGGCGCAGCACGTCGTTCTCGGCGGTGCCGGCGGCGGTGTGGACCTTCAGGAGGGTCATCCGGCCGGTGGTGACGGTGCCGGTCTTGTCCAGGACGATGGTGTCGACCTTGCGGGTGGTCTCCAGGACCTCGGGGCCCTTGATCAGGATGCCGAGCTGGGCGCCGCGGCCGGTGCCCACCATGAGGGCGGTCGGGGTGGCCAGGCCGAGGGCGCAGGGGCAGGCGATGATCAGGACGGCGACCGCTGCGGTGAAGGCGGAGGTCAGGCCCTGGCCCGTACCGAGCCAGAAGCCGAGGGTGCCGAGCGAGAGCGCGATGACGATCGGCACGAAGACGGCGGAGATCTTGTCGGCGAGGCGCTGGGCGGCGGCCTTGCCGTTCTGGGCGTCCTCGACGAGCTTGGCCATCCGGGCCAGTTGGGTGTCGGCGCCGACGCGGGTGGCCTCGACGACCAGGCGGCCGCCGGCGTTCAGGGTGGCGCCGGTGACGGAGTCGCCGGCGGAGACCTCGACCGGCACGGACTCGCCGGTGAGCATGGAGGCGTCGACGGCGGAGGAGCCCTCGACGACGGTGCCGTCGGTGGCGATCTTCTCGCCCGGGCGGACCAGGAAGCGGTCCCCGACCTGGAGTTCGGCGGTCGGCACGGTGACTTCCTGACCGTTCCTGAGGACGGTCACCTCCTTCGCGCCCAGCTGCATCAGCGCCTTGAGGGCGGCGCCCGCCTTGCGCTTCGAACGGGCCTCGAAGTAGCGGCCGGCCAGGATGAAGGCGGTGACGCCGGCCGCGGCCTCCAGGTAGATGTTCCCGGCGCCGTCGGTGCGGGCGATGGTGAACTCGAAGGGGTGCGTCATGCCGGGCGTGCCGGCGGTGCCGAAGAACAGCGCCCACAGCGACCACAGGAACGCGGCGATGGTGCCGACCGAGATCAGCGTGTCCATGGTGGCCGCGCCGTGCCTGGCGTTGGTCCAGGCGGCCCGGTGGAACGGCCAGGCGGCGTACGTGACGACCGGCGCGGCGAGCGTGAGGCTCAGCCACTGCCAGTACTCGATCTGGAGCGCCGGGACCATCGCCATGGCGATGACGGGCACGGCGAGCGCGACGGCGGTGATCAGCCGCTGCTTGAGCGGCCGCAGCTCCTCGTCGGCCCGGTCCTCCTCGGAGGGGCCCTCGGCGCCCGGGGTCCCGCTCTTCGGCGGCGTGGGCTCCTGGGCGGTGTAGCCGGTGGCTTCGACGGTGGCGATGAGGTCGGTGACGGGGATGTCGGCGGAGAAGGTGACCTTCGCCTTCTCGGTGGCGTAGTTGACGGTGGCCTCGACCCCGTCCATCCGGTTGAGCTTCTTCTCGATACGGGCCGCGCACGAGGCGCAGGTCATGCCGCCGATGGCGAGCTCGACCTGGGCGGTGCCGGGGGTCGTCGTGGTCATGAGGTCTGCTCCTCGTTCGTACGGGTCGGGGGCCGGGGCCCGGGCGTGGTGGGCGAGCCCCGGCGGCCGGTCGGCGGTGGTGCGCCGGTCAGGCGCGGCCGGTCAGCTCGTAGCCCGCGTCGTCGACCGCCGCGGTGATCGCGGCGTCGTCCGGCTCGCCGCCGGTGGTGACGGTCACCAGGCCGGCGGCCACGTCGACGTCCACGGAGATGACGCCGTCGAGCGCGCTCACGGAGTTGGTGACGGCGGTCTTGCAGTGGCCGCAGGTCATGCCGCTGACGGCGTAGACGGTGCTGGTGCTGTCGGCGACGGCGGTGGCCGTCGAGATCTCGACGGTGCCGGTCGAGCAGCTGTTGTCGGGGGTGCAGCAGGAACCCATGGTCTTCTCCCTCGTATCGGATACCCTCGGGGGGTATCTGCGTGAGTCCATGTATACCCCCCGCCGGTATCCCACGCAAGTGTCGATCCGACTTGACTTGATACCCCCCAGGGGTATGGTGAAGTGCAGTGGAGGTTCCCGATCACGTCACCCTGGACGCCCCGCGTACGGGAGAGCAGGAGAGCAGTCATGAACACCGGAGTGAAGATCACTGCCTTTGCCGCCGCGCTCGCCGCGACCTTCGGGACCGCGTACGGGGTCGGCAAGGGGGTCGGCCCCGTCGAGGAGCCGAAGAAGGCGGAGCACGCGGGCCATTCGCAGGCCGCCCCCGCGGCGGAGGGCGGTGGCCACGGCGGACACGCCGAGGCGGCGAACGCGCCCGCGGCCGGCGGCCTGCAGGTCTCCGAGGGCGGCTACACCCTCGCCCTGGACACCCCGACCCCCGCGCTCGGCACGAGCACGCTGAAGTTCTCGATCAAGGACGCGGCGGGCCGGAAGGTCACCGCGTTCACCACCGAGCACGGCAAGGAGCTGCACTTCATCGTCGCCTCGCGCGACCTGACGGTCTTCCGCCACCTGCACCCGGTGAAGGCCGCCGACGGCACCTGGTCGGTGGCCGCGGACCTGCCGGCGGCGGGCGCGTACAAGGCCTTCGCGGACTTCAAGCCCGCGGTGAAGGGCGCCAAGGGCGTGACGCTGGGCGTGGACCTGTCCGTCCCGGGTGCGTACACCCCGAAGGCGATGCCGCCCGTGACGCCGACCGCCGAGGTCGACGGCTACCAGGTGCGCCTCGGCGGCACGCTGGACCCGGGCGAGGCGGGGGAGCTGCGGCTCACGGTCACGAAGGCCGGGAAGCCCGTCACGGACCTGGAGCCCTACCTCGGCGCGTACGGGCACCTGGTCGCGCTGCGCGGCGGCGACCTCGCCTACCTCCACGTGCACCCGAACGAGGGCGGCCCCGGCCCGGACGTCTCCTTCACGGCGACCGCGCCGAGCGCGGGCACGTACCGCCTGTTCCTCGACTTCCAGCACGAGGGGAAGGTCCGTACGGCCGCCTTCACGGTCCGCGCGGGAGCGGCCGCCGCGGGTGCGGGCGGGGCCGCCGGTGGAACGGGTGCGGCGCCGCACGATGCGGCGGGCCACGCGCACGGCTAGTCTGGACATTGGACTAGACCTGTACCGTGCGATCCGTGGAGGAATGGGCTCAATGAGCAACCGTGCAGTGCTGGAGGTGATCGCCCTCGACGAGGAGGACGCGGTCGCCGCCCAGGCCGGTGGGGCGGACCGCCTCGAGCTGGTCACCGACATGGCGGCGGACGGGCTCACCCCGTCCACGACCGGCTTCGCCGCGATCCGCGCCGCGGTGGACATCCCGCTGCGCGTGATGCTCAGGCTGACGGACGGCTTCGCGGCGGGGGACGCCGAGCACGTGGCCGCCCTGGTGACCCGGGCGGGCGAGCTCCGGGAGGCGGGCGCGGACGAGTTCGTCCTCGGCTTCCTGACCCCCGACGGCGACCCGGACCTGGTGGCGGTGGAGCGCCTCATCGCCGTTCTGGACGGCTGCAGTTGGACCTTCCACCGGGCGATCGACCGCGCGGCCGACCGCGACGCCCTGCGCAAGCAGCTCGCCGACCTGCCGGGCCTCGACACCTACCTCACGGCGGGCGCGGCGACCGGCGTCGACGACGGCCTCGCCACCCTGAGGGCGGAGGCGGCCCGCGCGGGCGAACCGGGCTACGAGCCGCAGATCCTGGTCGGCGGCGGCCTCCGCCTCGACCACCTCCCGACCCTGCGCGCCGCCGGCCTCACCGCCTTCCACATCGGCGGCGCCGCCCGCCCCGAGGGCTGGACGGCCCCGGTCTCCTCGGCGGCGGTGCGGACCTGGCGCGAGGCGGTGGACGCGTAGGCGTACGGCGCGGACCGCGCCGCGCGCCCCGGAAACGCCGGAGGCGGCGTACCCCGACGCGATGTCGGAAGGTACGCCGCCTCGAGGCGCGGTCACGGTGCTCACTTCGTGTCGTCGAACTTCGACGTGGCCCAGAAGTAGCCGAGGACGGCGAGGCCGAGGCACCAGGCGACGGCGATCCAGCCGTTGTTGCCGATCTCGGTGCCGAGGAGCAGCCCGCGCAGGGTCTCGATGGCGGGGGTGAAGGGCTGGTACTCGGCGATCGGCCGGAACCAGCCCGGCATCGCGTCGACCGGGACGAAGGCACTGGAGATCAGCGGCAGGAAGATCAGCGGCATCGCGTTGTTGCTCGCGGCCTCCGCGTTCGGGCTGATCAGCCCCATGCCGACGGCGATCCAGGTGAGCGCGAGGGCGAAGAGGACGAGGAGCCCGAAGGCGGCCAGCCACTCCAGGGCGGTGGCGTCCGTGGAGCGGAACCCGATCGCCACGCCGACGGCCCCGACGAGGACCACGCTGGCGACCGACTGCAGGACGCTGCCGACGACGTGTCCGACGAGGACCGAACCGCGGTGGATGGCCATGGTGCGGAAGCGGGCGATGATGCCCTCGGTCATGTCGTTGGAGACGGAGACCGCGGTGCCGATGGTGGTGCTGCCGATGGTCATCAGCAGCAGACCGGGCACGAGGTAGGCGATGTAGTCGGCGCGGTCGCCGCCCCCGATGCCCGCGCTCATGGTGTCGCCGAAGATGTAGACGAAGAGCAGCAGCAGCATGATCGGCGTGAGCAGCAGGTTCAGCGTGAGCGACGGGTAGCGCCTGGCGTGCAGCAGGTTCCGCCGGAGCATCGTCTTCGAGTCGCGGACGGCGAGGGAGAGGGAACTCATCGGACGGACTCCTTGGACTGGGCGGGGACGGCGGCGGCGCCGGTGAGGGCGAAGAACACGTCGTCGAGGTCGGGGGTGTGCACGGTCAGTTCGTCGGCCTCGATCCCGGCCGAGTCCAACCGGGAGAGCAGGGCGCGCAGTTCGCGCTGGCTGCCGTCGCCGGCGATCTGCAGGGCGAGGGCCTCGTCGTCGCGCGTGGCTCCGGAGAGGGCGCCGGCGGCACGCTGATAGGCGAGGGGGTCGGTGAAGCGGAGCCGGACGTGTCCGCCGGGGATCATCCGCTTGAGCTCCTCGGCGGTGCCCTCGGCGGCGATCCTTCCGTCGTTCAGGACCGCGATGCGGTCGGCGAGTTGGTCCGCCTCCTCCAGGTACTGGGTGGTGAGGAAGACGGTCACGCCGCCGGTGACGAGCTCGCGGATGATCTGCCACATGTTGTGCCGGGACCGCGGGTCGAGGCCGGTGGTCGGCTCGTCGAGGAAGATGATCCGCGGGTCGCCGACCAGGGTCATGGCGATGTCGAGGCGGCGCTTCATGCCGCCGGAGTAGGTGGAGGCCGGCTTCTTCGCGGCCTCCGTGAGGTCGAAGCGCTCCAGCAGTTCGGCGGTGACCCGCCGCCCCTCGCTCCTGGACAGGTGGTGCAGGTCCGCCATCAGGAGCATGTTCTCCTCGCCGGTGATCAGGCCGTCGACGGCGGAGAACTGCCCGGTGACGCCGATCGAGGAGCGCACGGCCTGCGGGTCGGCGGCGAGGTCGTGGCCGCCGACGCTGATCGGCCCGCTGCCGGCCCCGGGGGAGACGAGGGTGGAGAGGATCTTGACGACGGTGGTCTTGCCGGCGCCGTTGGGGCCGAGCAGGGAGAAGACCGTCCCTTCCTCGACCGCCAGATCGACGCCGTCGAGCACGACCTTGTCGCCGTAGGACTTGCGCAGCCCGCTCGCTGCGATGGCCGGCTTGCTCATGAGGGGTTCTCCTTGGAGGGCTTCGGGGGTCGGTTACAGGCTGCGGGCGGTGATGTCGCCGTAGGCGGTGGTCGCCCGGAGGGTCAGGCCGGCGCCGGCGCCCTCGCTGTTCCGCAGGGCGTTGTGGATCCGGCCGTGGGCGGTGCCGGCGTCGAGGGTCGCCGAGACCCCGTGGGCGGCACCCACCTCGATGTCGCCCTTCGAGGTGCGCAGGGTGACGGTGCCGCTGACGGCCTCGACGACGCGGAGGTCGCCGGCCTGGGTGCTGATCTCGGCCGGTCCGCCCAGGCGCCCGATCGTGATGTCGCCGGCCTGCACGGTGAGACGGGCACTCGCGGCGTCCTCGATCGTCACGGTCGCCTGCGCGCCCTCGAACTCGACCTCGCCGAGCGGCCCTTCGCCGCGGAGCTCGGCGGCCGCCGCCCTGGCCTCGACCCGGGAGCCGGCCGGCAGCCGTACGGTCACCCGGACGGACCCGGAGTCGCCCAGGATCCGGTGCCCCCCGTCCGGGACCGCGATCCGCAGCTCACCGTCGGCGTACCGGACCTCGACCCGCTCCGCAGCCTTCACGTCACGGCTCTTGGCGGCGTTCGCGGGAAGGACCTCGACGGTGGTGTCGGCCCGGTCGCCGGCGAGGAAGGTGAGGAGCCCGGCGGGGATGTCGAGGACGGTGGTGATCGGGGCGGGGGTGTCGAACTTCTGCATGGTGTTCTCCTTGTTCCGAGCGCTGCGCTCGTCGTTTCTGACATCGGAAACACTACGTTGCGTTCAAGAACTGGGCAACGGATTCGTTGCGAGAGAAGTATATAAGTGCAGGTCAGAGTATTTAAATCGTTGCAACGCTTATGAATCTAACGCAACATCCCGCTCGCGCTCGTTGCAACAGGTGAAGAGTGAACGCTATGCGGCGGACGCCACCCGCGGAAAAGGGGAGGCCGACCGCTGTCGATTCGGGCGTGTCCCGTTCGACGTCAGGATGTGCGGCGCCGCGCCGCGCGATGATGCGGCAGGACCTGACGAGGAGACACATGGATCAGCTGCTGAGAGTCATGAACTTCAACGTCTCGAGCGACGGCGTCGCTGCCGGTGAGCACCAGAGCCTCGAGAGGCCCTTCGGCTTCGACCATCCCGAGGAGCTGTTCGCCTGGGCCGGTGCCACGGCGAGCTGGCCCATGCGCACGGATCCCGGAGGGAGCCGGGGGCTCGACGACTACTTCACGCGGGACTTCGCCCGCAACATCGGCGCCGAGATCATGGGCCGCAACAAGTTCGGACCCCAGCGCGGGCCCTGGCAGGACCACGAGTGGCGCGGCTGGTGGGGCGACGAGCCCCCGTTCCGTACGCCGGTGTTCGTCATGACCCACCACACGCGTCCCTCGTTCACGCTCTCCGACACCACGTTCCACTTCGTCGACGCCGACCCCGCCACGGTCCTCGAGCGGGCACGGGAAGCGGCGCAGGGCAAGGACGTCCGGCTCGGGGGAGGGGTCACCACCGTCCGGGAGTTCCTCGACGCCGACCTCGTCGACACCCTTCACGTGGCGGTGTCGCCGGTCGAGCTCGGGTCCGGACTGCGGCTCTGGGAGTCCCCCGAAGAGCTGCTCGACCGGTTCCACCTGGAGGTCGTGCCCAGCCCCAGCGGCGTGACGCACCACCTGTTCTGGCGGAGGTGACGCGGGCGCCCACCAGGGAGTCGGCGCGGTGTCACCGCGCGCCGCGCCGCGCGGTGACGGGGCGGGGCGGTGCTGGTGGGCGCCGTGGTCCGGTTCCGTGACCGGGCACGGGCGAGGGGCGGCGGAGGGGTGGCAGGTGCGGGCGGGGCTTCCCGGTCGGCTGCCGAGGCCCCCGCGGAGTGAGCGGAATAAGCCGTGGCGACTCGGGCCGCGCCGCCGTTAGCCTCCCGCGCATGACATCCACTCCCCTCGACGCGAGTCTCGTACGCCGGCTGGTCGCCGCCCAGTTCCCGCAGTGGTCCGGGCTCCCCGTACGAGAGGTCGCCTCCGCCGGGACCGACAACGCGATGTTCCGGCTCGGCGACGGGCTCGTCGTGCGGCTGCCCAAGGCGGACTGGGCGGTGGGACACGTGGAGAAGGAGCAGCGCTGGCTGCCGAGGATCGCGCCGGGACTGCCGCTGGCCGTGCCCGTGCCCGTCGGGGCCGGACTGCCCGGGGAGGGGTTCGGGCAGTCGTGGTCCGTGTACGAGTGGCTGGACGGGCGGGACGCCTACACCGCGCCGGTGGAGGATCTCGCGCAGGCCGCCGTGGAGTTGGGGCGCTTCGGCGCCATGCTGAGGGAGGCCGACGCGGCCGGGGGACCCGTGTCCCCCCGCAGCGGGCCCGTCACCGCATGGGAGGGCGGAGCCATGGCCGGGGCCCTGCGGGACCTCGCCGACGACGGGACGCTCGACGGTGAACTGGCCACCGTGGCCTGGGAGTCGGTGCTCCGGCTGCCGCAGTGGGAGGACGAGCCGGTCTGGATCCACGGCGACCTGCTCCCCGGCAATCTGCTCACCCGCGACGGACGTCTCAGCGCCGTCATCGACTTCGGTGCCCTCGGCGTCGGCGATCCTGCCTGCGACATGATGGCCGCCTGGACCCTGTTCACCCCGGAGACCCGGCCCCTCTTCCGCGAGGCCGCCCAGGTCGACGACGCGACCTGGGCGCGCGGGCGCGGCTGGGCGCTGTGCTGGGGGATCGTGACGGAGCACTACTACCGGGGGAAGAACCCGGTCCTCGCCGACGTCGCCCACCGCTCCTGGACCCAGGCCCTGCCGGAGTACGCGCCGCTGCCCGGCCGGGCGGCCCCGTCCGCCGGCCGTTAGCGGGACGCAAGCGGGGCGGCAGCGGTACGGCAGGGCGGGGGAGGAGCCTGGGGCCCGCACCGTCGAACCGGTGTGATCCGTCGCGGCGGCCGACCACCGTCGCGATCCGTCACGGCGGCTGACCACCGCCGTTGATCCCGGACAGGAGTCCCATGTCTCGATCCTCCTCCCGCGATGTCCGCGGCGGGCCGCGACGCCACGCGCGCCGGCTGGCGCGCCTCGTGACGGCCTGTGTCGCCGCGGGTGCGGCACTGTTTCCGACCGGTCCCGCCGTGGCGAGCGGGACGACCTACACCGACGCCTACAGCAATCTCGGGCCGGCGAACCGGGCCGACTGGATGAAGGGCCTCGCGAGCGACACGTGGCTCGCGGCGGTGTCCCTGCCCGGCACCCACGACACGCTCTCCATCCACGGGGGCCCGGCCGCGCAGACGCAGGAGGACTTCGGGGACAGCGCGAACACCCTGACGGCGCAGCTGGAACGAGGGATCCGCGCCATCGACATACGGGTCCGCGTCACGGAGAACCGCTACTTCGTGGTCCATCACGGCTCGGCCTACCAGCAGGCCAACTTCGACGACGTCCTGAGCAAGGCGCAGGCCTTCCTCGGCCAGCACAAGGGCGAGACGATCGTGATGCGGCTGAGGGCCGAGTGTCCTCGTAGCGGCGGCGGCGCCTTCGACTGCAAGAACGACCCGGACACGGTCGACAGCAGGAGGCTCGAAGAGATCTTCGGCAGCTACGTGTCCCGGTACCCCGGCCTCTTCTACAGCCCGTCGGTCGCCAAGGGCAGGACGGGGGTCCCCCGGCTCTCGCAGGTCCGCGGAAAGATCGTGCTGGGCAGCTTCGACGGGCTCGACGTCGACGACTACGGGATCAGGACCTTCAACGACCACAAGGAGGACACCTGGAACGCCTCCCACCCGGAGAAGAAGTGGGGGTACGTCAGGGACAACATCGAGCGGGCGGTCCGCGACGGCAGCGGTGAGATGTTCGTGACGTACACCTCCGCGTCCACCGTTCCCGACCTCTCGCCGGCCATGTTCGCGGGCGGTTGGGGGTGGCACAACCAGCAGCCCGCCGTTCACGGCGTCAACTACCGGTTCATGCAGTACCTGAACAACGGTGGCGGCAACGGGCACCTCGGCGTCGTCATGATGGACTTCCCCGGCTGGGCCCTGGTGGACAACATCATCGCCCGCAACCAGGGCCAACTCGTCACGGCCGGCCACCAGGCGATCTGGCAGGTCAGGGCCGACAAGACGTATGCCGACACCAAGTACGGCCGGTGCATGGTGCGCGGGCCCGAGTTCGACAGTTCCAGGACGGGGGGCCTGGTCACCCAGCGCGCGTGCCAGTCGACTGCGCCCAGCAGCCACCAGTGGGGGGCCGAGCGCCCCTCCTCGTTCGACGGCAAGGGCTACTACTGGATCAAGGCGAGCAACGGCAAGTGCCTGACGGTCCCGTACAACAACGGCACCCCGCCGGGGGCCGGTACCCAGCTGTTCTGGTGGGACTGCGAGACCCGCTGGTTCTCGGGCAGCCAGATGTGGAACGTCGTTCCGACCTCCGTCGAGGTGGCGGGCGAGCGCAGGGCGGCCTACAGGTTCGTCAACAACTGGACGGGCCTGTGCCTGTCGGTGGACCCGGCCACCGCCGCCACCTCGGGCGGCAAGGTCACCCAGGACACCTGCCCGAAGTGACGGCCGGCCCCGCCGTCTGATCACGGTCGCCCCGGCAGCGGTGCTGCCGGGGCGACCCGGATCCCGCCGGTCGGCTAGCCCAACTGCGCTGGGAGGTCCGTCGCGTGAACGACCGTCAGGCCGGAGACCGCGCGGGTCAGCGCCACGTACAGGCGCCGCAGGCCGGTGCGCTCGTCCGGTTCGCCGTCGACCACGGCGGCCGGCTCGTCCAGGACGACGTAGTCGTACTCCAGGCCCTTCGCCAGCGAGGCCGGCACCAGGGTCAGGCGGGACGCGGCGGTGGTCTCCTCGCCGGGCGACAGGTGGGCGAGGCCGGCGGCCCCCAGGGCCTCGGCCAGCGGGGCGATCCGCGCGTCCGCGGCGATCAGGCCGATCGAGCCCTCGTGCGCCAGGGCCGCGACGCAGGCCGCGACCACGTCCGCGTCCAGCGCCTCCGGGGCCGTCCGCCGCACCTCCAGCGAGCCCGGGTTCTCCCGCACCGACTCCACCGGCGCCAGCCCCGGCGACATGTGCGGCAGCAGCCGCGAGGCGTACGCGATGACCTCGCGCGGCACGCGGAAGCCGGCCGTCAGCTCCTCCACGACCGCCTGGGGCTTGCCCAGGTGCGCGAGCGCCTGCGTCCAGTCGGCGGTGGCCCACGGGGTGGTGCCCTGGGCGAGGTCGCCGAGGACGGTCGCCGAACCCGTCGTGCAGCGCCGCCCGACCGCCCGGTACTGCATGGGCGAGAGGTCCTGCGCCTCGTCGAGGACCACATGGCCGAGCGAGTGGGTGCGCTCCACCAGGTCCCGTGCCTCGTCGACGAGGACCGCGTCGGCCGCCGACCACTTCGCCGTCTTCACGCTCCGGTACGGCTTCGCCCACAGAAGGAGCTTCTGCTCCTCGTCGTCGAGGATCCCCGCCGCGTGCTCCGCCAGGAACTCGGCGTCGCCCAGCAGGCGCAGGACCAGCTTGGCCGGCTCCACCTCCGGCCAGCACTCCTTCACGACGGCCTTGACCGCCGCGTTGCGCGCGACCGCGTTCTGCACCCGGTCGTCGGGCGCCTCGCCCGCCTGCTCCATCCGTACGAGCACGGCGTGCGCGATGCGCTGCGGCAGGGCCTCCCGAGCCGCCCCGTACCGGATGTCGCGTTCCGTCAACTCGCGCACGATCTCTTCCAGTTCGTACGCCGGTACGCGCCAGCGACGCGAGCCGCGCACCACCATCAGCGGCTCCGTCGGCAGCGTCACGTGCGACCGGACCGCCCGCCGCAGCACCTCGGCCATCCGGGCGTCGCCCTTGACGACGGCGGTCGCCGCCTCGTCCGTACCGCGCACCTCGACGTGCGCGACGAGGTCGTCCACCGTCGCCTGCTGCACCTCCAGCTCACCCAGGGCCGGGAGCACCTGCTCGATGTAGTGGAGGAAGGAGCGGTTCGGTCCGATGACGAGCGTGCCGGTGCGGGCGAGGCGTTCCCGGTGGGCGTACAGCAGGTACGCGACACGGTGCAGGCCCACGGCCGTCTTTCCGGTGCCCGGGCCTCCCTGGACGCAGATCGTTCCCGACAGGTCGGAGCGGACGATCTCGTCCTGCTCGGGCTGGATGGTCGCGACGATGTCCCGCATCGGGCCGACGCGGGGCCGCTCGATCTCGGCCTGGAGCAGCCGGCTGGTCCGTTCCAGCTCCTGAGGATCGGAGAGGTGCTCGTCCTCGTACGCGGTGAGGTCGCCGCCCGTGTAGCCGAACCGGCGGCGCAGCCCGACGTCCTGCGGGTCCTTCTTCGACGCCCGGTAGAACGGCTGCGAGACCGGCGCACGCCAGTCGATCACCATCGGGTCGCCGACGGCGTCGTGCACGTGCCGTCGGCCGATGTAGAAGCGCTGGCCCTCCTGCGTGGTGTGCAGGTAGTCGAGCCGACCGAAGAACAGGGGCGTGTCGGCGAGGTCGGCGAGCGCCTTGATGCGCTCCTCGATCTGGCGGGTGAGGACGACCGAGTTGACCCAGTTGGCGGTGACGTCCTTGATGTCGAGCGACTCCACGTCCTCCCGCATCGCGCGCAGGGCGGCGCGTGACTCGGTGAGGTGCGCACGCTCCCGCGCGAGCGGATCGTCTGCTGGGGACGTTACGGACACGGTGAAGCCTCCGGGTCGGGTACGCGGACACGTCAAGGTGGCCGCCGGTTTCCGACCGGACGGCAGCGCTCCACGAGCGGGAGGCGGGGAAGCAGGCGAGTGTAGCCCCACGGTCCTCCCGCGCGCGAACGGATTTCCCTCGCCGGCGGGGCGACCGGCCGGCGCCTCCGGCCGGCGGCTCCGGGCGGCGGCTCCCGCCCGCGCGCTCCGCCCCGCGCGCGGAGGCCGACCCCGGTGACGCGGCGAGGCAGGCCGCCGGGACGCGCGGAGACTCACGGTGACGCGCGGAGGCCGACCCCCCGGTGACGCGGCGAGGCCGGCGCCCTTTCGGGTGCCGGCCTCGCCGCGCGGAACGGTGTGCTGTGCGGGATGTGCCTCAGGCGGCCGGTACGACCTCGTCCTCGCGCTCGGCGCCCTCCTGCGCGTCCCGGGCCGTCTCCGTCTCCGCCGGGGTCGCGTTCTTCCCGCCCCGCATGACCACGACCGCGAGCAGCGCGGCGGCCAGGACGCCGACGGCGCTGACGGTGAGCGTGGTGGACATCGCGGAGGTGAAGGCCTCCTTGGCGGCGTGGGCCAGGCCCGCGTCGTTCCGGGCGGCGGCCAGTGCACCGCTGATCGACTGCTTGGCCTGCTCCGGGGCGCCGGCCGGCATCTTCGCGGAGAAGGTGCTGGTGAGCAGCGAGCCCAGGATGGCGATGCCGAGCGCGGTGCCGGCCTGCTGGATCGTGTCGTTGAGGGCGGAGCCGACGCCCGCCTTGTCGGCCGGGATGGTGCTCATCAGCGCGCCGACCGCGGCCGGCATGGCCGTGCCGGCGCCGAGGCCGAGCAGGCCGAGGGCGAGGGCGGGGACGGTGAAGCCGCTGTCGGTCGTGACGGTGGTCAGGAGTCCGAAGGAGCCGGCCATCAGGAGCATGCCGGTGAGGATCAGGGCGCGGTGGCCGGCCTTGGAGGCGAGCTTCGCGCCGACACCGTTGCCGATGAGCGCGGCCACGGCCAGCGGGGTGAAGGCGAGACCGGCCTTGACGGGGGAGTAGCCGAGGACGGACTGGAGGTACTGGGTGAGGACCAGGAGCAGACCGCCGTTGCCGATCTGGACCAGGGCGAGCGAGAGCGAACCGCCGCTGAAGTCGCGGTGCCGGAAGAGGACCAGCGGGACCATCGGCGAGGCCGTGACGTTCTCCCAGATCACGAAGCCGGTCAGGGCGGCGACTGCGACGGCCAGGGTGACGAGGCCGCGGCCCTCGAAGGCGCCGTGCTGCGGGATCTCGATGATCCACCAGACCAGGGCGGTCATGCCGACGGCGGAGAGGACGGCGCCGAGCGGGTCGGGCTTCTGCCAGGGGGCCTTGGACTCGGGCATCAGGAGCAGACCGGCGGCGACGGCGAGGACGACGACCGGGACGTTGATGAAGAAGATCGAGTGCCAGGAGAAGTGGTCGATCAGGACGCCGCCGAGCACCGGGCTGCCGACCAGACCGAGCATCGACACCGAACCCCAGGCGGCCATCGCCTTCGGGCGCTCCTCCTCGTCGAAGACGGTGATGAGGATCGACAGGGTCGACGGCATGATCAGCGCACCCCCGACGCCCATGGCCACGCGGACGGCGATGACCTCGCCGGGGGTGGTGCAGAAGACCGCGGCCAGTGAGGCCGCTCCGAAGAGGAGCAGTCCGATGATCATCACCTTGCGGCGGCCGAAGCGGTCGCCGAGGCTCCCGGAGGTCAGCAGCAGGCCGGCGAAGACCAGCACGTAGGAGTCGAGGATCCACTGGATCTGCTGGGGGCTCGCGCCGATGTCCTCGGTCATGGCCGGTACGGCGACGGTCAGCGCCATGCTGTCGACGACCAGGACCAGCGTGCTGAGGCACAGCACGATCAGGATCCACCAGCGGTGCGGACTGCGGGGCTCGGGGCCTGCGGCTGCGGCTCTCATCGGGGTGTCCTTTCCGGACTTCGGGACTTCGGGGCTACGGATCTTCGGGACTTCGGCACTTCGGTGCGTACACCGTTCCGGATGGTGCGCACACTGTTCCGGGCGATGCGAACACCGTACGCTCATGCGTACAGTGTTCGCAAGTCCTGAAGTCTGTACGCTTGATGTGCACGACGTACGCAAAGGAGGCGGGCCGATGGCCGCCGAGAAGAAGCAGCAGCCCATCCCGTCCGTCTGGGCCCGCCGGGCGCGCGAGGCGGAGCAGCCCGCGCTGTCCCAGGAGGCGATCGTCCGCGAGGCGATCGCCATGCTGGACGCGGACGGCACCGAGGCGCTGAGCATGCGGAAGCTGGCCGCCCGGCTGAACGCCGGAGCGACCTCCCTCTACCGCCATGTCGCCACCAAGGACGAGCTGATGGAACTCGCCGTGGACCAGGTCTTCGGGGAGATCGACGTACCGCCGGTCGGCTCCGCGGGCTGGCGGGAGGCGGCCGTCGAGGCCGCCGGGTCCTTCCGGGCGACGGCCCTGCGCCACCCGTGGCTCTCCTCCGTGCTCGGCCAGGCCGGCCTGGCCTACCTCGGCCCCAACCTGATGGCGTTCTCCGAGCGGCTGGCGGCCCTGTTCGTCGACGCGGGCTTCCCCGAGCCCGCGCGCGCGATCGACGCCCTCATCGCCTACGTGGTCGGCATGAGCAGCAGCGAGGCGGCCTGGCTGACCACCGTGGCCAGGTCCGGCGAGACGGAGGCCGGCTTCATCGCCCGCCTGATGCCCGCCGCCCAGCAGGCCGCGGAGGGCCGGGAACACCTGGCCGACGCCTATGCCGAGGCCGCGGTCCGGGAGTTCGACCCGTCCGTCATGCGCGACGCCAAGTTCGCCTACGGCCTGGACGTCATGCTCGACGGCCTGGCGCTGCGCCTGGGGGCGGGGGCTCCGACCGTCGAGTGAGGACCCGTAGGGGTCGGGGTCTGCCTCAAGGTGGACCCTGGCTCCACCCGCAGGTCGATGTGTTCGGAATGTCCGTTTCGGATGATGGTTGCATGACCGCCACCACCCTCACCCCCGCGTCCACCGCCGCCACCACCCTCCCGCACCGCCTCGCCTTCGGACTCCGCGCGATACGGGCCTTCGGCGCAGCCGCCGTCGGCGTCGTCCTGCTCGGCTCGTACGAGGACCACGACGGACGCGCCGGTGTCCGCGACCCCCGCCCCGCGCACCTGAACAGCGCCTGAACAGCGCCGATCGGGCGCCACCTTCCCCCTCCCCGTAGGTCTCCTCACCGCACCGCCGTAACGACGCACCGCCGTGACGACGAACGAGGAGATCATGAATGTGGCGCTGAAGCCGCCGTACGGTGACACGCCGCTCGCCTTCGACCCGAACCCGCGCAACGACCAGGCGAAGATCGTCCTCAACCCGGCGGGCTGAGGACGGCCGACGCGGAAGGGGCCCGCCCCCGCGCGGAAGGGGCCCGACCGGAGCATCCGGGCGGGCCCCACGGCCGCTCACCGCTCGGGTGAGCCGCCGCTCAGGGCGCGAGCAGCTCGCTCGCGTCCACGATCCGGTACGCGTAGCCCTGCTCGGCCAGGAAGCGCTGCCGGTGGGCGGCGAAGTCCTGGTCGATGGTGTCGCGGGCGACGACCGAGTAGAAGTGCGCCTGGTGGCCGTCGGCCTTCGGGCGCAGCACGCGGCCGAGGCGCTGGGCCTCCTCCTGGCGGGAGCCGAAGGTGCCGGAGACCTGGATGGCGACCGTCGCCTCGGGCAGGTCGATCGAGAAGTTCGCGACCTTGGAGACGACGAGCACGCTGATCTCGCCGTTGCGGAAGGCGTCGAAGAGCTTCTCGCGCTGCGCGTTCGACGTCTCGCCCTTGATCACCGGGGCGTCCAGGTGCTCGCCGAGCTCGTCGAGCTGGTCGATGTACTGGCCGATGACGAGGATCTGCTGGCCGGCGAACTTCTTCACCAGGGCCTCGGTGACCCGCCGCTTGGTCGCCGTGGTGGCGCAGAAGCGGTACTTCTCCTCCGGCTCGGCCGTCGCGTACGCGAGCCGCTCCGAGTCGGTGAGGTCGACCCGCACCTCGACGCAGTCGGCGGGCGCGATGTAGCCCTGCGCCTCGATCTCCTTCCACGGCGCGTCGAAGCGCTTGGGGCCGATCAGCGAGAAGACGTCGGACTCGCGCCCGTCCTCGCGCACCAGCGTCGCGGTCAGGCCGAGCCGCCGCCGGGCCTGCAGGTCGGCGGTGAACTTGAAGACGGGGGCCGGCAGCAGGTGCACCTCGTCGTAGACGATGAGCCCCCAGTCGCGGGAGTCGAAGAGCTCCAGGTGGGGGTAGATGCCCTTCCGGCGCGTCGTCAGCACCTGGTACGTGGCGATGGTGACGGGCCGGATCTCCTTGCGCGTCCCGCTGTACTCGCCGATCTCGTCCTCGGTGAGCGAGGTCCGCTTGACCAGCTCGTGCTTCCACTGGCGGGCCGAGACGGTGTTGGTCACCAGGATCAGCGTGGTCGCCTTGGCCTTGGCCATCGCGCCGGCGCCGACCAGCGTCTTGCCGGCGCCGCAGGGCAGCACGACGACGCCCGAGCCGCCGTGCCAGAAGCCCTCGACGGCGTGCTGCTGGTACGGCCGCAGGGACCAGCCGTCCTCGGCGAGGTCGATCCGGTGCGCCTCGCCGTCGACGTAACCGGCGAGGTCCTCGGCGGGCCAGCCCAGCTTGAGCAGGGTCTGCTTGATCTGACCGCGCTCCGAGGGGTGCACGGCGACGGTGTCCTCGTCGATCCGCTGCCCGACCAGCGGCTGCACCTTCTTCGAGCGCAGCACCTCCTCCAGCACCGGCCGGTCGGTGCTGGTGAGCACGAGCCCGTGCGTGGGGTGCTTCGACAGCGTCAGGCGCCCGTAGCGCGCCATGGTCTCGGCGACGTCCACGAGCAGCGCGTGCGGCACCGGGTAGCGCGAGAACTCCACCAGCGCGTCCACGACCTGCTCGGCGTCGTGCCCGGCCGCCCGCGCGTTCCACAGCCCGAGCGGGGTCACCCGGTACGTGTGGATGTGCTCGGGCGCCCGCTCCAGCTCGGCGAACGGCGCGATGGCCCGCCGACAGGCCTCGGCCTGCTCGTGGTCGACCTCCAGCAGGAGCGTTTTGTCACTCTGGACGATGAGTGGACCATTCACGTGTCGTGCATCCCCTTCCACGCGGGCCGAAAGTGGCCAAACATCCAGTCTGC
The DNA here is from genome assembly GCF_040680975.1 of Streptomyces sp. NPDC051921. Lineage (NCBI taxonomy): Bacteria > Bacillati > Actinomycetota > Actinomycetes > Kitasatosporales > Streptomycetaceae > Streptomyces > Streptomyces sp. NPDC051921. The sequence continues at coordinate 47,744 of NZ_JBFAXU010000001.1, forward strand.
CCGATGCCGGCCGATGTCGGTGGGGGCTGCCACCCTGAACGGGACGGACTGCCGAGAGGGAGGTGGCGAGATGAGCGTCGCGCACGATCCACACTACGGGCCCTGGACGACGGAGGAGATCCTGGCGCTGGGGGAGGACCGCGGGGTACGTCGTGAATTGATGGGGGAAGCGCTCGGGGCCGAGGCCGCCCGGCGCACGTTGATCGAGAAGCCGTTCCCGGTCGAGGTCGCCCCCGGGGCGCTGGTCAGCCCGAAGCGTCGGTGAGCCCGAAGCCGGTCAGCCCGAAGCGTCGGTGAGCCCGAAGCGCCGGTCAGCCTGAAGCGTCGGTGAGCCCGAAGCGACGGTCAGCCTGAAGCGTCGGTGAGCCCGAAGCGCCGGTGACAGGGGGCGTCGCCGTTGCCGCCCGCCCCGTCTCGCGCCCCGCTCACCCCGCCGTCGTCCGCACCAGCGCGTTGTGGCCGATCGCGTTGTGGACCGTGAAGCTCACCGCGTCCGGGCGGTAGCGGTCGTCGGACCATTCGACGGGGCGACCGTCGTGGGTGGTGGTGACGCGGCGGACGCGCAGCAGGGGGCTGGTGCGGCGAACGGCGAGGAGGACGGCGTCCTGGGCGCCGGCGGCGACCGCGTCGATGACGTGCTCGCCGTGGGCGAAGACCAGGCCCGTCTCGTCGTAGAGGCGCTGGGTGACCGAGGCGCAGTCGGGGGCGATGGCCTCGACCGCCGGGGAGATCCAGTCGGCGTAGACCGTGCGCTCGACCAGGACCGGCTCGCCGTCGAGGCCGCGGACGCGCAGCACGTTGAGCAGCGGGACGCCCTCGGCGAGGTGGAGGCGGGCGGCGTCCTCCGGGGTGGCCGGGCGGTACTCCTGGGCGACGACGTGGCCGGTGGCCTCGCGGCCTATCGCCTGCGCCCACTGGGCGAAGCTGCGCAGCTCGGCGAAGCTCTGGCTGCGCCGGCCGGCCAGCACCACCCGGCGGGCGCCCTGCCGGGAGCCGATGAGGCCCTCGGCGGTCAGGGCGGCGACGGCCTGGCGGACGGTGCCGCGGGACACGCCGTACTGGGCGGCGAGTTCGGTCTCGGCGGGCAGCCGGGCGCCGACCGGGTCGGGCTCGCAGGCCCAGATGTCCGTGGCCGTCTCCGTGCTCAGTCTCCTCGTCACCTGGGTGCTGCTCCTGGCCCTCGCCGGGGCCGGCGGCCGCGCCCCCGGCGCCCGCCGCACCCGTACCGCCAAGGGATAACCATGACCGTCACCACCACCGACGTCACGACCGGCGCCGTCGCCGCCGAGGCCGCGACCGTCGAGTTCCGGGGCCTGCGCCGGCAGTTCGGGGCGACCACCGCCCTCGCCGGGCTCGACATGACCGTCGCACCCGGCGAGCTGCTCGCCCTGCTCGGCCCCTCCGGCTGCGGCAAGACCACCGCCCTGCGCATGCTCGCCGGCTTCGAGACCCCCGACTCCGGCGCGGTGCTCGTCGACGGCCAGGACATCACCCAGGTGCCCGCCCACCGGCGCGACGCGGGCATGGTCTTCCAGTCGTACAGCCTCTTCCCCCACCTCGACTGCGTCGACAACGTGGCCTTCGGGCTGCGCATGCGCAAGGTCGGCAAGGCCGAACGGCACCGGCAGGCGGCCGAGTTGCTGGAACTCGTCGGCCTCGGCGACAAGGGCGGCCGCTACCCCCACCAGCTGTCCGGCGGCCAGCAGCAGCGCGTCGCGCTCGCCCGCGCGCTCGCCCTGCGCCCCCGCGTCCTGCTCCTCGACGAGCCGCTGTCGGCGCTCGACGCCAAGGTGCGGCTCACCCTGCGCGACGAGATCCGCCGCATCCAGCGCGAACTCGGCATCACCACCCTCTTCGTGACGCACGACCAGGAGGAGGCGCTGTCCATGGCCGACCGGGTCGCCGTGATGCGGGCCGGCCGTCTCGAGCAGTGCGCCCCGCCCGCCGAGCTGTACGGGCGCCCGGCGACGGCCTTCGTCGCCGAGTTCGTCGGCACCATGAGCCGGATCCCCGGGCACCTCGACGGCAGCACCGTCGACGTGCTCGGCCGCCGGCTCCCCGTCGACGGCGAGGCCCCCGCGGCGGGCGAGGTCGACGTGCTCGTGCGGCCCGAGGACCTGCGGGTCACCACGGAGGGCGCGTGCTCGGCCAGGATCGTGGCGACGGCCTTCCTCGGGGCGACCACCCGGCTGACCGTACGGCTCGCCGACGCCACCGAGGTCAAGGCGGATCTGCCCACCCATGAGGCGGCCGCCCTCGCGGCGGGGGATGCTGTGACGGTGACCCCGCGCGAGCGCCCGGTCCTCGTCGCGGCCCGCGCCGCCTGAGACCGCGGCTCGCGCGACAACTGGACCGGTGGCGCGAGCCGCCCCTCGGGCGGTCCGCACCGCGGCACCTGACCGGTGGTGCGGACTGCCCGACTCGTACGACACGCAAGAGAAAGCGAACAGAGTGACCAGCGAACTCCGCCTGCAAGCCGTCCTGTTCGACATGGACGGCACGCTCGTCGACACCGAGGGCCTGTGGTGGGAGGCGGTGGAGCAGGTCGCGGGCCGCCCGCTGACCGAGGCCGACCGCCCGGACGTCCTCGGCCGCCCGGTCGAACACACCGCGGCGTGGCTGGCGGCGGCGGGCGGCGTCACCGCCGACAGCGGCGTTCCCGTCCCGGCCGACGAGCTCGCGGCCGCGCTGCACCGGGAGTTCGCCGACCGGGTACGGGCCGGTGTCGTGCCGCGGCCCGGTGCGCTCGCGCTGCTCGCCGCGCTCGCCCGGGACGGGGTGCCGACCGCCCTGGTCACGGCCTCGCCCCGGGCCGTCGCCGACACCGTGCTCGGCGCCCTCGGGGCGCTCGGCGCGCCGGAGTTCGCCGTCTCGGTCACCGCGGACGACACCGGGCGCACCAAGCCCGAGCCCGACCCGTACCTCGCCGCCTGCCGTGCCCTCGGCGTCGACCCCGCGCACTGCGTGGCCGTCGAGGACACCCCCACCGGAGTCGCCTCCGCCGAGGCGGCGGGCTGCGTGGTGCTCGCGGTCCCTTCGGTCACCCCGATCGACGCGGCGCCCGGCCGGACGGTCCTGGACGGACTGACCGACGTCACTCCCGACCGGCTGCGGGCCGTGGCGGGTCGCCGTCTCACCGTCATGAGCTGGAACCTGTGGCTCGGCGGTGCGATGGTCGGGGACCACCGGGCCAAGCAGCTCGCCGCGATCCGCGCGTCGGGCGCGGACGTCGTCGGGCTCCAGGAGACCGGCGGCACCGCGACCCAGGAGCTGGCCGAGGCGCTGGGCTGGCACCACCACCACGCCGGCGAGAACCTCGGCATCCTCAGCCGCCACCCGATCGTCGCCCGACTCGGCGACCCGGACGTCGGCTTCTACGGTGCGGCGGGCACCCGGGTCCTCGTCGACGGGGAGCACGAGGTGGACGTGTGGACGGCCCACCTCCATCCCACCCCGTACGGGCCGTACGAGGCGGCCTTCGACGGGCTGCGGGACGCCGAGCTGATCGCCCACGAGGACGTGCGGCTGGCGCAGATGCGGGACACGCTGCAGCGGATCGCCAAGGAGGCGGGGGAGGACCGGCCGGTCGTCCTGGTCGGCGACTTCAACGCGGCCTCGCACCTCGACTGGCCCGACGTCGCCTGGCCGGTGACGAAGTCCGCCGAGGAGGCCGGGCTCCGCGACTCCTACCGGGAGGCCCGTCCCGACCCGGTGCGGGACCCGGGCCACACCTGGTCGCCGGTCCACCCCGTCCACCCGGAGGAGGGCGAGCGGGCCGGGCGCCCCGAGCCGCAGGACCGCATCGACTACGTCCTGCACAACGCCCGCGGCCTGCGCGTCCTCGACTCCCGCACGCTGGTCACGGGCACGCCCGCGCCGTGGCCGGACGTGGCGGCGAACGCGTGGCCGTCGGACCACGCGGCGGTGGTGACGACCTTCGCCCGCTAGGTCGTGTCCGTGGAGTCCCGCCCGGCTCGCGACGTCTGGCACCCACGCTCGCCGCGTCGTCGGGACGGCCCGGGTACGCCCGGTACGGGGGCGCCCCTCCGACAGGGCGGTCGCACGTACCGGACGCCGCGAGCCGCCCTGCGGGCGGGCGGCGCTCCACCTCGCGGACACGACCTGGGGCCAGGCCCTTCGGGTCGGGCTAGGCGGTCTCCTCGTCCGCCAGCTCGGCGACACCCGTGATCCGGTGCAGCGGATACGTGCGGACCTCGTCGGCCGTGTGGTCGTAGCCCGTCACGAAGCCGCCCTCGACCCGGACCGGGGCGATGACCCGCTGGCTGGCCGCGCCCTCCGCGTTCACGTAGCCGATCCAGACGGCCGAGCCGGTGAGCGCGGCGGCCTGCACGGTGGCGAGGGTCTCGGCGGCGGAGGTGCGGGGCAGGGAACCGGCCGCGACGGGGGTGGCGGCCGGCTCCTTGCGCACCACCGTCGCCGCCCGGTCGCCCGCCCGGATCGCCTTGACCGCCGCCCCGAGCAGCGTCGCGTCGGGGGACGGCGGTCCGTCCGGGACGGGCTCCGGCGCGGTGCGGGGCGGGGTGCGGTACGCGTCCGCGCGGGTGATCAGGACGTCGCCCTCGGCGGACTCCGCGGCGGGCGCGTAGCCCATCGCCCGCAGCCCGTCGAGCATCGACGCCGGGTCCGCCTGGGCGGCCAGGACCGTCGGCGCGAGGCGGCGCAGCCGCAGCGCGGCCGAGCGCCGGTCGGCGAGGATCTCGCCGAGCATGGTCTCGTCGTCGCACCGCACGTAGGAGGAAGCGGCCCCGACCCGCAGGTGGCCGTGCCTCCTGGCCACGTCGTCGATGAGGTACGCGAGCGGCTGCGGCACCGGGGTGCGCGCGTGCGCGGTCAGGAAGTCGTGCAGGTCGGAGGCGGTGCGCCCGGCGTCGAGGGCGCGGCGTACGGACGCGGGCGTGAAGCGGTAGACCGTCGCGCCGCCCTTCGACTCGACGTCGGCGAGCACGGACAGCGTGTCGGCGAGCGGCCGGCGCAGCGGCCCCGGTGCGACGGCGGTCAGGTCGGCCTGCAGCAGGACGTGGTCGACGGCCTCGGGCAGCAGCGGCGCGAGCAGCGTCGCCGCGCGGGAGGCGGCGACGGCCGGCTCGCAGTCGTGTCCCCCGAGGGCGTCGTCGGAGGCGGCCTCCGCCAGCGGCAGATTGAGCAGGGCCCGCGCGGGCGAGGCGAGCGCGCCGCGGCCGGTGATCCCGAGGAGTTCGGCCTCGTCGAGGGTCCAGCGGGCGAGCTGCTCGCGGAGGTCGACGGGGCCTCCGTCCGCCGCGGCGCCGCCGGGTTGTCCGGTGCCCGCGGTGACGGCCCGGCCCGCGCCACCGGCGGCGCCGCCTCCCGCGGCCGTCGCCGTTCCCGAGCCCGGAGCCGCGCCGGGGCCCCGGGCCGGGCCCGCCGTTCCGGCGCCCCCGCCCCGCAGCGGACGGTCCCAGCGCAGCCGGGCGAGGACCGACTCCCGGTCGGCGGCGGAGCCCGGTGGCAGGGTCGCCTGGAGGGCGAGGACGCGGTGGCGGACCTCCGGGGCGGGCGCGCGGTCGAGGCCGGGGCCGAGGGCGGCGAGGGTGCGGCCCTTGGCGTCCTGGGTGCCGACCAGGCCGGAGGTGCGGGTCGCCGACAGCCACACGGAGGCGAGCCGGGCCCAGCGTTCGGCGGGCGGCAGGTCGAGCCAGTCGTCGTAGGCGGGCGTCGGCGCGTACCGCTCGTCCGCCTCGCCGTCGGAGGCCAGCAGCCCGGCCCCGTACACCAGCTCCAGCCAGAACGCGGCCGTCGGCTCGGGCACGTCGAGGGCGGTCGCGGTGCGTCTGAGGTCCCGGACGGACAGACCGCCGGCCCGCAGGACCTGCGGGCCGCCCTGGTCCCAGGACTTGAGCAGCTCCTCGACGGTCGCGAGCGCGGTGTACGCCTGCCCGGCCGCCGCGTTGTCCACCACCTGTGGACGGTAGTCGCGGGCGACCTCGACGACCGGTGCCGTCGGCTCCGGCGCCCGGTGCGCCCGCCCGCCGCGCAGGTGCAGGGCGGCCTCGCGGGGCAGCACCAGGGTGCGCGGCGAGGCGGGCAGCAGCAGGCCGCGGTCGCGCAGCCACCGCACCGGCGGCGCGGGATCGGCGGTGACCTCGCCGTACGGCGGACCCCACACCAGCCGGTCGAGCACCTTGAGCGCCTCGGGCGGCGCGGTGTCCAGGAGCGCCGCCATCCTCGTACGGTCCGTGAACAGCTCCGTCAAGGCGGCCACCGCCGACACCGGGTCGTGCGTCGCGGGCAGCCCGGCGGTCGCGATGATCTCCTGGAGCCGGCCGGGCGACATGCCCGCGGTGGCCTCGGCGACGGTCGGGCCGAGCCCGGTGGGGGACGGGTGCTGCGGTGAGGGGGCGAGCAGTTCCCGCGCGGTCCGGACGAGCCGCAGCCGCTCGTCGTCGCCCCACACCAGGGCCTGCTCGCGGAGCACCGCGACCGCGCGCGGCAGCGCCGCCTCGATCCGGGCGTCGGCGGCGTCACCGGTGAGCAGGCCGAGGAGCACGGAGTACGGGGCGGGGTCCGGGGCCACGGCGAGCGCTTCGGCCGTCTGGAGGACGAACCGGTCGAGCCGCTCCAGGGCCCGCACCACCGACGCACGGGTGCCGGCCCGGGTGGCCAGCTGCGTCAGGTCGTTGGGGACGGGGGACAGCAGGTCGGGGCGGGCCCGCAGCAGCGCGCCGAGTGCCTCGTCGCCGCCGGAGCGCAGCGCCTCCGCGAGGGTGCGCGGCGCCGCGCCGTTGCCTGTTGCGTCGGGCACGTGCGCCTCCCGGTCGAGCTCACCGATCCCCATCCGCACCACGTTAGCCCCTGCGCAGGCGCTAACGTCGTGCCGTGGGGAACGAGGGGAACGAGAACGACCGGTTGGTCTTCGACTATCTGAGCCGGATCGGCGACCTGGCCCAGCAGCGGCAGGTGCCCGCGGCCGAACGCCGCGAGCTCGTCACCGGGCTGCGCGACGAGATCGAACGGCGGCGCGCGGTGAAGGGCGAGGGGGTGCCGGGCATCCTCGGCGACCTGGGGTCGCCGGACGAGGTCGTCGGCCGGGTCGCCCCGGGGACCTCCGCACCGACGGCGCTCCCGCGCCAGGCCCCGGCCGGCCCGGCCGCCCCGAAGGGCGCCGCCTCCGGCGCCCCCCGGCCGCGTGCGGCGGCCTGGTGGCAGGACGGCGCCACGGACACCGGTGCGGTCCCCGGCTTCGTCGGCGGCGTGGAGATCCCCGAACTCCTGAGGCCCCCGCGGCCGGAGGAGGACGAGGAGGAGGACGGGGCCGGGAACGCGGCCGAGGCCGACGGGCAGGACGCGGGCGCGGCCGGGGCCGAGGACGCGGAGCCGATGGACGGGTCCGAACGGGCACCGGCCGGCCGCGCGGGCCGCGTCCGCGGGCTGCGCCCGGGCAGCCCGCTGCTCCTGGCCGCCGGCGGGCTCCTCCTCGTCGGCGCCGCCGTCGGCTCCCTCGTCCCGCTCGCGGCCGGCTGGCTCCTCGCGTACGCCTCCCGCGAGCGCCGCGCGGCAGCCCTGGTGATCCCCGGCCTGACCGCCACGGCCGGCGTCGTCTGGCTCTGGGGCCGTGTCGCGGGCCGCTGGGGCGACCCGGTCGCCCCCGGGGGCGAGGCCATGGGCGCCGCGGTCTCCGCCACGTGGCCCTGGACCCTCCGCGCTGCGGCCGTCGCCTCGGCGCTGTTCCTGCTGTGGCGGTCCCGGCGCCAGGCCTGACCGGCTTTCAGGGCCCGTCCGGCCCTGATCCTCCGGGCGGGCCCTGGACCCGCTCCGGGCGCAGGACGAGGTCGAGGAGGCCGGGGAAACGGGCGTCGAACTCGGGGCGGCGCAGGCGGTTGACCCGCTTGGGGCCCTGGTCGCGCTGCTCGACGAGGCCGGCCGCGCGCAGCACGGCGAAGTGGTGGCTGAGGGCCGCCTTGCCGACGGGGACGTCGAAGCTTCCGCAGGCCCGTGACCATTCCTCGGATCCGGCGAGTTCCCGGACGAGACTGAGCCGTACGGGGTCGGCGAGGGCGGCGAGTGCGGTGAGGACCGGCACGTCGTCGGGGTGGGTGTGCTGGGGCGCGGCCCGATGGCCGGTGGTGGTCACGGTGTCCTCCCTCGGTTCCCTCGGGTGTCGGGTCTCGGGTGCCGGGCGGGGACGGCCCGTGCGGGGTCCCGCCGCCGCGTCGCGCGGCGCAGGTCGATGTCCGGTATCCGCTTGCCGAGTGTTCGATCCAGATCATACAGTCGCCAGTGTTCGCTTTTCATTGAACAGTCGAGCCGGAGGTGCGGCATGCGCGCGATCGAGCTGGAAGAGTTCGGCGGTCCCGAGGTCCTGAAGACGGTGGAGGTCGAGGTCCCCGCGCCCGGGCCCGGGCAGGTGAGCATCGACGTGGCCTACGCGGGCGTGAACTACGCCGAGCTCAAGGCCCGCGCCGAGGGCTACCGGGTGGAGGCGCTGCCCCACCGCCCCGGCCTGGAGGTCTCCGGGCGGGTCCGGGCGCTCGGTGAGGGCGTCACCGGACTCGCCGTGGGCCAGGAGGTGGCCGCCCTGACCGGGAACGGCGGCTACGCCGAGGTGGCCGTGGCCGACGCCGCCACCGTCTTCCCGCTGCCGGCCGGTGTCGACCTGCGGACGGCCGCGACCCTTCCCACCGTCCTGCCGACCGCCCAGGCGCTCGTCCACGCGGTGGGGCGGCTCGTACCGGGCGAGACCGTCCTCGTGCACGGCGCCGCGGGCGGCGTCGGCACCGTCCTCGGCCCGCTCGCGCAGGCGGCCGGCGCGGCAGCGGTGTACGGCACGGTCTCGTCGCCCGCCAAGGCCGGGTTCGCCCGCGACCACGGCTACGACGAGGTGTTCACGGGCGACTTCGAGCAGGACCCGCGGGCCCTGGAGAAGGCGGTCCGCGCGGCGACCGGTGGCCGCGGCGTGGACCTGGTCCTCGACCCGGTCGGCGGTGAGACCCTCAAGGCCTCGCTCGCCTCGCTGGCCGTCTTCGGCCGGCTCGTCTCCTTCGGCAACGCGAGCGCCGCCGAACCGTGGCGGGTGGGCCAGCCGGAGCTCTACCCCACGGGCGTCTCCGTCTCGGGCTGGTCCGTCCTCCACCTCGCCAAGACCGCGCCCGACGCCCTGCGCGCCCTGGCCGAACAGGCCTTCGCGAAGGTCGCCGACGGCACGGTCACCCTGCCGGTCACCGCCGAGTTCCCCCTGGACCAGGCCTCCGAGGCGCACCGCCTCATGGGCTCGCGCACCAGCACGGGCAAGCTGCTGCTCAAGGTCGCGTGATCGGAGGCCGCGGCTCTCCTGGCAGGAGGTTCAGGGGACCTGCGGCCGCACGACATCGGCGAAGGGGATCGCGGCGTGGGCCTCCACGGTGAAGAGGTCGTACTTGCGGTATTCGCGCTTGGTCTCCTCGTCGTCGATGAGCCCCTTGCCCCTGTACGAGGAGATGGAGGCGTCCCAGACGGCCTCGTCCGGCGTGAGGATCCACCACGAGGTCACGTAACGCGGCTTTCGCGTCACGGTGGTCACGTTGCTGCTGTAACCCACTTCCGCGTGGTATGCGAGGTGTTCCCAGCACTCCTCCGGCGGGCAGTAGAACCTCGACTTCTTGTCCCACGAAGGTTGCGCGACCTTGAATTCGTCCAGGTCGATCGTTCCGCGGTCCTTCCTCATGACCATCACGTCGAGATCGGCTCCCACCACGTCGTACTTCGCCGTCGCGGGCACCTCGACCATCTTCTGCTCGCTGTACTCCTCACCCGGATCGAACCAGTTGCCGGGGCCGGTGAAGGGGCCGGTGCCGAGAATCGTCCGCCGGATGGACTCGAGATGGCGGGCCACGTCCTCTCCCACCTCAAGCGTCTTCCGGCGGTCCCTCAACTCGCTGCTCTTCTCGACGTAGGTCTCCGTGCGCCCGTACACCTTCCAGCCGTCGGCGAGGACGTACAGCGGGACGGACCCGCTGTTCTTCAGGTGGAGCGTCACGGGAAGGTGGATCACGGGCCGTTCGAGGTCCATCCGCGGGGTCCCGTACTGCACGTGCAGCGCCAGGTTCGCCGGTGCTGCCGTGGGTTGGTACAGGGAGGAATAGGCGAAGTTCATCCCGGCCAGGACCGCCGTGATGGCCACGCCTGTCGCGATCTTCGTCGGATGCGGAGTGCCCCGCCAGATCTTCTGCCGGACGACCACCCACAGTGCCCACAGGGACCAGAAGAAGTGCGGGAAGAACGCCAGCGTGGTCCACGTGGCCTCCCTCTCCTGGAACCACAGGACGACGAGCAGGGTGGTGACGGTCAGCGCGCTGAGGACGCCGACGAGGACGAGGGCTCCGGAGACGGTCAGGCTCCGTTTGCCCCAGTAGTCGAAGGTGGCGACGGCCGCCGCCCCTTCGACCACACCGCCGAGGATGAACAGCCAGCCCGTCATCCGCCCTGCGAACCTGATCGCGTGGAAGGCGTCCGGAAAGCCGATGACGATCAGCAGGACCGCGCACGCCACCAGCCCGAAGGCCATGAAGCCGATGGTCGCGCGTCTGCGCCAGGTGTGATCGGGCCACACGTCGCTGCCGCCCCCGCACCAGCTCACGACGCGCCTGTCCTCCAGGTCCAGGTCCTTCGGGTAGCCGTGGCGGCGGAGGATCCCTCGTAGCTCTCGCAGGGACCAGGCGCTGTCCACCGTCTCGGAGCCGATGCGCACCTCGCGCAGCCCCCGACTGTCCGGCGGACGCACCGTGATCTTGGTCGGGCGTTCCATGCCCCCACCGTCCCGTGGGGACGGGCCCCGCGCAGCCGGTGCTGCCCTGTTGGAGTGCAGGGGGAGTGAACGGGGGCGAGGGGAGCGCGGAAGTGCGACGGGGCGTGAACGGAACCGCTACCCCGTGACCGCCTCCACCGGCTCCGCCGCCCACGGCGCCCCCGGCACCACCAGCGGCGATCCCGTCACCGGATCCGGCACGACCACCGACTCCAGGCCGAAGACCTCCCGGACGAGCTCCGCCGTGACGACCTCGCCCGGCGGGCCCTCCGCGACCACGCGGCCCGCCTTCATGGCGATCAGGTGGTCGGCGTACCGCGCCGCCTGGTTCAGGTCGTGCAGGACGACGACCACGGTACGGCCGCGGACGCGGTTGAGGCGGCGGACCAGGTCCAGGACCTCGACCTGGTGGGCGATGTCCAGGTAGGTCGTGGGTTCGTCGAGGAGGAGCAGGTCGGTCTCCTGGGCGAGGGCCATCGCGATCCAGACGCGCTGGCGCTGGCCGCCGGACAGCTCGTCCACCGAGCGGTCGGACAGGGCGCTGACGTCTGTGCGCTCCATGGCGTCGACGACCGCCCGCTCGTCCTCCTCCGACCACTGCTTCCACCAGGCCTGGTGCGGCTGCCGCCCGCGCGCCACCAGATCGCCGACGGTGATGGCTTCGGGGGCGACCGGGGTCTGCGGCAGCAGGCCGATGGACCGGGCGATCCGCTTGGTGGGGATCTTCGCGAGCTCCTCGCCGTCGAGCAGGACCGCCCCGCCCCGGGGCCGGAGCAGCCGGCCGAGCGCGCGCAGCGTCGTCGACTTGCCGCAGGCGTTGGGGCCGACGATCACCGTCACCCTGCCGTCGGGGATCGCCAGGTCCAGCTCGTGGACGACGGTCCGCTCCTCGTACGCGAGCGTCAGCTCCCGCGCCGTCAGCCTGCTCACGACCTACCTCCCACTCCACGGCTGCGCACGATCAGCCAGATCAGGTACGGGGCGCCGACCGCCGCCGTCAGGACGCCCACCGGCAGTTCGGTGGGCGCGAAGAGACGCCGGCCCAGCAGGTCGGCGAGGACCACGATCAGCGCGCCCATGAGCGCCGAGCACAGCAGCGGGATCTGCGCCGTCCGGGTGGTCCGGCGGGCGATCTGCGGGGCGAGCAGGGCGACGAAGTCGACCGGGCCGGCGACGCCCGTGGCGACGGACGCCAGGACCACGCCGACCGCCACCAGACCCAGGCGCACCCGGCCGAGCCGTACGCCGAGCGCCGTCGCCGTGCCGTCGTCCAGCGACACCGTCCGCTGGGCCCGCGCCGCCCACAGCACCGCGGGCAGCATCACCAGGAGCGTGATCCGCAGCGGCAGCGACTCGTCCGCACCGCGCCCGTTCAGGGAGCCGGTCATCCAGATCTGGGCCTGCTGGGCGACCAGGTAGTCGCCCTTGGTCATGAACAGGTGGGTCAGCGAGCGCAGCGCGATCGCGAAGCCGATGCCGATGAGCACGAAGCGCGTGGCGTGCAGCCCGCCGCGCCAGGCGAAGACGTACACGAGCGCGGCGGCGAGGACGCCGCCGGCGATCGACACGTACGGGACGAGGTCGTACGAGACGAGCCCGAAGGTCATCGCGGCGACGGTCACCGCTCCCGCGCCCTGGCTGATGCCGATGACGTCGGGGCTGGCCAGCGGGTTGCGGGCGACGGTCTGGACCAGGGCGCCCGCGATCCCGAACGCGGCGCCGACCATGAGCCCGGTGCCGAGCCGCGGCATCCGCAGGTCCTCGACGACGAAGGACTCGGCGGAGCCGAGGAGGACCTTCAGCACTTCCGAGGGCGGGACGAAGCGCTCGCCGACGCACAGGGACGCGACCGAGACCGCGGCCAGGAGCAGGACGAGGAGCGCGGCGACGAGCGCGGAGCGGCGGTGCACCAGGAAGGAGGCGCGGCCGGCCCGGACGAGGCCGTAGCCGTGGGGGCGGAGCTGGGTGGCGGTCATGCCGGTACCGCCTTCCGCCGGACCAGCGTCACCAGGAACGGCACGCCGATGAGCGCGGTCATCACGCCCGCCGGGACCTCGCCCGGTGGGAAGAGGACCCGTCCGAGGACGTCCGACACCAGCAGCATCACCGGCCCGATCAGCGCCGCCATCGGCAGCAGCCAGCGGTGGTCGCTGCCGACGACCGCGCGGGCGATGTGCGGGACGGCGAGGCCGACGAAGGCGATCGGACCGGCCGCGGCGACCCCTGCGCCGGTCAGCACGGTGGCGCCGACGCCGCCCACGATCCGGACGGTCGCGACGCGCTGCCCGAGCCCCTTGGCGACGTCCTCGCCGAGCGCGAGGGCGTCGAGGCCGCGGGCGACCGCAACGACGAGGACGGCGCCGAGCAGCAGGAAGGGCCAGATCCGGGCGACGATGTGGGCGTCGCGGCCGTCGAGCGAGCCGATCTGCCAGAACCGGAACTCGTCGAGCGCCGAGGCCCTGGTGGTGAGGACGCCGGTCGTCACGGACAGCAGCAGCGCGTTGATCGCGGCGCCGCCGAGGGCCAGCTTCACGGGCGTGGCCCCGCCCCGGCCGCTCGACGCGATCGCGTAGACGGCCACGGAGGCGAGCGCGGCGCCCGCGAAGGCGAACCACACGTAGCCGGTGAGCGTGTGCACCCCGGCGAAGGCGAGGGCGAGCACGACGCCGACCGAGGCGCCCTGGCTGATGCCGAGGATGCCGGGGTCGGCGATCGGGTTGCGGGTGATGCCCTGCAGGGCGGTCCCGGCGAGGGCGAGCGCGGCGCCGACCATCAGCCCGATCAGCGTGCGGGGCACCCGCAGCTGCCGGACGACGTCGGCCTCGGGGCCGGCGGCGCCGTGCACCAGCGCGTCGAACACGGTGGCGGGCGGGACGGCCCGGGCGCCCACCGCGAGGCTGAGCAGGACCGCGAGGAGCAGGGCGACGACGGCCGCCGCGGTCGCGACGACGCGCCGCGAGGCGCGCCGGGTACGTGTGGCGGACATGGACACCCATCGGAAGTTCGGTAAGGCTTCGCTAAGTGTAGACAGCAGCGATTTCCGAACGTACGGGCACAATGGCCCGCATGGGAACCCTCACGCCGCCGACGGTCGGATTCGACCTCGACATGACGCTCATCGACTCCCGGCCCGGTATCCGGGCCGCCTACCTCGCCCTGACCGCCGAGACGGGCGTCGCGATAGACGCCGATCTGGCCGTCTCCCGGCTGGGGCCGCCGCTGGAGCACGAGATCGCCGAGTGGTTCCCGGCCGGGCAGGTCCAGGAGATGGTGGCGCGCTACCGGGCGCTCTACCCGGCGTACGCCATCGAGCCGAGCCTGCCGATGCCCGGCGCGCGGGATGCGATTCAAGCCGTTCGCGAGGCGGGCGGCCGGACGATCGTGGTGACGGCCAAGAACGAGCCGCACGCCAAGCTGCACCTCTCCCACCTCGGCATCGAGCCGGACGCCGTCATCGGCGGACTGTGGGCCGAGGGCAAGGCGGAGGCGCTGCGGGCGCACGGCGCCGGCGTGTACGTCGGCGACCACACGGGCGACGTGCGCGGGGCGGCCACCGCCGGGGCCCTGTCGGTCGCCGTGGCGACCGGTCCGTGCCCCGCCGAAGAGCTGCGCGCGGCCGGCGCGGACGTCGTCCTCGCCGACCTGACGGACTTCCGTGCCTGGTGGGAGGGCTACCGGGGCTGAGCGGCCGCTGCCTGCACGGCGCGGGCGCGGCGCCGCTGGACGGCGATCGAGCGGAGCACGCCGGCGCCGGCGATCAGGAAGCCGACGCCCATCAGCATGGACACGAGGTACGCGACCGTCGGGAACGGATCCGTCCCGAGGAACAGCGGAGCCACCGTGACCAGCGTCGCGACCGCGCCGACGATGAAGACGATCGCACCGGCGCGGACGAGGCCGTCACCCGGAGCGCTGTCGTCCGACGGGGTCGAGGGGGTTTCACTACGCATTCGGCCAGGGTAGTTCCCAGGCCGGGAGAACGGACCGGCGACGTCTTGTCACCGGGCCTGAGCCCATTAGCCTTGGGTCCCTGGGGGTACCGCCCTGCTCGAGCGCAGCGAGAGCTTGGGGGAGGGTCAGTGACCCGCTGTATCTCTTTCCCAGACACAGAGCCGGGATCCCGGCGCACCCATCGAGTACGAGGACGAGGACGGACGTGCCTACCGGCAAGGTCAAATGGTTCAACAGCGAGAAGGGCTTCGGCTTTCTCTCCCGCGACGACGGCGGCGACGTCTTCGTCCACTCGTCGGTGCTCCCCGCCGGAGTCGACGCCCTGAAGCCGGGGCAGCGCGTGGAGTTCGGAGTGGTCGCCGGGCAGCGCGGCGACCAGGCGCTTTCCGTGACGGTCCTCGACCCGACCCCGTCCGTCGCCGCGGCGCAGCGCCGTAAGCCCGACGAACTGGCGTCCATCGTGCAGGACCTCACCACGCTCCTGGAGAACATCACGCCGATGCTGGAGCGCGGCCGCTACCCCGACAAGGTCCACGGCAAGAAGATCGCGGGCCTGCTGCGGGCGGTCGCGGACCAGCTCGACGTCTGAGTTCCGCTACGGGAAGTGCAGCGCGTCCGGGCCGAGGGGTGGCACGAGTCCCTCGGCCGCGGCGCGCGTGAGCAGTCCGCGCACCGCCGCGTAACCGGTCTCGCCGAGGTCGGCGGTGAACTCGTTGACGTAGAGACCGATGTGCTGGTCGGCCACCCTCGGGTCCATCTCCTGCGCGTGCTCGAGTACGTACGGCCGTGAGACGGACGGGTCGTCCCAGGCCATCCGGACCGAGGCACGCGCCGACTCGGCGAGCAGACGCAGCATGTCCTCGCCGAGCGAGCGCTTCGCCACGATCGCGCCGAGCGGGATCGGCAGTCCGGTGGAGTGCTCCCAGTGCTCGCCCATGTCGGCGAGCGCGTGCAGGCCGTAGTTCTTGTACGTGAAGCGGGCCTCGTGGATGACGAGCCCGGCGTCGACCTTGCCGTCGCGCACGGCCGGCATGATCTCGTGGAACGGCAGCACGACCACCTCGCCGACCCCGCCGGGGACGGTGTCCGCCGCCCACAGCCGGAACAGCAGGTAGGCGGTCGAACGCTCGCTCGGCACGGCGACCGTCTTCCCGGTGAGGTCCGTGTCCGGCTCCCTGGTCAGCACCAGGGGGCCGCAGCCGCGCCCCAGGGCCCCGCCGCACGGCAGCAGGGCGTACTCGTCCAGGATCCACGGCAGCACGGCGTACGAGACCTTCAGGACGTCGTACGGGGCGTCGCCGCCCTCCGCCCACCCGTTGGTGAGGTCGATGTCGGCGAAGGTCACGTCGAGGCGCGGGGCGCCCGCGACGCGGCCGTGGGCCCAGGCGTCGAAGACGAAGGTGTCGTTCGGGCAGGGCGAGTAGGCGATCTTCAGCTTGGTCACGACGGAGACTCCTCCGAGTCCACGAGGACGGTCGGGAAGACGCTGCTGCCGAGCAGCCGGAAGGCGTTCCGCAGGGCGTCCAGGGCGGGGCCGATCCGCCAGGCGGCGCGGTCGCGCGGGCCGACGGCGTTGGACACGGCGCGGATCTCGATGACGGGCACGCCGTACGCGGCGGCGGCCTCCGCGACGCCGAATCCCTCCATCGCCTCGGCGGCGGCGCCCGGATGACGCTCCGCCAGCTCGGCGGCGCGCCCGGCGGTCCCGGTCACGGTCGACACGGTGAGGACGGGCCCGACGACGTGCGGCTGCCCGCCGCGGGCGAGCGCGTCGGCGGCGCGGGCGGCGAGCGGCGCGGCCACGGGGTGCACGGACCGGCCGAAGCCGAGCTCCTCGACGGCGAGGTAGCCGTCGCCGGTCTCGGCCCCCAGGTCGGCCCCGACGAGGGCGTCGGCGACGACGACGTGCCCGAGGGGCGCCTGCGGCGCGAAGCCGCCCGCGATGCCGGCCGAGACGACCAGGTCGTACGGCCGTACGGGGGACTTCCGCGGCGGTGCGGGGGCCCGCAGGGCCGCGGCGGCGAGCGCCGTCGCGGTGGCCGTGGCGGCGGCCGCCGGGCCCACGCCGGCGGCGAGGACGTCGACGACGGCGGACGGGCCCGCGTGCCGGCGCAGCGTGAAGCCGCCGGGCAGGGGGACCTCCGGGGCACCGCCCGGGCCGAGGCCGGCGGCGACGGAGTCCGCCTCCGCCGCCACGGCCGTCACGACCAGGATGCGAGGGACCGGGGTCAGGACTTCTTCTTGAGGTCGAAGTGCCAGATGCCGGTCACCGTCTTGCCGGTGTTCTCGACGATCGTCACCTGCGTCTGGTTCGTCGGCTCGCCCGTCTGGCTGGAGAAGAAGGCGCTGGCCGGGATGGAGCGGTAGGTCTTCTTGTACGGCTCCGGCTCGGCCGCCTGGCCGCCCAGGAAGATCGTCCAGCCGTTGTCGGCGATCTCCGGGTCGACGCCGAAGCGGACCTTGTCGTCGGTGTCGACGGTGATGCTCTTCTCGGCCTTCTTGTTGAGGCAGGCCGGGATCTGGGACTCCTTGATGGGGTCGCCGTCGTTGTAGCAGGCCGCCTCGGAGCTCACCGACTTGGACCCGACCGTCACGGTCGCGATCGGGGTCGGCTTGTCGCAGGCGGAGAGGACGAGGAGCCCCGCGGAGACGGCCCCGAGGGCCACGGCGGCCCGGCGGCGCTTACGGGTGAGGAACGCAACGGTCATGAGCCGAAGGCTATCGGGCCGTCGCGCCCGCGACACGCGGGGGTACGGCGTGCCGCCGGAGAGACCCCACCGGGGGGGCGGAGACGTACGCCACCCGCGTCCAGCCGGGGGTGCGCAGACGTGCCCCACCCGTGTCCCGCCCGGGGTGCCGGGGCCCGGGGGCGGGCGGGCGGGACCGTGACGACGGGGCCTACGCCGCCCGCGTCCTGCGGGTGCTGCCGCGGCCCCCCGGCTTCCGGGCCGCCGTGATCAGTCCGCGGACCGCGAGGAGCCAGCCCGTGCCCAGGATCCCGGCCGCCACCGCCATCCCGACGGTGCCGTTCAGGGGCAGCGAGATGCCGATCGCGCCGCCCACCACCCAGGACATCTGCAGGGCCGTCTCCGAACGGGCGAACGCCGAGGTCCGCACCACCTCCGGCACGTCGCGCTGGATCAGCGCGTCCAGGGACAGCTTGGACAGGGCCTGGGTCAGCCCGGCGACCGCGCCGAGCACGGCCACCATCAGGCCGCCGAAGAAGACCGCCGCGAGCACCGCCGTGGCGAGGACGGTCGACAGCATCGTGGCGATGATCACCTCGGGCCCGTGCCCGCGCTCCTTCAGCAGCGAGCCCACGGCCGTGCCGCAGGCGTTGCCGACGCCCGCCGCCACCGCCACCATGCCCAGCGACACCGCGGCGCTCTGCCCCGGCAGGGGGTGCACGCGCAGCAGGAACGCCAGGAAGAAGATCAGGAAACCGGACAGCATGCGCTGGGAGGCGTTCGCCTGCAGGCCGTGCAGGACCGCCGGGCCGACCGTCCGCAGGCTCGGCTTCTTCTCGCCGTGCGTCAGCAGGTGGGCGCGCCGCTCACCCTTCGCCGAGTCCACCTTGTGCGGCAGCCGCAGCGCCCAGTACGTACCCAGCAGGAACAGCGCGCACGCCCCGTACAGCGGCCAGCCCGGGCCGACCTGCTGCAGCCCCGCCCCGATCGGCGCGGCGATGCCGGTGGCGAGGAGGCCCGCGAGCGTCACCCGGGAGTTCGCCTTCACCAGCGAGAAGTTCGGCGGCAGCAGGCGCGGCACGACGGCGCTGCGCACCACCCCGTACGCCTTCGACGCCACGAGCACGCCGAGGGCGGCCGGATAGAGCTGGATGCCGCCCGTGGCGACCGCGCCGGACATCGCGACGGCGAGCACCGCACGGGTCAGCATGGCGCCCGCCATGGCCGCGCGGCGGCCGTGCGGGAGCCGGTCGAGGAGTGGGCCGATGACGGGTGCGAGGAGGGTGAACGGGAGCATCGTGATGCCCAGGTACAGGGCCACCCGGCCGCGTGCCTCGTCGGTGGGCACGGAGAAGAAGACCGTGGAGGCGAGGGCGACGGTGATCATGACGTCACCGGCGCCGTTGACGGCGTGCAGTTCGATCAGTTTTCCGAGCCCCGACTCGCCCGCGCCGTGCGCGTGCGTGGCCTTCCTGATGCCCCGCGCCGTGCCCGTGAACGGCAGGTGAAGGGCACGTCCGACCTTCCGGCCCGCTCGGCTGAGCGGCCCGGCATGATCGTGGGATCGTGCGGAAGACCGTGCGGCTGCCACTCCGTCATAGTGCCCCACGCGCAGGTCGTACGAACCGATGGCAGGGCCCGTCGGACCCCATCGGTGGTCCGCGATGCGGGCCACTTGGGGCGGGCAGGTGGGCTGAGCGCTGCGAACGGGGTAGCGTGCGTAGCGCGCCACCGGCGGATGTTCTCGGCCGCGCGCCTCTTCGGCATCCCGCAGAATGGATGACGATAGGTGTGCCCGAGACACGCGAGAAGACGAGAGACATGTCGGGCGTGGACGTCGATGCGGCCCTCTGGTCCGCTCCGCCCACTGCCCCGGACTTCGCTTTCGCTCGCTCCCGCTCCTCGGCCGGCGCACCCGTGAGACGGCGTAGGAGAGAAGCGAGACCTGTGAGTGCTGCGACGACGCGAAGCCGTGCCCCGCGAGCCACGCGTACCCCGGACCGTCAGTGCGCCGAGGCGGTAGACCTCGCCAGGGAGGCCGCCGAGGAGGCGGCCGCGCCCGGCGTGGTCGGGGAACATGTGGAGGTCGTCGCCGAGGGCGACCGGGTCGTCACGCACTTCTTCGAGTGCAAGGAGCCCGGCTACCGCGGCTGGCGCTGGGCGGTGACCGTCACCCGGGCCTCCCGTGCCAAGAACGTCACGCTTGACGAAACCGTCCTGCTGCCCGGCCCGGACTCCCTCCTCGCCCCCGAGTGGGTGCCGTGGAGCGAGCGGCTGCGGCCCGGTGACATGGGCCCGGGCGACCTGCTGCCCACAGAGCAGGACGACCTGCGCCTGGAGCCCGGCTACTCGGGCGAGGACGCGCCGCCGCCGAACTCGGCCGTCTCGGAGGAGATGGAGGACCACCTCGACGAGGAGGACGCCGAGCTCACCTCGCGCGCCCCTTCGCGCGGCGCCATCGCCGCGGTCGCCGAGGAACTCGGCATGCGTCGGGCCCGGGTCCTGTCCCGCTACGGCCTGCACATCGCGGCGGACCGCTGGGACGAGGCCTTCGGCGCGAAGACCCCGATGGCGCAGGCGGCGCCCGCGACCTGCCAGACCTGCGCCTTCCTGGTGCCGATGGCCGGCTCCCTGAAGCAGGCCTTCGGTGTGTGCGCCAACGAGTTCTCGCCGGCCGACGGGCGCGTCGTGTCCCTCTCGTACGGCTGCGGCGGCCACTCGGAGGCCGCGGTCATGCCGAAGCCCCCGCGCCCGGCCCCGCCGGTCCTGGACTCGATGGCCGCGGACGAGTTCCCGCTCCGCCCCGCCAAGGACTCCGGCTCGACCACGGAGCCGGACGGCGCGTCGGAGGACCTCGGCCACTCCTAGGCCGAGGCCGTGGATCCCTCGGGGCTCGCGGCGCCACGTCCCGGACACGACCTGGGGGGCTCCGGCTCCCGGGCCACCCGAAGGGGCGGTGAAGGGACGCGTGCGACCCGGCGTGCGGGTGCCTCCGCACGCCCCCTGCCGGGGCACGCGCCCGGGCGGTGGTCGCGGGGCGGGGCGCGGTACCTTCGGGCACCGGCCACACTTCCCCGTCCCGCAGAGTGGAGTCAGACGTGAGCGTCAGCGTCAGGACGTCGACCGACGGAACCGACCCCTTCGGTACCGCACGGCTCCGCAGAGGCGTGCTCGACGCGTGGGCCGCGGGCCCCGCCCGCTTCCGCGAGGACGCCAACGCCGAGGAGGACCTCGTCCTCGGCGGCTACCGGGACCGCCTCGTCGTCGAGCTGGCCCAGAACGCCGCCGACGCCGCCCGCCGCGCGGGCGTCACCGGCCGGCTCCGGCTCACCCTGCACCCCGCGGACGCCGACGGCCCCGCCGTCCTCGCCGCCGCCAACACCGGCGCGCCCCTGGACGCGGCCGGCGTCGAGTCCCTCTCGACCCTCCGCGCCTCCGCCAAGCGCACCGAGCGCGACACCGGCGCCGTCGGCCGCTTCGGCGTCGGCTTCGCCGCCGTGCTCGCCGTGACCGACGAGCCCGCCGTCCTCGGCCGCCACGGCGGCGTCCGCTGGTCCCTCGCGGAGGCCCGCGAGCTGGCCGCCGACGTCGCCCGGCACAGCCCCGGCCTCGGTGACGAGCTGCGCCGCCGCGACGGCCACGTCCCGCTGCTGCGGCTCCCGCTGCCCGCCGAGGGCACCGCGCCCGAGGGCTACGACACCGTCGTCGTGCTCCCGCTGCGCGACTCCGCCGCCGTCGACCTGGCCGAGCGCCTGCTCGACTCCGTCGACGACGCCCTGCTGCTCACCCTGCCCGGCCTCACCGAGCTCGTCGTCGAGACGGACCAGGGCGCCCGCACCCTCACCCGTACCGACGAGGGCGGATACGTCCACATCGCCGACCGCGCCGACTCCACGTCGGCCACCCGGCGCTGGCGGACCGTCAGCCACGGCGGGCCCCTCGACCCGGCCCTGCTCAAGGACCGGCCCGTCGAGGAGCGCCTCCGCCCGCACTGGTCCGTCACCTGGGCCGTGCCGGTGGACGCCGACGGCGCGCCGCAGTACCCCCGCACCACCCCCGTCGTGCACGCCCCGACCCCCACCGACGAGCCCCTCGGCGTCCCCGCCCTGCTCATCGCGTCCTTCCCGCTGGACACCGCCCGCCGCCACCCGGCGCCCGGACCCCTCACGGACTTCCTGGTCGACCGGGCCGGCGAGGCGTACGCGGAACTGCTGGCCGACTGGCTGCCGGTGACCACCGGCACCCTCGACCTCGTACCCGGCCCGCTCGGCAAGGGCGTCCTCGACGGGGCGCTGCGTGCCGCCGTCCTGGAGCGGCTGCCGCGGGTCGCGTTCCTCGCCCCGGCCGCAGGGTCCGAGGAGCTGCCCGCGCTGCGGCCGATCGAGGCCGAGGTCGTCGAGGGCGCGGGTGCCGACACGGTCGCGGTCCTCGCGGAGGTCTTCCCGACCCTGCTCCCGGCGGGCCTGGAGCGCCGCGTGGAGCTGCGGACGCTCGGCGTGGGCCGACTGCCCCTCACGGAGGCGATCGACCGGCTCGCGGGCGTGGACCGGACCCCGGACTGGTGGTGGCGGCTCTACGACTCCCTGGCCGGTGTCGACCCGGACCGGCTGACCGGTCTGCCGGTGCCGCTGATGGGCGCGGACACCCCCGTTCCCGAGCCCCTCGGGGTCGTCGGGGCCGAGGCCGGGGCGGACGACGAGGCGCCCCTCGCCGCCCGCGTCCGCACCACCATCGGCCCCCGCCAGGTCCTGCTGCCCCAGGAGCACACCCCCGTCGACCTGGCCCGCCTGGGACTGAAGGTCGCCCACCCGGACGCCGCGCACCCGATCCTGGAGAAGCTGGGCGCCGTGCCGGCGACCCCGCGCGCGGTGCTCACCACGCCCCAGGTGCGGGCGGCCGTCGCCGCGTCCCTCGACGCCGGCGAGATCTGGGACGAGGACGCCGACACCCTGGACGCCGACGAGCTCGCCGAGGCCGTCCTCGCCCTCGTCCGGGACGCGGACCTGGCGCCCGGCGACGAGCCGTGGCTGGGCGCGCTCGCCCTGCCCGACGAGGACGGCGAGCTGGCCCCGGCGGGCGAACTCGTCGTGCCCGGCTCGGCCTTCGCGTCCGTCATGCGCGAGGGCGAACTCGCGCTCGTGGACGCCGAACTCGCCGAACGCTGGGGCGAGCAGCCGCTCGCCGCCTGCGGTGTCCTGGCCGGCTTCCAGCTGGTCCGTGCCGCCGACCTGGTCCTCGACCCGGACGAACTGGAGCCGCGCGAGGGTGACTTCGCCGAGCCGGACGACGCGGGGCTGCTCGATGCCGTCGACGTCTGGTGCGAGGACGTGCTCGACCGGCTGCCGGAGACACCGGTGCCGCCGGTGGCGACCGAGATCGTGGCCGTGAGGGACCTGGACCTGGTCGACGACGACTCCTGGCCGCAGGCGCTCGCCCTGCTCGCGCAGCCCCCGCTGCGGGACGCCCTGACGCAGCCCGTGCGGGTGCTGCTGCCGGACGGCACGACGGAGACCGTCCGCTCGTACACCGCCTGGTGGTTGCGTGACCACCCGGTCCTCGACGGGCGCCGCCCGGCCGGACTGCGCGCCGCCGGCACCGACCCGCTGCTGATCGGGCTCTACGACTCCGCCGACGCGACCGGCTTCGAGGACGAGCAGGTGCTGCGCGCCCTGGGCGTCCGCACCTCGGTGCCCGCGCTCCTGGACGAGCCGGGCGGCGCGGCCGAGCTCCTGGGCCGGCTCGCCGATCCGTCCCGCGAGGTGTCCGGCGCGCAGCTGCACGCCCTGTACACGGCCCTGGCCGACCTGGATCCGGAGCAGGTCACCCTCCCCGACGAGCTGCGCGCGGTCGTGGACGGGGCCCTGGTGGTCGTCGACGCGGCCGAGGCCCTGGTGGCGGACGCCCCCGACCTGCTGCCGCTGGCGGCGGACCTGCCGCTGCTGCCGGTCGCCCCGGCCCGGGCGGCGGACCTGGCGGAGCTGTTCCAGGTCCGGCGGCTGAGCGAGGCGGTCGAGGCCGAGGTGACCACGGTCGGCGAGGAGCACGAGGTTCCGCCCTCCGTGCACGCCCTCCTGGGCCCGGCCACCCCCGCCACCTACATCGAGCACGAGGAGCTCCGCGCCGCCGGCATCGAGCTCGACTGGCGCCGCACCCCCGACGGCGTGATCCACGCCGCCACTCTGGAGGGCGTCGCCGCCGGCCTGGCCTGGGCCGCGGGGCAGTGGCCTCGCCGCTTCGAGGTGGCGGCCCTCCTGGAGGACCCGTCGAGGACGGCGGAACTGGCCCGCGACCGCTGGTTCGACTGAGCCCACCGAGCGCCGGCGAGTGGCGCGCGAGATCCACTCCAGGCACTCGGGGCGGCCGGCTCTCGGTCATGGTGGCAACGTATCCGGGGCGCGGAGTGCCACGCCCCGGTGAGGCTCGACGCCCAATAGAGGAACGTGGGAAAGAACCCTCCGAACCACCCCCGCTGTCCCCCAACTACCGTGCATACACGATCGGGTGACGGATGATCCGGAACGGGGGCGGGTGCGGTACGGTCGGCCGCAACAACGGCATATGCAACTCGGCCCCCGACAGGACTGCAATCCTGGCGAGGGCCTACCAATCCGGAAGAGAGACCTTCCCGATGGCTGATCCGCAGTCTAACGCGGCCTCGTCCGCGTACCCCGGTCCGTTCGAAATCCCCGCCGGTGCGCCACGCTCAGGAGTGATCCACGTACGGCACCGGCACCGGGACCGGTCGTGGGCAATCACCTGGCGCAGCATCCGGACCTGTCCGCCGTGGCGGCGGGGATCTGCGACCTTTGCTACCGCCGATCGTGACCTGCGACGGGTGCGAGCGCGCCGTCCGGAGTCACGATCCGCACGCCACCTGTGCCGACTGCAGACAGGCCGCCGGAACTACGCCGGGAACCGCCGCCCCACCCACCGCCAGGTGAGCTCCAGGACCGCCGAGGCCGCCGCCGCGATGGCGACCGCCGTCCAGGGCATGGTGACGCCGACCAGCCTCAGGGCGAAGAAGTGCTGGAGCCACGGGACGACGAGGACGAGGAGGAAGGCGCCGCCCATGGCGGCGACCAGGACGACGCGCCACCAGGTGTAGGGGCGGGCGATGATCGCCAGGACCCACATGGAGACCAGGAAGAGGGTGAGGGTCGCCGCGCTGGTCTCGGCGTCGAGGGCGCCGGGGCCGGTGTAGTGGTGGCGGGCCAGCAGGTAGGTGGCGAAGGTCGCGCTGCCGGCGATGACCCCGGCCGGGATCGCGTACCGCATCACGCGCCGCACGAAGTGGGGCTTGGCGCGCTCCTTGTTGGGGGCCAGGGCCAGGAAGAAGGCCGGGACACCGATGGTCAGGGTCGACAGGAGCGTGAGGTGGCGGGGGAGGAAGGGGTACTCGACCTGGCAGATCACCACCAGGATCGCCAGGAGCACCGAGTAGACCGTCTTCGTCAGGAAGAGGGTGGCCACCCGGGTGATGTTGCCGATGACCCGGCGGCCCTCGCCGACCACCGACGGGAGGGTGGCGAAGGAGTTGTTCAGGAGGACGATCTGGGCGACCGCCCGGGTGGCCTCGGAGCCCGAGCCCATCGAGACGCCGATGTCGGCGTCCTTCAGGGCGAGGACGTCGTTGACGCCGTCGCCGGTCATGGCGACCGTGTGGCCCCGGGACTGCAGCGCGGCGACCATCTCGCGCTTCTGCTGCGGGGTGACCCGGCCGAAGACCGCGTTCTCGTCCAGGACCTTCGCCATCCGGTCCCGGTCGGTGGGCAGCTCGCGCGCGTCGACCGTGTGCCCGGCGCCCGGCAGGCCGAGCTTGCCGGCGACCGCGCCGACGGAGACCGCGTTGTCGCCGGAGATGACCTTGGCGGCGACGTTCTGGTCGGCGAAGTAGGACAGGGTGTCGGCGGCGTCGGGGCGCAGCCGCTGTTCGAGCACGACGAGGGCCGTCGCCTTCGCTCCCGCCGACACGTCGGGGGAGTCGAGGTCGCGCGCGGCACGGGCGAGGAGCAGCACCCGCAGCCCCTGCTCGTTGAGCCGGTCGATCTCGCCGAGCGCGGGGTCCTCGGCGGGGAGCAGCACGTCGGGCGCGCCGAGCAGCCAGGTGGAGTTCTCGCCGTTGCCCTCGCTGAAGGCCGCCCCGCTGTACTTGCGCGCGGAGGAGAAGGGCAGCGACTCGGTGCAGCGCCAGTCCTCGGAGTCGGGGTAGGCGTCGATGACGGCCTGGAGGGAGGCGTTGGGCCGCGGGTCGGACTCGCCGAGGGCGCCGAGCACCTTCCGTACGTAGGTCTCGTCGGCGCCGTCGAGCAGCCGCAGGTCCGTGACGTCCATGCCGCCCTCGGTGAGCGTGCCGGTCTTGTCGAGGCAGACGACGTCGACGCGGGCGAGCCCCTCGATGGCGGGCAGCTCCTGCACGAGGCACTGTCGCCGGCCGAGCCGGATCACGCCGATCGCGAAGGCGACGGAGGTGAGCAGGACGAGGCCCTCGGGGATCATCGGGACGATGCCGCCGACGGTGCGGGCGACGGACTCCTTGAAGTCGTTGTCCTTGACGACGAGCTGGCTGATGACGAGGCCGAGGGCGGTCGGGACCATCATCCACGTCACGTACTTGAGGATCGTGGAGATGCCGGTGCGCAGCTCGGAGTGGACGAGGGTGAAGCGGGAGGCCTCCTCGGCGAGCTGCGCGGCGTAGGCCTCGCGCCCGACCTTGGTGGCGGTGAAGGCGCCGCCGCCGGCGACCACGAAGGAGCCGGACATCATCCGGTCGCCGGGCTGCTTCACGACGGGGTCGGCCTCGCCGGTGAGCAGGGACTCGTCGACCTCCAGGCTGTCCGCCTCGGCGACCTCGCCGTCGACGACGACCTTGTCGCCGGGGCCCAGTTCGATGAGGTCGCCGAGGACGATCTCGGAGGTGGAGATCCCGGCGGCGACGCCGTCGCGCCGGACGGTCGGTTTCGCCTCGCCGATGACGGCGAGCCCGTCGAGGGTCTTCTTGGCGCGGAGTTCCTGGACGATGCCGATGCCGGTGTTGGCGATGATCACGAAGCCGAAGAGGCTGTCCTGGATCGGCGCGACGAAGAGCATGATCACCCACAGCACGCCGATGATGGCGTTGAAGCGGGTGAAGACGTTGGCGCGGACGATGTCGACGGTGGAGCGGGAGCTCCGCACCGGGACGTCGTTGACCTCGCCCCGGGCGACCCGCTCGGCGACCTCGGCCGCGGTCAGGCCTGCTGCGCGGTGGACGACGGGGGCGGTGCCCGTCGGCCCCGCCCCGTCCTCGCTCCTGCCGCCGTCCGTGTCGATCTTCGCCCGCTGCGTCATGGTTTCGACGGTACGACCGGATTCGGCCGCCCACCCGCCGAGAAGTCCGAAGATCAGACCGCCGGATGACGTGAATCGTCCCGTGGCATGACGGGACGGCGCGTCCTAGGCGGAGGGCTGCCCGCCCCGCGCCTGCTCCGCGGCGTGGCGCTTGATCGCCGCGTCGCGCTTGCGGACGTACCAGATGCCGATGAGCCCGAGGCCGGCGCCGGCCAGGCAGGTCCACACCCACCAGGTCAGGTCGCGGTCGTCGAACCAGCCGTAGAAGGGGACCTGGACGAGGAACAGGACGAACCAGAGGATCGTGCCGCCGGTGATGGTGGCGACGACGGGCCCCTCCAGGGGCTCGGGTGCCTCGTGCTTCGGTGTCCACTTCGCCATGCGGCTCAGTCTAGGTGCCGGGAATCAGTGTCTACGCGCGGAGATAGACGGCCGCTCGCTCATGTGTTCATACTGAAACGGTTTGCCTCTGGCGGGTTCCTCTCGTGCGAACCGCCAAAAAGGACGTCTCTCGAACCTCCGTAGAGGAACCCCATGAGCACCACGGCCACCGCCAAGGCCACCGCCCCGGAGACCCCTGAAGGCCCCGTCTCCGGCCTCGACCGCTTCTTCAAGATCTCCGAGCGCGGCTCCACCGTCGCCCGTGAGGTCCGCGGCGGTTTCGCCACCTTCTTCGCGATGGCCTACATCATCGTGCTGAACCCGATCATCCTCGGCAGCGCCAAGGACATGTACGGGCACCAGCTCGACAGCGGTCAGCTCGTCACGGCGACCGTCCTGACCGCGGCCTTCACCACGCTCCTCATGGGCGTCATCGGCAACGTGCCGATCGCCCTCGCCGCCGGCCTCGGCGTCAACACGGTCGTCGCGCTCCAGCTCGCGCCGAAGATGTCCTGGCCGGACGCCATGGGCATGGTCGTGCTCGCCGGTCTGGTCGTCATGCTGCTCGTCGCCACCGGTCTGCGCGAGCGCGTGATGAACGCCGTGCCGGTCGGCCTGCGCAAGGGCATCGCGATCGGCATCGGCCTCTTCATCATGCTCATCGGCCTCGTCGACTCGGGCTTCGTCTCCCGCATTCCCGACGCCGCCCACACCACCGTCCCGCTGCAGCTCGGCGGCGACGGGCACCTCACCGGCTGGCCGGTGCTCGTCTTCATCCTGGGCACCCTGCTCACCCTCGCGCTGATCATCCGCAAGGTGCCGGGCGCCATCCTCATCTCGATCGTCGTCATGACGGGCCTCGCCATGGTGATCAACGCGGTCGCCACGGTCCCGTCCTGGGGTCTGACCACCCCGGAGTGGCCCGGCAACCCGGTCGCCTCGCCCGACTTCGGCCTGGTCGGCGAGGTCAGCCTGTTCGGCGGCTTCGACAAGGTCGGCCTCCTGACCGGCGTCCTCTTCGTCTTCACCGTCCTGCTGTCCTGCTTCTTCGACGCCATGGGCACGATCCTCGGCGTCGGCGACGAGGCCAAGCTGATGGACGAGGACGGCAACCTCCCGGGGATCAACAAGGTCCTGCTGGTCGACGGTCTCGCCGTCGCCTCCGGCGGTGCCACGTCCTCCTCCGCCACCACCTGCTTCGTGGAGTCCACGGCCGGTGTCGGTGAGGGCGCCCGCACCGGTCTCGCCTCGGTCGTGACCGGCGGCCTGTTCTCGGTCGCGCTGTTCCTCACGCCGCTCGCCACGATGGTGCCCTCGCAGGCGGCGACCCCCGCCCTGCTGGCGGTGGGCTTCCTGATCCTCGCCGGGTCGGTCAAGGAGATCGACTGGAGCGACTACACCATCGCCGTGCCGGCCTTCCTGGCCATGGTGATGATGCCGTTCACGTACTCGATCACCAACGGCATCGGCATCGGCTTCATCGCCTTCAGCGTGCTGCGGCTCGCGGCCGGCCGGGGCCGTGAGGTCCCGGTGGCCATGTACGTGGTGTCGGCGGTCTTCGTCTTCTACTACGCGATGCCGGCGCTGGGCCTCACCTGATCGCCGGGCGCGTCCTGCGCCCCGTAGAACTTCTCCGTCTCCTCGACGGCGGTCTTGAACCGTTCGTCGAAATCCTCGCGAATGAGCGTCCGGGCGACATAGTCCTGGACGCTCATTCCGCGTCTGGCGGCGTGTGCGCGGAGCCGTTCGAGCAGCTCTCCGTCGATGCGCAGGCTGAGCACGGTCGAATCCATGCCCGCAGGTTCGCGCCACGGAAGTCCTCCGCGCGTCACTTTCCGGATCGGCCTCACTCATTTGGGTGACAGATTGCGACATGGCGTTTTCGTCCCGCGACCGCCCCGCGACCGTCCCGTGACCACGCCGCGGCTCCGCGCGATCCGATTGGTCTTTAGCGAGAGTAATGAGTTATCCTAATGAACATGCCTGACCTGTCCCACGGCACCGCCGACGACGCCGCGGCCGTGAACGCGCTCCGTAGCGCCGTGATGCGGCTGAGCCGACGCCTGAAGCACCAGCGCGTCGACGAGTCGCTGAGCCCGACCGAGATGTCGGTGCTCGGCACCCTGTCGCTCTGCGGCTCGGCCACCCCCGGTGAGCTGGCCCGCAAGGAGCACGTACAGCCGCCCTCGATGACCCGCATCGTGGCGCTGCTCGAAGCCAAGGGGCTGGTCCGGCTGGAGCCGCATCCCGACGACCGTCGGCAGAAGGTGGTCAGGCAGACCGAGCAGGCCGAATCCATGCTCGAAGAGTCCCGTCGCAAGCGGAACGCCTGGCTCGCCACCCTCGCCGAAGGCCTGGACGAGGACGAATGGGCCAAGCTGCGCGCGGCCGCCCCGGTCCTGGAGAAGCTCGCCCACCTCTAGAACCGATGGCCGAGGAGATGACGCACTTTGAGTACGGGACCCGGAGCAGACTCCGCACCCGTCCATAAATCCGACACCTATTCCCCCGCGCGTACGCGCGACCGCCGGAGCAAGGGGACCTTCTCCTCGCTCGGGATCCGGAACTACCGGCTGTTCTTCACCGGAGCGATCGTCTCCAACACCGGTACGTGGATGGCCCGGATCACCCAGGACTGGCTGGTCCTGAGCCTCACCGGCTCCGCCGCCGCCGTCGGCGTCACGACGGCGCTCCAGTTCCTGCCGATGCTGCTGTTCGGCCTGTACGGCGGCGTCATCGCCGACCGCTACCCGAAGCGCCGCCTCCTCCTCGTCAGCCAGGCCGCGCTCGGCCTGTGCGGGCTGACCCTGGCGGTCCTGACCCTCACCGGACAGGTGCAGGTCTGGCACGTCTACCTGATCGCCTTCCTCCTCGGCATGGTCACCGTCGTCGACAACCCGGCCCGGCAGTCCTTCGTCTCCGAGATGGTCGGCCCCGGCCGGCTGCGCAACGCCGTCTCGCTGAACTCGGCGAACTTCCAGTCCGCACGCCTCGTCGGCCCCGCCGTCGCGGGCCTGATGATCGCCTCGATCGGCAGCGGCTGGGCGTTCCTGATCAACGGCCTGTCCTTCCTCGCCCCGATCGCCGGCCTGCTGCTCATGCGGACGAGCGAGCTCCACAAGGTGGAGCGCGCCCCGCGCGGCAAGGGCCAGCTGCGGGAGGGCCTGAGATACGTGGCCGGGCGGCCGGACCTGATCTGGCCGATCGTCCTCGTCGGCTTCATCGGCACCTTCGGGTTCAACTTCCCGATCTGGCTGACCGCCTTCTCGGAGGAGATCTTCCACGTCGGCGCCGGTGCGTACGGCTTCCTCAACACGCTGATGGCGGCCGGCTCCCTGGCGGGCGCGCTGCTCGCGGCGCGGCGGGGCTCGACCCGGCTGCGGATGCTGGTCGTCGCGGCGGGCGTGTTCGGCGCCCTGGAGATCGCGGCGGCCCTCTCGCCGGCGTTCTGGCTGTTCGCGCTGCTGCTCGTACCGATCGGCATGATCGGCCTGACCGTCAACATCAGCGCCAACTCGGCCGTCCAGATGGCGACGGACCCGGTCATGCGGGGCCGGGTGATGAGCCTCTACATGATGGTCTTCGCCGGCGGCACCCCGATCGGCGCGCCGCTCCTCGGCTGGGTCACCGACACCTACGGCCCCCGCGTCGGCTTCGCCGCGGGCGGCCTGGTCTCCCTCACGGCGGCGGCCGTCATCGGCCTCGTCCTGGCCCGGGTCGGCGGCCTCACGGTCGCGGTGGGCTGGCGCCACGGCCACCCGAGCGTCCGCTTCGTGCCGCAGGAGCGGCGCGAGAGCCTGGCGACGGCCGCGTAGCGCGCACGCACCGGCGGGCGGACGGGGCCCCGACGGGCCGGTCCGCCCGCCTGCCGGTCTCCAGGGCGGGCCCCGACGGGCCGGTCCGCCCGCCTGCCGGTCTCCAGGGATGTTCCTGCCGGGCGGGGTGCGGTCCGGGTGGGCCGGACCGCCCGCGGGCCGGTCGGGTCAGACCCGCCGCTCCAGCACCTGGCCCGGCCAGTCGCCGACCGTGAAGGCCTCCGTACGGGTGAAGCCCTGGCGTTCGTAATAGGCCACCAGGTGGCCCTCGCCGCCCGCGAAGCAGTCGACGCGCAGCAGTGAGACGCCCTGCCGGCGGGTCTCCTCGGCCGCGTGCGCGAGGAGCGCCGCCCCCACCCCGCGGCCGTGCCGGCGCCCGTCGGTCGCCAGGAAGCGGACGTACTGTTCCGGCTCGTCCGCGGCGGCCACGTACGAGCCGGGGTGCGGGGTGAGGGTGAGCGTGCCGACCGGGACGCCGTCGATCTCGGCGATCCACGGGGTGCCCTCGGCGACGACCTGCTCGACCGCCTCCACGGTCTTCGGCCGGGCGCTGAACGGCTCGGTGCCCCACTGCGCGGTGATTCCCCGCTCGTTGAGCCAGACGACCGCGCTGTCGAATATCGCCAACATCGCGGGCACGTCCGCCGGCCCGCCCCGCCTGATCTTGATCCCGGTGTCCATCCGGTCGAGGTTAGTCCCTGCCACACTCGAGCCATGAGGCTTTTCGCTGCCGTCGTCCCGCCTCCCGCGCAGCTCGACGAGCTCGCCCGCGAGGCCGACCGCCTCGCGCACCTGCCCGAGGCGGACCGGTTGCGCTGGACCGCCCGGCCCGGCTGGCACTTCACCCTCGCGTTCATGGGCGAGGTCGACGAGGCCCTGCTCCCCGACCTGCGGGCCCGGCTCGGCCGGGCCGCGCACCGCACCGACCCCTTCCCGCTGCGGCTGCACGGCGGCGGGCACTTCGGGCGGGCGGTGCTGTGGACGGGCGCGGCGGGCGACCTGGACGAGATGCGGCTGCTCGCCGAACGCGCCGACGCGGCCGCCCGCCGGGCCGGTGTCCCCATGGACGAGCACCGCCGCTACCAGGCCCACCTCACCGTGGCCCGCTCCCGCGCCAACGACGTCGACCTGCGCCCCTTCGTCGCGGCCCTGGACCCCTTCGAGGGCACCCGCTGGCAGGTCGAGGAGCTCGTGCTCGTCCGCAGCAACCTCCCCGGCGGCGGCACCCCGGGGGCGCAGCCCCGCTACGAGACGGTCGGCGCCTGGGCACTGGGCGGACCGGGTTAACCTCGAATGGTGGACCCGAAAACCCGTAACCGGATCATGGCCGGTGTGCTCGTCCTGATGTTCGCGATCATCGCGGTGGCGTCCGTGGTGAACTGACCCGCTTTGCGCGCCGCGCCCGCCCGCCGCCGTCGCGCCCTTGCTTCGAGCGCGCTCGAAGGCGTTGGCTGGGGCTTCATGGAGTACACGCAGCTCGGACGCACGGGACTCAAGGTCGGCCGGCTCGTCCTCGGCACGATGAACTTCGGACCGCAGACGGACGAGGCGACCAGCCACGCGATCATGGACGCCGCGCTCGACGCGGGTCTCAACCTCTTCGACACGGCGAACACCTACGGCCAGACCGCGGGCAAGGGGCGCACCGAGGAGATCATCGGGTCCTGGTTCGCCCGGGACCCGTCCCACCGCGACAAGGTGGTCCTCGCCACCAAGATGTACGGGAACATGGCGGAGGGCGCGCCGGCCTGGCCCAACCACGACAAGCTGTCCGCCGTGAGCATCCGCCGCGCCGTGGAAGGCAGCCTGAGGCGGCTCGGCACCGACCGCATCGACGTCTACCAGTTCCACCACGTCGACCGCCTGACCCCCTTCGAGGAGATCTGGCAGGCCGTCGACGTCCTGATCCGGCAGGGCAAGATCCTCTACGCGGGCTCCTCGAACTTCCCCGGCTACAAGATCGCCCAGGCCAACGAGGCCGCCGCCCGGCGCGGGATGGTCGGCCTGGTCAGCGAGCAGTGCCACTACAACCTCCACGAGCGGCGCGCCGAGATGGAGGTGATCCCGGCCGCCCAGGAGTACGGGCTCGGGGTCGTCCCCTGGTCCCCGCTGGCCGGCGGTCTGCTCGGCGGCGTCCTTCGCAAGGAGGTCAGGGGCGGCCGCCGCGCCACCGGCCGCACCGCCGCCCGGCTCGCCGACCCCGCGGTGCGGGCCCGCGTCCAGGCGTACGAGGACCTGCTCGACAAGCACGGCCTGGACCCGGGCGAGACGGCCCTCGCGTGGCTGCTCACCCGCCCGGGCGTCACCGGCCCGATCATCGGCCCGCGCACCCCGGAGCAGCTGAGGAGCGCCCTGCGCGCCCTGGAGCTGAGGCTGGGCGGGGAGGTGCTCACCGCGCTCGACGAGATCTTCCCGGGGCCGGGACCGGCGCCGGAGGCGTTCGCCTGGTGACGGCGGGCGAGGCGGGGTGAGCATCCGGGCCGACGGGTTCCTCCGGGGTGCGGGAGCGGGGGTCGGTCGCGGGGGAACACGTCGGTCCTGAGGGCGAGATCACGACGGTCATCGCGGCGCTCCTCCCGCTGCCGCGCTTTCGCGTGCAGCCGCCGTCGACAGCGACGCGAAAGGCCGGGCCGACCCGCCGGTGGCGACGACGCGCGACCGTCGGTGTTGCGTCAGGCCCCGCCCAGCCAGCTCGTCGCGTCCAGCCGGAAGGTGGTCTCGGCCGGGACGACCGTGCGCAGGGCGGCCTCCAGGTCGCGGAGGCGGTCGTTCCCGAGCGCGGTCGCCCACTCGGCGCGCAGGGTGTCGAAGACGGCGGCCGAGCGGGCGAGGGCGTCGACGCCGCGCGGGGTGAGGCGGACGAGCTTGCGGCGCGCGTCGGCGGGGTCGTCGGTGCGTTCGGCGTAGCCGAGGGCGAGGAGCCGGTCGACGGTCTTGCCCGCGGCCTGCTTCGAGACGCCGAGCCTGCGCCCGATGTCGCTGGCCGTGGAGCCGTACGGGCCGATGGCCTGGAGGGCGAAGCCGTGGGCGGGACGCATGTCGGGGTGGCCCTGGCGGGCGAGCTCGGCGTGGAGGCGTTCGATGAGGGTGCGGAAGCCGGCGAAGAGCAGCAGGGGGAGCTCGAAGCCGGGGGGATCGCCGGGGCCTCCGGACTCGCCGGGGGCGGTCGCGGGCGCCGCCGAGGGAACCCCCTTGCGCCCATCGACAACCTGGTTTACGTTTTCTCCGTCGACATGGTCAACCATGTTGTCCATTCTACCCGTAGGGGGATCCGCCGTGCAGCTCGACCTGACCGCCCGTACCGCCGACGCCGTAGCCCGCCTCAAGGAGTCGCCGCACACCCTCGACGGCTTCCTGAAGCTCAGCCAGATCTTCGAGTCCACCACCCTCGACCCGCACTCCCGCGAGACCGTCGTCCTCACCGTCGCCGCCCGCAACCAGTGCCACCTCTGCGTCGACATGCACGAGACGAAGTTCGCCGAGCTCGGCCCGGCCCCGTCGCCCGAACGCCTCGACGCAGTCCGCAGCTTCACCCTCCAGGTGCTCGCCTCCTCGGGCGCGGTCAGCGACGCCGAGCTGGACGCCTTCCTCTCCCACGGCTACACCCGCCAGAACGCCCTCGAAGTCGTCCTGGGCATCGGCACGTACACCGTCTCCACCCTCGCCAACCGGCTGGTCCGCGCCGCCTGACGGGTGATCATGGGCGCATGACCAGCACCGGAGCCGGTGCCCGGAGCCGGTACCGGGCGCCCGGCGTCGGTCCCCGGCATCCGAAGCCGGTACCCCGCGCCCGCGACCCGGCATTCCGTCAGGCCCCGGCGTGCCGGGCCCAGGTCCCTCGTCCGCCCGCCGTCATCAGCGTGTTGACGATGTGCGAGCGGTTGCGGCCGCCCCGGAGCAGCCGCTCCGCCGCCAGGCCGAACGCCAGCGCCGGTCCCACGAGTCCGAGGGTCTCGCCGGTGCCGAGCGCCAGCCCCGCGCCGGCGAGCCCGAGGCCGGTCTCGGCCGCGGCCCAGGCCAGCCGTCCGGGCCGTTCGCCGGAGGCCGGCAGCTTCCGCCGGACCGCCCGGAGCAGCGCCGGCAGGGCGTCGTCGGCCGCCGCCGCGTCCCCGGCGCGCAGCGCCGCCTGGAAGGCGTCCCGCCGGCGGGTCACGACCTCGTCCTGACAGACCTTCGCGATGTCCTGCCAGCCCAGCTCGGCGACCGCCGCCAGGCTGCCCGGCGTGAGTCCGTGTCCCGCGGGTGACGTGGCCCCGGGGCCCGCGGGTTCGAACAGCGCGTCCGTCGGACGTCCGAGGTACAGCCCGACGTCGGCCGCTTCCGGCAGCGACCGCGGGGACGCCCCGTCGGTGCCCAGCGTCCGCTGCACCGCCGCGTTCCAGGCCTGCGTCGCGGTGTTCCACATCGCCGTCCGATGCGGCGGGTCCGTCGCGTCGAGCCGGGCGAGGAGCACGGCCCTGCGGTGCCGGTCCGCCGGCTCCACGTGCTCGTCGAGGTACGCGAGCGTGCGTTCCACCGGGGCGTAGTCGTGGCCGGGAAGTCCGGGCAGCTCCGCCACCTCCTCCAGCACGTCGCGGTACGAGCAGGGACGCGCCACGGCACTCGTGCCCAACGGCACGCCCGCCTCGCGGGTGAAGTGGTGCAGGGTCCAGGCCACCGCCTCCAGCCTCCGCCGGACCGCCCCGCCCTCCTCGTAACGGGCGCCCAGCGCGGTGCCCCGCGCGAACAGCGGCCCGGGATTGGCCTCTTCGCGCTCCAGGACGGCCTCGGACAGCCTGACCAGCGGCTCCGCCGTGTCGAACGACGAGGAGAGCCAACCGGGCTCCAGGGCCCGGTGCAGGCCCGTGGTGACCAGGGTGAACGGGTCGCTGCCCGGCGGAGCGGCGGTGGTGCAGCGCAGGAACGACGGGTAGCCGCGCACGAAGGACCGGAAGTCCTCCGTCTCGAACAGCGTCTGCACCACGTGGCTGTCGATGAGCTGCACGTCGCTCAGCACCACCGTGTGCCCCAACAGGGCCTGGATCTTCAGCATGACGGCCAGGGACCGGTCCTGCGGACCCCACCCGGACACGCGCAGGTGCTCACCGTCAAGCCAGTGGGCGTAGATCTCCATGGCTCCCCCTTCCCCCGCCGAGCGAGGGGCTCCCCCTCGGCAGCAGACCCTACGGCGAGGGAGCCAACTGGCGCCAAACGGAAGGAGGGTTGGGGGTGGGCGTGACCGGGTGGGACGGCTAGCGGGCGGCCGCGGCGGCCGGGCTGTCCCGGTACGGTCCGCCGAGCCCCCAGGCCTGGTGCATCGCGTCCGCGAAGGCCGCGGCGAGTTTGTGCTCGCCCGTCGGGCCCGGGTGGGTGCCGTCGTAGGTGTCGGCGTGGATGTCGTACGACTCGGGGACCGTCGCCAGGAGCAGCGGCGAGGCCGCCGAGTCCTGGTCGGCGACCGTCTTCGCGAGCAGCTCGTTGAAACGGGCGCACTCGGCGGCGAAGGGGGCGTCGTACTCGGCCCGGACGTTCGGGATGACGGGCAGCAGCACGGCGCGGACGCGCGGGTTCGCGGCGCGGGCGGCGGCCAGGAACGCGCGGACGTTCTCCGCCGTCTGGTCGCTGTTGGTGTAGAAGCCCAGGTCGATCAGGCCGAGCGAGATCAGCAGCACGTCCGCGCCGGTCGCCGCCACGGTCTCCCCGACGAGCGGCGCCATGTGCAGCCAGCCCTCGCCCCAGCCGGCCAGATGCCGGCGGGCGTCGGCGGGGAAGTCGGGTGCGCCGTAGGCGTGGGAGGTGGCGGCGTCGTCGGTCGCCTCGTACAGCGCCGTGCGCGGCCCCACGATGGCGTACCCGCCGGGCAGCACGGACTCCAGGTGCCGCCACATGCGGTAGCGCCAGGTGAAGTCGCCGGCGCGTCCGATGGTCATGCTGTCGCCGACGAACAGAAAACGCATGGTCGACATCATCACCGACGGCGCGACGCGGCGGCGACGTGATCCCGGACACCAGGGCCCCGACGCAGCCCCGTGGCACGCTTGAGGGCATGCGATCAGCTCTGTGGTGCGCCCTGGGAACGGCAGCCCTCGTCCTCGTCACGGCCGCCCCCGCCGGCGCGGCCGACGCCGACCGGGACTTCACCGTCGAGGACCCCCGGATCACCGAGTCCAGCGGCCTCGCCGCCAGCCGGGCGCACCCCGGGATCTACTGGACGCACAACGACCAGGACGCGCCGCTGGTCTACGGCATCGACTCCCGTACGGGCGAGACCGTCGCGACCCTCACCATGAAGGGCGTCGGCACACCGCGCGACATGGAGGCCATCGCCGTCGGGCCGGACGGCGACATCTACGTCGGCGACATCGGCGACAACCTGAACGGCTCCTGGGACCACGTCTGGATCTACCGCTTCCCCGAGCCGAAGCAGCTCAGGGACCAGACGGTGCGGGCCACCCAGTACGACGTGAAGTACGCCGACGGCGCCCGCAACGCCGAGGCGCTGATGGTCCATCCGAAGACCGGCCGGGTCTACATCGCCAGCAAGAACGAGGACGGCGGCGGACTCTACGCCGGGCCCGCGCGCCTCGACGCCTCCCGCACCAACGTCTT
Organism: Streptomyces sp. NPDC051921; assembly: GCF_040680975.1. NCBI lineage: Bacteria > Bacillati > Actinomycetota > Actinomycetes > Kitasatosporales > Streptomycetaceae > Streptomyces > Streptomyces sp. NPDC051921. The sequence continues at coordinate 85,252 of NZ_JBFAXU010000001.1, forward strand.
CCGGCGTGTCGACGAGGTGCCGTGGGTGACGGACGGCGCCTTCTCGCCGGACGGCGACCGGCTCGTGCTCCGCGGCTACCTGATGGCCAAGGAGTACGCGTGGAAGGACGGCCGTCTCGGCGACGACGGCACCTCCGTGGGCGCGCCGTTCCAGGGGCAGGCGGAGTCCGTGACGTACACGCCCGACGGCTCGGCCTTCATGTTCGGCTCGGAGGGCAGGAAGAGCCGGGTCGTCCGCGTCGACCGCGAGGGCGTCACCCCGTCGCCCGGGCAGAGCACCGGCCCGGGGAAGCCGCGGACTCCGGGCGCGAGCCCCGCCGTCGACGATGGCGAGCAGGGCGGCTTCGCGCTCGGCGTCGTGGTCCTCGGCCTGGCCACGATCGTCGTGGTCGGCCTCAAGCGCCTGTTCAAGCGCCGGTAGGGCCACCGGCCGGGGAACGCCGAAGGGCCCGGCGGCGGACGACATCCGGCGCCGGGCCCCTTCCGCGACCTGAGGTCAGAGCTTCTCGATCACGTAGTCGATGCAGGCGGTCAGCGCCCGCACGTCCGCCGGGTCGATCGCCGGGAACATCGCGATGCGCAGCTGGTTGCGGCCGAGCTTGCGGTACGGCTCGGTGTCGACGATGCCGTTGGCGCGCAGCGCCTTGGCGACCGCCGCGGCGTCGATGTCGTCCGAGAAGTCGATCGTGCCGATGACCTGCGAGCGCTTCGCCGGGTCGGTGACGAACGGGGTCGCGTACTTCGACTCCTCCGCCCAGCCGTACAGCGCCTGCGAGGACTCCTTCGTCCGGGCCACGGCCCAGTCCAGACCGCCCTGGCCGTTGATCCACTTCAGCTGCTCGTTGAGCAGGAAGAGGGTCGCGAGGGCCGGGGTGTTGTACGTCTGGTTCTTCAGGGAGTTGTCGATCGCCGTCGGCAGCGAGAAGAACTCGGGGATGTGCCGGCCGGACTCGTGGATCTTCTTCGCGCGCTCCAGGGCGGCCGGCGAGAACGCCGCCAGCCACAGCCCGCCGTCGGCGGCGAAGGACTTCTGCGGGGCGAAGTAGTAGACGTCCGTCTCGGTGATGTCGACCGGCAGGCCGCCGGCGCCCGAGGTCGCGTCGACCAGGACGAGCGCGCCCTCGTCGGCACCCGCGACCCGCTTCAGCGGGGCGGCGACACCGGTGGAGGTCTCGTTGTGGGTGTAGGCGTAGACGTCGACGCCCGCCTCGGCCACCGGCTCCGGGTGGGTGCCCGGGTCGGAGGAGATCACGGTCGGCTCGGCCAGCCAGGGGGCCAGCTTCGCGGCCTTCGCGAACTTGGAGGAGAACTCGCCGAAGGTGAGGTGCTGCGACTTGTTCTCGATCAGACCGTGGGTCGCGATGTCCCAGAAGGCGGTCGATCCGCCGTTGCCCAGGATCACCTCGTAGCCCTCGGGCAGCGAGAAGAGGTCACTGATGCCGGCACGCACCTCGCCGACCAGGTTCTTGACCTTGGCCTGGCGGTGGGAGGTACCGAGGTACGAGGTGCCGGTGGCGGCCAGGGCGTCCAGCGCCTCCGTACGCACCTTGGAGGGGCCCGCGCCGAAACGGCCATCGGCGGGCTTGATGTCAGCGGGAATCTGGATATCGGCCACGAGGCGGAGCGTATCGGTTCGGGGAAGGCGGGGACGGGCGATGTCCGCCCGATGAGACGAGGACTGGGACATTCTGTAGTCGTGGGATCACACGAGAACGCGACCGGCGAACTGGCGCACGCACTGCGTGCCGCCGTGGCGGGGGACGTCGACTTCTCCACCACCGCCCGCGCCCTGACCTCGATGGACGCCTCCAACTACCGGCGCGTGCCGCTGGGCGTCGTCGCCCCGCGCGACGCCGACGACGTGGCGGCCGCGCTGGCGGTCTGCCGTGCGCACGGGGTGCCGGTCGTCGCCCGCGGCGGCGGCACGTCCATCGCCGGGCAGGCCACGGGGACGGGCGTCGTGCTCGACTTCACACGCCACATGCGCCAATTGGTGTCACTCGATCCGGTGGCGCGGACGGCGGTCGTCCGGCCGGGGCTCGTCCTCGACCGGCTGCGCGACGCGGCCCGCCCGTACGGACTGACCTTCGGCCCCGACCCGTCCACGCACAGCCGCTGCACCCTCGGCGGCATGATCGGCAACAACGCGTGCGGCTCCCACTCGGTGGCCTGGGGGACGACCGCCGACAACGTACGGGCCCTGGACGTCCTCACGTACGGGGGCAAGCGACTGCGCCCCGGGCGGGAGTGGGCGGGCGCGCCGGCCGGGCTGCGGGAGCTGGTCGAGCGGCACCTGGCCCCGATCCGCACGGGCTACCCGGAGGGGCTGCCGCGCCGGATCTCCGGGTACGCGCTCGACGCGCTGCTGCCGGAGCGGGCAGCGGACGTGGCCCGCCTCCTCTGCGGGAGCGAGGGGACGCTGGGAGTGGTGACGGAAGCGGTCGTCGACCTGGTCCCGCTGCCCGCCGCGCCCGTGCTGGTGGTGCTCGGGTACGCCGACGAGAGTGCCGCCGCGGACGCCGCCGCCGGGCTGCTGCCCTTCCGGCCGCTGACGGTCGAGGGCATGGCCGCCGATCTCGTCCGGGGCGCGGAAGGGCTTCCCCGGGGCGGGGCGTGGCTGTTCGTGGAGGTGGACGGCGCCGCCGCGGCCGCGGAGCTGGCGCGGGCGGCGGACGCGCTCGACGGCCTCCTGGTCACCGACCCGGCCGGGCAGCGCGCGCTGTGGCGGATCCGGGAGGACGCGGCCGGCACGGCGACCCGGATGCCCGGGGGAGGCGGGGAAGCCTGGCCCGGATGGGAGGACTGCGCGGTGCCGCCGGCGCGGCTCGGGCCGTACCTGCGCGACTTCCGGGGCCTGTTGGCGGAGTTCGGGCTGCGAGGGATCCCGTACGGGCACTTCGGCGACGGCTGCGTCCACGTCCGCATCGACTTCGACCTGTGGACGCGGGAGGGCGTGGGGCGCTTCCGGGAATTCTCGGAGGCGGTCGCCGACCTGGTCGTCTCCCACGGCGGCTCGCTGTCCGGCGAGCACGGGGACGGACAGGCGCGGGCCGAGCTGCTGCCGAGGATGTACGGGGACGAGCTCGTCGCCCTGTTCGGCGCGGTCAAGGACCTGTGGGACCCGGCGGGCGGCCTGAACCCGGGCACGCTGGTCCGGCCCGCGCCGCTGGACGCCGGGCTGCGCTTCGAGGGCCTGCCGGTGGTGGGACTCGGCCGTGCGGTCGCCCGATGCGTCGGGGTGGCCAAGTGCCGTGTGGACGGTCCGAGTTCGGGGCCGGGTGTGATGTGTCCCTCGTACCGGGCGACGGGGGAGGAGAAGCACTCCACGCGCGGTCGGGCCCGCCTGCTCCACGAGATGGCCCTCGGCGAGGTGATCACCGACGGGCTGCGGTCGGAGGAGGTCCGGGAGGCCCTCGACCTGTGCCTCTCCTGCAAGGGCTGCCGCAGCGACTGCCCGGTGGGCGTCGACATGGCCGCGTACAAGGCCGAGTTCCTCGCCGGCCACTACGCCCGGCGCCCCTTCGCCCGCCCCCGCTCCCACTGGACGATGGGTGGACTGCCGCACCTGCTCGACCTGTTCGGGCGGGGCCTCAACACGGTCATGGGCCTGCCCCTCGCGGCCCGGCTGGCCGGCGTCACCCCGGAACGGCCCCTGCCGAGGGTCGCGGAGCGGTCCTTCACCTCCTGGTTCGGCGAGCGCGCCTCGGACCGCCCGCCCGTCCTCACCCTCTGGCCCGACACCTTCACGGACCACCTCGCCCCCGAGGTCGGCCGGGCCGCCGTCCGCGTCCTGGAGGCAGCCGGGCTCGGCGTCACGCTGCCGCCGGGCCGGGTCTGCTGCGGCCTCACCTACGTCTCGACCGGGCGGCTCGGCGCGGCGCGGAAGGTGATGCGCCGGACCCTCGACGTGACGGGGCAGAGCACCGGGCCCGTCGTGGTCCTGGAGCCGTCCTGTGCGGCTGCCCTCCGCACCGACCTGCCCGAACTCCTCCCCGACGACCCCCGCGCGGCCCGCCTCGCCGCGTCCGTACGGACCTTCGCCGAGGCCCTGGAGGAGCTCGCCCCCGACTGGACCCCGCCTCGCCTCGCCCGCCCGGCCACCGGCCAGACCCACTGTCACCAGCACGCCGTCCTGGGCGACGCGGCGGACCGGCGCCTGCGCCGGCGCGCGGGCATGGACGGTGACCTGGCGGGTGGCTGCTGCGGCCTCGCGGGCAACTTCGGCTTCGAACCGGGCCACTACGAGGTGTCCGTGGCCTGCGCCGAGGACCAGCTCCTGCCGGCCCTGCGGACCGCGCCCCAGGACGCCGTCGTCCTCGCCGACGGCTTCTCGTGCCGCACGCAGATCGCCCACCTGGCCCCGGACCGGCACGCACGACACCTGGCGGAGGTGCTGGCGGAGGCGCTGGACGCCTAGGGCGGGTCCGGAAGTCGGCGCCGCCCGCCCGCAGGGCGGGGCTCCCGGCGTGCGGTGCGTGCGGTCGCACGGCGGAGGGTCGCCCCCGCACCGGGCGTAATCGGGTGAACCCGACGACGCGGCGGCGGGGCTCGCGGTGTCCGGTGCGTGTGGTCGCTGGAGCGTGCGTGCCGGGCGTCGCGAGCCGGGCGGGACTTCACGGACACGACCAGGTCGTGCGGCGGGCCGGGGTGGGGAAGGATCCCCGCATGAGTCCCCTCGCGCGACACCGCCTCGCCCTGCGGGAGTTGGAGACCGGCGACGCCACCGCCCTGCACGCCGTCTACGGCTCCGCCCGCGCCACCGAGCACCTCAGCTTCACTCCCCGGACCCCTGACGAGGTGCGCGGGATCGTCGAGCGGTCGAGGGCGTCCGCGCGGGCCGTCCCCCGGCAGGAGTTCGCGCTCGCGGTCGTCGAGAGGGCCGGCGGCGACCTCGTCGGCTTCGGGCGGCTCGCGCTCGACCCGCACCAGCAGCAGGCGGCCACGATGGGCTTCGCGCTGCGGCCCGATTCCTGGGGGGTCGGCTACGGCCGCGAGACCGTCGGCCTGCTCCTCGACCTCGCCTTCGACGGCCTCGCCCTCCACCGCGTGTGGGCCGCCCGCGCCCCGCTCAACAGCGCCTCCGCCCGCACCCTCCTCGCGGCCGGTCTGACGGAGGAGGGCCGGATCCGGGGGCACGTGCACGTACGCGGCGCGTGGCGGGACTCGATCACGTACGGGATCCTCCGCGAGGAGTGGGAGGCCCTCAGGCCTCCGGCCCCGTCCCCGGCCCCGCCCCGGCCCCCGGCCCCGCCCCGGCCCCCGGCCCCGATTCCGGCCCCGGCCCCGCCTTCGGCCCGGCCTCCGTCCTGACCTGCGCGATCTCGCGCGTCAGCGCCACCAGCGCCCCTGTCGCCGGATGCCGGTTGCCGTCCCGCCAGGCCAGCAGGACCGGGATCGGCGGGGCGTCGGGCAGGGGGCGGTAGGTGACGCCCGGGTGGGGGTGGAGGGCGGCCGTCGAGTCGGCCGAGACGCCGATGCCGCGGCCCGCGGCGATCGCGGTGAGCCAGTCGTCGGTGTTCGCGACGGTCAGGGTCGAGCGGGGACGCGCGCCGGCGGGCCACAGGTCGAGCGTCGTGGTGCCGGAGACCGGGTTCAGGATCGCCGTCTCGGGGGTCAGGTCCGCGAGGGTGAGCGAGGGGCGGGCGGCCAGCGGGCTGTCGGACGGTACGGCGGCCACGCGGGGCTCCGTGAGCAGCTCCTCCGTCGCAAGGCCCGGCACGTCCAGGTTCTCCACCGGACCGCGCAGCAGCGCCGCGTCGACCTCACCGCGGAGGAGTCCGGCCGTGCGGTCGTCGATCCGGAGCAGTTCGAGCGGTGTCTCCGGATGTTCCCGCTGCCAGCGGCGCAGCAGCGGGGTGGTGTAGGGGCCGAAGGCCGCCCAGGCGTGGCCGAGTCGGAGCGGGCGGCGACGCAGCCGCTCGGGGTCGACGGCCGCGTCGAAGGCGGCGACCGCCGCCGCGGCCCGGTCGTGGAAGGCGCGGCCCTCGGGCGTGAGGGCCAGGTGGTGGGTGGAGCGGTCGACGAGCCGGGCGCCCACGTGCCTCTCCAGCGCGGCGAGCGTGCGGGAGACGGCCGGCTGGGTGAGGTGGAGCCGTGCGGCCGCCCGGGTCAGGTTGCCCTCGTCGGCGATGGCGAGGAAGCAGCGGAGGTGGCGCAGCTCGATGCTCGTGCGGCTCATGCGTGGGGAGCATAACCGCAGCCCAATCGGCATTTCACGCGGCGCGCGGTGCTGCCTAGCGTGAAAGGTGGAGCCATGGGGGGTGGTGCATTACTCTGGACTGGACAGTTCAGAGTAATAGACCTTGATCGTTCGCGGGCCCGCGTGTGCGTCAGCCGGTGGGCTCGTCGTTGGTTTTCGTACGTTCGTGAGGAGCACGCCGGTGGACACCCCGGTCCAGGACGCACCCGCCGTGGCATCGGCCACCGTCCCCCCGACTTCGCGCCCGGCCGCCCGGGGGCCCGAATCCTCGCGCGCACACCGGCTCGGGCCCGTCGCCCTCGTCGTCGCCGGCGGCCTCTCCGTCCAGTTCGGGTCCGCCGTCGCCGTGCTCCTCATGCCCCGGGCCGGTGCCCTCGGCGTCGTCACCCTGCGGCTCGTGCTCGCCGCCGCCGTCCTGCTGATCGCCTGCCGGCCCAAGGTCCGCGGCTACAGCCGCGCCGACTGGGGCACCGTGCTCGCCTTCGGCGCCGCGATGTCCGGCATGAACATCCTCTTCTACCTGTCGGTCGACCGGATCCCGCTCGGCGCCGCCGTCACCCTCGAGGTGCTCGGCCCGCTCGCCCTCTCCGTCATCGCCTCCCGGCGCCTGGTGAACCTGCTCTGGGCGGGCCTCGCCCTCGGCGGCGTCGTCCTCCTCAGCGGCGGCGGCTTCGACCGGCTCGACCCGGCCGGCGCGGGCTTCGCCCTCGCCGCGGGCGCCATGTGGGCCACGTACATCGTCTTCAGCGCCCGCACCGGACGGCGCTTCCCGCAGGCCGACGGCCTCGCCCTCGCGATGGCCTTCGGTGCCGTGCTCAGCCTGCCGTTCGGCATCGTGGAGGCGGGGGACCGGCTGCTCGTCCCGTCGACGATCGGGCTCGGACTCGCGGTGGCGCTGATGTCCTCCGTCCTGCCCTACACCCTCGAACTGCTCGCCCTGCGCCGTCTCCCGGCGCCCACCTTCGCCATCCTGATGAGCCTGGAACCGGCCATCGCCGCCACGGCCGGCTTCCTCGTCCTCCACCAGGCCCTCGGCCCGACCGACGCCCTCGCCATCGCGCTCGTCATCGCCGCGAGCATGGGCGCGGTCCGGACGCAGATGCCCAAGAAGGCCCCTGACCTGGTCTGACGTGGCCAGGCTCGGCCGGCGTCCGCCGGCCGGCCCCGGCTGACCCGATCCCGTCGATCTTTGGCCCGCGGCCGGTTTCCCGGTTGCGGGCCTTGCCGCAGGATGGGGCCATGGCCCTGGAGATGCGCACCCGCTGCGAACGCTGCGAGACGACCGCCCTGCCCGTCGACGCCCCCGCCCGGATCTGTACGTACGAGTGCACCTACTGCGTGCCGTGCGCCGACGCGATGGACGACGTCTGCCCCAACTGCGGCGGGGAGCTGGTGGCCAGGCCCCGCCGCGCCGCCTGAGCGGTACCGGCCGGGGTCAGTGCTCCCGGCGGGTCCGGGTGCGGGACCGGGCGAGGAGGACGCCCGCCGCCGTCAGCAGGGCCGCCCCGCCGGCCAGTGCCGTGAGCGGGCCGGAGCCCGTGTTCGCCAGGCTGCCGCCGGTGCCGGTGCCGCCCTGCGGGGAGTGCGAGGGCTGTGGGGCGGCGGTCGTCGCGGACGGCGAGGCCGTCGGGCGCGGGGTCGGCGTGGCCGTGGGCTTCGGCCCGCCGTCCTTCAAGATCTTGATGACGAGCTCGTCAGTGTTGTTCTCCCTCACCAGGTCGAGCGCCGAGCTGGAGTACAGGCTCGTCCGCACCCTGTGGGTCGTGCCCGCCAGGGCCTTGGCGTAGTTCCAGGTGAAGGGGAAGGTGACGCTCTCGCCCGGGGCGAGGTCGGAGTACTCCTCGCAGATCGCCGTGCCCGGGTCCCACCAGCAGCGCTTGTCGTTGCGCTTCGGGAAGTGGTCGTAACCGTTGTAGACGGCCACGATGACCTCCGTGGCCGTGGCGGGGCCGTTGTTGGTCACCACGAGGTCCGCCGTGACGTCCTCGCCGGGGCGCACGGACGCCGACGACGGCTTCCAGCTCACGGCGAGGTCGGCGCCGGGGACCGTCTCGACCGTGATGGTCGCGGTGTCGTTCTCCGGCCTGGAGTCGGTCGCGCCGACCGGGGTGACCGTGCCGGTGAGGGCCAGCTCGCTGCCGACGGCGACGCTCTTGTCGACCTTGAGGGTCACGGGACTGCCGAGGGCGCCCGAGGAGAGCGGCCACCGGCCGGGGCAGGTGAACGACCGCCCGTCCGCGCTCGGACGGCAGTTGATCGCGCTGTCCGTCTCCGCGTACGTGACGCCCGCGGGCAGCTTGACCGTCACGTCCAGCTCCTTCACGGAGCCCGATACGAGCGTGCCGCCGACGTGCAGGTCGAAGAAGCCGCCCGGCACGACCGAGGCCGGTGCGGCCTTGAACGAGGCCGCCAAGTCGACCGGATCCGCTGCGGCCGGATCCGCTGCGGCCGGAGCCCCCGATGCCGGAGCCCCCGACGTCGGAGCTCCCGACGTCGGAGCCGCCGAAGCCGGAGCCGCCCGGGGCGCGGGAGCGGTCGGCGTACCGGAGGCGGCCTGCGCCGTCGCGGCCGGAACCGCCAGCAAGAGGGCGGCCGTCGACACGGCCGCCGCCTTTCTGAAGCCCATGGGGTGCCCACCTCGCCTGTTCGTGTCGGATGCCTGGGGCGAGCAGTTGGACGACCCGATACGGCGGAAGGTTGTACGGCGGGCGCCGTGCGGGTGTCCGCCACGGCGCCCGACGCGCGGGCACGACCAGCGTCCCCCCGCCCGCCGGGCCGGGGGGACCGAGGCCGCGAGGACCGTGGGGGCGGTGGTGGCGAGCGGCGCGAGGACCGCCGGGGACGACCGCGGGTGCCCCCGCTGCCCCGGTGATCCCGCTGCCCCCACCGGCCCCCTCGCGCACGAGGCCGTCCCGCGCAGAATCTAAAGCAAGCACGCTTGATTGTTTCTGTCGCGGCTGCCATGCTCCTCACGCACGTCCGTGACCCGTCCGTCCCCCGAGGGGAGCGCCCCGTGTCCGACCCCGCCGCCGTGCTCGACGACCTGCGTGCCGAGAGCGAGGAAGTCGACGCCCTCGTACGGGACCTGAGTGCCGGCCAGTGGGCCGCGCCGACCCCGGCGCCGCGCTGGACGGTCGCCCATCAGATCGCCCACCTCGCCTGGACCGACGCGGCCGCCCTGCTCGCCGCGACCGACCCCGAGGCCTTCGCCGCCGAGGCGGAGAAGGCCCTCGCCGCGCCCGACCGCTTCGTCGACGACGGCGCGGAGGAGGGCGCGGCCCTGCCGCCCGCCGAGCTCCTCGCCCGCTGGCGCGAGGGCCGCGAGCGGCTCCACCGGGTGCTGCGCGAGGCCCCGCCCGGCACCCGCTTCCCCTGGTACGGCCCCGCCATGAGCGCCGTCTCGCTCGCGACCGCCCGGCTCATGGAGACCTGGGCGCACGGTCAGGACGTGGCCGACGCCCTCGGCGTCGTACGGGCACCCACGGCCCGGCTGCGGCACGTGGCGTGGATCGGGCTGCGGGCCCGGGACTACGCGTACCTCGTGCGCGGCCTCACCCCGCCCGCCGCGCCCTTCCGGCTCGAACTCACCGCCCCCGAAGGGGTGTCGGACGCCGGCGAGGTGTGGTCCTTCGGCCCCGAGGGCGCGCCGCAGGTGATCACCGGGCCCGCGCTCGACTTCTGCCTCCTCGTCACCCAGCGGGTGCACCGCGCCGACACCGCCCTCGTCGCGCACGGCGCCGACGCCGAGGAGTGGCTGGGCATCGCACAGGCCTTCGCGGGCCCGGCGGGGCAGGGCCGCGAGCCGCAGGGGGACCGGTGACGACCCTCCGGATCGGCAACGCGTCCGGCTTCTACGGGGACCGCTTCGACGCTGTACGGGAGATGCTCACCGGCGGCGGACCCGACGGCGGGCTCGACGTCCTCACCGGGGACTACCTCGCCGAGCTGACCATGCTCATCCTCGGCCGCGACCTCCTCGAGGACCCCGCCACCGGCTACGCGAAGACCTTCCTGCGCCAGATGGAGGAGGGCCTCGGCCTCGCCCACGAGCGCGGGGTGCGGATCGTCGCCAACGCGGGCGGCCTCAACCCGGCCGGGCTCGCCGACGCCCTGCGCGCGCTCGCCGCACGGCTCGGCGTCCCGGCCCGGATCGCCCACGTCGAGGGCGACCGGCTCCCGCCCCGGGACGGGGCGCTGGCCGCCAACGCCTACCTCGGCGGCAGCGGGATCGCCGCCTGCCTGACGGCCGGCGCCGACGTCGTCGTGACCGGACGGGTCACCGACGCCGCCCTCGTCACCGGGCCCGCGCAGTGGTTCTTCGGCTGGAGCCCGGAGGACGCCGACTGGCACGACAAGCTGGCCGGTGCCGTCGTCGCCGGACACGTCCTGGAGTGCGGCACCCAGGCCACCGGCGGCAACTACGCCTTCTTCACCGCCCACGAACCGGCCGCGCTCCGCCGCCCCGGCTTCCCGCTCGCCGAACTCCACGCGGACGGCAGCGCGGTGATCACCAAGCACCCCGGCACGGGCGGGGTCGTCGACACCGGCACCGTCACCGCCCAGCTCCTCTACGAGACCGCCGGCGCCCGCTACGCCGGGCCCGACGCGACCGCCCGCCTCGACACCGTACGGCTCACCCGTGAGGGACCGGACCGGGTCCGGATCGACGGGGTGCGGGGCGAGGCGCCGCCGCCGACGCTCAAGGCGGGGCTCTGCCGGCTCGGCGGCTTCCGCAACGAGGTCGTGTTCGTGCTCACCGGCCTCGACGTCGAGGCCAAGGCGGAGCTGGTCCGCGCGCAGGTCACCGACGCCCTGGCCGGGGCGGCGCCCGCCGAGGTGCGGTGGGAGCTCTCCCGCACGGACCGCCCGGACGCCGCCACCGAGGAGACCGCGAGCGCCCTGCTCCGGCTCGTCGTCCGCGATCCCGATCCCGAGAAGGTGGGCCGCGCCCTGACCGGGGCCGCGATCGAACTGGCCCTCGCGAGCTACCCCGGCTTCCACGTCACCGCCCCGCCCGGGAAGGGCGCGCCGTACGGGGTCTTCGAGACCGCCTCCGTGCCCGTCGACGAGGTCCCGCACACGGCCGTGCTGCCCGACGGGACCCGCGTGCCCGTCCCCGCGGCGAAGGAGACCCGGGCCCTGGAGCCCGTACCGGAGCCGGAGCTCCCCGCCCCGCTGCCCGCGGGGCCCACGCGCCGGGCCCCGCTGGGACGCGTCGCCGGGGCCCGCAGCGGCGACAAGGGCGGCGACGCGAACGTCGGCGTCTGGGTGCGCACGGAGCGGGAGTGGCGCTGGCTGGTGCACACCCTCACCGTCGACCGCTTCCGCGCACTGCTCCCGGAGACCGGCGACCTGCCCGTGGAGCGGCACGTGCTGCCCAACCTGCGGGCGGTCAACTTCACCGTGACCGGGATCCTCGGCGCGGGCGTCGCCTCCCAGGCCCGCTTCGACCCGCAGGCCAAGGCACTCGGGGAGTGGCTCCGCTCCCGCCACGTGGACGTGCCGGAGGAACTCCTGGTGAACCGACTGGAGGAACAGCTGTGACCGTCCTCGCCTCCGCCCTCGACACCGGCGGACCCGACCACGCGGCGCACCGCGCCGCGATGCTGGAGAAGCTCGCCGCGCTCGACGCCGAGCACGCCAAGGCGCTGGCCGGCGGCGGCGAGAAGTACACCGCCCGGCACCGGGGGCGCGGCAAGCTCCTCGCCCGGGAGCGGATCGAGCTGCTCGTCGACCCCGACACCCCGTTCCTGGAGCTGTCCCCGCTCGCGGCCTGGGGCAGCGACTACCCGGTGGGCGCCTCGCTCGTCACCGGCATCGGCGTGGTCGAGGGCGTCGAGTGCCTGATCACCGCGAACGACCCCACCGTGCGCGGCGGCGCCTCCAACCCGTGGACGCTGAAGAAGGCGCTGCGGGCCAACGAGATCGCGTTCGCCAACCGGCTCCCCGTCATCTCGCTCGTCGAGTCCGGCGGTGCCGATCTCCCTTCCCAGAAGGAGATCTTCATCCCGGGCGGGGCGCTCTTCCGCGACCTCACGCGTCTGTCCGCCGCCGGCATCCCGACGATCGCCGTCGTCTTCGGCAACTCGACGGCCGGCGGGGCGTACGTCCCCGGCATGTCCGACCACACCGTGATGATCAAGGAGCGGTCGAAGGTCTTCCTGGGCGGGCCGCCGCTGGTGAAGATGGCCACGGGGGAGGAGAGCGACGACGAGTCCCTCGGCGGCGCCGAGATGCACGCGCGCACCAGCGGGCTCGCCGACCACTACGCCGTCGACGAGGCCGACGCCCTGCGCCAGGCCCGCCGGATCGTCGCCCGGCTCAACCACCGCAAGCACCACGCGGATCCGGACCCGGTCGCCGTCGAGCCGCCGAAGTACGCCGCGGAGGAGCTCCTCGGCATCGTGCCCGGCGACCTGAAGACCCCCTTCGACCCGCGCGAGGTGATCGCCCGGATCGTCGACGGCTCGGACTTCGACGAGTTCAAGCCGCTGTACGGGACCTCGCTCACCACGGGCTGGGCCCGGTTGCACGGCTACCCGGTCGGCATCCTCGCCAACGCCCAGGGCGTCCTCTTCTCCGCCGAGTCGCAGAAGGCCGCCCAGTTCATCCAGCTCGCCAACCAGCGCGACATCCCGCTGCTCTTCCTGCACAACACCACCGGCTACATGGTCGGCAAGGAGTACGAGCAGGGCGGCATCATCAAGCACGGCGCGATGATGATCAACGCGGTGTCCAACTCGAAGGTCCCGCACCTGTCCGTCCTCATGGGCGCCTCCTACGGCGCCGGGCACTACGGCATGTGCGGCCGGGCCTACGACCCGCGGTTCCTCTTCGCGTGGCCGAGCGCCAAGTCGGCCGTCATGGGCCCGCAGCAGCTCGCCGGGGTGCTCTCCATCGTGGCCCGGGCGTCGGCGGCGGCGAAGGGGCAGCCGTACGACGAGGAGGCCGACGCCGGCCTGCGCGCCCTGGTGGAGGCGCAGATCGAGTCGGAGTCGCTGCCGATGTTCCTCTCCGGGCGGCTGTACGACGACGGGGTCATCGACCCGCGCGACACGCGCACGGTCCTCGGGCTCTGCCTGTCCGCGATCCACACGGCACCGGTCGAGGGCGCGCGCGGCGGCTTCGGCGTCTTCCGAATGTGAGGCCCCCTCTCATGACCGAGCTGATCAAGTCCGTCCTCGTGGCGAACCGGGGCGAGATCGCCTGCCGGATCTTCCGCACCTGCCGTGAGCTGGGCATCGCGACCGTCGCCGTGTACTCCGACGCGGACGCCGACGCCCTGCACGTACGGGAGGCGGACGCGGCCGTGCGGCTGCCGGGGGCGACGCCCGCGGAGACGTATCTGCGCGCCGACCTGGTGGTGCGGGCGGCGCTCGCGGCGGGCGCGGACGCCGTGCACCCCGGCTACGGGTTCCTGTCCGAGAACGAGGAGTTCGCGCGGGCGGTGACCGGGGCCGGCCTGGTGTGGATCGGACCGCCGCCGGCCGCGATCGCGGCGATGGCGTCCAAGACCCGCGCCAAGGAGCTCCTCGGCGTGGCCCCGCTGGCCGCCGCCGACGTCACCGAGGACGACCTGCCGGTCCTGGTGAAGGCGGCGGCCGGCGGCGGTGGCCGAGGCATGCGCGTCGTCCGGGAACTCGCGGCGTTGGAAGGGGAGTTGTCCGCAGCTTCGGCCGAGGCGCTGAGCGCCTTCGGCGACGGCGAGGTGTTCGTCGAGCCGTACGTCGAGAACGGGCGGCACGTCGAGGTGCAGATCCTCGCCGACACCCACGGAACCGTGTGGACCCTCGGCACCCGCGATTGCTCCCTCCAGCGGCGTCACCAGAAGGTCGTCGAGGAGGCCCCGGCGCCGGGCCTGCCCGCGGCGCTCGTCGACGAGTTGTACGCACGCTCGGCGGCGGCCGCGAAGGCCGTCGGCTACGTCGGCGCGGGCACGGTCGAGTTCCTGGTCGCGGGCGGTCGGGCGCACTTCCTGGAGATGAACACCCGCCTCCAGGTCGAGCACCCGGTCACCGAGGAGATCTACGGCGTCGACCTCGTCGCCCTGCAGATCGCCGTCGCCGAGGGCGGCCCGCTGCCCGCCGAGACGCCCGTCCCGCGCGGCCACGCGATCGAGGCCCGGCTGTACGCGGAGGACCCGGCGGGCGCCTGGACCCCGCAGACGGGGCTGCTGCACACGCTCGACCTCCCGACCGGCCCCGGCCTCCGGGTGGACACCGGTTACGCGTCCGGCGACACCGTGGGCGTCCACTACGACGCCATGCTCGCCAAGATCGTCGCCCACGCGCCCACCCGCGCGGCGGCCGCCCGCGCGCTCGCCCATGCCCTGGAGCGGGCCCGCCTCCACGGCCCCGCCACCAACCGCGACCTCCTCGTCGCCTCCCTCCGGCACCCCGGGTTCACCGACCCCGACCAGCTCGGCACCGGCTTCTACGAGCAGCACCTGGCCGCCCTGACCGAGCCGCCCGCCGGGGAGGCACAGGCAGCCGTCGCGGCGGCGCTCGCCGAGGCGGCCCGGGGGACGAGCCGCTTCGGGGGCGGCTGGCGCAACGTCCGCTCGCAGGACGAGGTGAAGGTCTACGGCGCCCACGAGGTCCGCTACCGCCCCACCCGCGACGGCGGCTACGAGGTGACGAGCCCGGCCGGCATCCACGCGGTGGCGGTGTCGCCCGACCGTGTGCGCCTCGACGTCGACGGGGTCGTACGGGACTTCGAGGTGGCCCGGCACGGCGCCACGGCCTACGTGGGCCGGCATCGCCTCACCGCCGCCCCCCGCTTCCCCGACCCGCGCGAACAGACCGCCCCCGGCTCCCTGCTCGCCCCCATGCCCGGCACCGTCGTCCGGGTCGCCGAGGGGCTCGCCGTCGGCGACCCGGTGGAGGCCGGGCAGCCGCTGCTCTGGCTGGAGGCCATGAAGATGGAGCACCGGGTCCTCGCGCCCGCCTCCGGCACGCTCACCGCGCTGCACGCCGCCCCCGGCCGCCAGGTCGAGGTCGGCGCCCTGCTCGCCGTCGTACAACCCGCTGTCGAACAGCCCGCCGTACCGACCGAAGGTGTCCCGTCCGAAGCCCAGGAGGAAGACCCCGCATGAGCAGCCTCATCGAGTCCCCGGAACACACCGCCCTCCGCGCCGCGGTCTCCGCCCTGGGCCACCGCCACGGCCCCGGCTTCGACCGGGCCGCCCTGTGGGCCGAGGCCGGCAAGCTCGGCTACCTCGGCGTGAACCTGCCCGAGGAGTACGGCGGCGGGGGCGGCGGCATGGCCGAGCTGTCCATCGTCCTGGAGGAGGCGGGAGCGGCCGGCGCGCCGCTGCTGATGATGGTGGTGTCGCCCGCCATCTGCGGCACGGTCATCGCCCGCTTCGGCACCGAGGCGCAGAAGCGGGCCTGGCTGCCGGGCCTGGCCGACGGCAGCCGCACGATGGCCTTCGGCATCACCGAGCCCGACGCCGGCTCCAACTCCCACCGGATCACCACCACCGCCGCCCGCACCGAGGCGGGCTGGGTCCTCAACGGGCGCAAGGTCTTCGTCTCCGGCGTCGACATCGCCGACGCGACTTTGATCGTGGGCCGCACGTCCGACGCCCGCACCGGCAACCTCAAGGCCTGCCTGTTCATCGTCCCGCGCGACACCCCGGGCTTCGGGCGCCGCCGGATCGACATGGAACTCGACGCCGACGAGAAGCAGTTCGAGCTGACGCTCGACGACGTCCACCTGCCTGCCGACGCCCTCGTCGGCGACGAGGACGCGGGCCTCCTCCAGCTCTTCGCCGGTCTCAACCCCGAGCGCATCATGACCGCCGCCTTCGCGATCGGCATGGGCCGCTACGCCCTCGCCCAGGCGGTGACGTACGCCAAGGACCGCCAGGTCTGGAAGACCCCCATCGGCGCCCACCAGGCCATCGCCCACCCCCTGGCCCAGGCCCACATCGAACTCGAACTGGCCCGCCTGATGATGCAGAAGGCCGCCGCCCTCTACGACGCGGGGGACGACCTGGCCGCGGGCGAGGCCGCCAACATGGCCAAGTACGCCGCCGCCGAGGCGTGCGTACGGGCCGTCGACCAGTCCGTCCACACCCTCGGCGGCAACGGCCTCACCCGCGAATTCGGACTCGCCCGCCTGATCGCGGCGTCCCGCGTGGCCCGGATCGCCCCGGTCAGCCGGGAGATGATCCTGAACTACGTCTCGGTCCACACCCTGGGGCTGCCCAAGTCGTACTGAGCCGGACGGGGCGCTCCGAGGGTTCAGTCGAGGGGTGCCCCGACCAGGGTCACGAGGTTGGTGAAGATCTCCACGTCGTGCTGGTGGGCGGTGACCAGCACGCGCCGCCGCCCGGCCTCGTCGACAGCGTGGCGGTGGGCGTGGATCCGGCAGGGCGCGTCGAGTTCGGCGTACCGGATGAAGGCGGTGTCCATGCCGACGACCACGCTCGACCGCGGCGACGTGACGGCCTGCGCCGCCTGACGGCTGGCCTCGAGCAGCAGCATGCCGGGGGCGTGGTCGACGCGGTGGTCGAACAGGATGGGGTGGGTGGTGTCCACCCTCAGTAACCACCGGTGCGGCCGGCCGGCGGGGGACAGGGCGACGTCCATGGCCCGTGAGCGTCCGACGGAGAACGCGGGCACCGGGGGCGAGGGCGGCAGCGCCCGGGCGTTGGCCAGCTCGATGTCGGCGTACTGTCCGCGCAGGCGCTCGTAGATGGCACGGTCCTGGATGGCGAACCGGGTGCGGCTGCAGGCGAGCAGCCGGCCCTCCCGGTACACCAGCGCCGTCAGGAGCATGGACACCACCCTCCCCCGGCGGTACTTGAGCTCCGTGCACCTGATGTGCAGCTCCACCTCTGTCTCCCGCTCGGCCACTAACAGCGCCGCCGGGGCGAGCTCCCAGCGGAAGTCGTGCCACAGCAGCTGGTGGCCGAGCGGTATCTCGTACCCGACGTGCGAGATCAGCGGCAGTGCCTGCCGCACCGTCTCGCCGAGCAGCAGCGGGTCGTGCAGCCCGTGCCGGGTGGTGTAGAAGTCGTGCGATCTGGGCCAGTGGGCCCGTACGACGAAGGCGTGCTCGTCCGTTCGCCGCCAGTCCGTGAGCAGGACTTCGTCCGGATTCGTCTTGTGGGTGTGTCCTTGGACGACACGGGTCGCGACCCCGTGGTCCTCGTCGATCCTGCTGTGCTCAAGGTGCAGCTGTGACATGCCAGTTCTCCCCTTACTGACTCAACTGGTGCGCCCTGACTGGTGCTTGACCGGCGACGAATTTAACATAGTGGTGATTCTTTTTTTCGTGGCGGAAAGGTGAACAGATGAGCCGGGTCATGCAGGAGCGAGCGGTGCGGACGAGGGAGGTGCTTCTGCGTGCGGCGGCGGAGGTGTTCGACGAGGTCGGTTACCCCGGGGCGAGCATCACCAAGATCATCGATCGGGCCGGGGTCACGACCGGCGCGGTCTACTTCCACTTCCGCTCCAAGGAGGGACTGGCCCGCGCCGTGATCCGGGAGCAGGCCGCCGACCTGGACTTCCCCGAGGGGGAGGCGGGACTGCAGCGACTCCTCGACCTGACCCTGTACCTGGCCGAGCGGCTGCAGCACGACACCCTGCTGCGCGCCGGCGTCCGCCTCGCGGTGGAGCAGAGCGAGGCGGGGCTGCAGGAGTACTCGATCTACGAGTGGTGGGCCGACCGGTTCGCGCAGGAGCTCGCGGCGGCCCGGGACCGGGGCGAACTCCTTCCGGAGGCCGACGCCACGGTGTTCGCCACGACCCTGGTGGCCGCCTTCACCGGCTCGCAGATCATGTCGCGGCTCGCCAGCGGCCGGGCCGACCTGCCCCAGCGCATCACCAACGTGTGGCGATGCCTGCTGCCCGGGCTCGCTCCGGCCGACGTCATCGCCGGCCTGGAGTTCACCGACGGCGGCGGGAAGGGTGCGCGATGACCACCGTCCTGCTGACCGGGGCCACCGGCTTCATCGGCTCGAAGGTGCTGCGCCGGCTCCTGGAGGCGGGCCGCGCGGGCCACGGTCTCGAGGTGGTGGTGGCAGGGCGCTCGGCGAACGTCCCGGGGGTCGCCTGCCGCCGGGCCGACCTGGCCGATCCGGCGTCCCTGCGCGGTCTCGCCCGGGGCGTGGACGTCCTCGTGCACCTGGCCGCCCTGGTCGTGGGCGACGAGGCCGCCTGCGACGCGGTCAACCACCGCGGCACCGAGGCGCTCGTCGCCGAGGCCGAGCGGGCCGGGGTGCGCCGCATCGTCCAGCTGTCCACGGCGGCCGTCTACGGCGCGGGTCCGCACCGCGGCATCACCGAGAACGAGGTCGCGCCCGCGCCGCTGTCCCCCGCCAGCCGGTCCCGCCTGGCGGGGGAGGAGGCGGTACTGGCCGCCGGCGGCACGGTGCTGCGGCCGGGCCTGGTCACCGGGGCGGGCGACCGGTGGGTGGTGCCCGCGCTCGCCGACCTGCTCACTCTGGTGCCCGCCCGCTGGGACGGCGGCCGCGGGCTGCTGTCCATGGTCGACGCGAACGACCTCGCCCGGCTGGTCGCGGCGCTCGTCCTGGCCCCGGACCCGGTGCCCGCGGGCGTGCACCACGCCAGCCACCCCACGCCCGTGCGCAACGCGGATCTGATGGCCAGGCTGTCCGCACTCGACGTCCTGCCCGCCGCGCTGGCGGACTGGTCGTGGCAGGAGTGCCTGGAGCGGCTGCGTGGCGGTCCGGGCGGTGTGAGCGAGCGCCAGTTCGCCCTGCTGGCGGGCGACCACTGGTACCGCAGTGACGGGATCTGGATCGCGACCGGTGCCACCGCGGGCCCGGGCCCACTGGCCCGCCTCGCCGCCGCGGCGCCGTGGTACCGCGCGTACCTGGGCCGGCGGGCCGATGCCGTCCGCGCGGCGGCGTGAGGGATCCGTCCGGGCAACGTGCCAAAGCCGTCCTCGCGAACGGGAGATGAAGCAGGGCCGACCGGCCTCCCCGGTACGGTTGAGGGGTTGTGACGGGAGCCGGCCATAGGGGTGCGGGAGGAGCTGTGCAGCTCGTACGAAGTGCCGGGGCCACCCGGCCGGCCGGGCCTGTCGTCCCGCACCGGGACGCGCCGCTGTGGTGAGGCAGGTACGGGCGCGGCTGACCCGCTCGGCCCTGATCACCGCCGCCGCGGGAGAGTTCGCCCGGCTCGGCTACGCCGGCGCCACCGTGGCGCGCATCAGCACCGCCGCCGGTGTGACCTCGGGCGCGCTGACCTTCCACTTCGTGTCCAAGGAGGAGCTGGCCCGCGCGGTCGCCGACGCCGGCGTCGAGGCTGCCCGCTCGGCGGTGGCCGAGGTGGAGCGGCTCGCCGCCCCCGGCCTGGCCGCGGCCGAGCGTCTCACGCAGGTCCTTGCCGTCCTCCTGGAGCAGGACGTCCATGTCCGAGCGACCGTGCGCCTCATGGACGAGTGCCCCGACGAGTGCCCCGACGAGTGCGCGGCCTGGGAGGAGGCGTGGCGTCCGGCCGTGGACCACGCCCTGGAGCGGGCCCGGGCGGGCGGATCGGACGACGCGGTCGTGGCGGACGTCCAGCTGCTGATCTCCTACCTGCTGGCCGGTGCCGGGGCCCGGATGCGGGCCGGCCACTCGGTGGCGACGGTCCGGCACGAACTGGGCCGCCTGTGGCAGCGGTTCGCCGCGGGTCTCCCCGCCTGACACTGAACTGATCCGACGTCTCCGGCGTTGAGCCGGCCCCGATCCGCCTTTCCGTCGTTGATCCGGCCCCGCTCCCCCCCTTCCGGCGTGGATACGGCCCCGATCCGCCTTTCCGGCGTGGATACGGCACCGGTCCGACCCTTTCCGGCGCTGATCCGGCACCGGTCCGCGCGTCACCGAGCCGCCCCCCGGACGGGGCGCGGTCGCTCACCCCTGTCCGGATTCGGCGCCGGCGCCCCCGCCGCACGACGGCCCCGCGAGTTGGCGAAGTCGCGGCCGAAAACACCTCCCCCAGAAGAAAATAGTGCTCATTCTCTTTATTCTGATGCGCAGCCCACACGGAGCTGTCGCACCGAGAGAGGGAGAAGGCATGAGGGGGACAGCCGGATCCGGGGGACCGGATTCCGTCAACCGGTTCACTGACCAGCTCTTCGGACACCTGCGCAGGATCGACCAGCGCAGATGGGCCCACGCCTATGTGCTGGGCCTGCTCACCACACCCGGAAAGAAGTCGATGCGCCGCCTCGCCGCGGCCGCGAGCGATTCGCCGACGGCGTCGCAGGCGCTGCACCAGTTCATCAACGAGAGCCCGTGGGACTGGACGCCGGTCTGTGACCGATTACGGCACTGGACCGAGGCCCGGGTGCGGCCCCGCGCCTGGACGGTCGCTCCGGTCGTCCTGCCCAAGCGGGGCGAGAAGTCGTGCGGTGTGCACCGCCGGTTCGTCCCGCACACCGGGCGCACTGTCAACTGCCAGGTCGGAACAGCCCTGTTCATGTCGACGGACGTGGGTGACTTCCCGGTCGGCTGGAGCCTTCTGCTGCCCGAAGCATGGGCCCGGGGCGACCTGCGGGAGCGGGCCCGCGTCCCCGACGAGGTCGTGGCACGGCCCGAGACGCACGTCCTGGGCCTCGTCGAGCTGCTGGCGCGGCCCTCGCGGCACGAGCCGGTCCCGGTGGTGGTCGACGTCGACGGATACCTGGACGTACGCCCGCTGCTGCACGGTCTGATCCGGGGACGGCACGACTTCGTCGTCGCCGTTCCCGACGGCCTGCCGCTCGCACCCTTCACCGCTGCCCGGCCGGCGCGCGCCCAGGCGCGGCCGGCCGTCCGGATGCTGACCGGGTCGAGCGGGCCGGAGCGCGCGGTACGAGGCCCGGTCCGCCACCAGCTGGTGCAGCTGCCGTTCACACCGGCCGAGCAGCGCCCGCAGCCGTTCCGCCTGTTCGCGGGGCCCGGCACCCGTGCGAACGGCCTCGGGCGGCTGTGGCTCACCAACATGGTGGACCGGACGGTCGGTGAACTCGCGCGGTACGCGGAACGGACCACGGCCACCGGCGAGACCGTCGACCGGCTCGAACGGGGCTTCGGCCTGAAGGACTTCGAGGGCCGGTCCTTCCCCGGCTGGCACCACCACATGACGCTCGTCTCCGCGGCCTTCGCCTACAGCCGGCTCACGGCCGGTCCCGAGGCGTACGGCGCCCTCGACGTGCCCGCGGACTGGGCGCGGGAGGATGACTTCGGACGGGCCATGGACCTGCTCTCGGCGTAGGCACGTCCCTACGCGCGGGGCCCGTGACCACCACCTCGGTGTGTCACGGGCCCCTCGTCCTGTTCCGGTCAGCCCAGCACCGGTGTCAGGGCGGTGGCGTGCGACGCGGCGCGGGGGGCGCCGGCGCCGTCGGCCGCGGCGGACGCGGTCCGGGTGCCGTACCGCAGGAAGTGCCGTACCCGGTCCGCGCACCGCAGCTGCCCCTTCACCAGGACCATGCCGTACACCCGGCCCTCGTCCTCGCGCCAGCACACCAGCGGGATGCGGTACGTGTCGCCCTCGGGCGTCGCGAAGACGGCCTCGTAACCGGCCGCGTCCAGCAGGCTCACGCGTCCTCGCCCTTCGGCCGGGTGGCGAACAGGTGCCCGTAGTCGCTGATGCCGAAGGCGGTGTCGGCGGCGCCGGCCAGGTGCAGGGCGTGCCACAGGATCACCTGGTTCGCGGTGACCACGTGGAATCCGAGCTCGGCTTCGAGGGGCTTGATGGTGCCCACCGCACGGATCCCGTTGCCGGCGACGAGGACGGCGTCCGGACGGTGCGCGGCGACCGTGGTGCGGATCCACGCCGACAGGTTGTCCGGCGTGATGGCCTTCTGGTCGGAGGGCAGTCCGCACGGGCCGTGGTGGACGACCTCGAACCCGAACTCGCGGAAGTAGTCGGCGCCTTGGCCCGAGAGCTTGTCGTCGAACCACGGCGGGTTGACCACCGCGATCCTGCGGGCGCCCAGTGCCTCGAACGCGGCCCGGGCGGCCTTGGTGGTGCCGGTGATCGGCAGGTCACGGGTGACGGGCCGCAGCCGCTCGTACAGCTCCTGCTCGCCCTGCGCCTTCAGCACGTAGCTGGAGGAGGTGAAACCGAGGGTGAGGGCGTGCAGCGGGGACGCGGCGAGCAGCTCCACGGCCTGGTCGAGGAAGGGGGGCTCGACGAAGGCGCGAACGGGGTCGTGGGGGATCTTCTCGTCCATCTCGCCGCCCGCCCGCATCGCGGCGAAGTGGATGCGCGAGCCGTGGACGGACACGGAGGAGGGGGCGATGGCCTGCAGCTCGGCCTCCGGGCCGACGTCGGCGTGCGGCACGACGACGCCGATCCGGGTCGAGGCGTCCCAGCCGTCGGTGGGAGAACTGGTGTGGGGCATGTCGGGATCTCCTACCGGGTGAGGGTGGACTCGTCGGCCAGGCTGCCGCCGCGGACGGTGCCGTCACCGTCGGCGTCGAGGAACCCGGGGTGCTTGCTGCGCATGGCGGACATGACGAACTCGTAGGGGACGTCGTCGAAGGCGCCGTGGTCGGTGAGGAACTCCATGGAGCCGCCGCCCTCGGCGAAGGGGTGGTAGAGACTGTCGCTGACGCCGTCGAACTCCAGGGCCTCCATGCCGTAGAGCTTGCAGAGCATCTTGTTGAACACCGGGGTGGCCTTGACCCACGTGCCGTTCAGGTAGACCTGGGTGAGGCCGTGGAAGAACACGTCGCCGCCGATGTGCTGCAGCAGACGCGGCGAGGCGAGGTGGTTGCGCACGTCGCCGTAGACGAGCCGGGAGGGGATGCCGAGGGCGCGCACGCAGGCCGCGTACAGGGCGGACTTGTGCAGGCAGAACCCTTCCTTGGTGGTGGCGGTGTGCGAGGCCTTGAGGCCCTCGCGGGAGAGGGGGGCGCCGTAGACCTCGTAGAAGACGTCGTCGCGCACCGCGTAGTACAGCTCGATGGCGTTGGTCGTGCGGTCCGCGCCGCGGTCCTTGACGGCGTGGTCGATGAAGGCCTGCACCGCGTCGGTCTCGTAGTCGAGGAACTCGGTGGGGCGGGTGAGTCGTTCCAGCTGGTCGGTCATGCGGGATTCCTGTCGGTCGAGGGCTCGGCCGGAGGCCGGTCGGTCAGAGACCGAGGAGCGTGGCGATGCGGTTGCGCTGGATCTCGGAGGTGCCCGAGTAGATCGTTCCGGCGATCGAGTTGCGCAGGTCGCGCTCGATGCCGTGCTCCGTGAGCACGCCGCGGCCGCCGTGGATCTGCACCGCGTCCAGCGCGGTCTGCACGTTGGCCTCGGACACGATCGTCTTCGTGGCCGCCAGGTCGAGCGAGGCGTCCTGGCCCGCCTCGACCTTCGCGCCGGTGTCGGCGAGCCACTTGCGGGCCGTCTCGACCCGCATCTTCATGTCGGCGATCTTGTGGGAGACGGCCTGGTAGGAGCCGATGGGCTGCCCGAACTGGTGGCGCTGCCGGGCGAAGGCGATGGTCTCCTCCAGGCGCCGGGTCATCTCGCCCAGCGTGATCGAGAAGCCGAACAGGACCTCGCGCTTCATCACGTGGTCCAGGACGAGGAAGCCGGCGCCCTCCTGCCCGACCCGCTGGGCGACCGGGACGCGCAGCTCGTCGAAGGAGAGCGTGCCGACCGGGCTGGTGCGCAGGCCGATCTTGTCCATCGCGGGGCCCGCGGTCAGGCCGGGTGTGCCGGCTTCGACGAGCAGGGTGGTCAGGCCGAAGGGGCCCGGCTTGCCGGTGCGGACGTACAGCAGGAACAGGTCGGCGACGGGGGCGTTCGTGATGAACATCTTGCCGCCGCTGACCACGTAGTGGTCGCCGTCGCGGCGGGCGGTGGCGGACAGGTTCATCGCGTCCGATCCGCCGGACTCCTCCGTGATCGCGTGCGCGGTGATCGCCTCACCGGACATGATCCTCGGCAGGTACCGCTCCTTCAGCTCCTGGCTGCCGAAGCGCTGCAGCGGCACGCCCACGGAGACGATCTGGGTCGAGGCGGAGAAGGACAGGCCCGCGTCGTGGGAGACGTAACCCAGGCCCTCCAGAGCGCGCATGGTCGCCGTCACGCCGTGGCCGGCGCCGCCGAACTCCGGGGCGAAGTGCGTGCGCAGGAGACCGGTCTCCTGCAGGACCTTCCACTTGTCGTGGGGGAAGGCGCCCGCCGCGTCCAGCTCGCGGGTGTCCGCGTTCAGCTGCTGGGCCCACGGGGCGGTGAGATGGAAGAGGTCGTCGGTCAAGGCGGGTCCTAGGTCGGCGGTGGTCGGGTGACAGGCCCGGGCCCGGGCCGGCCCGCAACGGGGGAGGGAAGCGGGCCGGCCCGGACCGGGCGGCTCAGTACTGCGAGAAGCCGTCCTCGGACAGGGTGTGCTTCTCGTCGCCGACGATCGGCGGGTTGAAGATCGACACCAGGTGCAGGTCCTCGTAGTCGGAGGCGACGAGGTAGTGCGGGTCGTGCTCGTTGAGGACGTATATGGTGCCCGGCACGATCTTGTGGCGGGTGCCGTCCTTCTCCACGACCTCGCCGGAACCGCCGATGCAGTAGCAGGCCTCCAGGTGGTTGCGGTACTGCAGGGCGCTGGTGGTGCCCTGGCGCACGACCGTGTCGCAGACCGCGAAGCCCATGCCGTCGGACTTGGTCAGCAGCCGGGTGCTCAGGCCGTTGCCCCACTCGACGGGAGCGACGTCATCGAGGCTGCGAACGAACATTTCCGGTTCTCCTTCGGTGGATGAGGGGTGCTGCGCGATGAGGTGGTGCTCGGTGCTCGGTGCTCTGGTGCTCTGGTGCTCGGCGGTGCCTGGCCCGGTGCGTGGGGGTGCGTGGGCGGGGCGTGGGGCCGTGCGTGGGGGTGTGTGGGGGTGCGGCGCAGGGCGCCCTGACGCCGGGTGTGACGGAGGTCAGGCGACCTGGGCCGGGGCGTGCGCCTCGACCACGGCGGTGATGGAGTCGAGGGTGCGGAAGTCGTCCGGCGTGAACTCGATGTCGTCGACGGGGATGTCGAAGGCCTGCGTGAGGTGCGAGAGCAGGCGCACCAGGCCGAGGCTGTCGATGACGCCGGAGTCGATCAGGTCGTAGTCCCCGGTCAGGTCCGAGGTGTCCTCCCCGGCGAGGAACTGGGCCACGACGTAGGCGCGGATCTCACCGGCGATGTCCCTGGTGCTCATGCGTCGATCTCCTTCATACGGTTCTGCTTGATCAGGTTTCGGTCGGGCTTGCCGGTCGAAGTACGGGGCAGCGGCGCGTCGGTGAGGTGCACCGAGGCCGGTATGGCGTGGCGAGGCAGGTGCCGGCCCGAGTGGGTGCGCAGGCGCAGGCTGGTCAGTTCGGTGCCCGGGCGGCGGGTGACGTGGGCGTGCAGCCGGACACCGGCGTGCGGGTCGGGCAGCGGGACGACGACGGCCTCGGCGACGTCGGGGTGGGCCGCGAGCACGCTCTCCACTTCCTGGAGGTTGGTGCGCACTCCCCTGACCTTGACGTGCCAGTCCGCGCGGCCTTCGAGGAAGTAGAGGCCGTCGGCGTCGCGGGAGACGATGTCGCCGGTGCGGTAGAAGTCGCGGCCGTCGAGGCGGGTGAACGCGGTCCCGTTCAGCTCCTGGCGCAGATAGCCGCCGGTCTGGAACGGGGTGGCCACCAGCAGCTCGCCGGTGCCCGCCCCCTCCACCGACTGCCCGTCGGCGTCCAGGAGGAGGGCGTCGGTGCCGCGGACGGGGCGGCCGATGGGCATCGGCCCGGTCGCCCCGGGGTCGACGCGGTGGATGAAGGAGTCGTTGGTCTCCGTGCAGCCGAACACGTTGTGAAAGGCGGCGCCGGGGAACATCGACGCGATCGGGTCCAGCAGGTCGGCCGGCAGCCGGTCACCGGTGAAGACGGCCTGGCGCACGGTGTCGAACGTGCCGCCGCCGGCGCCGTCCTCGCGGCGGCCCGCGCCGCCCTCGAGGAGCAGTCGGTACATCATCGGCACGCCCTGGACGAAGGTGAGCCGGTGTCCGGCGGCGAGCGCGGCCAGGTGCGCGGCGTCGGTGGCCCGCTCCTTGTCCACCAGCACCACGGACGCGCCGAGGCGCAGGAACGTCCAGACGTCCAGGAGGGCGAGGTCGAAGTTGAGGGGCGCGTAGGACAGCGCCGTCTCGCCCGGTGTCAGGGCGAACTCCTCGACGGCCCAGTCGGCGAAGGCGTCGAACCCGGCGGCCTCGATCGGGACGATCTTGGGCGTGCCGGTCGAGCCGGAGGTGGTCAGCAGCAGACGCGTCCGCTCCGGATCCGGCGTGGCGAATCCCGCGGCCTCGTCCTCGTCGGGCGCCACGGGCGTCGCGTCGAGCACTCCCTCGGCGTCGACGGCCAGCAGGTGGCGGACCCGGGCCTGGTGGGCGAGCCGTTCGCGGGCGGCGCTGCCCAGGTCGGGGGAGGGGGCCAGCGCGATGTGGCCCTCGTGGAAGACGGCGAGCAGCAGGGCGATGGTCTGCGGCGTCTTGTGCGCCGGCACGTACACGGTGCTGCCCGCCGGGAGACCGAGGCGGTGCAGTTGGCCGCGCAGGTTCTGGGTCAGATCGTGCAGTCGGCCGTAGGTGACGGCCTGGTCGTTGAAGTGGAGCGCGATGCTGTGGGGCCGGTGATGACCGTGGACGGCGACGGTCTCGGCCAGGCGGGGCGATGGCACGGCGGATTCCTTGCGGTCGGCTCAGCCGCGACGAAACAGGAGTCGCTCGGCTGTTCGAATCTTGCGGTGTCGAGCACGAAGGTATCCGGACAACTGCATGCTTGGTCAAGCACTTACTTGGCGAAGTCGGTGTGATCCAAGGCATTCACTTTTGCTTGATCAAGCAATAATCGGCGATGCGGAATCCGTCGGGGCGCCGGGAAAAAGGCCGCGACGCGGTGCGGCCGCCCGGAACCGGAATGTCACCGGTGTCCGGGCGGCTGCACCGCGTCGCGGGGCCGTGCTGTGGGGTGTGGGGCCGTCCCGCGCCGTGCGGGGCGGGTCGGGGGGGTGGGGCCGGTCAGTCGTGGGGCGTGCGCAGCGCCCGGACCGTGGGGCCGAGTTCGGCATCGGCGGCGAAGGTGTTCAGCGCCGACGACAGGACCTCCGCGTAGGTGGCGCGCGCGGCCTCGTAGCGCTGGCGGCCCTCGTCCGTGATGACCGCGTAGACGCCCCGCTTGTCCGAGGGGCACAGGTCCTTGAAGGCGAAGCCCGCCGACTCCAGCCGGCCCACCAGGCGCGTCACCGACGACTGGCTGAGGCCCACCTTGTCGGCCAGGTCCTGCATGCGCAGCTCGCTGGTCTCGGAGCGGTGCAGGTACTCGAGGGAGCGGAACTCCGA
The DNA here is from genome assembly GCF_040680975.1 of Streptomyces sp. NPDC051921. Taxonomy (NCBI): domain Bacteria; kingdom Bacillati; phylum Actinomycetota; class Actinomycetes; order Kitasatosporales; family Streptomycetaceae; genus Streptomyces; species Streptomyces sp. NPDC051921. The sequence continues at coordinate 112,731 of NZ_JBFAXU010000001.1, forward strand.
GAGGCCGATCGCGTGCCGGCGCTGCAGGGCCACCGTCAGGTCGCGTTCCACGTGCGCATGGAGGGCGAGCACGCGGTTCCACACGGCGTGGTCGGAGTTGCGCTGGGTTGCGAGGGGTGAAGTTGCCATAGGTGCGTCCTCACGGGAGTGGCTGTTTGACAGCAGAGTACATGCTCATGCAAGCTCCTGACGTTTCCCCGATTGCGCCTCTAGGGGTAATCGGCCACCATGTTCTTGCATGTACAAGCAATGAATCGAAAGGGGCTCCCCTCATGCAGTGGCTCTACCTCGCCATCGCCGTCGTCTTCGAGATCGGCGTCGCACTCGCGGCAGGCAAGGCCGAAGGCTTCAAGAACCGCAAGTGGACCGCCGTGACCCTGGTCAGCGGCGCCCTCGGCACCTACTTCCTCAGCAGGGCCCTGCTGACGTTCAACGTCGGCGTCGGATACGCCCTGTGGACCTCGGTCTCCGGCGTCGGCATCACCCTTCTCGGCGCCCTGCTGTTCGGCCAGAAGCTCAACTGGAGCAAGGCCCTGGGCATCGTGGTCATCATCGCCGGGGTCGTCGGCCTCCAGCTCAGCGGCGCTGCCTGATCACCCGCCCGGCACCCCCCCACCCGCACCCTCAGGCCTTCGCGCCCTCCCGAAAGGAACTCCGCTCATGTCCTCGACCAACAGCTCCGCGGCCAACGCCTGGCTCATGCTCCTCCTCGCCGGCGTCTTCGAGATCGGCTACGCCCTCTCGGTCGGCGGAAGCCACGGCTTCACCCGCCTGACCTGGTCGCTGGTCGCCGTCGTCTTCTTCCTGCTGACGCTGTGGGCGCTGAGCGTCGCCCTGAAGACCATCGACGTCGGCACCGGCTACGCCGTGTGGGCGGGCATCGGAGCTGCCGGAGCCGCGGCACTCGGCCCCGTCTTCTTCGACGAGGGCCTCAACCTCGTCCAGTCCGTGTGGCTCGCCGTCATCATCGCCGGCGTCGTCTGGCTGAAGCTCGCCGACAAGACGAGCGGCGCGGACGACACCCAGGAAGCCGTCGAGCGGCCGCAGGAGGCCCGGAGCGCGGGCGTCTGAGCGCGCGGCACGCCCGGGCAGCCCTCCGGCCAGGACGACGGGCCGCCCCGGGTGCGCTGACCGCCTCGGACCCCCCGCCGACAGTCCCCTCGTCTCCCAAGGACCCACTCCACCATGCCACTTGACACACTCGGCCGGCTCACTCCCCACGTGGAGGAAGCGGTCAGGATCAGCCGACAGCACGTCGCCGAGGGCGGCATCCCCTTCTCCGGGATCGTCGTACGCGACGGCCACGTCCTGGGCACCGGTTTCAACCGGGTCGCCGAGGACAACGACCCCACCGCCCACGCCGAAGTCGTCGCCCTGCGCGCGGCGACGCGCAAGGCCGGCCGGTTCGGCGTCGCGGGAGCCACCCTCATCGCCTCGGGCGAGCCCTGCGCCCTGTGCTACATGGCGGCCCTCTACTTCAACGTCGAGCACATCGTGTACGCCGCCGACCGCGCGACCGCGGCCGCCTACGGCTTCGACTACGCCGGCTCGTACGCCATCTTCTCCAACGACCCCACCACGTGGCCGCTCAAGGTGACGCACGCCCCCGTCGAGGGGCACGAAGTGCCGTTCCAGGAGTTCCTGACCGGCCAGAAAGGCCGGATGCGGTGAGTGACCGCGCCACGAGCGACCAGGCACCGAGCGATCAGTCAGTGAGTGTGCAGTCAGTGAGCGACCAGTCAGTGAGCGACCAGCCCGTGAGTGACCAGCCCGTGAGTGACCAGTCGGTGAGCGACCCGGTGAAGATCCAGATCTGGTCGGACTACGTCTGCCCCTTCTGCATGCTGGCGGAGGGCCCCCTGGAGGAGGCCGTCGAGGGCCTCGGCGTCGACGTCGAGATCGAGTGGAAGCCCTTCGAGCTGCGGCCCCACCCGCATCCCACCCTGCGCCCCGAGGACGAGTACCTGCCGGCCATCTGGCAGCGCGCCGTCTACCCCATGGCCCGGCGCATGGGCGTCGACATCACGCTGCCCACCGTCTCCCCGCAGCCCTACACGCGGCTCGCGTTCGAGGGCCACCAGTACGCCGCCGAACAGGGCAAGGGCGCCGAGTACACCGCCCGTATGTTCCGCGCCTTCTTCCAGGAGGACCAGGACCTCGGGCAGCCGGACGTCCTCGTCCGGCTCGCTGAGGAGATCGGCCTGGACGGCCAGAAGTTACGTAAGGCCCTGGACGACGGTACCTACAGCGCCGCGCACCAGGACGCCCTGCGCGAGGCCGCCGCCCACCGCATCCAGTCGGTGCCCACCCTCCTCGTCGGCGACACCCGCATCGAAGGCGTCCCCAGCGTTCCCCAGCTGCGAAAGGCGATCCTCGACGCACAGGCCGCGCAGGACGGACCGAACGCGGTCCACGGCGCCGCCTGCAGCGTGGACGGGGGCTGCTGACATGAGCATCCGTGCCCACTTCACCTCCGCCACCGAGATACCCCGCACCGAACCGGGCCGGCACGTCCTGGCCACCGTCACCTACGGCGACACCGCCCGCCTCGCCTTCACCGACCACGGCAACCCCGACCTGACCGTGCCCATGGCCGTCACGGGCACCGGCGAACCGTTCCGCGAGGTGTGGACCGTGGACGGCAGCCCCCGCTGGGCCCTGCGCGACGACCTCGCCTACGCCCACGACGGCCACCACCTGTTCATCGCCGGGCTCCTGCCGGAACAGGACGTCTACACGCCCCCGGTCCGGGCCCTGTACGAGAAGGCCTTCGCGCTCGCGAGCCACCTCGACTACGGCCACATCTTCCGCATGTGGAACTTCGTCGGCGACATCGTCGGCACCAACGCCGAAGGCATGGAGGTCTACCAGGACTTCGTCCAGGGCCGCGCCCAGGCCTTCCGGACCCACCTCGGCGACGGCACCGCCCAACTGCCCGCCGCCACCGGCATCGGCACCCAGAGCCGCGGCATCGCCTTCGTCCTGCTCGCCACCCGCGGGGGAGTGCCCCGGCACCTGGAGAACAGCAACCAGACGGCCGCGTACCACTATCCCGACCAGTACGGTCCCAAGCCGCCCAGCTTCGCCCGGGCCACCCTCCTGGACGACACCCTCTACGTCTCGGGCACCGCCTCCATCCTCGGCCACGAGACCGTCCACCGAGGCGACGTGCGCCGCCAGACCCGCCAGACGCTCGACAACATCGCCCACCTCATCTCCCGCGACAACCTCGCGGCCCAGGGCGTCGACGCCGACCACAGCCTCAAGGACCTCCGACTGATCAAGGCCTACGTGCGACATGACAGCGATATTCCGGCAGTGCGTGAGGTCTGTGAAGAGACGCTTGGCGCTGGCCTTGAGGTGAAGTACCTCAACGTCGCCGTCTGCCGCGACGACCTCCTCGTCGAGATCGAAGGCATCGTCCCCGGGCGGGGGTGGAACCTGTGACCGCCCTGAAAGTGGGCATCGTCCTGCCCGGACGCGAGTCCGTCATCGACGACGGCCCCTACCCGGAGAACCTCGCCTCCATCGCGGCCCTCGCCGAGGAGAGCGGCTTCGACTCCGTGTGGGCCGGCGAATCCCCCCTGGCCCGCTCCCGGATGAACCCGCTGCTCGCCCTCACCGCGGCCGCCACCGCCACCGAGCGCCTCCAGCTGGGCACCGCCGTCCTCATGCCGCTGCGCCCGCCCGTGCACCTCGCCCACGAACTCGCTTGCCTCGACAGGATGTCGGGCGGCCGGCTCATCGCGGGCATCGGATCCGGATTCGCCTCACCGGCCACGGAACGCGAATTCGGCAACTACGGGCTCGACTTCTCGACCCGCTTCGGGCGCATGCGCGAGACCGTCGAGATCTGCCAGGCGCTGTGGGCCGCGAAGGGCGACCCCGTCTCCTACGACGGACGGCACTACCAGCTCAAGGACGCCGCCCTGCTGCCCGTGCCGCACCAGCCGCAGGGACCGCCGCTGTGGATCGCCCACTCCGGCCCCAAGATGCTGCAACGGGCAGGGCAGCGGTTCGACGGCTGGATGCCCACCTCGACCACGCCCGAGAAGTACGCCGAAGGCTGGAACCAGGTCGACGCCGCACGCCGCGAAGCGGGCCGCCCGGACGGGGCCGTCACCGGAGCCGTCTACCTCTCCGTCGCCGTCGACCGGACCAGGAAGCAGGCCGAGGACACCCTCTGGTCCTATTTCCAGGCCTACTACGGACTCCCCCTCACCACGATGCGCACGACCCAGGGCATCTTCGGCGGCACCCCCGGCGAGGTCGCCGACTGGCTGGGGCAGTACGTCAGGAACGGCGCCCGCCACCTGATCCTGCGCCTTCCCACGGACGAGCTGACGGAGGCCGGCTACCGCACCGCGGTGCGGCGCACGGCGGACGAACTGCTCCCGCTCCTGCGCGACCTGTGACGCGCGAACCCCGGCGGTCCTGGGATGTCTGGGCAGCGGCATGGCCGATCACGGCCGTGTTCATGCTGTCCAACATCCCGACCCCGCTCCTCGGCCTGTGGCAGCACCGCATCGGCTACTCCACCGGCACCACGACCGTCATCTTCGCCGCCTACATCGGAGGCCTGCTCCTGGCCCTCCCCTTCACCGGGGCCCTCGCCGACCGGTACGGCGCCCGCCGCGTCCTCACCCCCGCCCTGGCCGCGGCCCTCGTCTCCTGCGTCCTGTTCATGACGGCGAGCCACGTCCTCACCCTGCTCACCGCGCGGCTGCTCACCGGAGTGGCCGTCGGCGCCGTCCTCTCGGCCGGCACCGCCGCCGTCGTCCACGTCGGCGGCCCCGGACGCCGCACCCAGGCGTCCCTCGCCGCGTCCGTCTCCATCGGCACCGGCCTGGCGGCAGGCCCGCTGGTGGGCGGTGCCATCTCCCAGTACCTCGGCGCCCCCACCGTCACCGCCTTCGTGCTCGAAGGCCTCCTGCTGCTGTCCGCGGCGGCCGTCGTCCGCCGGCTCCTGCCCCGCCCCGGGCCCGCCGACCACCGCGCCGACGGCGCCGGTTGGCTGCGCCTGCCCTCCGTGCCCCCCGCCAACCGGCGCGGCCTCGTCACGAGCCTCATGGCCTACGCCCCCGGCATGACGGGAACCTCCCTGCTGCTCGCCCTGGGCCCCACCCTGCTCGGCTCGCTCCTGCACACCACCAACCGCCTGATCACCGGCGGTATCGGATTCCTGATGTTCGGGGCGTCCACCGCGGTCCAGTTCCTCGCCAAGAGGCTGCCGGCAGGCCGCGTCCTGACCGTCGCGGGAGCCGTCACCGGCCTCGCCATGCTCGGCACGGCCGCCGCGGTCCACTCCCGGTCCCTCACCGCCCTGACCTGCGCCGCGGTCCTCGCGGGCGTCGGCCAGGGCATGAGCCAGTACGGCGGCTTCACCCGGCTGGCCACCGAGGTTCCCGCGCCCCGCCTCGCCGAGGCCAACGCCGCGCTCAGCGCGGGCGGTTACCTGCTCGCCGGCATCCTCCCCATCCTGACCGGGTACGCCGTCGACGCCACCGACGTCGTCACGTCCTCCACGGCCTTCGCGACGCTCATCGCGGCCGCCGCGCTGGCCGGGACCCTGGTGATCCGGACGACGCGTCGGGCGGTCGCCCCTTCTTAGGGGGCGCATCGAGAACCACGTACGCGGCCCGACCGGCCCCGGATCGTGATCCGGGGCCGGTCCGCGTCCGCCCTGAAATCATGCATGCACGCTTGCTTGTTTTGCGTACGGCTGCCAAGGTCCTGCCAAGACCTTCCGAGGTCTCCCCAAGCCGTACCCGCACAAGCCATTCTGTCGCCACCACACACCCAGAGTCAGGGGGCACGCGCGCATGGTGTTCAGCAGCGAGTACGCCGACGTCCCGGTCGTCTCCCTCCCCATCCACGACGCCGTCCTCGGCCGTGCCGCCGAGTTCGGCGAGCTGCCGGCGCTGATCGACGGCACCGGCGGGGACGGGGCGCTCACCCTCACGTACGGACAGATCGACGCCTTCCACCGGCGGGTCGCCGCCGGGCTCGCCGGGGCGGGCGTACGGCAGGGCGACGTCCTCGCCCTGCACAGCCCCAACACCGTGCTGTTCCCGGTCGCGTTCTACGCGGCCACGCGGGCCGGGGCGTCCGTGACCACCGTGCATCCGCTCGCCACTCCCGAGGAGTTCGCCAAGCAGCTGCGCGACTCGGCCGCGCGCTGGATCGTGACCGTGTCGCCGCTGCTCGCCACCGCCCGCGCGGCGGCCGAACTCGCGGGCGGCGTCGCGGAGATCTTCGTCTGCGACACCGCGCCGGACGGCGACGGGACCCGCTCGCTCCAGGCCTTCCTGGGCTCCACCGCGCCCGAGCCCGAACTCGCGGTCGACCCCGCGACGGACGTGGCCGCGCTGCCGTACTCCTCGGGCACCACCGGGATCCCCAAGGGCGTGATGCTCACCCACGCCTCCATCGCCACCAACCTCGCCCAGCTCGAACCGTTCATGCCGATGGGCCCCGGCGACCGGATCCTCGCGGTCCTGCCCTTCTTCCACGTGTACGGCCTGACCGCCCTGATGAACGCGCCGCTGCGACAGGGCGCCACCGTCGTCGTGCTGCCCCGCTTCGAACTCGACGGCTTCCTCGCCGCCATCGAGCGGCACCGCATCAACGCCCTGTACGTCGCGCCGCCGATCGTCCTCGCGCTCGCCAAGCACCCGGCCGTCGCGCAGTACGACCTGTCGTCCCTGAAGTACATCGTCAGCTCCGCCGCACCGCTCGACGCCGCGCTCGCCGAGGCCTGCTCGGCGCGGCTCGGGCTGCCGCCGATCCTCCAGGCGTACGGCATGACCGAACTGTCGCCGGCCACCCACCTCGTACCGCTCGCGGCCGAGACCCCCCCGCCCGGCACCGTCGGCAAGCTGCTGCCCGCCACCGAGATGCGGCTCGTCTCCCTGGAGGACCCGGCGAAGGACGCCGCGCCCGGCGACGAGGGCGAGATCGTCATCCGCGGCCCGCAGGTCATGAAGGGCTACCTCGGCCGGCCCGAGGCCACCGCCGCCATGGTCGACGCGGACGGCTGGCTGCACACCGGGGACGTCGGCCGGGTCGACGAGGACGGCTGGCTGTACGTCGTCGACCGGGTGAAGGAGCTCATCAAGTACAAGGGCTTCCAGGTCCCGCCGGCCGAACTGGAGGCGCTGCTCCTCACCCACGAGGGCATCGCCGACGCCGCCGTCATCGGGGTGACGGACGCGGAGGGCACCGAGATACCCAAGGCGTTCGTGGTCCGCCAGCCGGCCGCGGCCGGCCTCGGCGGCGAGGACGTCATGGCGTACGTGGCCGAGCGCGTCGCGCCGTACAAGAAGATCCGGCAGGTGGAGTTCATCGACACCGTGCCCCGAGCGGCGTCGGGCAAGATCCTGCGCCGGGAACTGAGGGACCGCTCATGAGCACCGACACGAGCCTGGTCGGCATCGCCGCCGACCGGGGCATCACCACCCTGACCCTGGACTCCCCGGCCAACCGCAACGCGCTCTCCGCGCCCCTGGTGACCGAACTCGCGGACGCGCTCAGCGCGTGCGGCAAGGACCCGGGCGTCCGGGCGGTGGTCCTCACCCACACCGGTGCCACCTTCAGCGCGGGCGCCGACCTCAAGGCCCCGCCCGGGCCGTACGCCTTCGTGGACCTGCTCCGGCAGATCGTCGAGCTCCCGAAACCGGTCGTGGGCGTCGTCGACGGGCACGCCCGGGCCGGCGGCCTGGGACTGCTCGGCGCCTGCGACGTCGTCCTGGCCTCGGAGGGCTCCGACTTCGCGCTCACGGAGGTACGGATCGGGGTCGCGCCCGCCGTCATCTCGCTGACGCTGCTGCCGAAGCTGGAGCCCCGTGCGGCGGCCCGCTACTACCTGACCGGAGAGCGGTTCGGGACGCCGGCCGCCCGCGCCATGGGCCTCGTGACGGCCGGCGCCGAGGACCTGGACGCGGTCCTCGACGGGCTGCGCGGCGCCTCCCCGCAGGGGCTGCGCGAGGCGAAGCGGCTGGTCACGGCTAGAGTCCTGGAGACCTTCGAGCGCGATGCGGAGGAGCTGGTCCAGCTGTCCGCCTCGCTGTTCGCCTCGGCCGAGGCACGCGAAGGGATGACGGCCTTCCTCGAACGACGGGACCCGACGTGGCGGCTCTGACCGGCCCGAAGCAGGACAGGAGCCGCGCCACCCGGCAGCGGCTCCTGGAGGCGGCGGTGGCCTGCCTAGCCGAACACGGCTGGGCGGGCTCCACCGTCTCGGTGGTCGCCGAACGGGCCGGGGTGTCCCGGGGCGCCGCCCAGCACCACTTCCCCACCCGCGAGGACCTCTTCACGGCCGCCGTCGAGTACGTCGCCGAGGAACGCTCCCAGGCGCTGCGCACCCTCCCCACCCAGGACCGCCGCGCCGTCGTCGGCGCGCTCGTCGACCTCTACACCGGCCCCCTCTTCCGGGCCGCCCTCCACCTGTGGGTCGCCGCCTCCAACGAGGACCAGCTGCGCGCCCGCGTCACCGAGCTGGAGGCCCGGGTGGGCCGCGAGTCGCACCGCATCGCCGTCGAACTCCTCGGCGCGGACGAGTCCCGGCCGGGCGTCCGCGAATCCGTCCAGGGTCTCCTCGACATGGCCCGCGGCCTCGGCCTCGCCACCCTGCTCACGGACGACCGCGCCCGCCGCGAGCGGGTCGTGGCCCAGTGGGCGGCGATCCTCGACGGGGCGCTGGGCTGACCGGCTCCGGGGCGGTGCGGGAGGGCCGGGCGGGGGCACCGGGGTCGTCGGGGCCACCGTCCGGCACCACGGCCACCGCCTCCCGGGGCGTGAGCCAAGAGACACCGCGCGCCCCCGCCGTCACCCCTTCGCCGCAGTACGCTTGTCGCATGCTTTCGCTCGTACGTCGCCGCCACGTGGATCTGCTCCGCGTCGCGAGCATGGGCTGTCCGGGTCTCCGTCACCCCTGACCCACGCCCCACCCCATCGTCCGGCAGCGCCGCCACCCCAGGCGCGGCACCGGGCGCCGTACACCCCCGCGGACGCACATCATGAGTTATGCCTCGCAGCTCCCCATCGTCGACCTCTCCGCCGCCGACCGAGGCCCCCAGGCCCGGCGCCTGCTCCACGCGCAGCTTCACTCCGCCGCCCATGACGTGGGCTTCTTCCAGCTCGTCGGGCACGGCGTGACCGCCGGCGAGAAGCTGGCGCTGACGTCGGCGATGCGGGCCTTCTTCGAGCTGCCGGAGGCGGAGCGGCTGGCGCTCGACACCACGTACTCGCCGCACTTCCGCGGGTACACCCGCGTCGGCGACGAGCGGACCGGCGGGGCCCGGGACTGGCGGGACCAGCTGGACATCGGGGCGGAGCGGCCCGCGCACGTGCCGGGGCCGGGTGAACCCCCGTACTGGTGGCTGCAGGGTCCGAACCAGTGGCCCGAGGGCCTGCCCGAGCTGCGGCTCGCCGCGCTGAACTGGATCGAGCGGCTCAGCGGCGTGGCCGAGCGGCTGCTGCACGAGCTGCTCGCGTCGATCGGCGCCCGGCCGGACTTCTACGACGCCGACTTCGGCGCGCACGCCCACCCGCACCTGAAGCTGGTCCGCTACCCGGGCAGCAGCGGCGAGGGCGACGACCAGGGCGTCGGCGCGCACAAGGACTACGGCTTCCTGACGCTGCTGCTCCAGGACGACGTGGGCGGGCTCCAGGTGGAGCGGGAGGACGGGATCTTCCACGACGTGCCGCCGCTGCCGGGGGCGTTCGTGGTGAACCTGGGCGAACTGCTGGAGGTGGCGACGAACGGCTACCTCGTCGCCACCAACCATCGCGTGGTGTCACCGCCCGGGGTGACCGAACGGTTCTCCGTCCCGTTCTTCTACAACCCTCGGCTCGACGCCCGGATCGCCCCGCTGGAGTTCCCGTACGCCGCCGCCGCGCCCGGCCTCACGGCCGACCCGGCGAACCCCCTGTTCGCCGAGTACGGCTTCAACGAGCTGAAGGGCAAGCTGCGCGCCCACCCCCTGGCGGCGGCCCGGCACCACGCGGACCTGCTGGTCAAGGACGGTCAGCCGGCGATGTCCGTGATGTCGGAGTAGCCCTCGATCTCGCGCGGGTCCCGCTGACCGGGGCCCGTGTAGCGCGCCGACGGGCGGACCAGACGGCCGGTGCGCTTCTGCTCCAGGATGTGCGCCGACCAGCCGGCCGTACGGGCGCAGGTGAACATCGAGGTGAACATGTGCGCCGGGACCTCGGCGAAGTCGAGGACGATCGCGGCCCAGAACTCGACGTTGGTGGCCAGGACGCGGTCGGGGCGCCGGTTGTGCAGCTCCTCCAGGGCCGCCTTCTCCAGGGCCTCCGCCACCTCGAAGCGCGGGGCCGCGAGCTCCTTCGCCGTACGGCGCAGGACGCGGGCGCGCGGGTCCTCGGCGCGGTAGACGCGGTGGCCGAAGCCCATGAGGCGCTCGCCCTTGTCGAGGGCCTGCTTCACGTAGGCCGTGGCGTCGCCGGTGCGCTCGATCTCCTCGATCATGCCGAGCACGCGGGAGGGGGCGCCGCCGTGCAGCGGGCCGGACATGGCGCCGACGGCACCCGAGAGCGCCGCCGCGACGTCGGCGCCGGTCGAGGCGATCACGCGGGCGGTGAAGGTGGAGGCGTTCATGCCGTGCTCGGCGGCCGAGGTCCAGTAGGCGTCGACGGCCTTGACGTGCTTCGGGTCCGGCTCGCCGCGCCAGCGGATCATGAACCGCTCGACGACGGACTGGGCCTTGTCGATCTCGCTCTGCGGCACCATCGCCAGGCCCTGGCCGCGGGCCGACTGGGCGACGTACGACAGGGCCATGACGGCGGCGCGGGCGAGGTCGTCACGGGCCTGCTCGGCGGAGATGTCCAGGAGCGGTTTCAGGCCCCAGACCGGCGCGAGCATCGCGAGCGCGGACTGCACGTCGACCCGGATGTCACCGGAGTGCACCGGGATGGGGAACGGCTCGGCGGCCGGCAGGCCCGGGTTGAAGGCGCCGTCGACGAGGAGGCCCCAGACGTTGCCGAACGAGACGTGACCCACCAGGTCCTCGATGTCGACTCCGCGGTAGCGGAGGGCACCGCCCTCCTTGTCGGGTTCGGCGATCTCCGTCTCGAACGCGACGACTCCTTCGAGGCCGGGTACGAAGTCGGACATGAGGCGGCTCCTGATTCACGAGAACGGTTGATCGATGATCAATCATTCGGCCGTTGGCTGGTGGAGGGCAACAGCGATCCAGGGGATGAGTCTGTACGGTTCCGATGATGCGGGGAAAGGTGACATCCGGCACACTCCGCCGAATCGGCGAGGAAGGATTGGCGCCCGGCGATGCGGGGCACACTCCGACGCTACGGCAGGATGGCCTCGTGACCGACGCTCTCGATCCCGCCGACATGCGCGAGGTGTACCGGACCATGGAGCTGACCGTGGCCGACCTCGCTCCCGAACCGATCGAACAGTTCGCGCGCTGGTTCAAGGAGACCGCCGACAGTCCGGCGATCCACGAGCCCAACGCGATGGTCGTCTCCACCGCCGCCCCCGACGGCCGCCCGTCCTCCCGCACGGTGCTGCTCAAGCACTACGACGAGGCCGGCTTCGTCTTCTACACGAACTACGGCTCCCGCAAGGGGCAGGAGCTGACGGCCAACCCGTACGTGTCCCTGCTCTTCCCCTGGCATCCGCTGGCCCGCCAGGTCATCGTCACCGGCCGCGCCGAACGCACCGGCCGCGACGAGACGGTCGCCTACTTCCGCACCCGCCCGCACGGTTCGCAGCTGGGGGCCTGGGCCAGTCACCAGTCCTCGGTGATCGAGTCGCGGACCGAGCTGCTCGCCCGCTACGAGGAGCTGGCCGCCCGCTACCCGGAGCGCGAGCAGGTGCCGGTGCCGCCGGAGTGGGGCGGCTTCCGGGTCGTACCGGAGACGGTGGAGTTCTGGCAGGGGCACGAGAACCGCCTGCACGACCGGCTGCGGTACGTACGCGAGGGCGCGGCCTGGCGGGTGGAGCGACTCTCCCCCTGAGACGCGGACGACCCGTGGGCCTTGGTCCCGTCCGCCTAGGTTCGGACGGGAGCCGGCCGGACTGACCGGCGGCCCACGGGTCGGGTGACTGCGTTGGTGTTCGGCAGAAGGCCTGCCGAGGTGCACAGAGTGCGACGGCAGGCCTTAGCCCGCAGTCACCTCACGAGTCCGAAAAGAAACCATTTTTTCGGATCACCTCCTTTCGCGTGTGCCCACACACTAAGAACCTCCTCCGCTCTCCTTCAACCCCTTTTTTCGCTGTCACGCTCCGATGCGAGCCCGATGCGCTCCGGATAGCCCGCGCAATACGGGGCCCGATACGGCGCTCGGGTTGGCTCGGTGGCACGAGTTCACCAGCGAGCGGGGGAGTCATGGGCAGCACAGTGGTGCAGAAGTTTGGCGGCAGCTCGCTGGCCACCACCGGACACCTGCGCCGGGTGGCCCGCAGGATCGCCCGCGTCGCCGCGTCCGGCCGTCGCGTCGCCGTCGTCGTCTCGGCACAGGGCAAGACCACCGACAACCTCATCGGCACCGCGGGCGAGATCAACCCCGACGCCGACGGCCGCGAGCTCGACCAGCTCCTCGCGACCGGCGAGGCGGCCTCCGCGGCCCTCACGGCCATGGCGCTGCAGCGGCTCGGCACCCCGGCGACCGCCCTCGCGGGCGCCCAGACCGGGATCCTCGCCTCCGGGCCGCCGGGCGCGGGCGTCATCGTCGCCATCGACACCGAGCGCGCCGTACGGCTCCTCGACGCCGGACAGGTCGTGGTCATCGCCGGCTTCCAGGGCGTCGACGCGGCCGGCGACATCATCACGCTGGGCCGCGGCGGCTCCGACACCACGGCCGTCGCCGCCGCGGCCGAACTCGGCGCCACCCACTGCGAGATCTACACCGACGTCCCCGGCGTGCTCACCGCCGACCCCCGCCTGGTCCCCAGGGCCCGGCTGATGCCCCGCCTCGACATGGACGTCATGGCGGAGATGGCCTTCGCCGGCGCGAAGGTCATGCACTCCCGAGCGGTCGAACTCGCCGCGCTCTGCGGCCTGGACATCCACGTCGGCCACTCCGCGGCCCCCGAGGTCGGCACCCGTATCCACGCGACGGACGGAGACAGCATGCTCGAGACCCAGGCCGCCGTCATGGCGGTCGTCCACGACCAGGACGCGGCCCGCGTCACCGTCCGCACCGCGCGGACGGCGGAGAACCCGGCGCTGACCGTCTTCCGCGCGCTCGGCCAGCAGGCCGTGCCGGCGGACATGACGTCCGTGCACGAGGAGCGCGGCGGCGGTCACACCATCGGCCTGACCGTGCCGCACACCCGGGTGGCGGCGGTACGGGAGTTCCTGGCCGCTCACGCCGCCGACAGCGCCGACGCGCTCACCGTCGACGACACGGTGGCGAAGGTGTCGATCGTCGGCAAGGGCCTGCTCAGCCGCCCCCAGTACGCGGCCCGGATGCTGTCCGCGCTCACCGACCGCGGCATCAGCGCCGGCGCCTTCTCCGCCTCCCAGCTGCGCATCTCGGTGACCGTGCCGCGGGCCGAGGTGGACCGCGCGGTCCGGCTGCTGCACACCGAGTTCGAGCTCGACGGCTCGCCGGACGACACCCCGCTGACCCTCGCGAGCCGCACATGAGCCACCCACCCGTGCGCCGCCCGCACCCGAGCCACCCGCACACCGTCCCCCTCTGGGAGAAGAACCGATGACCGAGCAGCTGTCCTTCGCCCGCCGCTTACGGCTGCGGAGGCTGTACCGCCACGCCCCTGACCGGCTCCTCGTCGTGCCGCTCGACCACTCCGTCACCGACGGCCCGGTGACCGGCGGCAGCCGGGTCGGCGCGCTCGTCGGCGACCTGGCCCGCCACCACGTGGACGCCGTCGTGCTGCACAAGGGCGCGCTGCGGCGGATCGACCCCGAGTGGTTCGCGCACACCTCGCTGATCGTGCACCTGAGCGCCAGCACCGTGCACGCCCCCGACCCGAACGCCAAGTACCTGGTGGCGGGCGTCGAGGAGGCGCTGCGGCTGGGCGCCGACGCGGTCAGCGTGCACGTCAACCTGGGCGCCGACGAGGAGCGCCGGCAGGTCGCGGACCTGGCGGCGGTGGGCGATGCCTGCGACCGCTGGAACGTGCCGCTGCTCGCGATGATGTACCCGCGCGGCCCCAAGATCGCCGACCCGCGGGACCCCGCCCTGGTCGCCCACGCGATCCAGCTCGCCGCCGACCTCGGCGCCGACATCGTGAAGAGCCCGTACGTCGGCTCCGTCGGGGCGATGCGGGACGTCACCGCCACCGCCGCCGTCCCGGTCATCGTGACCGGCGGCCCCCGCAACGACGACGAGGCGGCCACCCTCGCCTACGTCGAGGAGGCCCTCAGCGGCGGCGCCGCGGGCATCGCCATGGGCCGCAACGTCTTCCAGGCCCCGAACCCGGGCGCCCTCACCGACAAGCTTTCCGACCTCGTGCACGGACGGCGCACCACCGCCTCCGCTCCGCCGCACCACCCGCACCGCGTCGTTCAGACCACTCGCTGAAGCGCAAGCAGACCGACAGATCAGGAGAGTTCCGTGAAGATCAGCTGGCTCGACATCCGTTCGCTCGGCGAGGCCCGCGAGGCGATCCTCCAGGAGGCGCTGCACCACCGCGTGGAGGCGGTCGTCGCCGACGACACCGCGCACCTCGAGGATCTGCCGCCGACCATCACCAAGGTCCTGTTCCCGCAGAACAAGCCGCTGCCGGAGGACTTCGGCGACGCGACCGTCGTCATCGTCGACCCCGCCAAGCACGGCGTGACCCCGGCCGAGCTCGCCCTGAAGCACCCCGAGGTGGAGGTCGGCCGGTTCGTCGAGATCATCGACGCCCCCACCCTGGAGGACGCCTGTGAGTCGGCGCGCACCGAGAAGTGGAGCGTGCTGTTGTTCCGCGACCCCACGAAGATCCCGCTGGAGATCGTGATCGCGGCGGCCGCCCGGGCCACCGGTTCGCTCGTCACCGTCGCGCAGGACGTCGAGGAGGCCGAGATCATCTTCGGCGTCCTGGAGCACGGCTCGGACGGCGTCATGATGGCCCCGGCGAAGGTCGGCGACACCGCCGCCCTCAAGCGGGCCGCCGAAGCCGACGTGCCGAACGTCAACCTCACCGAGCTGCGCATCGTGGAGACCACCCACATCGGCATGGGCGAGCGGGCCTGCGTCGACACCTGCACGCACTTCCGCGAGGACGAGGGCATCCTGGTCGGCTCGCACTCCAAGGGCATGATCCTGTGCGTCAGCGAGACCCACCCGCTGCCGTACATGCCGACCCGCCCGTTCCGCGTCAACGCCGGCGCGATCCACTCGTACACGCTGGGCAAGGACGAGCGCACCAACTACCTCAGCGAGCTCAAGGCAGGCAGCAAGGTCACCGCGGTCGACGTGAAGGGCAACACGCGTCTGGTCACGGTCGGCCGGGTGAAGATCGAGTCCCGTCCGCTCATCTCCATCGACGCCGAGGCCCCCAACGGGCAGCGGGTCAACCTGATCCTCCAGGACGACTGGCACGTCCGGGTCCTCGGCCCCAACGGCGTCGTGCTCAACAGCACGGAGCTGAAGCCGGGTGACGTCGTGCTCGGCTACCTGCCGAGCGAGGACCGCCACGTCGGCTACCCGATCGACGAGTTCTGCCTGGAGAAGTAGGTCCTCCGCGGTGCGCCCCCCGGCCGTGCCACCCCTCGCGGGTGGCACGGCCGGGCCGTCTCACCCGGCGGCCGCACCGGCCCGGACGTCCGCCGCCGGCACGGCCGCCGTGCGCCGCGCCACCCGGCTGAGGAGGACCGCGACCGCGCCCAGCAGGCCGGCCGCCGCGAAGACGAAGAAGCCCCACCGGCCGTGGCCGTGGGCGAAGAGGTAGCCGCCCAGCCAGGGGCTGAGGACGGCGCCGAGCCGGCCGACCCCGGCCACCCAGCCGAGCCCCGGGGCCCGCAGCGCCGCCGGATAGAAGCCGCCGGCCACCGCGTAGACCATCGTCGAGGCGCTGTAGAGCCAGATCCCGGTCACCGTCACCACGACGTACGTCACCGGCACCGGCATCCGCACCGAGAGCAGCAGCAGGGAGCCGGCCGTGAGCACGAACCAGGTCCCGGCCACCGGTACGGCGCCGAACCGCGAGGCGACCCAGCCGGCCAGCAGCATGCCGACGATGCCGCCCGCGTTGACCGCCATCAGGAAGCCGACCGAGGAGCCGAGCCCGTAGCCCGAGACCCGCATCAGCTGCGGCAGCCAGGTGCTCAGGCCGTACACGAGCATCAGGCCGCACGCGGAGGCCAGCCACAGCAGCAGCGTGGACGCGCGGTGCTCGCGGCCGACGAGCGCGGCCACGGCCCGCGTCCGCTCCCCGGACCGCCTCCGGCCCGGCAGGGCCCTGTTCGCCAGGACGGTCGGCGACTCGGGCAGGAAGCGGAGCAGCAGCGGTACGGCCACGAGTGCGGGCAGGACGCCCGCGGCGAAGGCCCAGCGCCAGCCGTACGCGGGGGCGAGGGAGAGGCCGACGCCCGTCGCGGTCATCCCGCCCGCGTGGTACGCCGACATGAGGATGCCGGTGGCCAGCGGCACCCGGCGCTCGGGGGTGAACTCGGCGACGACGGCGAGGCACACGGGGATGAGCCCGCCCAGGCCGAGGCCGGTGAGGAAGCGTCCGGCGCCGAAGACGCCGACCGAGCCGGCCGCCGCGCAGACGCCGGAGCCGGCGGAGAAGGCCAGGACGCAGCCGACGAGGACCGGGCGGCGGCCCACGCCGTCGGTGAGGCTGCCGCAGCCGAGGGCGCCGAGCAGCATGCCGAAGGTGGTCCAGCTGCCGACGGTGCCGGCGGTCGCCGCGTCGAGACCGAACGCGGGGTCGTCGAGCATGTACGGCAGACCCGCGCCGTACACCATGACGTCGAAGCCGTCGAAGAAGACGGCCGCCCAGCACAGGGCGAGGACGGCCACGGGGGAGTGTCTTCGGGCGAGCACGATTACCTCCACGGGGTGGGGAGACACGAAGGCGCCGGACCCCGGTCTCCGGGGAGACCGAGATCCGGCGCCTGCCGGGTGTCAGTGGTCGTAGCGGTACCACTTGGTGTGGTCGATCAGGTCCCTGGGCGTCATGGTGTGCCAGGGGCCCAGCGAGGTGTTGATGTCGGGGACGTCCTGCGTGGGCTGCAGCGGCAGGTAGGGCGGGACCTCGGGGTTGCGGGCCTGCCACAGGGCCCAACAGCGGTCGATCATGCAGTGGTTGAGGAAGAACACCGGGTCGTTGGGCGAGCCGATGTACATCATGTGGCCGCCGACCCACACGTGCCCGGCCGCGTGCAGCTTGCCGGCGCTCTCCTCCCAGGCGAACTTGGTGTAGCCCTCCAGGTGGTTGCGGAAGCTCGCGTACGGCGGCTCGCTGCCCGCGGTGTGGTTGAACGGCGCCGAGTCGTACACCTTCAGGTTCAGGGTGTCGTCCAGCTGCTTCGGGGTGGGCAGCTTGTCGGTCAGGGTGCCCATGTCGCGGACCAGGAAGTCCCGGTCGTCGTGCGTGTAGTTGCCGTTGAGGGCCGGGTTCTCGTCG
The DNA here is from genome assembly GCF_040680975.1 of Streptomyces sp. NPDC051921. Classification (NCBI taxonomy): domain Bacteria; kingdom Bacillati; phylum Actinomycetota; class Actinomycetes; order Kitasatosporales; family Streptomycetaceae; genus Streptomyces; species Streptomyces sp. NPDC051921. Next base: position 130,300 of record NZ_JBFAXU010000001.1, read on the forward strand.
CCGACGGGGATGACGCTGATGTTGAGGACCCAGCCGTTGTCGCGGGCGAACGGGCCGGTCATGACCCGGCGGTCGCCGGGGCGCCCGTTGCCGCCCATGAAGTTGTCGGCCCACAGCGGGGAGTCCACACCGTGGTCGATCGACCAGTCCCAGTACGGCAGGGTGACCCGCGGGTCGACCTTCTGCAGCTCGCGCTCGAAGCGCAGCAGGTACTGGCGGTGCCAGGGCAGGAAGCCGGGGTTGATGTGGCCGAGCCGCTTGCCGGTGACCTTGTCCAGGTAGTCCTGGGAGTTGACGCGTATGTGCAGGTCGACGAAGCGGTCGTAGATGCCTCTCCGCTTGATCTCCTTGACCGCGTGGATGAATCGGCGCTTCTCCTCGGCCGTCATGTCGAGGTGGTTCTTGCGTACGTGCACCATGGCGGAGCTCCGTTTCGGGGACGGTCGGGTCAGGCGGGCGTCGTGGCGTCCATGACGTGGGCGCCGTGGACGTTCGGCAGCAGGTGGGCGCCGCGGAGCTCCTCGACGGCGCGACGGGCGGCGACCAGCGGGGTCGGCGCCATCTCGTAGTGGCACAGCGAGCTGAGGTAGGCGTCGTCCGCGAACTTCATGAGGTGCAGCGGCCGCCCGTCGATGTACACGCCGCCGCCGGCCGCGGCGGACGCGACCCGGATGGTGCGGCCCTGGTACGTCTCGGTGTACTCGCCCCCGGCGGCGCCGCCGGCCTGGGCGGGGTCCTCGTCGGCGCCGATGGCGCCGGTGGCGAACGGGACCGCGGCGGCGGAGGCGGCGAGGGCCGCGCCGGCGGTCAGCTTGACCATGTCGCGTCGCTTGATGGACACGGTGGTTCCCTTCGGGTGGGTGACTGGGTGGGTGACCGCGTCAGGCCGCGGCCACGACGCCCTTGGGCTCCAGCAGGAACTGCGTGTAGTTGTCGTCGTGCGGGATGCCCGGCACCGCCGTCCATGGCAGGACCGCGCCGCGCGTGACCTTGCGGACGCTCGGCTCGCGCACGGCCGCGTCGACCAGCGCCTCGTCCTCGGTGAGCAGGTTGAGGGCCAGCGACGCGCGCAGCGGCGCGACCCCGTCGGCGGGTGTCCACGGCGCCACGACCACGAACGGGAACGGCAGCTCGGTGCCGACGGCCGGGTGGTCCACCCGGTCGACCGACAGCACGAGCGGCCGCAACAGGTGTGAGCCGTCGCCGAGTTCGACGACGGTGTCCGCGCCCGCCGGGTCGTGGCCGGCGCTGTGGTCGGTCACCCCGGGCGTCGCCCGCAGCTCGTCCACCTGGCGGCGGATCCGCGCCGCCCGCTCCCGGTCGGCGACCAGGAGGGTGGCGCCGGCGGCGGTGACGGGCACGCTCGGCAGCGCGGCCAGTCGCCGGGCCAGCGCGTCGGCGACCTCCCGCACCGGGCGGCTGGTCAGGACCGCCGAGAGGTTGGTGCAGCGGGTGCCGCCGTCGAAGGAGGCGGACAGCGCCAGGTGCGCGACGGTCGGCTCGTCGGCCTCGGCGTCCAGCAGCGCCTTCGTACGGCCAGGGCCGCGCACGGCGACCGTCTCGTCGCCCTGCCAGCGGCGTACGGCGCTGTCTCCGCCGTAGACGATGCCGCGGTCGGCCTCCTTGAGAAGGAACTCGCCGGTCTGGTGCGAGGCCGGCAGGAACGCCAGCTTCCGCGGCGGCAGCCCGGCGGCGAGCAGCGCCCGGGTGAGGCGCAGCGGGGTGAACGGGTCACGGCTGCCCGGCTTCACGGCGACGCTGTAGCCGTGGAAGAGGGCCTGCGCCCAGGTGACGTTGGGCGTCGGGTGGTTGCTGGCCATGACGGCGGCGAAGACCCGGCCGCGCGGCACCCAGCGGGTCGCGAAGCCGGCGCCGAAGCCCGTGCCGGGCAGTTCGGCGGCGGTCGTCTCGGACAGCTCGCGCAGCTCGTCGACGAGGTCGCGGACGGACTGCGCGACGGCGGCGGCCGTGAGCCCGGTGGCGTACGAGACGCGGTCGGCGTACTCCTCGGGTGACTCGCCCTCCAGGACGGCCTCCTCGAAGAGCCCGGCCGCCCGGTCGAAGACCTCCTGGGCGACCGGGACGCCGTCGGCGTGGGCACGCAGCTCGCGCAACGCGGCGAGCGCCATGAGCCGTGGCGCGGAGCCGACGTCGGCGAGGTCGCCGCCGCGCACGTCGGGCAGCCGGCCGCGGTCGGAGCTGGTGACGGGGCGGCCGCAGACGAGCGGATCGACACCGATCAGCCGGGTGTCCGTCATCAGTAGACCCCCTCGATGACGCGCACGTCGTCGACGGCGCGGTAGGTCTGGACGTCGGCGAGGCCGTCCACGGGGGAGCCCGGGCGCGGGGCGACGCGGACCGCGCTGTCCCGCTCCAGGACGTTGGGCAGGAACATCTCCTCGGCGACCAGGTGCAGCCGGACCCGGCCGCGCTCCCCGTACGCCACGGGCCGGCCCTCGGCGTCGACGAGTTCGAGGCGGGTCGTGGCCGGGTACGGCTCGAAGACGCACGGGTGGCTGTCGCCGGGCGCGGCCGGCCGCTGCGGGGCGACGCCCATCAGGCTGTTGCCGTAGACGCCGACGACGGCCGCGTCGGGGAAGAACTCCTGGTCCAGCATGCGCAGGCTCTCGGCGCTGATGGAGGTGCCGGCCCAGATGACCGCCCGCACGTTGCTCCGCACCAGCTCGTAGAGCCCGGGGCGGGCGCAGATGGCCTCCAGGAGCGGCGGGGTGGAGCTGAGGACGGCCACCTTCTGGCTGGTGAGGATGGTCTCGGCCTGGTCGAGCAGGTGCTGGACGTAGCGGTCCGCCTCGTCCTCGCGGCCGTCGGCGAGCAGTCGCTTCACCCAGCGCGGGTCGAGGTCGACGGTGTGGAAGAGGGCGCCGGACAGGGCCGCGTAGCGGGAGACGTCGTAGCCGATGACGTGCGGCCCGCTCGGGCCCAGGTGCAGCCAGTCGCCCTCGGCGGGCACGCCGCTCTCGATGAGCCGCTGCCGCGCCCAGACGAGGAGTTCGGCGCGCGCGGCGCTGTCGACGATCCGCTTCGGGGAGCCCGTCGTGCCGCCGGAGTCGTACACGCGGAAGACGCGGTCGGAGACGCCGCGCGGAACGAGGTCGCCGACGGGCACGGTGCGCAGCTCGGCGCTGACGTCGGGGAAGCGCGTGAGGTCGGCGAGGCCGCCGACGTCGGTGAGCGGGTCGAAGCCGAGGCTGTCGCGCTTGGCGAGCCAGAACGGGGAGCCGGTGTCCGCACCGAAGTGCCAGGCCATCAGCTTCCGTATGTGCAGGTCGAATTCCGTGGTCGGGGAGTCGGTCATGACGAGTACTGGTCTCCTTCAACGCGAAGAGGCGCCGACGTGCCCATCCTTCGGTCGGCGCCTATCGCGGCTGTATTGGTGTTGTTTCGGTGCCTGGCCCCGCGCGGGGCCAGGCACCGGGTACGGCTCGGGTACGGCTTCGGGCGGGCCTCGCGGCCGGTCCGGGGCGTCAGGCCTTCGCCGCGCCGCCGCCTGCGCGCAGGGTGAGCGCGGCGGCCGCGGCGATCAGCGGGAAGACCGCGACGACGGCGAGCACGGTGGTCAGGTCCATCGACTTGACGAGCGCGCCGGCGGTGGCGCTGCCGACGCCGCCGCCCACGAAGAAGGTCAGGTTCAGCAGGCCCATCGCACCGCCGCGCAGGGCCGGCTCGACGTGCGCCGACATCAGGGCGGTGGTGATGACCTGGGTGACGGCGAAGCCGGCGAAGCCGAGCGAGGCACCGACCAGCAGCGGCGTCGGGTTGGTCGTGGCGGCCGTCAGGGCGAGCACCACGGCCATCGTGAGGGCGATCAGGCCGAGCATCACGGCACCGGCCTGCCCGCCGGCGAACTTGCCGGCGAAGCGGGACAGCACGGCGCCGACGGCCGCGCCGGGCAGCAGCCACGAGCCGACGGCCAGGACGCTCCAGCCGTGCCCGCCGACGAGGATCTGCGGCACCAGGTACATGGCGGCGAACAGGCCCGCATAGGCGCCGACGCCGGTGATCGAGGCGCGCAGGAACACGCTGTCCGCCACCAGGCGGCGCGGCACGAACGAGCCCTCGGTGGTCCGCACCCGCTGGATCAGGCCTCCCAGGGACACCACGAGCGCGACGGCGAGGGCGATCACCACCGAGGTGGACAGACCGAGCGAGTACGACTGGATGAGCAGCAGGAAGGACATGGCGGCGACGGTCAGCAGCGCCGCGCCCGGCAGGTCGAGCTTGCGCCCGCTGCCGGCCCGGACCGAGGCGGCGCGCAGGCACAGCGGCACCGCGAGCAGCGACAGGGCGGGCAGCACGAGGGCGATGCGCCAGGTCACCCACTGGGTGAACACGCCGCCGGCGAGGGTGGCGCTGGCGGAGAAGACGGCCATCGTGGCGCCGAACCCGCCCAGGACCTTGGGCCGGTCGGCCGGCGGCGCTCCCGCGGAGAGCGCGAGGGCGCCCGAGGTCATGGCGCCGGAGCCGGCGGCGAGCACGAAGCGGCCGCCGACGAGGACGCCGATGTTCGGGGCCAGCAGGCAGATCACGGTGCCGACGGCGAGCACGACGGAGCCGACGAGCAGCGAGGTGCGCACGCCCCTGGAGTCGGCGAGCCGGCCGAAGAGGGCGGTGCCGACGCCGAGCGCGAGCGCGTGGGCGGTGAGCACCCAGGCGGCGGTGGCCGGGGTGGCGTGCAGGGCCTTGGCGACGTCGGGCAGGGCGACGCCCGCGGCGGTGACGCCGAAGACGGCGGGCCCGAACAGGGCGCCGTAGCGGAGCCCGGCGGACCGGGCGCTGAGGACGGCGGCCGGCTGCCCGGAAGTGGTGGACACGGCCTGGTCGGTGGTCATGGGTCTCCTCCTACGGAGACGAGCGGGGGCGTGGGTCGGTGGGCGGGGGAAGGCTTCGGCTGCGCGCCGAGGTGTCGGGAAGGGGGCCGGGCCGGGCCCGTCCGGGGGTACGGGCCCGGCCCGGCCGGTGGAGCGGCTCAGGAGGCGTCGGGGAGCAGCGCGTGCCCGAGCCGGAACGTGTTGTGCGGGTCGTAGTGCTTCTTGACCTGGAGCAGCCGGGCGAAGGTCGCCCGGTCGAAGCAGTCGGGGGCGGAGCCGGCGGTGTCGGCCCCGGCGAGGAAGTTGAGGTAGCGGCGCCCGGTGGACCAGGCGGACAGCGGCCGGAGCACGACGTCCGGGGAGCCGGGCAGGGAGAGCGTGGACAGGGTGTACGCCCCGTCGCGGCCCACCGCGTTGGCCACGGCCGGCGGCCGGGACAGCGCCCCGCCGAGGTGCCGGAGCTCCACCATCGGGTCGGTGCAGGTGCTGTCCGGGCCGGCCGCGGTGAGCAGGGCGGCCAGGGCGTCCTCGTCGAACTCCCGCAGCACGGTGTTGCGTTCGTGGTACGGCAGCGGCTCGGTCGGGTCCTGGTGGATCTCGGCGACGTCGCCGTACGGCATCTCGGCGACGGTGTCGGCGAGCAGCGTGCCGGCCTCCCGCAGCGGGCGCAGCAGCTCCTCGCCGTCCTCCCGGCTGCCGGTGAACGCGATCCGGACGTGGGCGGCGAGTTCGCCGGCCGGGTGGTCGGGCACCTGGTGCAGACCGGGCAGCCGGAGCAGGGCCACGGAGGAGGTCAGGGCCTCGGGCACGGTCCGCGTCCAGCCCCGCCAGGCGTCGAGCACGGCCGCGGCCTCGGTGCCGGGGAAGTAGAGGCCGCCGCCGTAGAGCCGGGCGACGGGGACCAGACGGAACTCCAGGGCGGTGACGATGCCGAAGTTGCCCTTGCCGCCGCGCAGCGCCCAGAACAGGTCACCGTCGGCCTCGGGGGTGACCGTGCGGTGCCGGCCGTCGGCGGTGACCAGGTGCACGCGGGTGACGTGGTCGGCCGCGTAGCCGTACAGCCGGCCGAGCGGACCGAGACCGCCGCCGAGGGTGTAGCCGACGACGCCGACCAGGTGCGAGGAGCCGTTGAGGGGTGCGAGGCCGTGGTACGCGGCGGTCGCGATGACCTGGTGCCACTGGGCGCCGGCCTCGACGCGGGCGATCCGGGCGACGGGGTCGACGGCGACGGCGTTCATCCGGTGGGTGGTGATCAGCAGGGCGTCCTCGGCGGGGGCGGCGATGCCGTGGCCGGTGGCCTGTACGCCGACGGGCAGCCCGAGTTCGGTGGCGACGCGGACCGCGGCGACGACGTCCTCGGCGGCGACCGCGCCCACCACGATCGCCGGGTGGTGCCGGTCGATCCGGTTGAAGCCGTCGAGCTCGGCCTCGTACCCCGGGTCGTCCGGGAGGAAGACCTCGCCCTTCACCTCGGAGACGAGCCGGTCCACCGCGCTGTCCGGGATGACGGAGTACTGAGGCTGGCGAGCCATGGACGGCCCCTCTCTCTGCGTACGGCCCTTGAGTGCCGTGCCTGGATGCGCCCCGAGTCTTTCCGTGGCGCGCGGGGCGCCCCATCCCCTGCGGAGGAGGGACTTCGCGCCGGCCGCCCCCCTCAGCTGAGGGGGGAAGCCGGTCAGTGGCGGATGCGGCCGGCGGCGGCCGGCTGCCCGAAGAGGAGGGCCTCGTCCGGGCAGGGGTGCTGGGCGGGGGCGTCGAGAAGCCCGCCGCGGTCGGTGGTCGTCTTGTCGGTGGCGCCGAGGATCAGGCTCTCGATCGACTGGAGCCGTTCGCCCGGCACGATGCCGAGCTCGTCGCGGAAGCGGCGGTGGGTGTCGCGGAACAGCGCGAGGGCGTCCGCCGTCCGGCCGGAGCGGTAGAGGGCGATCATCAGCTGGGCGATGAGCGTCTCGCGGAACGGGTGCTCGGAGACGTGGTGGGTGAGCTCGCCGAGGACCCGGCGGTGGTAGCCGAGCCGCAGCTCCAGCTCGTAGCAGTCCTCCAGGGCGGAGTGGTAGTCCTCGTGGTACTTGAGCGCCACCGTGTCCAGGAGCGGGCTGCCGAGCCCTTCGCCGAGAGGCCCCCGCCACAGGGCGAGGGCCTCTCGGTAGAGCAACGCCAGTTCGAGGTCGGGGCGGTCGGCCGCCTCGCCTCTGGCCCGGGATATCAGCTGCCCGAAGCGGTGCAGGTCGATGCCGGACTCCGGGGTCCGCAGCCGGTAGCCGGTCTTGTGGGTCTCGATGGTCGCGGCGACGTCGCCGGACGCGAACTGACGGCGCAGCGAGGAGACGCAGATGCGGATCTGGCTGCGGGCGGTGGCGGGCGGCGCGTCGCCCCAGATGGCCCGGATGAGGCGGTCGACGCCGACCACCCGGTTGCCCTCGAGCAGCAACATCGTCAGCAATATGCGCTGCCGGTTTCCGCTGAGCTTCACCTCGCCGTCCGCACCGTGCACGACAAGGGCTCCCAAGGCGAGAAAAGTCGCCGGTTCTCTGGTCATGGATCTTCCCCCAAGATCGGATTGCCGGTGGAATTGGCCGTTGGTCTGACGGCCGCTCACCAGCTGGGCAGCAACTTTATTCCCCAGCCTTCCGGCGCAGCCAGCCTATGGCTGATTTCCCTACCCAAAGATGTCAATTCGTCGAGAACCCGGGCGCGGTCGAGCGTTCCGACGTCGAGGGCCCGCAGACCCGATCGATTGGCCAGCTCGATCACCCGGATCTTGGCCGATTCGTCGTCGGCGGCGACGAATATGTCGACGGGATGCCCGTCGATCAGGCCACGGTAGATCGACTCCGCGTCACCGGCGGCGCAGGCCCGTACCCAGGAGGCGCCGGGCACCGCCGCCGTCAGGTCGCCCATCTCGGTGCCGTACGGCTCGGCGCCGTACCCCCCGGTCGCGCACCCGCCCGTCCCGTACGCCTCGGTCCGTGGGGCGGTCACCTCCACGAGCACCTTCCCCGCCAGGAGTCGGCGGTGGGAGCGCAGGAATTCCAGGGACTCGGCCCGGTCCACGGCGAGGATCACCAGCCCCGGACGCAGCGCGGCCCGGACGGTCGCGGCCTCGACGACCCCCGTGGTTCCGGCCATCGCCTCGCGGGCCACCCGGTGCGCCCGGCCGACGCTGCGGTCGGCGAGCCGCACGGCCGATCCGGCCAGTGCCGCACGGCGGGCCATGGCCCTGCCCATCCCGCCCGCGCCGATGATGCCCACTCTCATACGCCCACCGCCTGCCGAGAAGTCGCTGTCCGAAAGAGCTTCGTGGAGTCCCGTCGGAGCCCTGCCGAAATGCGTGCGGGGGAATTCTCCCGCAGGGGCCGCTCCGTTTCATCCCCCCTTTCGGGGGGTTGCCGGAGAGCCCGTTCACCCTTCAAATGGGCGCTCTCGCGACGGCTTAATCCCGTGGTCACCTCACCACCGATTCACCCCCCTCAAGTGAGGGGTTGGCGCCCGGCCCGCATCCTGTCAGGATCAAGGGGTGACCAGTGCCGGACGCGTTTCGCGTGCTTCCCGAATCGAGATCGGTCGCGCCGAGCTGCTCGCGCGGGCCGCAAAGAGCGACGACGCCCTCGGTATGTTCGCCGAGGCGTCCCACCACGTCCGCCGGCTCGTTCCGTACGACGCCGCCGTCTGGCGCGTCACGGACCCGGAGACCGGCATGATGGCCGCGCCCATCCGCGCCGAGAACCTCGACGAGCACGGCTGCGCCGTCTACTGGGAGACCGAGCTCTTCACCGAGAACGTCAACCTGTTCCGCGACCTCGCTCAGGCGAAGGTGCCGGTGGCGGGCCTGCGCGAGGCCACCGGCGACCTGCCGGCCCGCAGCAGCCTCTACCACTCCTTCATGAAACCCCGGGGCCTGCAGGACGAGTTACGGGCCGTGCTGCGCGTCGGCGGGCGCCCGCACGGCCACATCAGCCTCTTCCGCGCCCACGGCCGGCCCGCCTTCGGACCCGCCGAGACCCGGCTGGTCGAGAGCCTGGTCACCCCGCTCGCCCGCCGGCTGCGCTCCTTCGCCGGCACGGCCCCGCAGCCGCTGCCGGACTCCCCGCACGGCCCCGGCCTGCTCCTCTTCGACGCCTCCGGCGCCCTCCTCTCGGCCAACGACGACGCCCGCGCCCATCTCGCGGACCTCCCCGAAGGCCCCGCCATCGCCGCTGCCGGACTCCGCGTGCCCGCCTGGGTCCAGGCCACCGCGCTCAAGGCCCGCGCCATCTCCCAGGACCGCGACCGCGGTCACGCCCGGGTGCGGGTGCGCACCCGCACCGGGCACTGGCTCGTCTGCCACGCCTCCTGCCTGCGCGAGGCGGACGGACGCCTCGGTGCCTCGGCGGTGGTGATCGAGCCGGCCAAGACCTCCGAGATCGTGCCGCTGATCGTGGACGCCTTCGAACTGACCGAGCGGGAGACCGAGGTGACCCAGTGCATCGCGCGCGGGCTGCCCACCGGGAAGATCGCCGAACAGCTGCACCTCTCCCCGCACACCGTCCGCGACTACATCAAGGGCGTCTTCGAGAAGGTCGGCGTCTCCAGCCGCGGCGAGCTCGTCGGCAAGCTCTTCACCGAGTACTACGCGCCGTTCGCGGAGAAGGGGATCGTCCGCGTCCACGGCGAATGAGCGCCGTCCGCAGGGGAGTTGGTCCCCGTTTTCCCTCGGTTTCCCCGAAAGGGATGTGTCCTGGGTCACGTTCCAGTTGAATGAGGCCGGGGGGTGCCCGGATGAGTGGCTCTGCGAGTGACACGGCTGATACGGCGAGGGTTCCCGGGGTGCCGGGAGCGGACCTCCTCGCCGCCCTGCTGGACGGGATGGACGCGGCGCTGTGCGCGCTCGACGCGTCCGGGACCGTCACCCACTGGAACCGCGAGGCCGAACGGATCCTCGGCTGGACCGCCGGCGAGGCCGTCGGCCGGCACGGCTTCGACGGCTGGGCGGCCCGCAGCGCCGACGCCGCGGAGGTCCTGGCCCGGCTGCTGCGCGCGATGACCGCGCCGGGCCGCCAGGTCCACGAGTTCGCGATGCTGCGCAAGGACGGCGGCCGGGTCCTGGTCCGCACGCAGACCGCCGGCGTACGCGCGGCCGACGGCCGACCGGCGGGCGTCTACTGCGCGTTCAGCGAGGTCCACACCCAGATCGACCTGGAACGCTCCCTCGCCCTGAGCGAGGCCCTGTTCACGGACGCCGCCTGGGGCGTCGTGCTCGTCGACGTCGACCTGCGGCCCGCCGTCGTCAACGGCTACGCGGCCCGCGCCCTCGGCACCGCCCGCGGCTCGCTCCTCGGCCGCCCGCTCGGCGAACTCGTGACCCAGGGCGTCGAGGAGCTGGAGAGCGCCCTCCACCACGTCCTGGCCTCCGGCGCCCCGCCCGAGCCGGCCGACGTCTGGGTGACCCTGCGCGGCGCCCGGGGCGAACGCCGCCGGTGCTGGCGCTGCGGCTTCGTCCGCCTCGCCTCCCCGCTGGCCGAGGAGCCCGAGCCCGTGCCGCTCGGTGTCGGCTGGCTCTTCCAGGACGTCACCGAGACCCGCCTCGCCGAACAGGACGCCGACCGGCTGCGGTTCCGCTGGAGCCAGCTGCACCGTGCGAGCGCCGCCGCCGCGGAGTGCGAGGACCCGGTCCGGGCCGCCGCCGTCCTCCTCGACTTCGCCCTGGCCGGCTTCGCCGACCACGTCCTCGTCGACCGCGCCACCCCCGAGGGCCGCCTGGTCCGCACCCTCGCGAGCCCCACCGGCGCTCCCGGCCCGGTCGCCCCCGTCGCCAGCGGCGGCATCCCGCTCCGCTACCCCACGACCCACCCCGCCCTCCAGGCCCTCGGCCGCCAGGGCCCCACCCGCGCCAGCGCCACGCCCGGCAGCCCCCGCTGGTCCACCGACCGCCTCTGGCCCCCCGACACGGCGCACGCCCTCTGCCTCCCCCTCCGCACCCGCGCCCGCACCCTCGGCATCGCCACCTTCCTCCGCACCCCGTCCCGCCCGGCCTTCGAACGCGAGGACGCGGTCTACGCGGAGACGGTGGCGTCCCGGGTGGCGGCGGCGCTGGACCTGGGCGACGCGCTGGGCGTGGCGCGGGACTGAATCCGCCGCGAGCGGTGTCGGTCCTCTGTGCGATCATGCGGCGGAACTCCGCGACGACGATCGCGACGACGTACCTCCTGGGGGGACCGGGACATGCCACAACCGTCAGGTACGGTGCCGCGATCCGCGCCGTACACCGCTCTGCTCGCCACGCTCACGCTCGTGCTGTCGCTGCTGCTCCCGATCCTGCCGATCGGACCGGCGGGCGCGGCCCGGGCGGCGGACGCTCCGGACTTCACGGACTGCGTGACCGTGCCCGTGAACGCCTACGGCTCCGCGCCGACGGCCGCGGAGTCGGCCGGGAACTGCAAGGAGTTCACCACGCCCACCACGGGCCCGTACGACGTGTTCGGCGTAGCGGGCGCGGCGCGTACCCGGCTCACGGTGTACGACGCGACGGGCGCGGCCGTGTGCGCCGCCGAGGGCGAGTGCCGGCTGACGGCCGACAGCACCTACCGCGTGATCACCGCCGACCTGACGCTGATCCTCGACCGGTCCTCGCAGCTGGGCTGTGTCGCGGCGGAACCCGGTGCCCTCCAGGGCGCGATCGAGGCGGCCGGGGCCGTCGACTGCCTGACGCTGTCGCTCCCCGTGGGGGCTCACGTGGAGGCGCTCACCCCGCGTGGGTCCGACGACCTCGTGGAGGTCGTGGACGGAAGGGGCGCGAAGATCTGCGTGGCGGGCGGTCTGGCCGCCCGCACCTGCGAGCTGACCGGCCCCGCCCCGCACCGCGCGCTGGTCTCCACCGGCTCCGCCTACGCGCCGATCGGCGCGTACCGGCTGGCTCTCTACCGCACGGACGTGCCCAACGACTGCCCGGTCGTCCCGGACGGTGACTTCACGACGTCGAGCCCCAAGGCATCGGTCCCGGCCGGGGCGGACGTCTTCGCGTACTGCTTCACGATTCCGGCCGACGACCGGCCGAGGTCCGAGCTCGTCCGGACCGAGGCGCTCGACGGCGAATGGCTCTCCCTGAGCTCGGTCCAGGGCCATCCCACGAGGTACTCCTTCGCCGAGCACTCGGTCCTGGACGCACAGGGCGTGCGGGTCTGCGAGTCCACCTGCGCGCTGGCACCGGGCGCGGGCTACACCGTGCTCGTCCGCACCGTGCCGCAGGACGGGTTCTCGGCCGTACGCCGTGACCTGACCGGTGCGGCGCCGGGCTGCACGGCGCAGCCCGCGACCGCCGCGGGCGGTCCGTCGAAGGGCGGGCCCCTGGGCATCTCGGGCACGGTCAGCTGCCATCAGGTGACCACGGAAGACCCCGGCGACGTGCTGTTCCTCAACCTCCGGGGCGACTACGGGGCGGGAGCCACCGCGATCGACGAGGCCGGTCGGCAGACTTCCTGCTCGGCGGGCTGCAACGTCACCGGTTCCACGCGCTACGCGGTCGTCGTCGCCGCCCCGGTCTACCGGCCGAAGGCCGCCTACCGTCTCGACGCGGTCCGCATCGCCACCTCGGCGGGCCCGGCTCCCGAGTGCGCGAAGGTGCTGAGCCTCCGCGATCCCTACAAGCCGGCCGCGGGGGTCCTGGACGAGGAGCACACGGCCGTCTGCGCCGCCCTGGCCACCGTGTCCGACGACGACCTCGGGGTGTCGGTCAGGGACCCGGCGGGGACGGCGACCACGGCGGTCGCCTCGCTGTGGGACACCGGCTTGAACAACACGTGCCGCACCGATCAGCGACTCGGCTACCGCTGCGTGCTCGGAGAGCGGTCCGCGACGCCGGTGCCCGCCCCGACCGTCCTGGTGCTCGGGCTGCCCGAGGACGCGTCCCAGGTCGCGTACCGGGCCGAGGTCGCCTGCAACACGGACACCCGGACCCTCTGCGGCGGGGTGCCGGTGTCCGCCTCGTCGGTCACTCCGTCGTCCGCCCCGCGCAATTCGCTCGCGACGCTCACCGTGCACGGCACCTCGCTGAGCACGAAGGACACGGTCAAGCTCACCAAGGACGGGACGACGCTGTCGACCACGGGGGTCGCGGTCTCGCCCGACGCCACGTCCCTGACGGTGACGGTGGCACTGGGCACCGCCGTCGCCACCGGCGACTGGTCGGTGCGCGTCCACGCGCTCGGCCAGGCCTACACGGCCGGAACGTTCACCGTCACGCCGGCGGCCTCCGGCCTCGGTACCTTCCGTCCGATCGCCCCGCTCCGTCTGATGAACACGATGGCGGGCTGGGGCGTGCGGTCGGGCAAGGTGCGGGGCGGCGAGACGGTCACCCTTCAGGTGGCGGGCGTTTCCGGGATCCCGGCGACGGGGGTGTCGGCGGTCGTCATGAACGTGACGGCGGTGGCGCCGACGGCGGCCGGTTTCGTGTCGGTCTTCCCGGCGGGGACGGCGCGTCCGGCGACCTCGAACCTGAACTTCACGGCGGGGCGGACCATTCCCAACCTGGTCGTGGTGCCGGTGTCGGCCGACGGCAAGGTGAGTTTCTACAACCACGCCGGTTCGCTGGACCTGCTCGCCGACGTGTCCGGCTACTACGTCGACGACGGCTCGGGAGCCACGTACCGGCCCCTGGGGCCGGTACGCGTGATGAACACGATGGCCGGTCTGGGCGTGGCCCAGGGGAAGGTCGGCGCCGGCCGGACGGTCACCCTGAAGGTGACGGGCACCTCCGGGATCCCGGCCACCGGTGTCACGGCGGTCGTCATGAACGTGACGGCGGTGGCGCCGACGGCGGCCGGTTTCGTCTCGGTCTTCCCGGCGCTGTCCGACCGTCCGGCGACGTCGAACCTCAACTTCACGGCGGGGCGGACGATTCCGAACCTGGTCGTGGTGCCGGTGTCGGCGAACGGGGAGGTGAGCTTCTACAACCACAGCGGCTCCGTCGACCTGCTCGCCGATGTGGCGGGCTACTTCACCACCGACGGCACGGGCTCGGCCTTCGCGCCGATCGCACCGACGCGGCTGATGAACACCATGGCCGGGCTGGGGGTGGCCCAGGGGAAGGTCGGTCCGGGGAAGACGGTCACCCTGCAGGTCGCCGGCGTGTCCGGGATTCCGGCCTCCGGGGTCACCGCGGTCGTCATGAACGTGACCGCCGTGGCGCCGACCGCCAACGGGTACGTCTCCGTCTTCCCCGACGGGGCGCCCCGCCCGCCCACCTCGAACCTCAACTTCACCGCCGGGACCACCATCCCGAACCTGGTCGTCGTGCCCGTGGTGAACGGGAAGGCGAGTTTCTACAACCACGCGGGGTCCGTCGACCTGCTGGCGGATGTCGCCGGCTACTACGTGTCCTAAGACCTGCCGGCTACTACGTGTCCTAAGACCTGACAGAGAACGTGGGGGCCGCGGCGAGAACTCGCCGCGGCCCCCACGTTCGTTTCCGGTCTGCCTGGCCGGATCGGTCCCGCCGGATCGGTCCCGCCGGTGGTGTCGCGTCGGTGGTGTCGCGTGAGGGGTGTCGCGTGAGGGGTGTGCGTCCGGGGCGTGCGTCAGTGGCGGAAGAAGATGCGGTCGCCGTACTCCGTCATCACGCGGCCGTTCCACTCGTGTCCGCCGTCCACGTTCCCCGAGCGCAGCAGCGGCGGCTCGATGCCGCGGCGGACCAGGTCCTCGGCCGCCGCCGCCATCGTGGCCTGCATCAGGGCGCTGGTCACGACCGTCGACGCGGGCGCGAAGGGGGCCTCGATGCCCTCGTGGGTGAGCTCCGCGTCGCCGACGGCGATCCTGGAGTCGAGGACGATGTCGCAGTGGTCCTTCAGGTACGTGCCCGAGGCGTGCCGGGACTTCGTCTCCGTCGCGTACGCCACCGAGGTCACGCCGATCACGGTGAGCCCCAGGGCGCGCGCGTTCATCGCCATCTCGACGGGCAGGGCGTTGCGCCCGGACAGGGAGATGATGATCAGGACGTCGCCCGCCTTGGCGGGGGAGGAGTCCAGGACCGCGCCGGCCAGGCCGTCCACGCGCTCCAGGGCGGAGCCGAGGGTCGCGGGCATCACGTCGACGCCGACCACGCCGGGGACCGCGAGGAGGTTCATCAGGGCGAGACCGCCCGCGCGGTAGACCACGTCCTGCGCCGCGAGCGACGAGTGACCCGCGCCGAAAGCGAACAGGCGGTTGCCGTTCGCGACCGCCTCGGCGATGGCGGTCCCGGCGGCCGCGATCTCGTCCGCGTCCTCGTCCCGCACCTTCTGGAGCAGGCCGATCGCGGCGTCGAAGAACTGTCCGGCCAGCTTGCTCTCGCCCATGGCGGCGGCTCCTTCTCGTCGTGGTCGCGGATCACGGTGCGGTCTGGACCATTGCTCTGTCAATACCACCTCGCCCGGGCGCGCCCCGGTTGTCGGTGCGATGCGTAAGAATTGGTGCAGGGCCAGCGCACGACTCATCGAGGGGCACGTATGTCCGGACTGATCGACACCACGGAGATGTATCTCCGCACCATCCTTGAGCTGGAGGAGGAAGGTGTGGTCCCCATGCGCGCCCGGATCGCCGAACGGCTGGACCAGAGCGGTCCGACCGTGAGCCAGACCGTGGCCCGCATGGAGCGCGACGGCCTGGTGGCCGTCGCGAGCGACCGCCACCTGGAGCTCACGGACGAGGGCCGCCGCCTGGCCACCCGCGTGATGCGCAAGCACCGGCTCGCCGAGTGCCTGCTCGTGGACGTGATCGGTCTGGAGTGGGAGCAGGTGCACGCCGAGGCCTGCCGCTGGGAGCACGTGATGAGCGAGGCCGTGGAGCGCCGCGTCCTGGAGCTCCTGCGCCACCCGACGGAGTCGCCGTACGGCAACCCGATCCCGGGCCTGGAGGAGCTGGGCGAGAAGGCCGAGGCGGAGTCCTTCCTGGACGACTCGATGGTCTCGCTCGCCGACCTGGAGGCCGGCGGCGAGGGCAAGACCGTGATCGTCCGCCGGATCGGCGAGCCGATCCAGACGGACGCCCAGCTGATGTACACGCTGCGCCGCGCGGGCGTGCAGCCCGGCTCCGTGGTGTCGGTGACCGAGTCCCCGGGCGGCGTCCTGGTGGGCAGCAGCGGCGAGGCGGCCGAGCTCGACGCCGAGGTCGCGGCCCACGTCTTCGTCGCCAAGCGGTAGCGGGAGGCGGGCGAGCGGCGGACGGACGGCGGCCCGGTGGCGGCCGATCGACCCGGATCCGGGTCCGCCACTCGGCTCCCGGCCCGCTTTACGGCGGAATCGCCACGCCCGCGGCCCCTCCCGTGCCACGCTGGGGGGATGAGGGCCACCCTTCATACGGAGAACCCCGGCGCCTCCCGGCGCCGGGGTCCGTCCTCCCCTGTGCTGACCCGGAGCCCCGAGCTCCCAGGGTCATTCCCCTCGGACCGTTTTCCCCGAGCGGTCCGCCTCCCGCTGAAGATCTCCCCTCGGCAGCAGCCGTCAATCCTTGAGCGCTGTCACTCGAACGTGGGGTGTTGAGTGGCAGAAGGGCATTTTCGAATACGGGTTCGATAGTCTGGCGCAGTTCCACGAGGCAGTTCCACGAGGCAGTTCCACGAGGCAGTTCCACGGGGTCAACCACGGGGCCATGGAAAGAGGGGGTGCCGAGCAGCATGGTGCGACGACTCGACGTCACGGGAGCCGACGGCGTACGCCTGGCGGCCTGGGACTTCACGGAACAGACCGCCCCGCAGTCCGGGCCCGGCGTCTTACTGCTGCACGGTCTGATGGGCAGCGCCTCCCACTGGGCGCCCGCCGCCCGCCGGCTCGCCCCGTGCCACCGCACCGTCGCCCTGGACCAGCGGGGGCACGGGCGCAGCGAGAAGCCCGCCACCGGCCCCTTCACGCGCGAGGCGTACGTGGCCGACGCGATCGCGGCGGTCGAGGGGCTCGGCCTCGGCCCCGTCACCCTGGTCGGACACTCCATGGGCGCGCTCACCGCGTGGCAGCTCGCCGCCGAGCGGCCCGACCTCGTCCGCGCCCTCGTCATCTGCGACATGCGGGCCTCCGCCCTCGGCGCCGCCTCCCAGCGGGAATGGCAGGACTGGTTCCGCCGCTGGCCCGTCCCCTTCGCCTCGCTCGACGCCGTCCGCCAGTGGTTCGGCGAGGACGACCCCTGGGTGGAGCGCCCCCGCCCGGCGCGCGGTGCGTTCTTCGCCGAGGTGATGACCGAGCGGCCGGACGGCTGGCGGCCCGCCTTCGACCCGGACCAGATGCTGACCTCCCGCGAGACCTGGGTCCACGACGCCCACTGGGACTCCCTCGCCCAGGTGCGCTGCCCCACCCTCGTCGTCCGCGGCCTCGACGGCGAACTGGGCCGAGCCGAGGCCCAGGAGATGGTCCGTGTCCTCCCGCACGGCGCCTACGCGGAGATCCCGGACGCGGGCCACCTCCTCCACTACGAGCACGCGGACGCCTGGTGGGAGGCGGTGGAGCCGTTCCTGAACGGCGCCCTCACCTCGTGACGCCCGCCGGGCCGGGCCCCACCGCCCGGAGGCCCGGCGGGACCCCGCCCGCACCCGAGCGCGTCCGTCCGCGCCGATCCGGCCGGGCGCGCCGAGCCCACGAGGCCGGCCGTTCTCGTGTGTTCACCGCCCGGTCGCCGTGCCCGGCCGAAAACCGCACGGGCGAACCGGCCATTCCCCTCACTCTCCGTTGACGGACCGTCACGCAGCCGCTGAGCTTTGCGTGTCCATGTCAGCAACGGAGATCGAGGTATCACGTGTCGGGCCTACGTCACAGACGTTCCCTCGCTGCGGGCATCGCCGCCGCGGCCGCCCTGCTCCTGTTCCCCACCGCTGCTCATGCCGGTCAGGCGCCCGCCGAGGCACCGGCCCCCGTCGCCTCCCAGGCCGTCGAGCACGCCGTCCCGTCCGGCGCCGCGGCCCGTACGGCCCGGTACTGGACTCCCGAGCGGATGGCGAAGGCCGTCCCGGCGGAGCCGGTCGGCCGCAGCAGCGTCCGCACGACGTCAGCGCCGCAGCGGCCCACCGGGCCCGCGGTCACCGGCTCCGACCCGGTGCCCGGCACCGTGACGGCCCCGGGCGGCATCAAGATCGCGGTCACCGCGACCCGGGTCGTCGGCAAGGTCTTCTACAGGGGCTCGGACGGCGTCGACTACGTCTGCTCCGGCTCGGCCGTCAACAGCGCCAACAAGAACATGGTGTTCACCGCCGGCCACTGCGTGCACGGCGGTCCGGGCAAGTCCTGGTCGTCCAACTGGCAGTTCGTGCCGTACTACGACCACGGCAGCCGGCCCTACGGCACCTGGTGGGCCGAGACCCTCGTCGCGTTCAACGGCTGGACGCAGAGCGGCAACTTCGGGTACGACCTCGGCATCGTCATCACCTCGCCGAACTCCAGCGGCGAACTCGTCAACGCCGTCGGCGGCCTGGGCCTCCAGTGGAACCAGTCCAAGGACCGCTACATGACCGCCATGGGCTATCCGCAGGCCCCGCCCTTCGACGGCCAGTGGCAGTACTACTGCGCCGCGACCACCTCCCAGCGCAGCATCTTCACCACCGACCAGATCAAGATGCCGTGCAACATGACCGGCGGATCGAGTGGCGGTCCCTGGATCTACGGCAAGGACGACAACGTCTACTACAGCGGCTGGGTCAACGGCGTGAACAGCAACGTCAACGACAAGAACAACCCGACCGAGATGCGCTCGCCGTACTTCGCGACCTGGGTCGGCGACGCGTTCAACAAGTACTCGACCTACTGACGGTCTCCCGACAGGCGGTGTTCCATGACGCGGTCCGCGTACGGCAGGTACGGCAGGTACGGCAGGTACGGCCCGTTCGGCACGTTCGGTGTCGTCACCGTGGTGCTGCTGCTGTGCACGCTGGCCGCGTGCGGGGACGAAGGGGCCGGCGGTCCCGTACCGGAGGAGGAGCGGCCATGTCCGTCCTCCTCCGGTACGCCCGCGGCCGCCGAGCCGCCCGGCGACCCCACCCCGTCCGTCTCTCCCGGCGACAGCCGGACCCACGCGGTGGATCCGCGCCGCGACTGCCTCATCGAGAGCGGGGTCCCGGACATGCCGGTGGACCCGTGAGCCGGCCGGTTCGCGCAGCGCCGTCAGAAGGCGAAGACCGTGCTCTCGCCCGTACGCGCCCGCAGCTCGCACGGGTTGCCGTAGTTGGCCGACCAGCGGACGCGCTTGCCCTGCCAGACGCCCTCGCCGGTGACCGAGACGGGGTTCCACTCGCGGGTGCAGGGGCGGTTGCCCGGTAAGGCCTGCAGGCGGGCGAAGTCACCGCCGACGGCCGACAGTTCGGCGCAGGCCGCGACCGGGTCGGGGTGGCTGCCGGAGGCGCCGGGGGCGCAGGCGAGGGTGACCGCGCGGACGACCGTGGCGGTGGCCGGGCGCTGGCCCTTGCCGACGGTGAGGACGAGCGCCGAGGGCGCGTACAGGCCCGTCGGCGCGGCCTGGGCCGTGCCGGTGCCGGTGATCGCGGTGCCGATGAGGGCGAGGCCGCTCGCGGTGGCGAGCGCGGTGGCGCCGAATGCGCGGAAGTAACGCACGGGGATTCCCTTTCGCTTGTGTGGCTGCGGGTGCGGATGTGCACGCAGCTGCGGGTGTGCACGGTTGTGTGCGCAGATGCGGTGGGCACGGTTGTGCACGCAGATGTGGATGCGGAGTGGAGTCTTGTCGACGCGGAGGGTGATCGCACATCCGTGCGCCGCTTTCCGGCCGGTCCGCCCGGCCGGGGCCGACCGACTGGTCGTTCGGCCAGCTGGGGCAGGGGAACCGCCACTTCCGGACCGCCTCGCGGGGACTCGTGCGCGCGGGCGGTTCAAGCCCGAACAACCCCCTGACCTGCGCCGATCCAAAACTGGTTCGGCCTTGTAGGACATCCGACCCGCTCGGCTCGACCGGAAACACGCCGAAGGGCCGGACCCCCGCAGGAGCCCGGCCCTTCCGTCCTTCCCGGCGGTCCGACGAGACGTCAGCCCTTGCTGACCGCCGCCAGGATCTCGGGCAGCCGGCCCGCCACGCGCGGCGCCGCCAGCTTCAGGCCGCCCTGGACGAGCAGCGCGCCGTAGAGCACACCGCCCGGGAGCAGGACCCACAGCAGCGACTCGTGGTCCGCGAGGTGGAGGAAGAGCGTCAGGCCGATCACCGGGGCGCACAGCAGCGCCGAGGCGAGCATGCCGCCGAAGATGGAGATCCAGGCGAGGCCGCCCTGGCCCGGGGCCACGTTCTTGTAGGCGCTGTCCTGCGGGATCGAGTACGGGAAGTTCGCCGAGGCGAAAGCCCCCGTCGACATCATCGCGCCGAGCAGTGCGAACGCGACGCCCAGGGCCTCCGGCAGCCGGTCCCAACGGCCGAGCACGGCGGCCGTCGCCGTCGTCACGAGGGCCGTGTACGGCACCGTGATCGTCAGCAGCGCGAGGGCCCGGGCCCGGAGTTCGGCGTACGCGTCGGCCGGTGTCGCGATGGTCTGCGCCACCATCCAGAAGGCGGAGGTGTCCTGGCCGAACTGGTTGTACATCAGCATGCCGAGCATGCCCGAGGCGAAGCAGGCGAAGTAGATCGAGCCCGTGCCCTGCAGCGCGTTGAAGAGGGGGACGATCGCGCCGATGGCGAGCGAGGTCACCCACGCCGACTTCGTCTTCGGGTCGCGCCAGATGTAGCGCAGGCTGCGCTCCATGACCGTGCCCGTGCGCCCGCCCGGCAGCAGTCGGCCGAGCCGCCCGGAGGAGGCGGACGTGTCCTTGGCCCCCGCGTCCGGGGACGCGCCGATCGTGGAGCCGTCCGGCTCGGTCATCAGGCGGACCAGGCTGTGCTGCCACCAGTACAGGAGCCCCAGCACCGCGGCCGCGGTGAGCACCAGCTTGACGGCGGCGATCGCGTAGTCGCCGTCACCGGCCGCGTCGATCGCGGAGACCGCGGAGGCCGGCGGCAGCCAGCCCACCACCTCGGCGGCCGGCTCCAGCGAGGAGACGCCGCCGGCCCGCCCGAGCCGCTGCGCGCCGAAGTTGACGAACTGCATGCCGACCGCGATCACCAGGCCGGACAGGACGGCCAGGTCACGGCCCTTGCGTGAGGTGAGGAGCCGGATGTTCGCGGCGGCCACCGAACGCGAGAGCGCCACGCACGTCAGTACGACGAGCGGCACCGCGAGGGCGGCGACCGCCGTCCCGGCCGCGCCGACGGCGAGGGCCAGGCCCGCGCCGACCGCCAGGATCGTGGTGAGGAGCGGGCCGACCCCCACCAGGGAGGCCACGAGCAGCGCCCGGACCAGCGGCCGGGGCCGCAACGGCAGCATGACGAGCCGCGAGGGGTCGAGGGTCTCGTCGCCGCTCGGCACGAACAGCGGCATGACCGTCCAGGACAGCGCGATGACGCCGGCGAGCAGGACGGTGACGGTCGGCGCGGCCGTGTGCCCGCGCATCAGGACGAAGGCGAACAGCATCACGACGGCGAGGAGGGCGGAGAAGACGATCGAGACGACGTAGGCGGCGGTGCGGCTGCCCGACTGCTTCAGGCCGTTCCTCAGCAGCGACAGCTTGAGCCGTACGAAGACGGAGGTGAGGGAGGGCGAGGCGACCGCCGCTGCCGTGGCGGTCGGGGCCGGCGGGGTGGCTGTGGTCATCGGGTCCGACCGCCCAGCCAGTCCAGGGACTCCCCGGCGTCCCGCCCCTGGGCGCCGACCAGTTCGAGGAACGCGGCCTGCAGCGACGGCGCCGAGCCCCGCACCTGCTGCAGCGGGCCCTGCGCGCGGATCTGGCCGGCGGCCATCACGGCCACCCAGTCGCACAGCGACTCCACGAGCTCCATGACGTGGCTGGAGAAGACCACGGTCGCGCCGGAGGAGGTGTAGCGCTCCAGGACCCCGCGGATGGTCTGCGCGGAGACCGGGTCGACGCCCTCGAACGGCTCGTCCAGGAAGAGGACTTCGGGGTTGTGCAGCAGTGCGGCGGCGAGGCCGATCTTCTTGCGCATGCCGGTCGAGTAGTCCACGACGAGCTTGTGCTGCGAGCCGGCGAGGTCGAGCACCTCCAGCAGCTGGGTCGCGCGCTTGTCGACCTCGGCTCCGGGCAGTCCGCGCAGCCGGCCGCTGTACGCGAGGAGCTCACGGCCCGAGAGGCGCTCGAAGAGGCGCAGTCCCTCGGGCAGGATGCCGATCCTCGCCTTGACCTGGGCGACGGACTCGGGGTCGGCCCACACGTCGTGGCCGGCGACCCGGATGCGGCCCGCGTCGGGCCGGAGCAGCCCCGTGATCATCGACAGAGTGGTGGTCTTGCCGGCGCCGTTGGGGCCGACCAGGCCGATGAACTTGCCCGCGGGCAGGACCAGATCGATCCCGTTCACCGCGATCTGCTGGCCGAAACGTTTCCACAGCCCCTCGACATGAACGGCGGGCACGCCACCGGATCCCGATGCGTCGCCCGCCGTTTCGAACACTCCGTCAAATGCCTGGTCAGGCATCATGTTGCGTCAACCCTTCGGTTGTCCCCGTTGGTAATGGGCACAACCATACGGCTGGGCTCCTTACGGCCGTATGGCCAAAGAGCCCCGTCCTCAGGCCCGTCGCGTCCGCGCGTCGGCCGCCTCCCGCCCGCACGCGTAGGCGAGCGGGCTGATGAGCTCCTCCGCGTCCGGCAGCCAGCGGTTCGCCGGGGTGGGCTTGCGGGCCCACTGCACCGCGCCGAAGCCGCCGACCCGGGTCGGCGGCGCGGCCACGTAGTGCCCCTCGCCGCGCGTGGTGAGGTCGATCGAGGACGGCACCCAGCCCAACTTGCGCACCAGGTCGTGGATCTTGACCGCGGCGCCGGGCAGCACGAAGAAGAACATCCGGCGGTCGGGGGTGCAGGTCACCGGGCCGAGGGTCAGCTCCATGCGCTCCATGCGGGCCAGGGCGAGGAAGCCGGCCGACTCCGGCACCTCGATCGCGTCGAAGGTGCGGCCGGTGGGCAGCAGGATCGACGCCTTCGGCTGCTTCGACCACATCCGCCGGGCCCCGACGGCGCTGCCCGTCGCCTGGGTCGACCAGTCGGGCCTGGCCGGATGCGCGCCGGGCGACGGGCAGGCGTCCGCGCCGCAGGAGCAGCGTTCCCTGCCCTCGACCGCCTCCAGCCAGGTCCCGGGGAACACGTCCCAGTGCCGCTCTTCCGCGTACCGCACGGCGCTGTCCAGCAGCAGCTCGCCTCGCTGCTGGGGGATCTGTGCGGCTTCCGTGACTCCGATGGTCTCTTCCACGTCGAACTCAACTGCCGCCGTCACCTGGGGTTACGGGCGGGGCGACGAGCGGGGTGGCGCATCGATCCTGCATGCGGGGCGCACGGGTGCATGAGCGGGGGCGCGCGTGGGGCCGGCGAGCGGCGGGTGGGTATCCACGGGTGGGGGGCGTCGGCGGCGTGCCGTCACGAGGGCCGCGGCCGACGTGTCCGGTTTCGCGTGTTCACATCTGCATTGACCGGATATCAGCCGGGCACAGTGATCAACAGTCCCGTCGATCAACGGCCGTTGACCGCCGGACCCGACGTGATCACCGCACCGGCCTCAGGGGGTAGTCAACATGGCAGCCAGGCCACTCGTCGCCCGCCAGCCCAACGAACGGCTGCAGGCGCTCATCCAGGAGGCCGGGTGCTCCAACGCCGGCCTCGCCCGCAGGGTCAACATGGTCGGCGCGGAGCGCGGCCTCGACCTGCGGTACGACAAGACCTCGGTCGCGCGCTGGCTGCGCGGGCAGCAGCCGCGCGGCCGGGCTCCCGGCATCATCGCCGAGGCCCTGGGCCGCAAGCTCGGCCGCACGGTCACGATCGACGAGGTCGGCATGGCCAACGGCCGCAACCTCGCCTCGGGCGTCGGGCTCCAGTTCGCACCGACTGTGCTCGGCGCGATCGAGCAGGTCTGCGAGCTGTGGCGCAGCGACGTCGGCCGGCGCGACTTCCTGTCCGGCTCGACCGTCGCCGCCTCCGCGCTCGTCGAGCCGAGCCGGGACTGGCTGATCACCGCCGCCGACCCGCAGGTGGCACGCGCCGCCGGGGCGCGGGTCGGGGCCTCGGACGTCGCGGCGGTACGGGCGATGACCGCCGCCCTGGTCGACCTGGACCGGCGGTTCGGCAGCGGGCACGTGCGGCCCGTGGTGGTCCACTACCTCAACAGCGTGGTGTCGGGCATGCTCTCCGGCTCGTACCGGGAGACGGTGGGCCGGGAGCTGTTCGCGGCGGTCGCCCGGCTGACCGAGCTCGCCGGCTACATGGCCGTGGACACCGGCCAGGCCGGGCTCGCCCAGCGCTACTACATCCAGGCCCTGCGGCTCGCGCAGGCGGCCGGCGACCGGGCGTACGGCGGATATGTGCTCGCCGCGTCCATGAGCCACCTGGCCGCCCAGCTCGGCAACCCGCGGGAGATCGCGCAGCTCGCGCGGGCCGCGCAGGAGGGCGCACGCGGCCAGGTGCCGCCGCGGGCCGAGGCGATGTTCCTGGCGGCGGAGGCCCGCGGCCACGCGCTGCTCGGCGACGCGTACGCCTTCGAGCGCGTCGCCGGGCTCGCCGAGGAGGCCCTGGAGCGGGCCGACCCGGAGGCGGGCGACGACCCCCCGTGGATCGCCCACTTCGACGACGCGTACCTCGCGGACGAGCTGGCGCACTGCCACCGGGACCTGGGGCAGGCGCGGGAGGCTGCCATGGCGGCCGAGCGGTCGCTGTCCGGCCACCCCGGGACCCGGGCCCGGCGGCGGGCGATCGGCCTGGCGCTGCTCGCCTCGGCACAGGTCCAGCAGCGCGAGGTCGAGCAGGCCTGCCACACCGGCACCCGCGCCCTGGAACTGCTCGCGACGCTGCGCTCCTCGCGCGGCGCGGAGTACCTGGGCGACCTGCGGGAGCGCCTGGAGCCGTACGCGGGGGAGGCGGTGGTGCGGGAGTTCGGGGCGCGGCTCGACCTCTACGCGGCGTAGGGCCGGTCCGGCGACCGGGGCCGGGGCCGCCGGACGGGGCCTACGTCACACCTCTGTCACACACGTGTGCGGGGGGTCGCACGCACCGGGTAGCGTGAGCCGACGATTCCGTAGGTTCGGTCCAGCAGTCCATCAACAGGAGTCCCGGTGACGCACAGCGGACAGGGGCCGGAGCAGCAGTATCCGGCCGCTCAGCCCCTCCCCCCTGAGGTGACCCCTGGCGGCACGGCGGACGCCCAGGCGACGCAGTACCTGCCGCCGGTCCCGGCTCAGCCGCCGGTGGCGCCGCCGCAGCCCGGTTACGGATATCCGCCGCCGGCCCAGGCCCCGCAGCCGGGTTACGGCTACCCGCAGGCCGCCCAGCCGCAGCCCGGGTACGGCTACCCGGGCCCGGACTCGCAGGCGACGCAGTACATCGCGCCCGTGCCGCCGCAGGCCCCGCAGGGGTCGCAGGACGCCCAGGCCACGCAGTACCTGCCGCCCGTCGCCGGTGGCCCGGCGCCCGCGGCCATGGGCGGCCCCGACGCCCAGGCGACCCAGTACATGGCGCCCGTGCCCCCGCAGGCCCCGGCCCCGCACCTGCAGCCGGAGCGGCCGCCGCTCGCCGACTTCGACAACCTGTTCCGCAGCGAGACCCCGCAGCCGGCCGCGGCGCCCCCGGTCGTGCCGCAGCCGCAGTACCAGCCGCCGCAGCCGCCGCCCCCGCAGCAGTACGGCTACCAGGACGCGTACCAGCAGGACGCCTACCAGGACGCGTACTACGACGACGAGCCCCAGCCGGCGCGCCGCAGGTCCCCGGCCGTGCTGATCGCGGCCGTGGTCGCCGGCTGCGCCGTGGTCGGCCTCGGCGCGGGCGCGCTGCTCAGCGGCGGCGACGACGACAAGAAGGACACCGCCAAGGGCGGGCAGAACGTGGCCGCCAGCTCCGCCGCGCCGTCCGGCGGCGCGACCGAGAAGGCCGCCGACCCGGCGGAGACGCAGGCGAAGGCGCTGGACAAGCTGCTCGCCGACAGCAACAACAGTCGCGGCGCGGTGATCCGTTCCGTCGAGGCGATCAAGAACTGCACCAACCTCGACCAGGCGGCGAGCGACCTGCGCGGCGCCGCCGAGCAGCGCCGCGGTCTGGTCACCCGGCTCCAGGGGCTCTCCGTGGACCAGCTGCCGAACAGCTCGGCGCTGACCGGGGCGCTCACCAAGGCCTGGCAGGCGTCCGCCGCCGCCGACGACCACTACGCGGCCTGGGCGGAGCAGGCGAAGGGCAAGAAGATCTGCAAGGGCGGCCACGCCCGGTCGACCTCGCAGACGGTCGAGGCCACCAAGAAGAGCGCCGAGGCGACGAGCGCCAAGAAGGAGGCGGCCGGGCTGTGGAACCCGACCGCCGACAAGTACGGACTGACGAAGCGCGAGCCCACCCAGCTGTAGGCCGCGCGCCCGCCCGACGGCGGGCGGGCGCGCTCCGGGCCGCTACGGTGCGGCCAGGACCGTCTCGCCGACGTCGACGAAACCGGGCTTCTGCGCCACGAGCCGCCCGTTCCGGACGACCTGGAACGTCACCTCGTGGTTGACGATCCGGGGGAAGTCGCGGGCGCCGAGCAGGTCGTCGTAGCGCCAGCGCAGCGGGGGCGTCAGACCACCGGTGTCGATCTTGGCGCCCTGGTCGAGGGCGTGGCTGATCCGCAGGGCGGTGACCTTGTCGCCGCCGAGGGACTCGACCACCTGCTTGAAGACGGTGTACGCGATCCAGGTCGTCTGCACGCCCGCGTCCGTGGGGTCGACCCGGTTGTCCACGAAGGCGTGTTCCTTGATCACCTTCCGCATCGGCTCCCAGGCCTTGTCGTCGGCGTCCGGGTACCAGCCGGTGACGTAGGCGCCTTCGAACGGGCTGTGCGCGCCGCCGGTGCGGTCGATGAGCGGCTGGCCGACGCTCCCGAGGACGGAGGAGATGCGGACGGACTCGCCGTCGTCGCCCTTGCGCTCCGGGAGGCGGCGGAAGGAGTCGAAGAAGGTCTGGGTGCGCTCGCCGAGGACGGCGGTGACGCAGCCCTTCTCGCTGCCGGCCCGGAGGCGGGCCTTGCCGGCCTGCTCCGTGTACTCGGCGGCGTCCTCGACCGCCGGGATGTCGACGGCGCCGCGGTGGCTGGCGTCGCGCAGGCCGGAGTTGAGCAGGTCCGGCAGCTTGTCGCCGGCGATGGTGTCGGGGCGGACCAGGGAGACCTTGCGGCAGCTCGCGGCGAGCTGCATGCCGTGTCCGGCGATGAGGGAGGCCTGGCCGCCGTTGACGGGATAGGAGAGCGGGCTGGTGAACTCGTCCTCGGAGAGGCCGTAGCCGCCGATGTAGGGGATGCCGGCGCCCTCCAGCGGGGCCATGAAGGCGCGCCCGTGCTGGCTGTAGGAGCCGACGACGGCGACGGCCCCTTCCTGGACGGCCCGGCGCGCGCAGGCCGCGGCGCCGGAGTTGCTGTTCTGCTCGTTGCAGGTGAGGACGCGGAGCTCGTGGCCGTCGATGCCGCCGTTGGCGTTGATCCAGCGGGCGTAGGCCTGGGCCATGGCGGGCATGCCGGGCATGTTGGTGGCGCGGGTCTGGTCAGGGGCCCACGTCATGACGGTGACGGGCTCCCTGGAGCCCCCCGTGGCCCCAGGGAGAACGCCGCAGCCGGTGAGCAGCGACGCTGCGGCCGCCGCTGTCGTGACGTACGCGAGAAGTGGGGTGAGTCGCCTACCGGTCATGACCATGCACAATTCCGCCCCACGGGTAACGCGGGAGTGAGCAAGACTCAACGCAAGGTGACGTCAAGGTGAATTACCGGGGTCGGCCGGGGTCGGGAGGGGCGCTGTCAGTGGGGAAACGTACGATCGAGCGATGTCCGGTACCACCTCCACCCCCACCTCCGGTTCGGTGAACCCTTCCCGTCGCGGCCGTCGCTCCTCCACCATGGGCGGCATGCCGCTCAACGACATGCCGTGGTGGCGCTGGCGCGCCAATGTGCGCTCCGCGCTGCACATGCTCTCGGACCCGGGGTTCCACGAGACGACCTGGCTGGCCGGCCAGGACGGGTTCGGCGACGTCACCGACGCCGTCTACCGACTGGTCGAGGACACCTGGCTGGACAGCTGGTCAGCCGAGAAGTACGTGGGGACGATATTCCGCGACTCCGGCGAGGCCGCCCTCGTCGACGTGGCCGTGCTGCGGGTGCTGAGGATCATGCACCAGGTCGGCGCGGACGCCCCGGTCTCCGCGTATCTGGAGCACCACGGCTGGCCGGAGGCCGTACGAGCGGCCCGCGAGGCGCACGTACGGCTCGCGACGGCCGACGAGGAGGACCCGGACGCGCCGCCGCGCTCGCTGGAGGTCCTCCGCATCATGACGGGCTCCGCCTGAGGCCGTGGCGAGTCCACGGCCTGCCGCCTGCCGCCGCCTGCCTGGCGTCCGCGCGCGGTCCGTCCGGTGTCCGTCCGGTGTCCGCTCGACGTCCGTCTGACGGACGACCGGGGGCCCGGCCCGCCGGGTGTGGCACGCTAGCCGGATGACCGACCAGTACGTCCTCACTCTCTCGTGCCCGGACAAGCAGGGCATCGTGCACGCCGTGTCGAGCTACCTCTTCATCACGGGATGCAACATCGAGGACAGCCAGCAGTTCGGAGACCGTGACACGGGTCTCTTCTTCATGCGGGTCCACTTCCAGGCCGAGTCCCCGGTCACGGTGGAGAAGCTGCGGGCGAGCTTCGCCGCCGTCGGCGACGCCTTCGCGATGGACTGGCAGATCAACCGGGCCGACGAGCCGATGCGCGTCGTGCTGATGGTGTCGAAGTTCGGCCACTGCCTGAACGACCTGCTTTTCCGCTCCCGGATCGGCGCGCTGCCGGTCGAGATCGTCGCCGTCGTCTCCAACCACACCGACTTCGCGGAGCTGGTCGGCTCGTACGGCATCCCCTTCCGGCACATCCCCGTGACGAAGGACACCAAGCCGGAGGCGGAGGCGGAGCTCCTGGCCCTGGTCGAGGAGCACAACGTCGAGCTCGTCGTCCTCGCCCGCTACATGCAGGTCCTCTCCGACGACCTGTGCAAGCAGCTCTCGGGCCGGATCATCAACATCCACCACTCCTTCCTGCCGAGCTTCAAGGGCGCGAAGCCCTACCACCAGGCGCACGCCCGCGGTGTGAAGCTGATCGGCGCGACGGCCCACTACGTGACGGCCGACCTCGACGAGGGCCCGATCATCGAGCAGGAGGTCGAGCGGGTGGGCCACGAGGTGACCCCGGACCAGCTGGTCGCCATCGGCCGTGACGTCGAGTGCCAGGCCTTGGCCCGCGCGGTCAAGTGGCACGCGGAACGCCGCATCCTCCTCAACGGGCGCCGCACCGTCGTCTTCGCCTGACGCGCCCGCCCGAGGCTCCCACCGGCCGCCTTGGTCCGAGGCCTTCGCGCGACGCCTCCGTCCGAGGCCCCGCGCGACGCGTGCGCCCGAGGCCTTCGCGCGACGCGTCCGCCCCAGGCCTTCGCGCAGCGGCTACAGGCGGCTCAGCGAGGCCGCCGCGAACAGCACGTCGCGGATGGCCTCGCGGTCGCCGTCCTGGCCCGCGGCCGCCTCTTCCGGCGGCACGTGGCCCGCGATCAGCTGGCAGAACTCGACCGCGTCCATCGCCACCTGGGCCACCGCGTGGTCGCGCGAGCCGAGGGCCGCGGGGGAGTCCAGGGCGATGTACCAGTGGCCGCCGCCCGCGCCCTCGATCTCCAGGTGGAGCGAGCGGCCGGGCGAGCCGGCCGTGACGAGCTCGCGGGCCGGGGCCGCGAGACCCGCGCGGCGCCGGCCGGCCAGGGCAGCCGGCAGCTGCCGGGCCGCCAGGTCGATCATGCCGTGCATATGGGCGCCGGTCGGCGGGTCGTACGGGTACGCCACCGCCTGCGCGATGTCCTCGGCGTGCACCCAGCACTCGAAGGCCCGCTCCAGGAGCGAGTCCCGCAGCGGCAGGGCGAAGTCCCCGTACGTCACCGTCAGATCCGCCACCCCGCGCCCCGCGAAGGAGACCGTGCGGATCAAGGTGTGGCTCTGCTCACGCCACGGCTCGCGGATCGTCCGGGTCGGCGGACGGTGCGCGGAGTTCCAGTACTGGTCCGTCCGCTCGGCCGGCGACAGCTCGTCCGTGCCCGCGCCCAGCGGGTCGTCCAGGCCGAGGGAGGCCGCCACCAGGCCGTCCACGGCGAGGAGGTGTCCGATCACCCCGGCGACCGTGGTCTTCCGGTGCACCCGCCGCTCGTCCTCGAACCACTTGAGCCGCACCGGCGCGTGCCACTCCGACTCGCCGATGTCCCGCAGCAGCGCGTCGAGCCGCGCGGTCTCCGCGTCGTACGGCGTCGCCCAGGCCGGGACGGGGATCCGGGCCGGGCGCCGCCCCAGGCAGTTCTCCAGGACACGGGAGCGCAGCAGGGGGTCGAGGTCCAGGTCACGCTCGGCGTGCAGCAGCCCCACCGCGTCGCGCAGCCGCAGCGCCTCGTCCGCGCAGGGGGCGCACTCGGTGAGGTGGTACTCGACGGCCCGCGTCTCCTCCGCCGAGCAGGCCGACAGCGCCCATGCGCCGAGGAGTGACTTGAGCACGCGGTGGGGGAGTTCGAGGACCGGCTCGGCGGCCTCGGCCGACGGGGCGCCGTCCGTAAAGTCCGGAAGGCCCTGAACATCCCGGACGTCCTGGCCGTCCCCACCGTCGCCGACGTCCCGGAGAGGGGTCGTCAGGTCCGCGTGGTCGTCGGCGGCCGGCCGTGGGCCCGGTATCCGGGGGGCGCGTGCGATCTCCTCGGGACCGTCGTTCGCCCCGGTCACAGTGCCCGTCCGTAGCCGCCGGAACCGGGCGGCGAAGAGCCCTCCAGGGGCCGGGTGTTGGCCGTCGACAGGAGCTGCAGCCCGAGCCGCAGCCGGCGCCGCGCCTCGTCCTCGGTCACCCCGAGGTCGGCAGCCGTCTGGCGGTAGTCCCGGCGCTGGAAGTACGCCAGTTCCAGGGCCTGGCGCAGCGGGGTCGGCATGGACGTCACGATGTAGTCGGCGCGGGCCGCGGCCGAGGCCCGGCGCACCTTCTGCTCCAGCTCCTCCGCCGAGCCCTCGCCGCGCTCGGCGTACGCCACCGCCTCCGACTGCCGCAGCCGGTACACGGCCTGCCGCTGGGTCAGCCGGGCCACCCACGAGCGCATGTTGCCCTGCTTGGGGTCGTACGCGTCGGGGTTCTCCCAGATGTAGCCGAAGACCTCGCGGGTGATCTGGTCGGCGGCCTCGTCGTCGTCGAGGACCCGGTGCGCGAGGCTGTGGACGAGGGAGGCGAAGCGGTCGTACAGCTCGCCCAGCGCGGCCGCCTCACCGCGCGCCAACCGCTGCTGCATTCTGCGGTCCCAGCGCGGTGGTGTGTCCTTCGCCGCCATCCGTGGCCCTCCCGACAGCCCTCCCGACCCGAGTTACACGTTCCAAAGTAATGCGCCCGGACCCGGCGCACCTCTCTTTGCGGCAAGTGCGCCCTTGACGGAGCGCCGAGTGGTAAGGAAAGCGTCAACCCCGCCGACGAGGGTTTCGATCGGGGCGCAGCGGGCAGCGGGAGGGGACAGGAAGCACAGCCTCCGCTTGCCCCCGCTTGAAAGGCGCCGCTCGTGACGATCCGGGTCGACGAGGACGAGCAGGAAACGTGGACCGTGCTGCGGATCAGCGGGGAGGTGGACCTGGTCACCTCCCCGCTGATCCGCAGACGCGTCCACGCGGCCGTGGCCGGCGGCCGGCACGACGTGGTCCTCGACCTGTCCGCCGTCCGCTTCTGCGACTCCAGCGGGGTCGGCGTGCTCGTCGCCGCCCGGCGCCTCATGCGTTCCTGCGGCGGCAGGCTCCGGTTGATCCTGCCCGCCCGCGGCGCCGAGGACGGGGCGCACGTCAACCGGGTGCTCGCGGCGCTCGGCGTCCGCCGCCTCTTCGAGGTGTACGCGGACGTGCCCGCCGCCCTCGACGACACGGCCCCACCCCTCTCGGCCTGAACGGCCGGCCCGGTCCGTCCGTCGTGCCTCGCCCGTCCGACGCGAACCCGCCCGGTCCGCCCGTCGTGCCTCGCCCGCCCGGTGCGAACCCGCCGGGCTCGTCCGTCGTGCCTCGCCCGCCCGGTGCGAACCCGCCGGGCTCGTCCGTCGTGCCTCGCCCGCCGACGCGAACCCGCCCGACCGGTCGGCACGTCCGGCCCGCACGCCCGGCCGCCTGACCGGACCGCCGGGCCTCAGGAATCCGCGAACCGCTCGCGCAGCTTGTACTTGAGCACCTTGCGCAGTGTGTCGTTCCGCGGCAGCGCGTCCACCACCTCCAGCTGCTCGGGCAGCTTGAAGACGGACAGGCCCGCCGCGCGCAGGAAGGCCGTCACGGTCTCCAGGGTCAGCGGTGCGGCGCCCGGGGGCTGTTCGACCACCGCGCAGACCCGTTCGCCGCGCTCGGGGTCGGGCAGCCCGACGACGGCCGCGTCGCCGATGCCGGGGTGCTCGTGGAGGAGGTCCTCGATCTCCTTGGCCGAGATGTTCTCGCCCTTGCGGATGATGATGTCCTTGACCCGGCCGGTCAGCACGAGGTGGCCGCTCCCGGTCAGGTGCCCCACGTCCCCGGTGATGAGGAACCCGTCCTCGTCGAAGGCGGCGGCCGTCTGCGCCGGGTCGAGGTAGCCGCGGCACACCGCCTCGCCGCGCAGCCGGACCTCGCCGCCCTCCGCGATGCGTATCTCCATGCCCGCGGGCGGGCGGCCCTCGGTCGTGGCCAGGTTCTCGGGGGTGTCGCCGGGGTCGCCCATGGTGATCATGGGGACCTCGGTCATGCCGTAGCCATGGGTGAGCTGGCAGCCCATCTCCCGTACGACGGCGTGGTAGATCTCCGGCGGTTTGGGCGCGCCGCCGCCCGCGAGCAGCCGCAGGGTGGGGATGACCGGCTCGCCCGGATGCTTGCGCTGCTCGGCGAGGAACATGGAGTAGAAGGCGGTGGACCCGCCGGCGACGGTGACCCCGTGCTTGCGGTACTCGTCCAGCGCGTCCGGCAGCGCGAAGTGTTCGAACATGACGGCCGGGAATCCGTACAGCAGCAGCATGACCGTGTAGTCGGGGCCCGCGATGTGCGCGTACGGGAAGGCCATCGAGCCGACGTCGGTCCCGCTCAGGTGCAGGGCGTGCGCCAGGCAGGAGCCGCCGGCGATCAGCGAACGGTCGGTGTGCAGCACGCCCTTGGGGTCGGAGGTGGTCCCCGAGGTCCAGTAGATCCAGCGGACGGAGGTCCCGTCGGTCGGCGGGGGCGGCAGCACGCCGGGATCCCCGTCGGGCAGGTCGTCCGCGTCGTACGCCTCGAAGACCCCGCGCGCGCCGAGCCGACGGGCCATCTCCGTGTGGTCGAAGCCGCGCCACACCCCGGGCACGGCGAAGAACTCGGCGCCGGACCCGCGCAGCGCGAAGCCGACCTCCTTGTCCCGGTAGAAGGGGATGACCGGCGACTGCACGGCCCCCAGCCGGGCGAGCGCGAAGGTCAGCACGGCGGTCTCGATGCGGGTGGGCAGCTGCCAGGCGACGACGGTCCCGGGGCGCACCCCCATCCCGTACAGCCCGGCGGCGCAGCGCTCGGCGCGGTCGCGGAGTTCGCCGAAGGTGAGGGTGCGGTCGCCCTGGAGCAGGACGGGCCGGTCCGGGGTGAGCGCGGCCCGGCGTGCGACGAGTTCCCAGAGCGTCCGGGACGCGCCCAGGGCGTGTGCGGTTTCGGTCACGGCTTCGGTCACGACGGCTCCCCTGGCTGACGACTCCCGCAACTGACAATCCGTCAGATCGTGCGGAGAGCGTAGAGGGCCGGTCCTTGTCGGTCCAGGGGTGCGGGGCTAGCCTGATGCGGAGCCCGTATCTGACGGGTCATCAGAAACCGGAGGGGTCATGACGGAACTGCCCCGCATCATCAGCGTCGACGACCACGTGATCGAGCCCGCGCATCTCTTCGAGACCTGGCTGCCGGCCGCGTACCGGGACCGTGGGCCCAAGGCCCTGACGGCCGGGATCGGGGAGCTCGCGTACATCGGCGGCAAGTACCAGATCACGATGGACCCCGACGGCCCGCCCACCGACTGGTGGATCTACGAGGACCTCAAGTTCCCGTACAAGCGGAACATCGCGGCCGTCGGCTTCGACCGCGACGACATGACCCTGGAAGGGATCACCCGCGAGGAGATGCGGCGCGGCTGCTGGGACCCCAAGGCGCGGCTGGCCGACATGGACCTCAACCACGTCGAGGCCTCGCTCTGCTTCCCCACCTTCCCGCGCTTCTGCGGCCAGACCTTCGCCGAGGCGAAGGACAAGGAGGTCGCCCTCGCCTGCGTCCGCGCCTACAACGACTGGATGGTCGAGGAGTGGTGCGGCGACAGCGGCGGCCGGCTCATCCCGCTCTGCATCATCCCGCTGTGGGACATCGACCTCGCGGTGGCCGAGATCCGGCGCAACGCGGCCCGCGGGGTGAAGGCCGTGACCTTCTCCGAGATCCCGACGCACCTCGGCCTGCCGTCGATCCACTCCGGCTACTGGGACCCCTTCTTCGCGGTGTGCCAGGAGACCGGGACCGTGGTCAACATGCACATCGGCTCGTCCAGCCAGATGCCGGCCGCCTCGCCCGACGCCCCGCCCGCCGTCCAGGCCTCGCTCAGCTTCAACAACGCCATGGCCTCGATGATGGACTTCCTCTTCAGCGGGGTGCTCGTGAAGTTCCCGCGGCTGAAGCTGGCGTACAGCGAGGGCCAGATGGGCTGGATCCCGTACGCCCTGGAGCGCGCCGACGACGTGTGGGAGGAGCACCGCGCCTGGGGCGGTGTGCGCGACCTGATCCCCGAGCCGCCGTCCACGTACTACTACCGGCAGATCTTCTGCTGCTTCTTCCGCGACAAGCACGGCATCGCCTCGCTGGACGTCGTCGGACGCGACAACGCCACCTTCGAGACCGACTACCCGCACGTCGACTCGACCTTCCCGCACACCAAGGAGGTCGCCCTCGACCACGTGAAGGGCCTCGACGACGAGACGGTCTACAAGCTGATGCGCGGCAACGCCATCCGCATGCTCGACCTCGGAATCGTCTGATGGAGCTCGCGTACACGGAGGAGGAGGAAGACTTCCGGGCCCGGCTGCGGGAGTGGCTGGCCGCCGAGCTGCCGGCCCTGCCGGCCCGGCCCGACCCGCTCGACTGGCCCGGCCGGCGCGCGTACGACTGCGGCTGGCAGCGACGGCTGTACGACGCCGGGTACGGGCACGTCCACTGGGACGCCTCCCCGACCCAGCGGCTGATCTTCCTGGAGGAGACCGAACGCGCCGGCGCCCCCTACGTCGGCGCCAACTTCGTCGGCCTCCTGCACGCCGGACCCACGATCGCCGCCGAGGGGACGCCCGAGCAGCGGGAGCGCTGGCTGGAGCCGGTGCTGCGCGGCGACGAGGTGTGGTGCCAGGGCTTCAGCGAGCCCGGGGCCGGCTCCGACCTGGCCTCGCTGCGGACCCGGGCGGTACGGGACGGCGACGCGTACGTCGTCACCGGCCAGAAGATCTGGACCTCGCACGCCGAGGTCGCCGACCGGTGCGAACTCCTCGTCCGCACCGACCCGGACGCGCCGAAGCACCGCGGCATCACCTGGCTCGCGATGCCCATGGACGCCCCCGGCATCACGGTCCGGCCACTGCGGACCCTCGCCGGGTCGACGGAGTTCGCCGAGGTGTTCCTCGACGAGGTGCGGGTGCCGGTGGCCGACCGGGTGGGGGAGGAGAACGACGGCTGGCGGGTCACCATGGTGACCCTGTCCTTCGAGCGCGGCACCGCCTTCGTCGGCGAGGTCGTCGCCTGCCGCAGGGTCCTCGGAGAACTCGCCCGCGCGGCACGCAAGAACGGGCGCTGGGACGATCCCGTGCTGCGCCGCCGGCTCGGCCGGCTCGGCGCCGAGTTCCAGGCCCTGTGGCGGCTCACCCAGTGGAACGTCAGCGAGGCCCAGGCCACCGGCGGGGTCCCCGGCGTCGGCGGCTCCGTCTTCAAACTGCGCTACTCGCAAGCCCGCCAGGACCTGTACGACACGGCCGCCGCCGTTCTCGGGCCCGACGCGCTCGACCTGGGGCGCGACTGGAACCTCGACCGGCTGTCCTCGCTGTCGTACACGATCGCCGCCGGCACCTCGCAGATCCAGCAGAACATCGTCGCCGAGCGCATCCTCGGCCTGCCGAAGGGCCGGTGAACCGCCGCATGGACTTCCGACTCACCGAGGACCAGCGGGCGCTGCGGCGCGGGGTGCGGGAGCTGCTCGGCCGCCACTTCGACCGGGACGCGCTGCGGTCCGCGGTCGACGCGGGCGGTCCGCTCGACCGTGCCCTGTGGCGCGAGCTCGGTGCGGCCGGCTTCTTCGCGCTGCGGCTGCCGGAGGACGAGGGCGGGGTGGGGCTCGGCCTGCCCGAGGCGGTCCTTCTCTTCGAGGAGGCGGGCCGGGTGCTGCTGCCGGGGCCGCTGGTCGCCACGCACCTGGCCGCGGGCCGGGTGGCCGGGGCGGCGGAGGGGGAGGTCGTGGTCGCCGCGGCCGACGGGGAGCTCGTCGAGTGGCTGGACGCGGCGGACGTGGTGCTCGGCCCGACCGAGGGGGCCGCCCCGATCCGGTCCGTGGATCCGCTGACGCCGTTGCACCGGCTGCCCGTCGCCGCGGCGCCCCTCGGGGACGAGGCGTCCCTGCTCACCGCCGCCGAGCAGCTCGGCAGTGCCGGCCGGACCACGGAGCTGGCCGTCGCCCATGCCCGGGGCCGGGAGCAGTTCGGACGGGCGATCGGCGCCTTCCAGGCCGTCAAGCACCTGTGCGCCCAGATGCTCGTACGAACGGAAGTCGCCCGCGCCGCGGTCTACGCGGCGGCGGTGACGGCCGATCCGGTCGAGATCGCCGGCGCCCGGCTGCTCGCCGACGAGGCCGCGGTGGGCTGTGCCCGTGACTGCCTGCAGGTGCACGGTGGCATGGGCTTCACCTGGGAGGCCGATGTGCACCTGCATCTGAAACGGGCCTGGCTGCGGGCCGAGCGGGGCGGCTCGGGGGCGGCGGCGGAGGAGCTGGTGGCGGCCGCGCTGTAGGTGCCGGAGTGGTCGCGGCGTCACGCAGCGTCGATATCGGGTTGTGTCCTTCGGCGAGGTCGTCACGGGCCGGAGTCACCCTCCGGCTCCGGTACGCTCCGTGAGATGCGAGTGCTCGTGTGCCCGGATCGCGCCGGTGCCGCCCCTGCGGTGGTTCCGCGCTCGGGAATGCCCGCCGCTCGCGCCCCCTGGCGGCCTCGCGCGCGCCTCTGTTCGACTCCCCGCAACGTGCGTCGCACAGTATGGACCATGCGTACTCCTTCGCGCTGGAATATGCCCGAAGCGCTTGTTGCGGTGACTGTACGTCAACCATGCTGTCTCACAAGGGAATCACGTTCCGTTAGGTCGTCGAGGACGCCGGTTCGGATGGTGTGAACGGTGCAGGTGCTTCAGGTTCAGTTGGAGGTCGGGCCGGACCCGGCGGAAGTGGGGCGCGCCCGGCGGTGGGCGCGGTCACGGATGGCCGGCTCGGGGATAGAGGACGACGAGCCGCTGGCGGAGACGCTGGTGCTGCTGATCTCCGAGCTCGTGACGAACGCCGTGGTGCACACGGGCTGTCCGGCCGTGCTGCGGATGCTGTTCGGTGGCGGCGGGGTGCGCGTGGAGGTCGCCGATACGAGCGACCGCCCGCCGCAGCCGCGGCACGCGGACGGCCAGGACACCAACGGGCGCGGTCTGGAGCTGGTGGACGGCCTGGCGGACCGCTGGGGCTGGCAGCGTGAGGGCACGGGCAAGAGCATCTGGTGCGAGGTGGACCGTGCGCCGGGCGCCGGACCGGCCCCGCGCGTGTCACCCTCCCGGGTGCACTGTTGACGGTTCGTGGTGAATTGCTCACTCTTGGGTGAGCGATTCGTTCTGCGAGGGGAGTCGAGGGGCGTGGCCCCTCGGCGAGCGCGGGTCGTGACGGGTGGCGGCGGTCGTGCCGTGCTCGGGGCGCGCGCGAGTGCGCCGCCACCCGCGAGGGATCCCGCACGCCGCCGAGGGCGTGGATCCCGGGTGCGCTGGAGGTGCCGTCAGAAGACCGCGACCGGGGCCACCGGTGTGCCCGTGCCGCCCACGAAGGGTTCGGGCATCGCGGAGAGCAGGAAGGCGTGGCGCCGCTCCTGTGCACAGGCTGTGGACAGCGCCTCCAGATTCCAGTTCTGGCCCTGGAGCATGCCCATCTCGACGAGGTCGAGGGCGTGCACGGGCAGCCACAGGTTCTCGATCTCCGGCGGGAAGATCTCGAAGGTGAGCGTGTCGTTGGCGACCGCCGCCACGTCCCGGGCGTGGAACCACTCGGGGGTGCGGACGGACAGGCCGGGGGAGGGGAAGGCGTAGCCGTGCCTGTCGCCGGCCAGGTAGGCCTGGATCTGTCCGGTGCGTACGAGCACGATGTCGCCGGCCCGTACGGTGACTCCACCGAACTCGGCGGCCTCGTCGAGGTCTTCGGGGGTGACGGCGTGGTCGCCGGGCAAGCGGTCGACCCCCTTGGCCGCCGCCACGTCGAGCAGGACGCCGCGGCTGACGATGTGGCGTGCGGTGTGGATGCCGCTGAACTCGGAGCGCCCGTGCGGGGTGATGGTCGCGGCGGGGCGCCCGTTGTAGATCCGGCCCGAGTGCGAGACATGGGTGAGGGCGTCCCAGTGGGTGCCGGCCTGGAGGCCGAGGGTCACGGCGTCGTCGCTGGTGGCGACGGTGCCCGGCCCGAAGAGCTCCTGGTTGATCTGGACCATGACGTGCAGCGGGTTGACCCGGCCGGGGATCATGCCGGTCTGCACGCCGTCCTGCTTGAGCTCCACGGCGAGCGGGACGCGCAGACCGCTGCGGACGGTCGCGGCGGCCTCCCGCACCACCTCGTCGGTGATGAGGTTGAGCGTGCCGATCTCGTCGTCCTGACCCCAACGCCCCCAGTTGTTCACGCGCTTGGCGATGTCATGGAAAGCGGGCGGGAGGGCCGGGGGGTGAGGGGTCGGGAATGACATCGGGCGCCTCCGAGGTCTTGTTTTCCGGTGTCTGACGGGTCGTAGAATCCTGTCGACGTACGAATCTAACGGACCGTCAGAAACCGCGGGAAGGGGCCGGGCGTGGGGAACTTCTTGGCAGGGAAGGTCGTCGCCGTCACGGGCGCGGGCCGGGGGATCGGCCGCGCGGTCGCCCTCGCCTGCGCGGCGGAGGGAGCGAGGGTCGTCGTCAACGACTACGGCGTCTCCATCGAGGGCGGTGAGCCCACGAGCGAGGTCGCCGAGTCCGTCGTCAAGGAGATCGAGGCGGCGGGCGGCGCGGCGGTGGCCGTCGCCGACGACATCTCGACGATGGCGGGCGGTCAGCGCGTCGTGGACGTGGCGCTCGCCGAGTACGGACGGATCGACGGGGTCGTGTGCGTGGCGGGCATCCTGCGCGAGCGGATGCTCTTCAACATGTCCGAGGAGGAGTGGGACCCCGTCGTCGCCACCCACCTGAAGGGCACCTTCACCCTGTTCCGGGCCGCGTCCGCCGTGATGCGCCGGCAGGGCTCCGGCACGCTCATCGGCTTCACCAGCGGCAACCACCAGGGCTCGGTCGCCCAGGCCAACTACTCGGCGGCCAAGGGCGGCATCATCTCCCTGGTCCGCAGCGCGGCGCTCGGGCTGCACAAGTACGGCGTGACCGCCAACGCCGTCGCCCCGGTGGCCCGCACCCGGATGTCGGCCAACGTCCCGATGGAGCTGAAGGAGATCGGCGAGCCCGAGGACGTCGCCGCGCTCGTCGTCTACCTGCTCTCCGACCGCGCCAAGGCGGAGCGGATCACCGGCCAGGTGTACACGATCGCCGGACCCAAGATCGCGGTCTGGGCGCAGCCGCGCGAACTGCGCGCCGGCTACGCGGAGGGCGGCGCCTGGACCCCGGAGCGGATCGCGGACTTCCTGCCGGGGACGGTGGGGATCGACCCGATGCCGATGCTCCGGCAGCTGGAGGAGATGGCCCGGGCGGCAGCCGCCGGCGACCGCCCGAACTCCCGGAAGGAGAACGGTTCATGAGGGGCGTCGTCTTCGACGGGAAGCAGGTCCGGGTCGTCGACGACCTGGAGGTCCGTGACCCCGGTCCGGGCGAGGTGCTCGTCGCCGTCGCCGCCGCGGGGCTGTGCCACAGCGATCTGTCGGTGGTCGACGGCACGATCCCCTTCCCCCCGCCCGTCGTCCTCGGGCACGAGGGCGCCGGGGTCGTCGAGGCCGTCGGTCCGGGCGTCACCCACGTCGTCCCCGGCGACCACGTGGCCCTGTCCACGCTCGCGAACTGCGGCGCCTGCGCCGACTGCGACCGGGGCCGCCCCACCATGTGCCGCAAGGCGATCGGGATGCCGGGGCAGCCGTTCTCCCGGGCGGGCACGCCGCTGTTCCAGTTCGCGTCCAACTCCTCCTTCGCCGAGCGGACCGTCGTCAAGGCCGTCCAGGCGGTGAAGATCCCCGGCACCATCCCGCTCACCTCCGCCGCCCTCATGGGCTGCGGCGTGCTCACCGGCGTCGGGGCCGTGCTCAACCGGGCGAAGGTCGACCGCAGCGAGACCGTCGTCGTCATCGGCACCGGCGGCATCGGCCTCAACGTGCTCCAGGGCGCCAGGATCGCCGGCGCGACGACGATCGTCGCCGTCGACACCAACCCGGCCAAGGAGGGCCCCGCCCGGCAGTTCGGCGCCACGCACTTCCTGACGTCGACCGACGCCGTACGGGAGGTCCTGCCCACCGGAGCCGACCACGTCTTCGAGTGCGTCGGGCACACCGCGCTCGTCCGTGCCGCCGTCGACCTGCTCGACCGGCACGGGCAGGCGGTCCTGCTCGGCATGACGGCGCCGAAGGCCGAGGCGAGCTTCCTGCCCGCCGCGATGTTCCTGGACAAGTCGATCCTCGGTTGCCGTTACGGCTCCTCCCGCCCCCAGAAGGACATCGCCCTCTACGCCGAGCTGTACGGCTCCGGCCGCCTCCTCCTCGACGAACTCGTCACCACCACCTACCCGGTGGAGGAGTTCGCGCGGGCGGTGGAGGACATGGAGCAGGGGAAGGTGGCGCGCGGCGTGCTCACGTTCTGAGGCCCTGCCTCCCACCGCGGTCCGCGGCCGTCTTGCGGCGCCGCTCACTTGCCGAGGGCGCGGTAGGCCGCCACCGTCCGCTCCAGCGCCTCCTCGACCGGGGTGGCGACGGCGCCCAGCCGGTCCCGGACGAGTGTGGAGTCGACGACGAACGGTTCGGCGAACTCGTACCGCATCTCGATGAGTTCGCGCACCGTGCGGTTCACCGCGCCCATCGCGTACAGGGCGAACGTCGGCATCCGGCGCAGCCGGGCGCCGCCGGGGCGGCCGGTGGCGCGGTGGGCCAGCCCGACGAGCTCGCGGGTGGTGCGGGTGTGCGGGTCGTTGGGCAGGTGCCAGACGCGCCCAGGGGCGTCGGGGTGGCGGCCGAGGAGGGCGAGCGCCTCCCCGATGTCGGGAATGAACGTGTACGTGTGCGGCTGGTCCGGATCGCCGAGGACGGTGGCGGTACGGCCGGCCAGCAGGGCCGGGAAGACCAGGTCGCCGAGGTTGGACTGGGCGCCGCCGCGCGGCCCGAAGTAGTCGGAGGCGCGCCCGATCGCGACCTCCACGCGCCCGGCCTCGTGCGCGGCGAGCAGGTCCTGGGCCATCCGGCCGCGGAGCCGGCCCTTGCGGGTGGTCGCCGCGTCGGGGGTCTCCTCGGTGAACGGACGCCCGCCGGGCGGGCCGTAGCAGTAGACGTTGTCCATCGAGACCATCCGGGCGCCGGCCGCCTCGGCCGCGGCGAGCACCCCGGCCTGCAGTGCGGGGAACTCCTGCTGCCAGCGGTGGTACGGCGGGTTGAGCGCCTGGTAGACGACGGCCGCGCCGGCCGCGACGGCGGTGGTGAACGCGGGGTCGGCCGCGTCGCCGGCGGCCACCTCGACACCGTCGGGGACGTCCGCGCGACCGGACCGGTTGACGACCCGGACCGACTCGCCCTGGCGCACCAGTGCCTCGGCGACGGCCGTGCCCACGGCGCCCGAGCCGAAGATCACGTGACGGGGGGTGGCGGTGTGCTTCATGCGTCGACCTCGCGGAGGGAGCCCGGTCCGGAGGTCCGGGCGCGGGTGGTGGCGGGCAGGAGTCGGTGGAGCAGGACGCCGGAGAGGGCGGAGAAGGTGAGCGCCCCGGTGGCGCCGAAGACGGTGAAGCGCGCGTCCACCCCGACCCCGGCCAGGGTGGTCACCGTCCAGCCGGTCGCCCACAGGACCGGCATCGCCGCCGCCCAGAGCCACCGTAGCCGGGTGGCGCGCGGCAGGGCGCAGGCCTGGGCCGTGCCGAGCAGGACGCCCTCGACGGCGCCCATGAGCGCCAGTGGGCCGAGATCGGTCCGGTGGCCGACCAGGGCGGCGCCGAGCAGCAGCCCGAGCCCGCTGCCGGCCGCGGTGGCGGCGGCCCAGCGGGGCGGGTTCAGCCGGCCGGACGAGACGAGCGCCTGTCCGGCGCCGATCACCGCCCCCGTCGCGACCCCGCCCAGCAGGGCGCTCGTCGCGTCGTCGACCGGGCCGGCCGCCGCGCGGCCGGCGAGACCGGCGATCGGGAACGCCAGGAAACCGGCCGTCCACCGGATCCAGGCGCGCAGTGCGGGGCGCTTGAGGGCGCGGTAGGGGCGCTCGGGAGTGCGCTCGGGGACGGGGAGAGGGACGGACATCAGGACCACCTCCAATTTCTGTACGCTGTGCAATTAATGTACGCCGTGCAAAAATGACGCGTCAAGGTGTCGTGCGAGGACGGGACGAGGAGGCGGACGGATGGCAGCACAGGACACGCCGCCGGCGAAGCGGGGCAGGAAGCGGGCGGTCGGCGAGGACGAGGTGGTCGCGGCGGCCATCAGACTGCTCGGCGCCCGCGGGGCCGACGCGGTGAGCATCCGGGGGATCGCCGCCGAGCTGGGGCTCGCCCCCAACGCCGTCTACACGTACTTCCCGGACCGCGCCGCGGTGATCGGGGCGGTGGTCGAGCACCTGCTCGGCGAGACCGACCTCGCGGCCCTCGCCGCCCGCGACACGCCGTGGCGGGACCGCGTCCACGCGCTCGCGGCCGACCTGCGGCGCCGCCTGCTCGCCCACCCGGGAGCGGTCAACCTGCTGCTCTCCGGCCCGATGGACGGCCCGAACGCCCTCGCGCTCGGCGAGGCCCTGCTCGCCGCCCTCGCGGACGCCGGCCTCGACCCGACGGAGGCCGCCCGCGCCTCGTACCTGCTGATCGTCCAGGTCCTCGGAGCGATCGCCCTGGAGGCCGCCGAACTCCCCTCTCCCGCACCGGCCCCGCCGGTCGACGAGCGCGTCGCGGCCCGCCGCGAGCAGCTCCGCGCCGTCCCCGCCGACCGCTACCCGCGCACGGCCGGGGCGGCGGACACCATCGCGGCGTACGTCTCGGACGAGCAGTACGCGTGGGGTCTCGACCGGGTCCTGGACGGCATCGCGGGGCGGGCGAAGGGCTGACCTCCCGCGGGCTCGCTCCGGTCCGCAGCGAACGGGCTGACCGACCGCGGGGCTCGCCCCGGTCCGCATGGAACGGGCTGACCTCCCGCGGAGCCCACCCCGGTCCGCAGCGAACGGGCTGACCGACCGTGGAGCCCGCCCCGGCCCTCGGGAAACCGATGGGCCTCAGGGCC
This sequence comes from Streptomyces sp. NPDC051921, assembly GCF_040680975.1. NCBI lineage: Bacteria > Bacillati > Actinomycetota > Actinomycetes > Kitasatosporales > Streptomycetaceae > Streptomyces > Streptomyces sp. NPDC051921. The sequence continues at coordinate 173,798 of NZ_JBFAXU010000001.1, forward strand.
GTGCGTCGTTACGGTCCTGAGCATGTCCTATCGCGAGCTCGCCACCCGCCCCGTCCTCACCTGGTCGGCCGTCACGGTCGCCGCCCGCCTGCCCGTTGCCATGGCGCCGCTCGCGGCAGTGTTCCTGGTGCGGCAGCAGCCGGGCGGCTACACACTCGGGGCGGTGCTCGCCGCCGTGTACGTGATCGGGGAGATCGTCGGCGCGCCCGTCCTCGGGGTCCGGATGGACGCCGAGCGGGCCCGCCCGCACATGGCGGTCGGACTCGCGGTCGGAGCGGCGGGGTTCACGGGTCTCGGCGTCCTGGGGGGAGGGGCGCACCCGGTCCTGCTCGGCGCGTGCGCCTTCCTCGCGGGAGCGGGCCCGTCGGCCGCGCCGGGGGGAATGCGGGCGCTGCTCACCGGCATGGTCCCGGACCGCGCCGTCACCCAGGCGATGAGCATGGAGTCGATCCTGGTCTTCGCCATCTGGGCGGCCGCCCCGGCACTGACCGCCGGACTCGCCCTCGGCGTCGACCCGGCCGTACCGCTGCTGCTCCAGGCGGCGTCCATGGCGCTCTCGGTGGCCGGCCTGTGGCTGCTGCCGTACGGGTGGGCGGCGGAGCCCCAGGAGCCGGGGGCGTCGATGCGCCGGGTGCTGGTGCGGGCCTGGCCCGTGTACGTGTCGGGCGCCGCGGGACTGACGCTCCTCGCGCTCGCCGAACTGATCCTGCCGGCCCTCCTGGAACAGCGCGGGATCCCGCTGGGATGGGCCGGGCCGCTGCTCGCCGGGTTCTCGATCGGATCGGCCGTCGGCGCGTTCGTCTACGGGCTGCGCGGTTCCTGGCCCGGCCGGCTGACGGTCCAGTCCGCGGTTCTCGTCACCTCCGTCGCGGCCGGTGTCGCCCTGGCCGCCGTCCTGCCGTGGACGGCCGGCATCGCGGTCGCGCTCGCCGCCGCCGGCCTGCTCCAGGCGCCCGCCGGGCTCACCCGCAACCTCGCCCTGCGCCAGATCCTGCCGCCCGGGGCCCTCGCCGCCGGCTACTCGGTGATGTACGCGGCCGTCGGCGCCGGTTACGCCGCGAGCGGCACCCTCGCGGGCGCCCTCCTCAAGGTCGTCGCGCCGTCGACGGCGATCCTGTACGGGGTCGTCCTCACCCTGGCGCTGACCGCCCTCGGACTGTGGGGCGAGCGCCGGATCACGCCGGAGGGCAGGACGCCGGCAGCTCCGCCGTCCGTCGGGCGGGTCCGTCCGCGGACTGCGGGTTCCGACCGGTGACCGGGCGTCCGGGTGTGAGGCCTTCCGGCCTCAGGCCGGAGAGCCCGCGGCCCGGAACGTGCGCCGGTAGGCCGTCGGGGTCACGCCGATCGCGCTCTGCAGGTGCACCCGCAGCGACTGGGCGGTGCCGAAACCGGAGTCGTGGGCGATCTGGTCGACCGGCAGGTCCGTGGACTCCAGCAGGTGCCGGGCCCGCTCCACGCGCTGCTGGGTGAGCCACTGGCCGGGGCTGGCGCCGACCTCCTCGCGGAACCGGCGGGTGAAGGTCCGCACGCTCATCGACTCCCGCACGGCCAGGTCGCGCAGCTGGATGGGTTCGTGGAGGTGGGCGAGCGCCCAGGCCCGGGCCGCCGTCGTGGTCGACGTCCCCGGCTCGGGCACCGGCCGCGCGATGTACTGCGCCTGTCCGCCGTCCCGGTGCGGGGGAACGACGGTGCGCCGGGCCACCTCGTTGGCGACGGCCGTGCCGTGGTCGCGGCGCACGATGTGCAGGCACAGGTCGATGCCCGCGGCGACGCCTGCGGAGGTGAGCACGTCCCCGTCGTCCACGAACAGCACGTCCGCGTCCACCCGCACTTTGGGGAAGAGCCGCTGGAAGTGGTCGGCGGAGGCCCAGTGGGTGGTGGCGGGCCGCCCGTCGAGGAAGCCTGCGGCGGCGAGCACGTATCCGCCGGTGCAGATGGAGACGAGCCGCGTGCCGGGCCGGATGTGTGCGAGCGCCGCCGCGAGTCCGTCGGGCAGCCGCCCCTCCTCGTAGACCGGGCCGAGCTCGTACGAGGCGGGCACGACGACCGTGTCGGCGGTGGCCAGGGCCTCGGGGCCGTGCTCGACGTGTACGGCGAAGTCGGCGTCCGTCGGGACCGGCCCGGGGGCGGTCGCGCAGGTCACGATCTCGTACAGGGGCCGACCCTCGGGATCCTTGGCGCGTCCGAAGATCCGGTGGGGAATCCCCAGTTCGAAGGGGAGCAGGCCGGGGAGGGCGAGGACGGCGACGCGATGGGGCCGCAGGGGGCGCACGGGTCGCACGGTGAGATCCCTCCGTAAAGAACTGGTGGTCCAGACCACGTCCTGGTACGTGTGTCTGTTCGTGACGGACAACGCGTACAAGTCTGAGGCCGCCGAGCGGATTCCCGTACCGGGGTCGCCCCCCGCACCCGTACCGGCCGGGCCGCCCGCACTGTGGAACCGTAACTTCCGGCTCTTCTTCGTCGCCCGCGCGGTCGCCGTCCTCGGCGAGGGCATGGTCCCGGTCGCCTTCGCCGCCGGACTCATCGGCGCCGGGCACCCCGGCTCCTCCGTCGGCTACGCGCTCGGTCTGTGGACCGCCGCCTTCGCGTGCTTCGTGCTCTTCGGCGGAGTGCTCGCCGACCGCTTCACCGCCCGCCGGATGATGATCACCGCCGACCTGATCCGGCTGCCCGGCACGGTGCTCCTCGCCGTCACCTTCGCGCTCGGCAGCCCGCCGCTGTGGGCCGTCTACGTGCTGTCCGTGGTCAGCGGCGTCGGTGCCGCGCTCTTCCAGCCCGGCGTCGCCTCCACGATCCCCCGCATTGCCTCCGACGTGCAGCGCGCCAACGCCGTCCTGCGGGTCGTCGAGGCCCTGATGACCATGGCGGGCCCGGCCCTCGCCGGTCTGCTCGTCGCCGTCCGGAACGCCGGCGCGGCCTGGGCCGTGAACGCCGCCGCCTTCGCGGTCAGCGCCGTCTGCTTCGTCCTGATGCGGATCCCCCCGGTCCCTTCCGACGGCGTCGAGCGCGGCTCCATGGGTGCCGAACTGGCCCTCGGGTGGCGTGAGTTCCGGGCCCGCAGCTGGCTGTGGGGCGTGATCTCCATCTGGACGGTCTACGGGCTGACCGTGGCGGGCCCGATGGTGCCGCTCACCGCGAGCCTGGTGACCGAGGACCACGGCTCGGCCACGTACGGCGTGCTGATGGCGGTCAACGGGGCGGGCAGCGCGGTCGGCGGCCTGCTCGCGCTGCGCCTGCGCCCGGTCCGCCCGCTCGCCGCCGGTGCGGTCGCCCTGCTCGGCCTGCCGGTCAACCTGCTCCTGCTCGGAACCGGCGCGCCGGTGCCCCTGCTCGGGGTGGGTCAGCTCGTCGGCGGCGCGGCCTTCGCCTTCTGGCTGGTCATGTGGTCGACCTCGGTCCAGACGCACGTCCCGCAGGACGAGCTGAACCGCATGCACGCGTACGACGTGGCCGGATCCTTGCTGATGATGGGCGTGGGCCGGGCCCTGTCGGGTCCGGTCGCGGCCGCGGTGGGCACGGAGGAGGTGCTGCTCTCGGGGGCCGGGATCGCGGTGCTCGTGGTGACGGCGCTGCTGGTGGTGCGCCCGATCAGGACGCTGCCGAGGGTGTGACCGGCCGGGAGGCGTCGGCCGGTGGCCGGTGGCGGGAACCGCCGGCCGGACCCGTCGGCCCGGTGCGTCGGCCCGGTGCGTCGGCCCGGACCGGCGGCACCGACGCGTCGGCTCGATGTGCTGCCGCGAGGCGTCGACCCGATGAGTCGGCCCGATCCATTGCCCGATGCATTGCCCGATCCGTTGGCCCGATCCGTTGGAAAGCTGTCGTTCGGGCCAATGGTGGGGGCGCCGTCCGCTCGACAAGCTGGGTGACGTGACCCAGACAACCGAGAGCCCCGCAGCCTCCGGCTCCGCCGCCGTCCGCCCGCCCCACCGGACACCCCGCGTGCACCGCGCGTGGTTCGTCGCCGCCGTCACCTTCGTCACGATCATCGGCGCGGCGGCCTTCGCGTCCCTGCCCGGGCTGCTCATCGAGCCGCTGCACGGAGAGTTCCACTGGTCGCGCGGCGCGATCGGCTTCGCGGTGTCGGTGAACCTGGCGCTGTACGGCCTGACGGCGCCGTTCGCGGCCGCGCTCATGGACCGGTTCGGCATCCGCCGGGTCGTCGCCGTGGCCCTGAGCGTGATCGCGCTCGGCTCGTTGCTGACCGTGGGGATGACGGCCACCTGGCAACTGGTCCTCTACTGGGGCGTCCTCGTCGGCCTCGGCAGCGGCTCCATGGCCCTCGCCTTCGCCGCGACCGTCACCAACCGCTGGTTCGTGGCGCGGCGCGGACTGGTCACCGGCATCCTCACCGCGGCGGGGGCCTCGGGACAGCTGATCTTCCTGCCGCTGCTGTCCTGGCTGGTCGAGCACCACGGCTGGCGCCCGGCCGCCGTGACCGTCGCACTCGCCGCGCTCGCCGTCGTCCCGTTCGTATGGCTGCTGCTCCGCGACCACCCGGCGGACGTCGGTCTCGCCCCGTACGGCGGGGAGTACGCGCAGAAGCCCGCGCCCGTCACCGGCGCCGCACGCCGCGCGGTCACCGTCCTCCTCAAGGCGGCCCGCACCGGCCCGTTCTGGCTGCTCGCCGGCACCTTCGCCATCTGCGGTGCCTCGACGAACGGTCTGGTGAAGACCCACTTCGTGCCCGCGGCCCACGACCACGGCATGCCCGTCCAGGCGGCGGCCGGACTCCTCGCGGTCATCGGCGTCTTCGACGTCGTCGGCACGATCGCCTCCGGCTGGTTCACCGACCGCTTCTCGCCGCGCCGCCTGCTGGCCGTGTACTACGCCCTGCGCGGCATCTCGCTGCTCTTCCTGCCGATGCTCCTCGCCCCTGCCGTGCACCCACCGATGATCTTCTTCATCGTCTTCTACGGCCTCGACTGGGTCGCCACGGTCCCGCCCACCATCGCGCTCTGCCGCGAGCACTACGGCGAGGACAGCGCCATCGTCTTCGGCTGGGTCCTCGCCTCCCACCAGGTCGGCGCCGCCCTCATCGCCTTCGCGGGCGGCCTCGCGCGTGACGTCTTCGGCTCGTACGACGTGGTCTGGTACGCCTCCGGCGCCCTGTGCGCGGCGGCGGCCCTGATGGCCCTGGTGATCCGGCGTCCGGGCGCCCGGACGGGCGACGCCGCGGCGGTCCCGGCCGCTGCCTGAGGGGCTGCGGGGCCGGTCGCGGTCAGCCCGCTGCCGGTCCACGGGCTCGAACCCGACGTGCGGACGCATGCCGAGGGCTGGCGCCAGGGGTTCGAGCCGGGGGCCTCGCTATCCCTCGAACCGCCCGAACCGCCCCCGGTGGAACAGCAGCGGCTCCCCGTCCTCGTCGGTGGCGCCCAGCGCCTCCACCCGCCCCACCACGATCAGGTGGTCTCCGCCCGTGTGGACCGTGGCGATCTCGCAGTCCACCCAGGCCGGGGCGTCCGGCAGTCGTGGCGAGCCGGTCGCCGGGGCCGGGGTCCAGTCCACCCCCGCGAACTTGTCCGCGCCGCTCACCGCGAACGCCCGGCACAGCGCGCCCTGTCGCGCGCCCAGGATGTTGACGCAGAAGCGTCCGGCGCGGGCGATCCGCGGCCAGGTCGTGGACGTGCGGGCGACCATGAAGGCGATCAGCGGCGGGTCGAGCGACAGCGAGGCGAAGGACTGGCAGGCGAAGCCGGCCGGCCCTGCGGCGTCGAGCGCGGTCACGATCGTGACGCCGCTCGCGAAGTGCCCGAGCACCCGCCGGAACTCGGCCGGATCGACGGACATCCGCTCGTCGTCCCGTACCGCCCGGAGCGCGGGGCGGGGCAGGGGTTCCACGGCCGTGGGCGCTCCGGCCGACCTGAGGTATCGGACGGCGGTGGCCGCCATCCCAGCGTGTCCCATCACACCGCCCATTGAAGCTGACGGTTCGTCAGATGAGAAGGGTCGTGGGGCGGTCGTCCCGCGCTCAGAGGTCGAGCACCCAGACGGCGCCGTTCTGGGCGAGCGTGATGTAGGCGTGACGGCCGTCCGGCGCCAAGGTGATGCGGGTGGGGTGGGCGCCGAGATGGAGGGTGTCGAGCACCTTGCCCGTGCTCGTGTCGATCACCGTCACGCTTTCCGAGGACTCGTTGGTGACGTAGGCCCGTCGCCCGTCCGCGGACACCACGACGTCCTTGGCGTGCCAGCCGACCGGGATGGGCCCGCCGGTCACCTTGCCGGTCCTCGTGTCGACCACGGACACGGTTCCCACCTGGTCCGTGACGTAGAGGTGGTGTCCGTCGGGTGTCACCGCGAGCCCGTACGTGAAGTTGCCGATGCGGCCGGGCCAGCCGACGACCTTGTCGGTGGCCGTGTCGATCACGGACAGGGAGGTGGGGGTTCCGTAACCGGCGTTGGCCACGTAGACACGCCGGCCGTCGGGGGACATCACCACTTCGGTAGGGGTGCTGCCGACCTTGATGTCGGCGACGACCTTGTCGGTCGTCGTGTCGATCACCGACACGGTGTCGGAGAAGGCGTTGGCGACGTAGACACGCCGGCCGTCGGGAGTGATGGCCAGGCCCAGCGGGCCTTCGCCCGCGCTGATGTGGCCGGTCTGCTTGTTGGTCGCCGTGTCGAACACGTAGACCGATCCGGAGCTGCTCCACGTTCCCAGGTTGGTGACGTAGGCGCGGCGGCCGTCAGGGGTGATCGCGACATCCGTCGGTTGGGACCCGGCCCAGACGCGTCCGGTCACCTTCCTGGTGGCCGCGTCGACCACGAACAGTCGGCCGTCCCCGGCGCAGGCCACGTAGACGTCGCTGCCGTTTGGAGTGATCGCGATGCCGTACGGGAAGCTGCCGACACGGAAGTAGGGACGAGGCGCGGCTTCCGCCGACGGCGCCACCAGAGCCCCGGCCAAGGCGAGCAGGACCGCCAGCGCGAAGCGGGCGACGGGGTACCGACGGGAAGAGAGGATGCTCATCGCGCCTCCTGCCCCTCTTCCAGGATCGCGCGTCCGGCCCTGCCCGCAACCGGAGTTCGCTCGCCGCGCCGGCCCTCGTGGGGCCCGCCTCACCGCCCGTCGTACGTCGGCGTACGCCGTTCCACGAAAGCCGCCACCCCCTCCTGCGCGTCCCGCGAGGTCATGCAGATCTCCTGTGCCGCCGCCTCCGCCGCGAAGGCGGTCGTGCGGTCGGACTCCAGGGAGGCGTTCACCAGCTGCTTGGTGAGGGTCAGGGCCCGGGTGGGGCCCTGGGCCAGGCGTTCGGCCCACTCGCGGGCCGTCTTCTCCAGCTCCTCCGCGGGTACGACCCGGTTGACCAGGCCCATCGCCCGCGCCTCGGCGGCCGGCAGCGCGTCGCCGAAGAACATCAGCTCCTTGGCCCGCTGCGGCCCCACCAGGCGCGGCAGCAGGTACGCCCCGCCGCCGTCCGGCACGATCCCGCGCCGTACGAAGACCTCCACGAACTTCGCCGACTCCGCCGCGAGCACCAGGTCGCACGCGAACGCCAGATGCGCCCCGATCCCGGCGGCCGTCCCGTTCACCGCCGCGATCACCGGCTTCTCGCAGTCCAGTACGGCCCCGATGAACCGCTGCGCGCCCTGTCGGATCATCCGGGCGACGTCGCCGGTGACCCCCTCCCGGCCCTCGGCCGGCGCCGGCGGCCCGCCCCGCAGGTCGGCGCCCGCGCAGAAGCCCCGCCCGGTGGCCGTCACGACCACGGCCCGGACCGCCGGGTCGGCGGAGGCCTCGGCGAGGAGCGTGATGATCCGCTCCCGCTGGTCCCAGGTGACCGCGTTCATCGCCTCCGGCCGGTTGAGCGTGATCCACGAGACGCCGTTCTCGACGGTGTGCAGTACCTCGGTCATCGACGTCTCCTATCGGCACACCGCGAGCGCGTCCAGGGCCACCGCCCCCTGCCCGCGCGGCAGCACCATCAGCGGATTGATGTCCAGCTCGGAGAGTTGCCCGTCGAGTTCGAGCGCCATGCGCTGCACCCGCAGGACCACCTCCACGAGCGCGTCCACGTCGGCGGGCGGCGCTCCCCGTACCCCGTCGAGCAGGGCCCGGCCGCGCAGTTCGCCGAGCATGTCCCGGGCCGCGCGCTCCCCGAAGGGCGGCACGCGCACGGCCGCGTCGTTCAGGACCTCCACGAGGACGCCCCCGAGGCCGACCGTGACCGTCGGCCCGAAGAGCGGGTCGTGGGTCACGCCCACCACCATCTCGACCCCGCGCCCCACCATCTGGCAGACCAGGACGCCGTCCAGGTCGATGCCCTCGTAACGGGCGATGTCGGTCAACTCGCGGTAGGCGTCCCGGATCTGGCTCGCCGAGGTCAGTCCGACCTTCACCAGGCCCAGCTCCGTCTTGTGGGCGAGCTGCGGACCCGAGGCCTTCATGACGACCGGGTAGCCGACCAGGCCCGCCGCCCGTACGGCCGCGGCGGCGCTGGTCACGAGCTGCTCGCGCGGCACCCGTATCCCGTACGCGCGCAGCAGCTGTTTCGCCGCGTGCTCGCTGAGCCGGTGGCCGGGCCGCATCAGGGCCTGCGCCTTGCGGAAGGAGGGGGACGGGGTGCGCGGGGCCTCGTCGAAGGGCGAGCGGTAGCCGGTGGTGAAGCGGTGGTGGTCGAGGTACGCCTTGACCGCGCCGATGCAGTTGCCGAACGTGCGGAAGGTGGCGACCCGCGAGGAGCCGAGCAGGGTGGTCCGGTAGGCGTCCTCGGTCCCGACGGGGGAGCCCCAGACCACGCAGATCAGTTTGTCCGTCTGCTCGGCCGCGTCGACGAGGTCCTGCGCGAGCTTGTCGCTCATGGGCGGGAAGGGGCCGGTGATCGGACAGATCAGCACCCCCACCTCCGGGTCGGCGAGGATCGCGTCGATGATCTTCCGGCCGCGCCAGTCGCCCACCGGGTGCCCGCCGTTGTCGACCGGATTGGCCACGCTCAGGTACTCCGGGATCCACTGGTGCAGCTCGTCCTGCCGTGCCTGCGAGAGCGTGGGCAGGGAGAGGCCGGCGGCGGTGGCGAGGTCGGAGAAGTGGGCGCCGGTGCCGCCGGAGATGGAGTACACGACGACCCCCTCGGCGACCGGCCTGCGGGCCCGCGCGAGCAGCGCCGCGGTGTCCTGGAGCTGGTCGAGGCCGTCGACCCGGATCACCCCGAACTGGCGCATGGCGGCGTCGACGACCTGGTCGGCCCCGGTGAGCTTGCCGGTGTGTGAGGCGGCCATGCGCGCGCCGGCCTCGGTGCGGCCGACCTTGACGGCGATCACCGGCACCTGGCGGCGGGCGGCCTGGTCGGCCGCGAGCAGGAAGGACCGCCCGTCCTTCAGCCCTTCCACGTAGCAGGCGATGGCCCCGACCTCGGGCCGGTGCGCGAAGTACGAGATGAAGTCGGCGGTCTCCAGGTCGGCCTCGTTGCCGGTGGGCGCCCAGTGCGAGAGGCGGACGCCCAGCTCCTGCATGGTGAAGACGGGCCGTCCCTGGTGGCCGGACTGGGTGATGAGTGCGACGGCGGGCCCCTCCAGGTCCTCGCGGAAGCGCTCGAAGGCGTTGAGGTTGGTGTTGGGACCGAGCAGCCGGAGGCCGGACCGCCCGACGGCGGCGGCGAGCCGCTCCTGGGCCTGGGCGCCCGTCTCCCCGGTCTCGGCGAAGCCGGAGGCGAAGGCGACGGCGAACTTGACCTTGGAGGCGCCCAGTTGCTCGATCACGGGCAGCGGGTCGGCGACGAGGAGGACGGCGAGGTCGACGGACTCGTCGAGGTCGGCCACCGAGGCCACGCAGTCGATGCCGAAGACGGCGGTACGGGTCGGGTGCACCGGTACGACGCGCGCCCCGACCCGCCCCGCCCAGTCGAGCAGCTGGCGGGTGATCCCGGTGTTGGGCCGCCCCTCGGCGTCGGAGGCGCCGACGACGGCGACCACCTCGGGCCGGAAGAACCGGTCGAGCTCGGGCACCGGCGCGTGCAGGGGGCGCCCGCTGACGTCCGTATCGCCCTCCAGGGCGGCGACGCCGTGCACGACGGCCCGGGCGGGCTGCTCGCCGCAGGCGTCGACGCGGGCGCGGAGGTCTGTGGTGAAGGTGCCGTGAGTGGATCCAAGCATCGTGTCGCTCCGCCCGTCCGTTCCGAGTCCCGTCCGATTCCTTTCTCTGACGCCTAGTCAGATTACAGAACTGACGAACAGTCAGGAATGGCCGTGACGAGCCGTCTTCGGCGCGGACGCGTGGCGATGTTGTGTGCGCACCGTGTCCGCTGCGCCGGGAAGCGCGTCGGGGGCGCGGCGGGCGGCGCGTCCGGCTCGCGGTCTGGTCGCCCGCGGGCGGGTCCGTGGCGAGGTGCCGCGCCGGTGCTCCTGCGCGGGCCGTGCCCTCCCTGCCCTCCTCCGCGTCCGTGCCCCGCCTCGGGCGGAGAGCAGGCCGCCCGGACCGGTTCGGGACCCCGAGTTCCGGCCTTCCGGCCGGACGGCTTTCCGGCCGGACGGCTTTCCGGCCGGACGGCTTTCCGGCCGGACGGCTTTCCGGCCCTCAGGGCTTCCGCCCGCCGGCCGCAGTGGCCGTCGGTCGCGCCCATCTTGCCGCCACGAGCAGGAACAGGCCGCAGGCCGCGACCAGCCACCATCCGGCACGGGAGGCGCCCGGAAGCTCCGCCGGGGCGACGCCCGTGACCAGGGCGCCCGCGAGGGCGATGCCGACCGCCGAGCCGACCTGGCGCGCGGTCGAGGTGATCGCCCCCGCCACGCCCGCGCGGGACGGCGGCAGTCCGCCGACCGCCGTGTTGGTGAGCGGCGCGTTGGCGAAGCCGAAGCCGATGCCGATCAGCAGGTGGGCGCCCAGGAGCAGCGGCATTCCGGTGTCCCGGCCGAGGCCCACCAGGCACAGACCGCCCGCCGTGGTGAACGCGCCCGCGAGGAGCAGCGGCCGGCGCGGCCCGTACCGCCCGACGAGGCTGCCCGACCACGGCGCGCACACGGTGGCGCCGAGCGCCATCGGCAGCGTCGCGAGGCCCGAGGCCAGCGGGGTGAGGCCGCGGGTGTGCTGGAGGTGGAGCGTGGTGAGCAGCAGCGTCACGTTCAGCGCGACGAACACGGCCGTGGCGCCGAGCACCGCCGTCGTGAAGGCCGGCCGCCGGAAGAGCCCGAGGTCCATCAGGGGCTCCGGTCGCCGCTGCTCGACGGCCACGAACCCGGCCGCGGCGAGCCCCGCCAGGGCGTAGCCGGTCAGTGCGGCGGGCGAGCCCCAGCCGAGGCGCGGCCCCTCGATGAGCACGCCCACCGTGAGACCGAGCGCCGCCGTGAGGAGCAGCTGGCCGGGCAGGTCGAGCCGCCGGGCGCGCTGCCCGCGGGACTCCGGCACGAACAGGGCGACCAGGGTGAGGGCGAGGACGACGACCGGCACGTTGAACCAGAACACCGAGCGCCAGCCGAACGCCGCGATCAGCGCCCCGCCGGTCACCGGTCCCGCCGCCATGCTCAGCCCGAACACCGCGGCCCAGACCCCGATCGCGCGGGCCCGTTCGCGCGGGTCGGGCATCGCGCTCACGACGATCGCGAGGGCCACCGGGCTCAGCATCGAGGCCCCGATCCCCTGGACCGCGCGGGCGGCGACGAGCGCGCCGAGCGACGGGGCGAGGGCGCAGGCGAGCGAGGCCAGTCCGAAGACGACGAGCCCGGCACGGAAGACCCGGCGCCGCCCGAAGCGGTCGGCGAGCGCGCCGGACACGACCAGCAGACCGGCCAGCACCACGGTGTACGCGTCCACGACCCAGGCGAGTCCGCGCGTGCCGGTGCCGAGTCCGCGGCCGATCTCGGGCAGGCCGACGTTGACGATGGTGGTGTCCACCCCCACCAGGAACATGCTCAAGGCGCAGACGGCGAGCACCGTCCAGCGCCGCCGGGCGCTCGGCTCTGCGGTGGCGGGTGCGGTCATGACATGCGTGGCCATGGGCGGGCCCTTTCGGTGCGGGATCGCGGATGCGCCCATGCTCGAAGCGGCCCCGGCCGCCTGCCCAGGAACTTTGCGGACATCGCAAAATGGGCCCATGGACCCTGAGACCGCGGAGATCCTCGATGGCATCGGCCCCCGGCTGCGCGCCCTGCGCCACGACCGCGGGCTCACCCTGGAGGCGCTCGCCGAGGAGACCGGCATCTCGGTGAGCACCCTCTCGCGGGTCGAGTCGGGTGTGCGCCGTCCGACCCTCGACCTGCTCATCCCGCTCGCCCGCGCCCACCGGGTCGCCCTCGACCAGCTGGTGGCGGCCCCGGCCACCGGGGACCCGCGGGTCCACCTCCGGCCCCGCAGCCGCGAGCGCGGCAGCGTTCTGGTGCCGCTGACGCAGTACCCGGGCCGGGTCCAGGTCTTCAAGCAGGTGCTCGCCCACCGGGAGCCGAAGCTGGTGACCCACGCCGGATACGAGTGGCTCTACGTCCTCGCGGGCGAGCTCCGGCTGGTCCTCGGCGCCCGCGAGGTCACCCTCCGGCCGGGTGAGGTCGCGGAGTTCGACACCGCCGAGCCCCACTGGTTCGGCCCGGCGGGCGCCGAAGCGGTCGAGATCCTCCACCTGTTCGGCCCGCACGGCGACCAGGCGGTCGTGCGCGAGGCACCGGAACGCGCCCCTGCCCCCGGGGCCCCCGGGTCCGAGGCGGGCCGTCCGTAGGGCGTGTCGGGCGTCGCGAGCCGGGCGGGACCGTACGGACTCGACCCTGGCCTGCCGGTTCCGGTCCGCCGGGCTCCTGGGTCACCCGCGCGGCGTCCGTCCGCCGGGCTCCTGGGTCACCCGCGCGGCGTCCGTCCGCCGGGGTCCTGGGTCACGCGCGCGGCGTCCGTCCGCCGGGCGATCCGCCGGGCGATCCGCTCCGCGTCGAGGGCCATCTCGCGGAGCATCCCGCTGATCGGGTTGGTGAAGCCGGTGAAGTAGAGCCCGGGTGCCTCGGCGGGACAGCGGGCGCCGCGCGTCACGGGCCGGCCGCGGTCGTCGAGGACGCCGAGGTGTCCGATCAGGGGCTCCAGGGCGCGCTGGTATCCGGTCGCGGCGATGATCGCGTCGGGGGTGAGGCGGGAGCCGTCGGCGAGGACGACCTCGGCGCCGTCGAAGGATTCCACGGCGGCCACCGGCTCGACCTTGCCGGCCCGTACGGCGGCGACCAGGCCCACGTCCTGCACCGGGACGGCGCCCTGGAGCACCCGGGAGTAGAGGCCGCCGGTCGGTCGCGGCAGCCCGTGCTCCGAGAGGTCGGCGGTGATGAACTTTCCGAGCAGGCCGGTCAGCCGGTCCACCACGCCCACCGGGAGCCGGCGCACCAGGATGCCGCTGCGCTGGGTGGGCCAGCCGAGGGTGGAGCGGCGGCAGATGTACGGAGCGGTGCGGACCGCGAGCCGTACCCGGGCGGCGCCGCCCTCGGCCAGGTCCGCCGCGATCTCGGCCCCGGTGTTGCCGGCGCCGACGACGAGGACGTCCCGGCCCTCGTACGGCCGGGGGTTGCGGTACGCGCCGGCGTGCACGAGCTCGCCGCCGTGCGTCCCCGCGTACGCCTCGAGGCCGGGCCAGCTCGGCACCCGGGGCGTGTGGTTGTAGCCGGTGGCGACGACGACGGCGCTGCCGACGAGCCGCCGCCCGCCCGTCGCGTGCAGCACCCAGGGGCCCGCGTCCGGGGACTCCGCGCGCTCGACCCGCGTGACCTCCACCCCGGTCACGATCTCCAGGTCGTGGAACTCGGCGTACGTCTCCAGGTAGCGCACCACGTCCGCCCGGGCCGGCCAACGGCCGAAGGAGCGGGGCATCTTCAGGCCGGGCAGCGCCGAGAGCCGGCGGGTGGTGTGCAGCCGCAGCCGGTCGTAGTGGTGGCGCCAGGAGTGGCCGACGGAGTCGGACCTCTCCAGGACGACGGCCCGTACGCCCCGCGCGCGCAGGGCGGCGGCGACGGCGAGTCCGCCGGGTCCGCCGCCGATGACGTAGACGGGGTGGGGCTGGGGGGTGACGGTCATGACTGCTGAGCGTAATGACGCGTACACGCCGTGGGTCTCGGTCAAGAGGGAGTTCGGTTGCGAATCGGTCACGCATGCAGAGGTTCGGCAGAGGTCTTGCGGAGAGGGCCGCCCATCCGCTGAACTGACGGCTTAACTGACGACCTGTCAGATTCCATGTCCGAAGGGCGGTCGGGGCACATGCAGACGATCTGGCTCACCGGCGCCGAATGGCTCGCCGTCCTCCGCATCGGCCTCGGCCTGTGGTGGCTGGAGAGCTGGCGCCACAAGGACCGCAAGGGCTGGTTCGAGCGCGGCACCGGCATCGCCTGGGCCGCCGACGTCGCGGCCAAGCACCGGTGGGCCGCCGTGAGGAACGGCTTCGACACGGTCGTCGCCCCCCGCCCCAAGGTCATGGCGTACGTGGTCGTCTACGCCGAACTCGCCCTCGGCCTCGGACTGGTCACCGGCCTCCTCACCCCCGTCGCCCTCGTCGGCGGCCTGCTGCTCAACCTGCTCTACCTGACCCTGATGATCCACGACTGGGCCGAGCAGGGGCAGAACGCGATGATGGCGCTGATCTCCCTCGTCGCCCTCTTCGCGATGTCCTGGCAGACCTGGTCCCTCGACCACGCGATCGGACTCTTCTGATGACGGCCACCCCCAGGGGCAACGGCACCCCGACCGGCACGTCGACCGGCACCTCCGGCGGCACCCCGACCGGCACCTCCGGCGGCACCCCGACCGGCACGTCGACCGGCACCTCGGCGAGCCTCCCGGACGTCGACGCCTTCACCCGCCCCTACTGGGACGCCGCGGCCGAAGGACACCTCCTGCTGCGCCACTGCACCGCCTGCGACCGGCCGCACCACTACCCGCGCGAGTTCTGCCCGCACTGCTGGAGCGAGGCCGTCGAATGGCGGCGGGCGAGCGGCCGCGCCGTGCTCTACACGTGGTCCGTCGTCCACCGCAACGACCTCCCGCCCTTCGGCGGGCGCGTCCCCTACGTGGCGGCGGTCGTCGACCTCGCCGAAGGCCCGCGGATGATGACCGAGATCGTGGACTGCCCGGAGTCCGGCCTGCGCATCGGCATGGACCTGGACGTCGCCTTCCGGGCGGAAGGCGACGTCCAGGTCCCGGTGTTCACGCCCCGGCGCTCCCGCTGACCCGCTCGACCGGGACCCACAGCTGGGAGTCCGTCTCCGCGCCGATCTCCACCGGCTGGGTCCGCAGCAGCTCCGGACCCGGCCGGCTCACGTACGGGTTCGACGGGAACCACTGCGTGAACACGTCCCGCCACAGCTCCTGGAGGGCGCTCGGATAGGGCCCGTGGTTGTCGAAGACCGCCCAGGTCCCGGCCGGCACGTCCAGGGCGTCGAGCTCCTCCGCGGTCGCCCCGGGACCGGTCGCCACACCGATCCAGTAGTCCACCTCGGCGCCCTCCTCCCGGCTGTCGGTCAGGTGCACCACCGCCGACAGGACCCCCTCGGGCTCGCCGTGGGCCAGCCCCTTCATCGTGACGATCGCCTGCTCGTCCAGCGTCTCCACGTGCTTCGCGGCGGCCGCGTTGACACCCTCGTGCACGAGCGGCACCCGTGCCTTCCTGCCGACGACCCGAAACGCGTCCTTCTCGACGATCCGGTACCGCATGGTCGTACTCCCTTCGACGACGACTCGGAAGGACATGCGCGGCTGCGCCGTGAGCGTCGCACCCGTGCGCCGGGCCTCGCCCGGCCCGATGCCGTGCACCGACCGGAACGCCCGGGCGAACGCCTCGCCCGAGCCGTAGCCGTACCGCACGGCGACGTCGAGCAGCGTCCGCTCCCCGTCCAGCACCTCGGCACCGGCCAGCGTCATGCGCCGGCGCCGTACGTACACGGAGAGCGGCATCCCGGCGAGCGCCGAGAACAGGCGCCGGAAGTGGTACTCCGACGTCATCGCGATCCGCGCCACCTCGGCGACGTCGACCTCTCGGCCGGCCTCCGCCTGGAGGCACCGCTCGATGTGGTCGAGCGCCTGGTTGAGCTGCTCCAGCAAGAGTGCGTGTCCTTCCCTCTGACGTCTTCACCGTAGGAACCACCACCCTCCCAGGACCCGACGATCCGTGCCCGGAACGGTCGGGTGACCGGGCCGGGAGGCGACCTGCCCGCGCCGCGCTTGCGGTTCACGCGGCGTCAACTCCTACGGTCTGCGTGTGGGGCCGGACGGACCGGCCCGGCGAGGGAAGGACACCTTCGATGACGGCCTGGTCGATCGCGGACGTGGCCCGGATGTCCGGGGTGACGTCCCGGACCCTTCGGCACTACGACGACGTCGGCCTGCTGCCGCCCGCGTACGTCGCGGGCAACGGGCACCGCTACTACGAGGAGCCCCAGTTGCTGCGGCTCCAGCAGATCCTGCTGATGCGGGAGCTGGACGTGGGCCTGCGGGAGATCCAGGCCGTCCTGGACAGTCAGGCCGACCGGGTGTCCGTCCTG
This sequence comes from Streptomyces sp. NPDC051921, assembly GCF_040680975.1. Lineage (NCBI taxonomy): Bacteria > Bacillati > Actinomycetota > Actinomycetes > Kitasatosporales > Streptomycetaceae > Streptomyces > Streptomyces sp. NPDC051921. The sequence continues at coordinate 190,223 of NZ_JBFAXU010000001.1, forward strand.
CGCGAGCACCACGCACGGCTGCTCGCGGAGCGGGACCGGATCGGGACCCTGGCCCGCACGGTGGCCCGCACCATCGCCGATCTTGAGGAAGGAGAGAACGAGGACATGGCGAGGATCAACCGCCCGGAGAACCTCTTCGAGGGGTTCACGCCCGACCCCGAGATGGAGGCCGAGGTACGCGAGCGCTGGCCGGCGGCCTACGAGGAGTCCCGGCAGGCGGTCGAGGGGATGGACCCGTCGACCACGGAGGAGTGGCAGCGCGAGGTCACCGCGCAGATGATCCGCTTCGCGGAGTTCATGGCCGCCGGAACCCCTGCCGCCGACCCGGCGGTCCAGGCCGAGGTGGACGTCCACTACCGGGGCGTCTGCCGCTTCTGGACCCCGAACGCCGAGGCGTACAAGGGCCTGGCGGCGACGTACGTCGAGGACCCGCGCTTTCGCGAGAACTTCGACAGGATCACTGAGGGTCTTGCCCCGTATCTGCGCGATGCGATGGCTGTCTACGCGGACGCCCGGCTGAGCTGACCACGGCCGGAGCGGTGCCGCGCTGCCGACGGGCTGCAGACCGTCGGCGGGCCGTCCTCGGGACGGTCGTGCCGCTCCTGTGCCTGGCCCCGTTCGCGGCCGGGCCGGTCCTCCGGAGTGCGGCCCCTTCATCACCGGGGCACCCACCGGCCGCGGCTCCGGGTGCGCGACGCGTGCACGTCGTCCCCGCCGCGCCGGTCGTCACACCGCCGCCGCGAGCCCCCGCGTCCCGGCGAGCGTGGGGTAGTCGTTGTAGCCCTCCTCCCCGCCCGTGTACATCAGGTACTGGTCCCGTACGGCGTTGAGCGGCGCGCCGGTCCGCAGGCGCTCGACCAGGTCGGGGTTGGCCAGGAAGCCGCGCCCGAGGGAGATCAGATCGGCCCCGGCGGCCAGCAGCCGCTCGCCGGCCGCGCGGCCCCCGTCGGGGGGCAGCGGCACGCCCCAGCCCAGGTCCGGGTTGGCGATCAGCGTGCCCGGCCAGGCCTGCCGGAGGGCCCTGAACAGCGGCTGCTCCGGGTCGGCGAAGATGATGTGCAGGTAGGCGAGGCCCTCGTCGGCCAGGGCGCCGACCAGCGCCGTGTAGATCGCCTCCGTCTCGCCGGCCTCGTCGACGCCGTTGATCGCGATCCCGGGAGAGACGCGCAGTCCGACCCGCTCCGGACCGATCGCGTCGGCCACCGCGCGGACGACCTCGACCGCGAACCGGATCCGGTTCTCGACCGGCCCGCCGTACGCGTCGCTCCGCCGGTTCGTGTTCGGTGCGAGGAACTGGTGCGGCAGCATGCCGTTGGCCGAGTGCACCTCGACCCCCTCGAAGCCCGCCCCGACGGCCCGCCGCGCGGCGTCGGCGTAGTCGGCGACGGTCGCCCGGATCTCCTCCGGGCTCAGCTCGTGCGGCACCACGGAGGCGGTGTGCCCGGCCCGCGTGTGGAGGCCGTCGGGGAGCGGCAGCGGCGACGGCGCGACCGGCGTGAACCCGCTGTTGTCCGGGTGTCCGATCCGGCCGCCGTGCTGCAGCTGCAGGAACATCCGCCCGCCCGCCGCCCTCACGGCACCGGTCACCGCGCGCCACCCGTCCACCTGGGCCGGCGTGTGGATGCCCGGGATGTCGGGGTAGGTCTGGCCGACGGCGTTGGGCGTCGTGCCCTCGGCGATGATCAGCCCGGCGGAGGCGCGCTGGGCGTAGTGCGTGGCCATGATGGGCGTCGGGACACCGTCGGCCGCGGCGCGGTTACGGGTCAGCGGGGCCATCACCAGCCGGTTGGGCAGGGCCAGCGGGCCGAGACGGGTGGGCTCGAAGAGGCGGGATCCTGCCGGGGAGTTCACGGTGTCGTTCGTCATGCCGGTACCGTAGAAGTTGACACCTGTGTCAGATTCAAGCGTCTTCGGGCGCCGGGACGAGGGGACGGGACACGATGCGGATCGGCGAACTGGCCCAGCGCAGTGGCGTGAGCGAACGCTCCCTGCGCTACTACGAGAAGCAGGGCATCCTCAGCTCCGAGCGCACCCCCGGCGGCCACCGCGACTACGGCGACTGGGCCGTCGACCGCGTCATCCGCATCCAGTCGCTGTACGCGGCCGGTCTCAACAGCCAGAAGATCGCCCAACTCCTCCCGTGCATGCGGGACGTCGACGCCGGACCGACCGCGCTGACCGACGGCCAGCTGGTCACCGAGCTGATCGGCGAGCGCGCGCGCATCGACCGCCTCATCGACGACCTCGTCCGCTCCCGCGAGGTCCTGGACGAGTTCATCGACACGGCGTCGGCGGCCGTCAGCCGCTGACGCGCGCCAGGATCTCGGGCGCGGCCTCGGCCAGGGTGCCGAAGTGCCGGTGCGAACCGTCCGCCGGGGACGGCGTGTTGACGGTCCAGACCGTCATGCCGGCCGCGCGCCCCGACCGTACGCCGGAGGGCGCGTCCTCGATGACGAGGCAGTCGGCCGGGTCTGCGCCCAGCTTCTCGGCGGCCAGCAGGTACGGCACGGGCGAAGGCTTCCCCTCGCTGACCGACGCCGCGTCCACGATCAGCCCCGGCACGGGCAGCCCGGTCCGCTCGAACCGCCCGCGCACCCGGTGCTCGTAGTTCGACGTCACGAGCGCCCACCGGTCGGCGGGCAGGCCCGCCAGCAGTTCGGCGGCACCGTCGAACGCGCTGTACGTCCCCGTCCGCACGTCCTCGTCCTCCAGCGCGTGCAGGAGGGCGAGGCACGCCTGCGGATCCGCCCCCGGCGCCACGGCCGCGAACGTCTCCACCGGCCGCGTCCGCAGCGCGACGGCGTACACCTCGTCCCCGTCGAGCCCGTGCCGGTCCGCCCAGGCATGCCAGACGCGCCGCTGGTTCTCGACGGCGTCCATGAGGGTGCCGTCGACGTCGAAGAGTACGAAGTTCTTCCTGGTCACACGCCCGAGGCTACGCCCACGAACGCGGCCCACGCAGAGGGGGCGACGGCGAGCCGGGGGCCGTCGGGGTTCTTGGAGTCGCGGATGTGGATGGTGGTGGGGGTGGTGGCGACCTCGATGCACTCGCCGCCTTCGCCACTGCTGTAGGTGCTCTTGAACCAGACGAGACCGGCGGTGCTCATAGCTCTCCCAGCATCTTCTCGATCAACTCCAGGGACTCGCGGGGCGTGAGTGCCTGTGCCCGGATGATTCCATAGCGCTCGGTGTACTGGCGTACGAGTTCGGGGTCGGTGATCAGCCGTGCGTGCCCGTAGATCTCGGTGTACGCGACCTCCCTCCGTCCTTTCGGGGTGAGGAGCGTGAACGAGCCGTCGAGCGACGGGTGTTCCGTGCGGTTGAACGGCATCACCTGGAGATGGGTAGTGCGCCTGTTGCCGACTTCCAGGAGGCGCCGGAGCTGCTCTCGGTGGACGTCGACGCCCCCGGTTGGGCGGTGCAGGATGGCCTCTTCCAGGACGAAGCTGATCGTCGGCGCAGGCCAGGTTTCGAGGATCGTTTGCCGTGCGAGGCGGCTGGCTACGCGCTTCTCGATCGTCTCCTCGTCCCACATGGAACGACGGTGGCCGTACACCGCACGCGCGTACGAAGGTGTCTGCAGCACACCCGGCACGGCGGTCACGGCGTAATAGTGCAGTGCCACCGCCTTGGCCTCGGCGTCCGCGAAGTCCTGGAACCAATCCGGATGCCGCACCCGCGCCCGCGCCAGCGCCTCCCGTACGTCGTCCACCGCCGCAGCCAGCACCCCGCCCGCGCCCAGTACGGGATCGGCCCGGACCAGGAAGTCCGGCTGCGGGGTCCGTACGCCGCGCTCGACGGACGAGATCAGGTCCTCGCTGCAGTGCGTGGCCTCCGCCAGCTCCGCCTGGCTCAGGCCCGCGTTCTTGCGCAGCACCTTGATGATTTTGCCCAGCGCCCTGAACAGGTGCGCCGTACCGTCGACTTCGGAGGGCCGTTCCGGCCGCTCCTCCTCGTTCCCCGACATCCGTACCGCCCTCTTGGCGTGCTCGTACCGCTACTCAGAGTCGTCGTGTCGCCCCTGGTCAGCGTACGGCCGGCGACCCAGGCTCGGGACCATGAAGACGGAAACGACCACCCCAACCAGTGAGTTCGGCGGCGTGTTCGCGCAGCGGCTCTCCTCGACGCGCCGGGGCGCACGCCTGGCGCGGCTGCTGGCCGTGCAGCAGATGCGCGACTGGGGGCTGACGGACGTCGCCGCCGCCGAGCTCGTCGTCGCGGAGCTCGCGAACAACGCGGTGACGCACGGGCGCGTGCCCGGCCGGGATTTCGAGGTGCGGCTGACGCTGGGGGAGGGGCTGCTCCGGGTCGAGGTCTCCGACACCCGGGGCGAGCGCGAACCGCGGCCCGCCGCGGAGGCCTCCCGCCACCCCGCCGAGAACGGTTACGGCCTCCCCCTCGTGGCGGCCCTGTCCACCGCGTGGGGCGTGAAGGGCCGGTCGGTCGGCAAGACGGTCTGGGCGACCGTCGAAACCCGGTGAACGGGGACCTTGATCTCAACTTTGCTTGAGGTTCTAGGTTTCCTTCCGCATCCAGTGACCACCACGCGCAGCCGGCGGCGTACTGGACCGGGCCGGCCCATGAGTCCCTGATCGCGTTCACCCGCCCCCGCCAGGCCGAACTCGGCTTCACGCAGCCCCGGTACTGGCTGCTGCGCAACCTGCCTCAGGGCGGAGGACGACCTGGGGGACGAGGCGCGCGCCGACCTCGAGCGGCACACCCCGGCCATCCGTGAGCGCATCCACCAGGGCATCGACGACGCCGACTACGTCATCGCCCTGAAGGTGCTCCGGCAGATGCTCCGGAACACCGGCAGCACCCTGGTCCGACCGGTGCCGGCCGGGGGCCCGTCCGCGAGGTGACGTATCTGCGGGTGAAAGCCGTCCGCCTGGAGAGTGAGTAAAGCGCTCCTATCGCGATGTTCCCGCTTGTCTCCACAAATCATCTTGTTTTGGCAAAGTGCCAGCGTGTTGATGAGGAGACAGGCGATGAGTCGGACCAGCTACGGCAACGACCTGCGGGCGCGGATCGCCGCGCCCGGGACCACCCCTTTGATCGGCGTCTACGACATGTACTCGGCGTCCGTCGCCGCCGAGCACTACGACGGGATGTTCGTGTCCGGCTTCGGCTTCGCGGCCTCGTACTACGGCCTGCCGGACATCGGCTTCATCGCGTGGCCGGACATGGTGGCCTTCGTGCAGCGGCTGCGCGGGGCCTTCCCGCGGCACCACCTGCTCGTCGACATCGACGACGGCTACGTCGACCCCGAGGTGGCGTGCCATGTGGTGGAGGGCCTGGAGCGGATCGGCGCGTCCGGGGTGATCCTGGAGGATCAGAAGCGCCCCCGGCGCTGCGGTCACGCGGACGGCAAGCAGGTGCTGCCGCTCGACGAGTACGTGGCCAAGCTGGAGATGGTGCTGCAGACCCGGCGGGACCTGGTGGTCGTGGCCCGTACGGACGCGACGGACGAGGACGACATCCTGCGGCGGGCCGAGCGCCTGGCGGCCACGGAGGCGGACGTCGTCCTCGTGGACGGCGTGCGGAGCGTGGACTGGATCCGCCGGATCCGCGAGGTGGTCGGCGGCAAGCCCCTCCTCTTCAACCAGATCGCCGGAGGCAAGTCCCCCCGCCTCTCCCTCTCCGAACTCACCGACCTGGGCGTGGACGTGGCGATCTACTCGACGCCGTGCCTCTTCGCCGCGCACTCCGCGATGGACGCGGCCCTCGTCGAACTGAAGGCCGCGGACGGGCGTCTGCCCTCCTTCGACCCGGAGAGCGGTGTCGGTGTCGCCGCCTCGACCCGCCTCCTGGAGCGCAACATCGCGAGGCACCACGAGACGCGCGAGCAGGTCGGCGCGTGACCCCCCTGATCCCGGGGCAGCGGACGGCGGCCCGCACGGCCCTCCCGCTGCTGGGTGCGGTCCTGCTCGCGGCCGCCGGCGCCGCGCCCGCGGTGGCGGGCGACAGTCTCGTCACCGTCATCGACAACTCCCACGCCGACTCCGTCCTGGAGGTGGACCGCGCGGCCAACGTCCAGTACGGCAGCGGCGGCACGGCCGGCAGCGACCACGACGGCAGCGCGGTCGAGGCCGTCCAGGCCCTGGTGGGCCGGGTGGGCGCCCCGGACGACGACTGATCCCCCCGGCCGACGACGCCGACCGGCCGGACACCGCCCTCGTGGTGTCCGGCCGGTCGCGTGTGCCCGTCCGGCCGGCCCCTGGGGTCAGTCCTCCAGCAGGTCCACGAGCCCCTCCTCGTCGAGCTCCAGGGGCTCCGGTCCGTCTTCGAGGGTGACCGCGTTCGCGGCGGCCGCGCCGGGGGTGGCGGCCTGGGCGGCGGAGGCGAAACCGAGGAGGCCGCCGGTCAGGGCGAGAGCGGCGACGAGGGCGCGGGAGGTGGTGGTGAGGTTCATGCCCGGACCAACGATCAGGTCCGCCCGCCGGTCACGGAGTGTGACGCGGAAGAGGGAGAAGCGCACACTCCGTGCCCGAGCGCCCCTGGGGGTGAGCCGCGCAGGGGGTAGGAAGGGCCTACGCCGCGCCGCCGCGTTCCACCACGCCCCGCACGTAGGCCGCCTGGCCCGCGTGCTGGTTGTCCTCGGCGATGACGCTGACCAGGCGGACGCCCAGGGTGACGTGAGGGGTCCAGCGGGTGTCGACCACGCGGTCGAGGTCGGCGTTCGAGAGCGGGGTGACGCGGGCGAGGGTGCGGGCGTGGACCGCGTCGTAGTAGTCGAGGAGGAGGTCGGCCGGGGCGTGCACGGCGGCGACCTGTGCGGGGGAGTGGCCGAAGCCGGTGGCGTCCTCGGGGAAGGGGAGGCCGAAACGGCCGGACCAGCCCTCGGACGTCCAGATCTGCTCGGTGCCGAACGCGTCGGCGATGTGATCGTCCTGAATGCGGGTCAGGTGCCAGACCAGCCAGGCGATCGAGTTGGCCTCGGGGTCGACCCGTGCCACCAGCTCCTTCTCCGACAGGCCCTCGACGGCCTGGTGCACGGCCTCCAGGACCCGGGCGAACGCGTCCGTCAGAAGCTCGGCGCTCTTCATGGCCCTCCTCGTAGGGTGGCGACGTGAAAGAGATGGATCTGGCTGCGGCGGACGGGCGGTCCCTGCACGTCTACGACAGCGGTGGTGACGGACCCGTCGTCTTCTGGCACCACGGTACGCCGAACATCGGCACCCCGCCCCGTCCGCTGTTCGCCGCGGCCGGCCGGCTCGGGGTGCGCTGGGTGTCGTACGACCGGCCCGGCTACGGGGGCTCCGACGCGCGTCCGGGGCGGTCCGTGGGTTCCGCCGCCGAGGACGTGCGGACGGTCGCCGACGCGCTCGGGATCCGGCGCCTCGGTGTCCTCGGGCACTCCGGCGGCGGCCCCCACGCCCTGGCCTGCGCGGCGCTGCTGCCCGGCCGGGTGACCGCCGCCGTCAGCGTCTCCGGCCTCGCGCCCTACGAGCCGCAGGCCGCCGGGGAATGGTTCGCGGGCATGACTCCGTCCGGGGAGGCGGCGCTGCGTGCCGCCGTTCGGGGGAGGGCGGAGAAGGAGGCGTACGAGGCCTCGGCCGCGTACGACCCCGAGATGTTCACCCCCGCCGACCACGCCGCCCTGGCCGGGGAGTGGGCCTGGTTCGACGAGGTCGTCGGGCCCGCGCTTGCGCACGGCCCCGGCGGACTGGTCGACGACGACCTGGCCTACGTGGCGCCCTGGGGCTTCGAGCCGGAGGGCGTCGCCGTGCCCGTGCTGCTCCTGCACGGCGCGCGCGATCGCGTCGTCCCCGTCGCCCACGCGCGCCGGCTCGCCGCCCGCTGCCCGGCCGCCGAGCTGCGGCTCGGGGCCGAGGACGGGCACCTGTCGGTGCTGCGGGAGGCGACGGCGGCGCTGGAGTGGCTGGCCGGCCGGGAGTAGGCGGTCGGGGGTGGGCGCTTGGGCGGGGACTCAGATGCGGTGGTAGTGGTAGCCCTCGCCGTGGGAGGGGCCCACGTCGTGGATGATCCCGCTCGGCACGGCGAGCTTGAACGCCGACGTGTCACCGTTCGTGCAGTAGGGATACGAGCCGGAACGGGCCTGGTCCAGGATCGTGGTGCCCAGGTTGATGCGGTTGCCTCCGTCGCTGATCGAGACCAGCTTGGCCACGTACTCGCAGTGGGCGCCGTTGAGGTCGTTGATCATGCGGGCGGCGATCTGGCCCGGGGCGACCCGGTAGATGTAGACCGTCTGCGGCTGCATGAGGTTGTAGTCGGCGGTGTACTTCCACGTGCCGACGAAGGCCGACGGGACGCGGTTGTCGCTGGTCGCCGGGGGCCTGGTCGTGGCGGGCGGCTTCGGCGCCGTACCGCCGGAGGACGAGGAGCCGCCGCCCGAGGACGTCACCGCACCGCCGGACGTGCTCGTGGCCGAGCCGCCGCCCGAGTTCGTGCTGCCGCCGCTCGCCGGCAGACCCCCGCCGGAGCCGCCGCCGACGACCGCGCCACCGGCCGCGGCTCCGCCCGCGCCACCGGGCGGCGGCGCCGTCGTCGGGGAACCCGGGGCCTTCGTGGGCGTGCCGGGCGGGGGAGCGGACGAGGGGCCGGTGGTGGAGGCGGGCGGACCGGTGGTGCCGGGGGCGCCCTGGAGGTCGCGCTCCTTCGCGCCGGCGTCGATCAGCTTCACGACCGTGCCGCTGATGCCGAGCACCATGAAGACGGCGGCCACGACCGCCCACACGCGGGAGGCGCGGCGCGGCTCGCGGCGGGCACTCCCGGCGGTGGGCGTCCCGGTCCGACCGGCGGGTTCCCCGGCCTCGCCGTCCGCCTGCGGACGCAGCCCCACCGTGCCCGTGTCCGGCGCCTGCGCCGCCTCCGCCGCCTCCCGCTCCAGCTCCTCCGACAGCGCCTCCACGTCGAGCAGCCGGGCCGCCTGGCGTGCCAGCCGCGCCACGAGCTCCGGCGGCAGCCACGCCCCCGCCGTCGCCCCCCGGCCCGACTCCTCGCCCGGCAGGGCGGGGTCGGCGAGCAGGGCCGCGATGCCCGGCCGCTCCTCGGGGTCCTTGATCAGGCAGCGTCCGATGAAGGCGCGCAGCTCCTCCGACTCCACCCGGTCGAGCTCCGGCTCGGCCTCCACGATCTGGAACATGATCGCGTGCTGGTTGCTGGCCCCGTGCCCGAACGGCAGCCGCCCGGTCGCCGCGTACATCAGCACGCAGCCGAGGGCGAAGACGTCGGCCGCCGGGCCGAGGGACTCGCCGCGGACCTGCTCGGGGGCCATGAAGCCGGGAGAGCCGACCACCATGCCCGTGCTGGTGAGCAGCGACTCGACGGAGGGCTCCAGGGCCCGCGCGATGCCGAAGTCGATCACCCGGGGGCCCTCGACCGTGAGCATCACGTTGGACGGCTTGAGGTCCCGGTGCAGGATGCCGGCCCCGTGGATGCCCTGGAGGGCCCGCAGCAGGCCGAGCGCGAGGGCCAGGACCGAGTCGGCCGGCAGCGGACCGTGCTCCCGGACCACCTGCTCCAGGGACGGACCGGGCACGAAGCCGGTGGCCACCCAGGGCAGCTCCGCCTCCGGGTCGGCGTCCAGGACGGGCGCGGTGTAGTGCTCGCCCACCTTCCGCACGGCCTCGATCTCGCGGCGGAACCGGGCCCGGAACTGCGGATCCTGCGCGTGCTCCGCGTGCACGACCTTCACCGCCACCGTGCGCCCGCCCTCGGAGCGGGCCACGAACACCCGGCCCATGCCGCCGGAGCCGAGCCGGCCGAGGAGCCGGTACGGGCCGATCAGCCGTGGGTCGCCGGACGCGAGCGGTTCCATGCCGCTACCGCCCCCGCCGCTCCCCTTGCCCCGCCGTTCGTCGTTCCCGCCGCCGCTCATGCCGGTCTGGTCCCCCTGGTCGTCCCTGCCCCGTGGTCGGTCGAACGCGCACAGCGTAGATGAGTACGCGTCAAGTGGACGCCGGGGGACGACGCTTGGGTTCCGTCCGCACATTCCCCTTACGGGCGGGACCCACGGGCGCTCGCGGCCGGGCTCACGGGCGGGGGCCTACGGGCGGGGACGCCCGCGCCGCCACTCCGCCACCGCCGCCTCCACGTCGAACAACGTCAGGTTCAGCGGCGGCCCGGCCGGCGGCCGGGCCAGGGCTTCGGCGATCTTGGTGTTGATCTCGCCGAGGACGCGGCGCAGCTGCGCCTCCGAGACGGCCGTCCGCGCGGCCTCCGCCGCGTCCTCGGCCTCCTTGCGCAGGGCCAGCGCGGGCGGCAGCACCGAGGCGCCCTCGCGGTGCATCTTCCGCTTGATCCACCACAGCTCGTCGTAGGGGGCGGCCTCGTCCGCGAGCGGCTTGCCGAAGCCTTCGAGGCGGGAGAACTCGCCGCGCTCGGTCGCCTCACGGATCTGCTTGTCGACGAACGACTCGAAGCTGACTCCGGGCGGTTTCCGTTCGGTCATGCGTCCAGCGTACGGACCCGCTCACCCGAACGGCGGCGGTCCGGACGGGGGAAAACGGCAGGAGCCCCGTTCCGTGCGCTCGACGCGCACGGGGCGGGGCTCCTTGGGTACAGCTCTAGAGATCGCGATCTTCGTCGATCCGGGTCACTTAGACCGGGGTGACGTTCTCCGCCTGCGGACCCTTCGGGCCCTGCGTGACGTCGAAGTTCACCTGCTGGTTCTCCTCGAGGGAGCGGAAGCCAGAGGCGTTGATCGCGGAGTAGTGGACGAAGACATCCGGGCCGCCGCCTTCCTGGGCAATGAAGCCAAAGCCCTTTTCAGCGTTGAACCACTTCACGGTTCCGGTAGCCATGAGCCCTCCTATGGGCCAAAGGGTCGCCCTGCTCCAGAACCTGCATACCAAGTCTGAAAACTACAAAAGCCTGCGGGTCACATGCTCCGCAGGCTCTGTACTGCAAGGGAAACCAAACTGCAACTTGCGTCGAGCGTAGCACGCAGCGTGGTCGAAGCGGTAGAGGGAAAGATCACGTCACCCACATGTTTGATCCACCCGTACACGCTGACGCGCCCCCGGCGATGTCCACCGTTCGAGACGGGTCTAGCCTCGCGATGTGGACAATGCAACCGACGACCACCAGCGCAGCCGGCCCCGCGTCGGACACATCCAGTTCCTGAACTGCCTCCCCCTCTACTGGGGCCTCGCCAGGACCGGCACGCTCCTCGATCTGGACCTCACGAAGGACACCCCCGAGAAGCTCAGCGAGCGGCTCGTCCGGGGCGATCTCGACATCGGTCCCGTCACCCTCGTCGAATACCTCCGCCATGCCGGCGACCTCGTCGCCCTCCCCGACATCGCCGTGGGCTGCGACGGGCCCGTCATGTCCTGCGTGATCGTCTCGCAGCGCCCGCTGGAGCAGCTGGACGGGGCGCGGGTGGCCCTCGGTTCCACCTCGCGCACGTCCGTGCGCCTGGCCCAGCTGCTGCTGGCCGAGCGGTACGGCGTCACGCCCGACTACTACACGTGCCCGCCCGACCTCGGGCTGATGATGCAGGAGGCGGAGGCGGCGGTGCTGATCGGCGACGCGGCCCTGAGGGCCTCGCTGCACGACGCGCCCCGGCTCGGACTGCAGGTCCACGACCTGGGGCTGATGTGGAAGGACTGGACGGGCCTGCCGTTCGTCTTCGCCGTGTGGGCGGCCCGCAAGGACTTCCTGGCCCGCGAGCCGGAGACCGTCCACGACGTGCACCGGGCCTTCCTGGCCTCGCGCGACCTGTCCCTGGAGGAGGTCGCCAAGGTCGCCGAGCAGGCGGCCCGCTGGGAGACCTTCGACGCGGAGCTCCTGGAGCGGTACTTCCGTACCCTCGACTTCCGCTTCGGGCCCGAGCAGCTCGCCGGCGTGCGGGAGTTCGCCCGCAGGACCGGCCCGACCACCGGTTTCCCGGCGGACGTGCGGGTGGAGCTGCTGGAGGCCCGCTGACGGGCGGAGCCGGTCAGGACGAGGGGATCGGCGCCTGGAGCTGCTTGCTGATCCAGGCGATCGTGCCCTCGTCCATGCCCTTGACGTAGCTGCGCGCGTTGTGCCCGCCGTTCTGGATCACCTGGAGGTGGGCCTTCACCGGCCCCTTGTTGGTGTACGCCCGCATGAAGGCGTTCAGCTTGCCGCGGCTGGTCTCCCTGGTGCCGATCTGGAAGCCCAGGTAGACCCGGTTCCCCGGCGTGTCGGGCTTCCGGTTGAGCGCGGCGGCCAGCTTCTCCGGGTTGTTCGCCTGCTGCTCCTTCCCGTGCCCCTTCCACAGCGGGGAGTCCGGGACGTAGTCCGGTCCGGAGGCGATGGCGGCCTTGAACCTGTCCGGCTTCTGCAGCACGGACTTGAGCGCGACGAAGCCGCCCGAGGACGAGCCCATGAAGGCCCAGCCGTCCCGGGACTTGAAGGTCCGGAAATTGGCCCGGACGAAATCCGGCACGTCCTCGGTCAGCCAGGTGCCCATCTTCGGCTGGCCCGGAATATCACTGCCGTCGTAGTAGTGCTTGTCGTCCGGGTTGAGAACGGGCATCACGAGAATGAACGGAAGGCTCTTTCCCTCCTCGGACCACCGCGCCACGCTCGACTGCAGTTTGAGGTCCGTGCCCATCCAGTAATTCGTCGGATAGCCGACCCCGCCGGGCAGGGAGATGAGGACCGGGAAGCCGCTGTCCGCGTACTTCGGGTCGAAATACTGCTTGGGGGCCCACACCCACACCTTGCCCGTGAACCCGGACTTCTCGCCGTGGACTTCGGTGACACCGATCTTGGTGCCGTCCTCGACCGTGTTGGCCGTGGTGAAGGTCGCCTTCGGCCCCGTCGGGAAGACGGTCTCGGGCACCTTGGCGCCGCCCGTCCTGCCCTTGCCCGTGTGCTGCTGCGCGACCTGGTGGTTGGCGGACCGCTCGCCGCGCGGCGTGTCGAAGGAGACCGGCTCGTCCTCGTCCTTCGAGCAGCCGGTCACCACGGCGAGGGTGGTGCCGAGGGCGAGAGCGGCCGCGAGGGTCCGGGTGAGCGGGCTGCGACGAGTCATGACGGGTCTCCGTGCGGTTCGGCGTGCGTTTCGGGTAATACGGCGGATTCCGGAGAAGGAGAGGGATCCCGGCCGCGTTCGGTTGGCTCGGGACCGGGACGAATCCGCGCCGAGGCCCTGGCGTAGGCTGGTTCGGTCCGTGCAGTACGCGTCCGAACCCTCCGAAAGGGACACACCCGGTGACCGAGAAGGCCGAACTCCAGTCCGTTCTCGACCGCGCCGCCGAGGGTGGCCGGATCACTCCCGAGGAGGCGCTCGACCTCTACCGCTCGGCGCCGCTGCACGCCCTCGGCGCCGCCGCCGACGCCGTGCGCCGCCGCCGGTACGCGGGGACCGAGCACATCGCGACGTACATCATCGAGCGCAACATCAACTACACGAACGTCTGTGTGACGGCGTGCAAGTTCTGCGCCTTCTACGCGGCCCCGAAGGACACGAAGAAGGGCTGGACCCGCGACCTCGACGACATCCTGCGCCGCTGCGCGGAGACCGTGGAGCTCGGCGGCACCCAGATCATGTTCCAGGGCGGGCACCACCCGGACTTCGGCGTCGAGTACTACGAGAAGCACTTCGCGGCCATCAAGGCGGAGTTCCCGCAGCTGGTCATCCACTCCCTCGGCGCCTCCGAGGTCGAGCACATGGCCCGCATCTCCGGCGTCTCCGTCGAGGAGGCCATCACCCGGATCCACGCGGCCGGCCTCGACTCGTTCGCCGGCGCCGGCGCGGAGCTCCTCCCCGAGCGCCCGCGCAAGGCCATCGCGCCGCTCAAGGAGTCCGGCGAGCGCTGGCTGGAGATCATGGAGATCGCCCACAAGCTGGGCGTCGAGTCCACCTCCACGATGCTCATGGGCACCGGCGAGACCAACGCCGAGCGCATCGAGCACCTGCGGATGATCCGCGACACGCAGGACCGGACGGGTGGCTTCCGGGCCTTCATCCCGTACCTGTACCAGCCCGAGAACAACCACCTGAAGGGCCGCACGCAGGCCACGATCTTCGAGTACCTGCGGATGATCGCCATCGGCCGGCTCTTCATGGACAACATCGCCCACATCCAGGGCTCCTGGCTGACCACGGGCAAGGAGATCGGTCAGCTCACCCTGCACTACGGCGCCGACGACCTCGGCTCGATCATGCTGGAGGAGAACGTCGTCTCCTCGGCCGGTGCCAAGCACCGCTCCAACCTGCGCGAGATGATCGACATGATCCGCACCGCGGACCGCGTCCCGGCCCAGCGCTCGACCACCTACGAGCACCTGGTCGTCCACGACGACCCGGCGAACGACCCGGTCGACGAGCGCGTGGCCTCCCACATCTCGTCCATCGCGATCGAGGGCGGCACGGCCCACCCCGAGCTGAAGCTGCTCGACGCGAACTGACCGGAACGAAGGCCCCATGCTGACGCTGCACGTCGCCGACGCGTCGCCCGAGAACGCGGTCCTCGTCGACGGCGCGCTCGTCGCGGCCGTCGGCCCGTACGAGGAACTGGCCGCCGCGAACCAGGACGCGCGGCTGCGCCGGTGGCCCGGCATCCTCACGCCCGGGCTGCTCAACCCGTACGGTCCCGAACTCCTCGAACAGACCTACCACCCCGACCCGCGCGAGGCCGACACGTACGGCACCGAGCCCCTCACGGGGGAGCGGGCGCGGGAGATCTTCCGCACCGACCCCGCGCGGCTCGGCGCCAGCGCGCGGCGCGGGGTGCAGCGGCTCCTCGCGCACGGCACCGTCGCCGTCGCCGGCGAACTGCGCGGGCGGGCCGCCCAGGACGCGGTGCGCCGGGCCGGGCTCGCCGTCGGGCAGCGCCCGCCGAACCTGCCGGGACCGCCGTCGCTCTCGCCGGCGCCGCTCGTGCTGCTGCCCCGCCTGGCGCCGGGCGGCCCGGCCCGCTTCGCGGTCTTCGACGTACCCGACCGGGCGGCCCTGGTCCGCCGGGGCGCGGCCACCTGCGTGGCCACCGTCCTCGCCGGGCGCCTGGTCTACCGGGCCCGCTGACCGCAGGGCCCGGGGCGCCCTGCGACAATGCGGGCGTAACGTCAGCCGGCAGTACGACACAAGCGAGGCGAACGCCAGTGACCCGCGCCACCCTGGACAAGCAGCCGCACGAAGTCGCCTCGATGTTCGACGACGTGGCGGCGAACTACGACCTCACCAACGACGTGCTGTCCCTCGGGCAGGACCGCCGGTGGCGCAAGGAGGTCGCCAAGGCGGTCGACGCGCGGCCCGGGCAGAAGGTCCTGGACCTCGCCGCCGGCACCGCGACCTCCTCGCAGCCGTTCGCGCGGGCCGGCGCCTACGTCGTGCCCTGCGACTTCTCGCTCGGCATGCTGCGGGTCGGCAAGAAGAACCACCCGTGGATGCCGTTCACGGCCGGCGACGGCACCAAGCTGCCCTTCCGGGACGACGTCTTCGACGCCGTCACCATCTCCTTCGGACTGCGCAACATCCAGGACACCGACCAGGCGCTCCGCGAGCTCCACCGCGTGACGAAGCCCGGCGGCCGGGTCGTCATCTGCGAGTTCTCGCACGCCACCTGGGCGCCCTTCCGCACCGTGTACGAGGAGTACCTGATGCGCGCCCTGCCGCCGGTCGCGCGGGCCGTGTCGTCCAACCCCGACGCGTACGTCTACCTCGCCGAGTCCATCCAGTCCTGGCCCGACCAGCCGACCCTCGCAGGAATGCTGCAGAAGGCCGGCTGGGAGCGGGTGGCCTGGCGGAACCTGACCGGCGGGATCGTCGCGATGCACCGGGGGTTCAAGGCCGCGTAGGCCTACTTCTCGTACATGCCGTAGCCGCTGATCCCGGCGTACACGGAGTCGGCGACGTGCCGGTGCACGTAGACGCCGTTCACGCGGTCCGTCGGCGGGGTGTGCGTCCGGGTGCCGGTCATCAGGGTCGTCGAGCCGCCACCGTCCAGGTTGAGCGCGTCGATCAGGCCGAGCTCCTCGGAGTCCAGGAGCGAGGCGAAGGTCCGGAGGGACGCGCCGTCCTCGTGGGTGGTCGTGTTGTCCGGCTGCGTCTGCCCGGTCAGGGTGACGAGCACGGCGTGTCCGTGGACGTTCGTGCCGACGGCCGTCCGCGAGTCCGTGCAGTTCACGGTGCCGGGTGCCGCGCCGGGACCCGACTGGTTGCAGGTGTCGGGGAGTTCGTCCGGGACCGCGCCGTCGCGCAGGACCTGGTGGAAGGAGCCCACGACGTCGACCGACGGGTCCAGCGGGATCTCCCGGCCCAGCCGCGTGTCCTTGAGCTTCTGGTCGACGGTCAGGCGGGTGCCGACGGCGGCGTTGGCGCGCAGCCACGCGGCACCGGTGCCGACGCCCTGCAGGATGCGCCCCTTGGACGGCACCATGACCTGTGTGGTGTCGGCCCCGCCGCGGCCCTCCCGGGCGGCCGTCACCTTGCCCGTGGAATCGAGGACGACCTCGAAGCCGGGGTCGTCCTCGGTGGTGACGGTCGGGTCGATACCGGGCTTGGGGACCGGGAACCGGTAGTCGTCGGTGAACAGGACGATCTCGTCGGGGTCGGTGTAGACGCCCTTCGCCCCGGTGACCTCCTCGGGGACGAGCCGGTCGTCGCCGTCCCTCGCGCAGCCGCGGGCGCGGCCCGGGTCCCGGTTGATGTCGTCGAGGTGCACGGTGGTCCCGTCGGCCGTGGTCAGGCCGAGCTCCGTGAGCAGCTTGGTGATGTAGGGGACGCCGTACTGGATCACGGCGCCCGAGGTGCCCTGGCCGCGGTTGTAGCAGCTGGAGCTGTGCAGGACGCCGTCGGTGACCGAGACGCCCATGTGCTGGAGCGTGACGGGCTCGGTGCCGGCGGGCAGGAGATGGTCGGGGTGCTTGTCCTCCGACTTGAACAGACCGCCGTTGACGCCGGCCACGGGGTGCCGGGTGGGCACCGAGCTGACCCCGGCGAGCTGTTCGGCGACCGTCTCGGCCACGCCGTCGCCCGCACCGATGGTGCTCTCCAGGCCGATGGGGGCGGCGGACGGGTCGATCTCGACGATCTGGAGGATGCGCGGTCTGGTGCGGTTGTCCAGGTTCTTCTCGGTCCAGGTGGTGCGGGTGACACCGGGGACGGTCGCGTCGACCTCGGCGTTCTTCACCCAGTTCGCGGCGAGCAGGCTCTGCGACTCGTCCACGGTGGGGGCGGCGGCGGCCGAGGTGGTCAGGGCGAGGGCCGCCGTCAGGGCGGCGGCGACGGCGAAGGCCGGGCGCAGGGGCGTGGTCACTGGCACTCCGAGGTTCCGTTGACGAGTTCGTGGGAGCGGAACGTGCCCGCGAGCGAGCCGGGAACGGTGATGTGGTCCCCGCGCAGCACGACGTACGCGCCGTACGACTTGTCGTCGTCGCCGACCCAGGTGCCGGTGTAGTCGGGCTGCAGGTAGAAGCAGACGTGCTTGCCCGTCCGGTTCCACACGGACCGGGGGGCGACCTCGGCGCCGTAGCTGTTGCCCAGGTTCTGCGTCGCGGGGTCGACGGCCGGCTCGTGGACGGTCATCGCGCCGCGCCCGTTCTTCTCGGCGAAGGTGCAGACCTTGTCGTTCTCGCAGCGCTCGTAGCCGGTGAAGCACAGGGCGCGGGTGGGCACCAGCTTGTACGAGCCGACGACCCAGCGGGTGCCGTCGGTGACGTACTCGTCGGCGTTGCCCGGCTTGACGGTCTGGAGGCCGCCTCCGTATTCGCTCCTGCCGTAGACGCAGGCCCACATGCGGGTGTTGTTCTTGACGGACAGGACGGTGCCGGCGTTCCTCTCGGCCTTGCCGCCCTCGGCGACGTCGGTGCGGGTGCCCGTCCCGCTGCTGCCGTCATAGAGGCAGAACTGCCCCGTCGGGCAGTCCTCGAAGGGAGCGGGTTCGGCGTTCGCGGGCAGCACGAGGAACGTCGAGCAGAGCAGAGCGAGGAGGGCCGCGAGCAGCGAGCCCCTCCGTATCTGTGTACGAGTGATGGTCACGGTGGATGATCTTGCCCGTACGTCCGTGCGCAGCGAGCGCTTTACGCCCCGGGCGGACGGTCTGCGCCCGGCGGCGACCGGCGGAACCCGTCCCCATAGACTGCGAAGCGTCCTGAATCGCCGCATCCCCGGGAGCCCCCGCCGTGACCGAGCAGCCTCTCTCCGAGCACACCGCAGATGTGATCGTCGTCGGGGCGGGCCCGGCCGGCTCGACCACCGCGTACTACCTGGCCAAGGCCGGGCTCGACGTCCTGCTCCTGGAGAAGACCGCGTTCCCGCGCGAGAAGGTCTGCGGCGACGGCCTCACCCCGCGCGCCACCAAGCAGCTCGTCGCCATGGGCATCGACATCTCCGAAGAGGCCGGCTGGCTGCGCAACAAGGGCCTGCGGATCATCGGCGGCGGCGTCCGGCTGCAGCTCGACTGGCCGGACCTCGCCTCGTACCCGGACTACGGTCTGGTCCGCAAGCGCGACGACTTCGACGAGCAGCTCGCCCGGCAGGCGCAGAAGGCCGGTGCCCGGCTCCACGAGCGCTGCAACGTCGGCGCCCCGATCATCGACGACCGTACCGGCCGGATCACCGGCGTCCACGCCAAGCTCGGCGAGGAGAAGCGCGAGGTCACCTTCCACGCCCCGCTCGTCGTCGCCGCCGACGGCAACTCCACCCGCCTCTCCCTGGCGATGGGCCTGCACCGGCGCGAGGACCGTCCGATGGGCGTCGCCGTCCGGACGTACTTCACCTCGCCCCGCCACGACGACGACTACCTGGAGTCCTGGCTGGAGCTGTGGGACCGGCGCGGCCCGCAGGACCGTCTGCTGCCCGGCTACGGCTGGATCTTCGGCATGGGCGACGGCACCTCCAACGTCGGCCTCGGCATCCTCAACTCCTCGAAGGCCTTCCGCGAGCTGGACTGGCGCGAGGTCCTCAAGGCCTGGTGCGCCTCCATGCCGGAGGACTGGGGCTTCACCCCGGAGAACATGACGACGCCGATCCGCGGCGCCGCCCTCCCGATGGCCTTCAACCGCCAGCCGCACTACACCAAGGGCCTGCTGCTCGTCGGCGACGCCGGCGGCCTGGTCAACCCCTTCAACGGCGAGGGCATCGCCTACGCGATGGAGTCCGGCCAGATCGCCGCCGACGTCATCGTCCAGGCCCACGCCCGCCAGACCCCCGCCCAGCGCGAACTGGCCCTGCACAACTACCCGAAGATCCTCAAGGACACCTACGGCGGCTACTACACGCTGGGCCGTGCCTTCGTGAAGCTCATCGGCAACCCGAAGGTCATGAAGATCGCCACGCAGCGCGGTCTGACCCACCCCGTCCTGATGATGTTCACCCTGAAGATGCTGGCCAACCTCACCGACCCGACGGGCGGAGACGCGATGGACCGCATCATCAACGGCCTCTCGAAGGTGGCCCCGAAGGCCTGAACCCCGCCCGGTAGGCGGTCGGGGACACCCCGACCGCCCGGGTGAAGTGGCGGCGCAGGTTGGCCGCCGTGCCCAGCCCGCTGCGCTCGCCGACCTGCTCGACGGGCAGGTCGGTGGACTCCAGCAGCGTCCGCGCCCGCGCCACGCGCTCGCCGAGCAGCCACTGCAGCGGCGTCGTGCCGTGCGTCTCGCGGACGCGGCGGTGGAAGGTGCGCGGGCTCATGTGGGCGCGGCGGGCCAGCTCGTCGACGCTCAGCGGCTCGTGCAGGTGCTCCACGGCCCACTGGAGGGCCGGGCCGAGGGTGTCCGGCGCCTCGGCCGGTGGCAGCGGTGCGGCGACGAACTGGGGCCGGTCGCCGGCCCGGTGGGCCGGGACGACCAGCCGGCTCGCGAGTGCGCCCGCGACCGCGGCGCCCAGGTCCTTCCGCACGAGGTGCAGGCACAGGTCCAGGCCCGCGGCGGCGCCCGCGCTCGTCAGGACCGCCCCGTCGTCGGTGTAGAGGACGGACGCGTCGACCGTCACCTCCGGGTGACGGGCCGCGAGTTCGGTCGCGTACGCGTGGTGCAGCGTGGCCCGGCGCCCGTCGAGCAGGCCGGCCGCGGCGAGCGCGAAGGCGCCGCTGCACATCGACACCATCCGCGCCCCGGACGCCGCGGCCGCCCGCAGTCCCTCGACCAGGTCGGCCGGCAGTTCCTGGCGGCCCTCGACCACCGCGTCCGGCACCGACGGCACGATGACGGTGTCCGCGCCCGCGAGCCCGTCCAGGCCGTGGGTGCCGTGCGGGGCCGGGCCGCAGACCCGCAGCTCGTACCAGGGGTCGCTCAGATCCGTGTGCGGCATCCCGAACACCATGGCCACGGTGGAGAGTTCGTACACGTCGTACGGGGAGACGCGCGACTGCTCGTCCGGGACGAGGACGACGGCGACGACGGCGGCGCCCACGTCGTCCGTGGCGACTCCGGTGCTCACGTCCGCGACGCTGCTCGTGTCGGCGACGGTGCTCACGTCCGCGACGGTGCTCGTGTCGGCGACGGTGCTCACGTCCGCGACGGTGCTCGTGTCGGCGACGGTGCTCATGCCCGCGACCCTATGGCAGGAATCGTGCGACGGGCGTCAGTCCTGGTCCTGTCGGCCGGTTCTCGCCGCTGAGAGCGTGAGCGTCATGAGCAAGCAGAACGTCACCGTCATCGGGCTCGGCCGGATGGGCGCGGCTCTCGCCGCCGCCTTCCTCGACGCCGGCCATCCCACCACCGTCTTCAACCGCACCCCGGACAAGGCCGAACCGCTCGTCGCCCGCGGGGCCCGCCCTGCCGCCACCGTCGCCGAGGCGGTCGCGGCGAGCGAGCTCGTCGTGGTGTGCGTCCTCGACTACGCGGCCGTCCGCTCCCTCCTCGCCCCCGTCGCCGACACGCTGCGCGGCAGGGTCCTGGTCAACCTCACGTCCGGCTCGCCCGAGCAGGCCCGCGCGGAGGCCGAATGGGCCGCCGGGCACGGCATCGGCTACCTCGACGGCGGGATCATGACCACCCCGCCCGGCATCGGCGACAGCGCCAACATGATCCTTTACGCGGGCGGCGCCGGCCTCCTGGACACGCACCGCCCGGCCCTGGCCGTCCTCGGCGACCCGGTGGACCTGGGCGCGGACGCCGGTCTCGCCTCGCTGTACGACGCCGGGCTGCTCGGCCTGATGTGGTCGGTGTTCGGCGGCTGGCTGCACGCCACCGCGCTCACCGAGGCCGACGGGGTCCCGGCCCGGGACTTCACGGCCATCGCGGTGCGCTCGCTGCGCACGATGGGCTGGTTCATGACCACGTACGCCGAGCAGATCGACGCGGGGGAGTACCCGGGCGACGACGCGACCCTCGACGTGCACGTGGCGTCGATCGCGCACCTGCTGCACGCCGGCGAGGCGCGCGGCGTCGACGGCAGGCTGCCGGAGCTGCACCTGGCGCTGATGCGGGAGGCCGTGGCGGCCGGGCACGGCGGGGACAGCTACGCCCGGATGATCGAGGCATTCAGGAAGTAGCGCCCTTTCCTGGAAGTACCTTCCCGTTCAGGACATGCGCGAAGGGCCGTCGCTCCCCCGAGGAGTGACGGCCCTTCGTCGTGGACGGAGCGGGATCAGAGGATCCGCACGGCGCCCGACGGCGGGTCCCAGTCCAGGTCGCGCTCGACGACACCGGTGGACGGGTTCTGCGCGCCGACGTACTTGCCGCCGCCGACGTAGATGGCGACGTGGTACGAGCCGCTGCGGCTGCCCCAGTAGAGGATGTCGCCCGGCTGCAGGTTGCTCAGGGACACGGAGGTGCCGCGGCTCGACTGGTCGCTGGAGATGCGCGGCAGGTCGATGCCGGCCTGGGCGTAGGCGGCCTGCACGAGGCCCGAGCAGTCCCAGGAGTTGGGGCCGGTGCCGCCGGAGATGTAGGCGTCGCCGATCTGGGCCTTGGCGAAGGCCACGATCGCGGCGGCGGAGCCGGTGGCGACCGAGCTGGAGGAGTCGGACGACGAGGACCTCGCGGAGAGCGAGGTGCGCGTCGCCGTGCGGGAGGCGCGCTCCTGGGCCTCGGCACGGGCCTTCTCGGCCTTCTCGGCCTCGGCCTTGCGGTCCGCCTCGGCCTTGGCCTTCTTGGCGTCCTTGGCCGCCTTCTGCAGGGCCGCGCTCTCCTGGGCCGCGAGGCTCTGGTCCAGGGCCTCCTGCTGGCTCGCCTCGGCGGAGGCGGAGACGGCGCTCGCGAGGTCGGCGTCGAGGGAGCCCAGGGTGGGCATCTCGAGGGTCTTCTCGGTCACCGGCTCGGCGTTCGCCGGCGCGGCGGCGCCGGCCACCGCGATGGTGCTGAAGACGCCACCGGCAACTCCGGCCCGGAACGCGAGCTTCGAGGCGCTGCGGCGGGGCTTCCGGTGGCTGGGTATGTGAGCGGTCTGGGACATGAGAACAACCGCTATCAGGGCTTCACGGTTCCCTTCAAGAAACGTGGGTTGCGCCACAGTTACGTTCGGAACGTCCTAATCCGCTTCTCTCGCGCCCTTATTGACGCCGTAACGGGCAAATCGGGCGCGGCCCATTCCGGCCTTGATCACGGGTTTTCAATGAAACGCCCGAATTGCCCGTCGCTTACCACCTCTTCACCTCGATGGCCAAGCCCCGCTCTTCGGGGTGGCCCTTCCGTGTGGCGCAGGTCACATTCGGGCTCGTGAACGCGCGCACGTGTCCACCTCGGTCCTCCGGACCCCTCGACCGGGCGACGGCCGGTTCCTTTATCACCCGAACGCAGCCATCACCAATTTGCCTGTCGGGCTCGTGGCTTGATAGTGCAGCACCCCTCCGACCAGCGTTTTCCGATGCGGATGTCACATCTGGTGATCACCTGGGCGCTTCGAGTGGCAAGATCACCGCTCATCCGACTTCATGATCCTTCGTCAGGTGGTGGAGATCACAAAGTCCTTGGCGTACCCCGTGTCGCAGATCACAGAGGGGCGGGCTTAAGATACGCGGCAGTCGGGCTTGTGAACTGCCTCACATGTTGGCGATCTTTCGCGAGGCCCCCACGAGCCGACGGTGCGGTCCAACGGTCAAGGACGACTGGAAGGAGCGAGGAGCGTGAATGCGTACGCGCCCATCCTCGTGCTCGGTGCCCTGGGAGCGGGGTTTGCGATCTTCTCCGTGGTCATGGCCACGCTAATCGGGCCAAAGCGGTACAACAGGGCAAAACTTGAGGCGTACGAGTGCGGCATCGAGCCGACGCCGACGCCCGCCGGAGGCGGTCGCTTCCCGATCAAGTACTACCTGACGGCGATGCTCTTCATCGTCTTCGACATCGAGATCGTCTTCCTCTACCCCTGGGCCGTCACCTTCGACGCCCTGGGGCTTTTCGGGCTCGTGGAGATGCTGCTCTTCGTGCTCACCGTCTTCGTCGCCTACGCGTACGTGTGGCGGCGCGGCGGCCTGGAATGGGACTGAGGGGCTGAGGAGCACCCATGGGACTCGAAGAGAAGCTGCCGAGCGGTTTTCTGCTGACGACCGTCGAACAGGCCGCGGGCTGGGTCCGGAAGGCCTCCGTCTTCCCCGCGACCTTCGGCCTCGCGTGCTGCGCCATCGAGATGATGACGACCGGGGCCGGCCGCTACGACCTGGCGCGCTTCGGCATGGAGGTCTTCCGTGGCTCCCCGCGCCAGGCCGATCTGATGATCGTGGCCGGCCGTGTCAGCCAGAAGATGGCGCCCGTCCTGCGGCAGGTCTACGACCAGATGCCGAACCCCAAGTGGGTCATCTCCATGGGGGTTTGCGCGTCTTCGGGCGGAATGTTCAACAATTACGCGATTGTGCAGGGCGTTGATCACATTGTGCCGGTTGACATCTATTTGCCGGGCTGCCCGCCGCGCCCGGAGATGCTGATGGACGCGATCCTCAAGCTCCACCAGAAGATCCAGGACTCCAAGCTCGGCGTGAACGCGAAGGAAGCGGCCCGCGAGGCGGAGGAGGCGGCGCTCAAGGCGCTGCCGACGATCGAGATGAAGGGCCTGCTCAGGTGAGCGACGAAACCCCGAACCCCGAGAAGGAGCTCAGCGCGCAGAACCTGCCGGGCCAGCGGGGCGACCACGGTGAGGAGGTCCGCGTCCAGCGCGGCATGTTCGGCGCCGCCAACGGCGGCGACACCTCCGGCTACGGCGGCCTGGTCCGCTCCGTGCGCCTGCCCGGCCCGGCCACCCGCCCGTACGGCGGCTGGTTCGACGAGGTCGCCGACGAGCTGGAGGGAGCCCTGGAGGAACAGGGCCTGGTCCCCGAGAACGCGATCGAGAAGACGGTGGTCGACCGCGGGGAGCTCACCTTCCACATCGAGCGCGAGCACCTCGTCCGGGTCGCCCGCACCCTGCGCGACGACCCCGCCCTGCGCTTCGAGCTGTGCACCGGCGTCTCCGGCGTCCACTACCCGGGCGACAAGGGCCGCGAGCTGCACGCCGTCTACCACCTGCGCTCGCTCACCCACGGCCGGCTGATCCGCCTGGAGGTCTCGGCCCCCGACGCCGACCCGCGCATCCCGTCGCTCGTCCCGGTCTATCCGACCAACGACTGGCACGAGCGCGAGACCTACGACTTCTTCGGCATCGTCTTCGACGGCCACCCCGCCCTCACCCGGATCATGATGCCGGACGACTGGCAGGGCCACCCGCAGCGCAAGGACTACCCCCTCGGCGGCATCGCCGTCGAGTACAAGGGCGCCCAGATCCCGGCTCCGGACCAGCGGAGGTCGTACTCGTGACCAGCCCCAATGCGTCGTCCGCCCGCGAGACGACCGAAGGAACCGTCTACACGGTCACCGGTGGCGACTGGGACGAGGTCGTCCGGTCCGCCGCCAAGGCCGACGACGAGCGCATCGTCGTCAACATGGGTCCCCAGCACCCCTCCACCCACGGCGTGCTGCGGCTCATCCTGGAGATCGACGGCGAGACCGTCACCGAGGCCCGCTGCGGCATCGGCTACCTCCACACCGGCATCGAGAAGAACCTCGAGTTCCGGACCTGGACGCAGGGCACCACCTTCGTCACGCGCATGGACTACCTCACCTCGTTCTACAACGAGACGGCGTACTGCCTCGGCGTGGAGAAGCTGCTCGGCATCACCGACCAGGTTCCGGACCGGGCGAGCATCATCCGGGTGCTCCTCATGGAGCTCAACCGGCTCTCCTCGCACCTCGTCTGCATCGCCACCGGCGGCATGGAGCTCGGCGCCACCACGATCATGATCTACGGCTTCCGGGACCGCGAGATGATCCTGGACCTGTACGAGCTGATCACCGGCCTGCGCATGAACCACGCGTTCATCCGCCCCGGCGGCCTCGCCCAGGACCTCCCGCCCGGCGCCGTCGACGCCGTGCGCGAGTTCGTGAAGACCATGAAGAAGAACCTGCCGGAGTACGACAAGCTCGCCACCGGCAACCCCATCTTCAAGGCCCGCATGCAGGACGTCGGCTACCTCGACCTCAGCGGTTGCATGGCGCTCGGCGCCACCGGACCGATCCTGCGCTCCGCGGGCCTCCCGCACGACCTGCGCAAGACCGACCCGTACTGCGGCTACGAGAACTACGAGTTCGAGGTCCCCACCGCGGACAGCTGCGACTCCTACGGACGCTTCCTGGTCCGCCTGGAGGAGATGCGCCAGTCGCTGCGGATCGTCGAGCAGTGCCTCGACCGGCTGGAGCCCGGCCCGGTGATGGTCGGCGACAAGAAGATCGCCTGGCCCGCCCAGCTGGCCCTCGGCCCCGACGGGCTCGGCAACTCCCTCGACCACATCAAGAAGATCATGGGCACCTCGATGGAGGCCCTGATCCACCACTTCAAGCTGGTCACCGAGGGCTTCCGGGTCCCCGCCGGACAGGCCTACGCGGCGGTCGAGTCCCCCAAGGGCGAACTCGGCGTGCACGTCGTCTCCGACGGCGGCACCCGCCCCTACCGGGTTCACTTCCGCGACCCGTCCTTCACCAACCTCCAGGCCATGGCCGCGATGTGCGAAGGCGGCCAGGTCGCCGACGTCATCGTCGCCGTCGCGTCCATCGACCCCGTGATGGGAGGCGTCGACCGATGACGGACGGACACACCAGTCTCGGGATGCCCCAGCTGCCCGCACCCGACTACCCGGCCGAGGTCCGCGCCCGGTTGGAGGCGGACGCGAAGGAGATCATCGCCCGCTACCCCGGATCCCGCTCCGCGCTCCTGCCGATGCTGCACCTCGTGCAGTCGGAGGAGGGCCACGTGACCCGCACGGGCATGCGGTTCTGCGCCGAGCTGCTCGGCCTGACCACCGCCGAGGTCACCGCCGTCGCGACCTTCTACACCATGTACCGGCGCAAGCCGTCCGGTGACTACCAGGTCGGCGTCTGCACCAACACCCTGTGCGCGGTGATGGGCGGCGACGCCATCTTCGAGGAGCTCAAGGAGCACCTGGGCGTCGGCAACGACGAGACGACCGCGGACGGCAAGGTCACCCTCGAACACATCGAGTGCAACGCGGCCTGCGACTTCGCGCCCGTCGTGATGGTCAACTGGGAGTTCTTCGACAACCAGACGCCCGAGTCCGCCAAGCAGCTCGTCGACGACCTGGTCGCCGGGCGCCCCGTCTCGCCCACCCGAGGCGCCCCCCTGTGCACCTTCAAGGAGACCGCCCGCATCCTGGCCGGCTTCCCCGACGAGCGCGAGGGGGCCGTCGAGGCCACCGGAGGGGCCGGCCCGGCCTCGCTCGTCGGGCTGCGACTGGCCAAGGGCGAGACCCCGCACCACAAGATCGTCCACCCGCGCGGCGAATCGGCCAGTGGGGAGGGGGAGTGATGACCTTGGCAGCCGAGATCAACAACAGCAGCCCCGAGAAGCTGCTCTCACCCGTCCTGTCGGCCTTCTGGGACCAGCCCGACTCCTGGACCCTGGAGACCTACCGGCGCCACGACGGCTACGAGGGCCTGCGCAAGGCGCTCGCGATGTCGCCCGACGACCTCATCGCGTACGTCAAGGACTCGGGCCTCCGCGGCCGCGGCGGCGCCGGCTTCCCGACCGGGATGAAGTGGCAGTTCATCCCGCAGGGCGACGGCAAGCCGCACTACCTCGTCGTCAACGCCGACGAGTCGGAGCCCGGCACCTGCAAGGACATCCCCCTCCTCTTCGCCAACCCGCACTCGCTGATCGAGGGCATCGTGATCGCCTGCTACGCGATCCGCTCCTCGCACGCCTTCATCTATCTGCGCGGCGAGGTCGTGCCCGTCCTGCGCCGCCTGCACCACGCGGTCAAGGAGGCGTACGACGCGGGCTACCTCGGCCGGAACGTCCTGGGCAGCGGACTCGACCTCGAACTCACCGTGCACGCCGGCGCCGGCGCGTACATCTGCGGTGAGGAGACCGCGCTGCTCGACTCGCTCGAAGGGCGCCGCGGCCAGCCCCGGCTGCGTCCCCCCTTCCCGGCGGTCGCCGGTCTGTACGCCTGCCCCACCGTCGTGAACAACGTCGAGTCCATCGCCTCGGTTCCCGCGATCCTGAACAAGGGCAAGGACTGGTTCACGTCCATGGGGACCGAGAAGTCCCCCGGCTTCACGCTCTACTCGCTCAGCGGCCACGTCGCCTCGCCCGGCCAGTACGAGGCCCCGCTCGGCATCACCCTGCGCCAGCTCCTCGACATGAGCGGCGGGATGCGGCCCGGCCACCGGCTCAAGTTCTGGACCCCGGGCGGTTCGTCCACCCCGATGTTCACCGACGAGCACCTCGACGTCCCGCTCGACTACGAGGGCGTCGGCGCCGCCGGCTCCATGCTCGGCACCAAGGCGCTGCAGTGCTTCGACGAGACCACCTGCGTCGTGCGGGCCGTCACCCGCTGGACCGAGTTCTACGCCCACGAGTCCTGCGGCAAGTGCACCCCCTGCCGCGAGGGCACCTACTGGCTCGTCCAGCTGCTCCGCGACATCGAGGCCGGCAAGGGCGTCATGTCCGACCTCGACAAGCTGAACGACATCGCCGACAACATCAACGGCAAGTCCTTCTGCGCCCTCGGCGACGGCGCCGCCTCGCCGATCTTCTCGTCCCTGAAGTACTTCCGCGACGAGTACGAGCAGCACATCACGGGCAAGGGCTGCCCCTTCGACCCCGCCAAGTCGACGGCCTGGGCGGACAAGCACCGGGAGGTGAACGCATGACCGTCACCACGTCCGCCCCCGGAGGGGGAGGTGCGGCGGTGCCGCCGAAGGCCACCGACGACATGGTCACCCTGACGATCGACGGCATCGAGGTCTCCGTCCCCAAGGGGACCCTGGTGATCCGGGCCGCCGAACAGCTCGGCATCGAGATCCCGCGCTTCTGCGACCACCCCCTCCTCGACCCGGCCGGCGCCTGCCGCCAGTGCATCGTCGAGGTCGAGGGCCAGCGCAAGCCGATGGCCTCGTGCACCATCACCTGCACCGACGGCATGGTGGTGAAGTCGCAGCTGACCAGCCCCGTGGCCGAGAAGGCCCAGCACGGCGTGATGGAGCTGCTGCTCATCAACCACCCGCTGGACTGCCCGGTCTGCGACAAGGGCGGTGAGTGCCCCCTGCAGAACCAGGCCATGTCCCACGGGCAGGCCGAGTCCCGCTTCGAGGGCAGCAAGCGGACCTACGAGAAGCCGATCCCGCTGTCCACCCAGGTGCTCCTGGACCGCGAGCGCTGCGTGCTGTGCGCGCGCTGCACCCGCTTCTCCCACCAGGTGGCCGGCGACCCGATGATCGAGCTGATCGAGCGCGGCGCGCTCCAGCAGGTCGGCCTCGGCAACAGCGACCCCTTCGAGTCGTACTTCTCCGGCAACACCATCCAGATCTGCCCGGTCGGCGCGCTCACCTCGGCCGCCTACCGCTTCCGCTCCCGCCCCTTCGACCTGGTGTCGTCACCGAGCGTCTGCGAGCACTGCGCGGGCGGCTGCGCGACCCGCACCGACCACCGGCGCGGCAAGGTCATGCGGCGGCTCGCCGCCGAGGATCCCGAGGTCAACGAGGAGTGGATCTGCGACAAGGGGCGGTTCGGGTTCCGGTACGCGCAGCAGCGCGACCGCCTCACCACGCCGCTGGTCCGCAACAAGGAGACCGGCCGGCTGGAGCAGGCGTCCTGGCCCGAGGCCCTGGAGGCGGCGGCCCAGGGGCTGGTCCGCGGCCGCACCGGCGTCCTGGCCGGCGGTCGGCTGACCGTCGAGGACGCCTACGCGTACGCCAAGTTCGCCCGGGTCGCCCTCGACACCAACGACGTCGACTTCCGGGCCCGCGTCCACTCCGGCGAGGAGGCCGACTTCCTGGCCTCCGTCGTCGCCGGCCGCGGCCGCGACCTGGACGGCAGCGGGGTCACGTACACCTCCCTCGAAGCCGCCCCGGCCGTGCTCCTCGTCGGCCTGGAGTCCGAGGAGGAGGCCCCCGGCGTCTTCCTGCGGCTGCGCAAGGCCTGGCGGAAGAAGGGCCAGAAGACGTACGCGGTCGCCGCGTTCGCCACCCGCGGCCTGGAGAAGACCGGCGGCACCCTGCTGCCCGCCGCGCCCGGCACCGAGAGCGAGTGGCTCGACGCCCTCACCTCCCGCGCCGGCCTCTCCGCGGACGGCCTCGCCGCCGCCGAGGCGCTCCGCCAGGACGGCGCCGTCATCGCCGTCGGCGAGCGGCTCGCCGGGGTGCCCGGCGCGCTCACCGCCGCCGTGCGCGCCGCGACCGCCACCGGGGCGAAGCTGGTGTGGATCCCGCGCCGGGCCGGTGAGCGCGGCGCCGTCGAGGCGGGCGCCATCCCGGCGCTGCTGCCCGGCGGCCGGCCCGCGACCGACCCCCGCGCGCGGGACGAGGTCGCCGCCGTCTGGGGCGTCCGTGAACTCCCACACGGCTACGGCCGCGACACCGGCCAGATCGTCGAGGCCGCCGCCACCGGCGAACTCGCCGCGCTGCTCGTCGGCGGCGTCGACGTCGACGACCTGCCGGACCCGGCACGCGCGCGTGAAGCGCTCGACGCCGCCTTCGTCGTCTCCCTGGAGCTGCGCCCCGGCGCGGTCACCGAGCGGGCCGACGTGATCCTGCCGGTCGCCGCGGTCGCCGAGAAGCCCGGCACCTTCCTCAACTGGGAGGGCAGGGCCCGCCTGTTCGAGGCCGCGCTCAAGCCGGAGCAGATGACCCGGCCGCTGCCTCCCGCCGACGCCCGCGTGCTGCACATGCTGGCCGACGCCATGGACGCCCACCTGGGCCTGCCCGACCTGCGGTCCGCGCGGCGCGAGCTGGACCGGCTCGGCGGCTGGACCGGCGAGCGGGCCACCGAGCCGGCCGAGCCCGGCCGGGCCGCGGCACGCCCCGGCGACGGCGAGGCCGTACTCGCGGGGCACCGGCTGCTGCTCGACCTCGGCCGGCTCCAGGAGGGCGACGCGGCGCTGGCCGGCACCCGGCACGCCGCCGTGGCCCGGCTGTCGCCCGCGACCGCCGCCGACACCGGCGTCAAGGACGGCGACCTGCTCGACGTCACCGGCCCCGCCGGCTCCGTCGCCCTCCCGCTGGCCGTCACCGAGATGCCCGACCGGGTGGTCTGGCTCCCGCTGAACTCCACGGGCCGCGGCGTCCTCGCCGGCACCGGCGCCCGCCCCGGCGACCTGGTCCGCATCGGTCCGGCCACCCCTTCGACGGAGGTGCAGGCATGAACACGCCACTCGCCGCCGAAGACCTCTCCATGTTCGGCACGGACCCCTGGTGGCTCGTCGCGATCAAGGCGGTCTTCTGCTTCGCGTTCCTCATGGTGACCGTGCTCTTCTCCATCGTGTGGGAGCGCAAGGTCGTCGCCTGGATGCAGCTGCGCATCGGCCCCAACCGGCACGGCCCCTGGGGCATGCTCCAGTCGCTCGCCGACGGCGTGAAGCTGATGCTGAAGGAGGACGTGATCGTCAGGCGGGCCGACAAGGTCGTCTACGTCCTCGCCCCGATCATCGCCGCCATCCCCGCCTTCATGGCCATCGCCGTGATCCCGTTCGGCCCGGCCGGCAACGAGGTGTCGATCTTCGGGCAGCGCACCACGATGCAGCTGACCGACCTGCCGATCGCGATGCTGTACGTCCTCGCGGTCGCCTCCGTCGGCATCTACGGCATCGTCCTCGCCGGTTGGTCCTCCGGCTCGACGTACCCGCTCCTCGGCGGTCTGCGCTCCTGCGCGCAGATGATCTCCTACGAGATCGCCATGGGCGCCGCCTTCGCCTCCGTCTTCCTCTACTCCGGGTCGATGTCGACCTCGAAGATCGTGGAGGCGCAGGCCGACCGCTGGTACATCGTGCTGCTGCCGGTCTCCTTCATCATCTACATCGTCACCATGGTGGGCGAGACCAACCGCGCCCCCTTCGACATGCCGGAGTCCGAGGGCGACCTCGTCGGCGGCTTCAACACCGAGTACTCGTCCATCAAGTTCGCGCTGTTCATGCTCGCCGAGTACGTGAACATGGTGACGGTCTCGGCCGTGTCGGTGACCCTCTTCCTCGGCGGCTGGCGTGCCCCGTGGCCCGTCTCCACGTTCTGGGAGGGCGCGAACCACGGCTGGTGGCCGATGCTCTGGTTCGTCCTCAAGGTCCAGCTGCTGCTGTTCTTCTTCATCTGGCTGCGCGGCACGCTGCCCCGCGTCCGCTACGACCAGCTGATGAAGCTGGGCTGGAAGGTGCTCATCCCGGTCTCCGTGGTCTGGCTGATGCTGGTCGCCACGGTCCGGGCGCTGCGCAACGAGAACTACGACTTCCAGACCATCGTGCTCTACGTCGCCGGGGCCGTCCTCGCGGTGCTGCTGCTCTCCTTCGTCGCGGACGTCTTCCGCGACAAGAAGGCCAAGGCGCAGGCGCCTTCGCCCGAGGAAGCCCGCCCGTTCGACCCGATGGCCGGCGGCTTCCCCGTACCGCCCAAGCCCGGACAGTCCCTGCCGCCCGTACCGCGGCGTCGGCCCCGCAGCGAGCGGGAGCTGATCGTCAGTGGTGGCCCCGATACTGCTACTGCGAGTGATGGAAAGGAGACGGACGGTGTCTGATTTCCAGAATCCGGTGGCCGGCTTCGGCGTGACCTTCAAGGCCATGTTCAAGAAGCGGCTGACCGAGCAGTACCCGGAGCAGCAGAAGACGACGGCGCCCCGCTTCCACGGCCGGCACCAGCTCAACCGTCACCCCGACGGTCTGGAGAAGTGCGTCGGCTGCGAACTGTGCGCCTGGGCCTGCCCGGCCGACGCGATCTACGTGGAGGGCGCGGACAACACCGAAGAGGAGCGCTACTCGCCGGGCGAGCGGTACGGCCGCGTCTACCAGATCAACTACGCCCGCTGCATCCTGTGCGGACTGTGCATCGAGGCCTGCCCCACGCGCGCGCTGACGATGACCAACGAGTTCGAACTGGCCGACTCCTCCCGCGAGAACCTGATCTACACCAAGGAGCAGCTGCTCGCGGGCTTGGAAGAGGGCATGGTCGACACGCCGCACGCCATCTTCCCGGGCACGGACGAGCAGGACTACTACCGCGGCCGGGTCACCGAGGCGGCGCCCGGCACCGTCCGTCAGGTCGCCGCCTCCAAGGGGGAGAAGGACGAACCGGAGGGGGTGGACGCATGAGCGCGCTCGCCGCCGCCACCACCTCCACCGGTGAGGCGTTCCAGTTCTGGGTGCTCGGCACCGTCGCCGTCATCGGCGC
Source organism: Streptomyces sp. NPDC051921 (assembly GCF_040680975.1). NCBI lineage: Bacteria > Bacillati > Actinomycetota > Actinomycetes > Kitasatosporales > Streptomycetaceae > Streptomyces > Streptomyces sp. NPDC051921. Next base: position 222,740 of record NZ_JBFAXU010000001.1, read on the forward strand.
GCTGTGCACCATCCTGATGAAGAAGGCCGTCCACTCCGCGCTCTGCCTCGCCGGGACCATGATCGTCCTGGCGGTCTTCTACCTGGCGAACGGGGCGTACTTCCTGGGCATCGTCCAGATCGTCGTCTACACCGGCGCGATCATGATGCTGTTCCTCTTCGTCGTCATGCTGGTCGGCGTCACCGCCGCCGACTCGCTGAAGGAGACCATCAAGGGCCAGCGCTGGTGGGCCGCCGCCTGCGGGCTCGGCTTCGGCGTCCTGCTGATCGCGGGACTCGGCCACGCCTCGCTGACCGAGTTCAACGGCCTCGGCACGGCCAACACGGCCAACGGCGGGAACGTGGAGGGCCTCGCCGCCCTCATCTTCACCAAGTACGTCTTCGCCTTCGAGATCACCGGCGCCCTGCTCATCACCGCGGCCGTCGGCGCGATGGTCCTCACCCACCGCGAGCGCACCGAACGCGCCCGCACCCAGCGCGAGCTGGCCGAGCAGCGCGTGAGGGAAGGCAAGCACGTTCCGCCGCTCCCGGCGCCCGGCGTCTACGCCCGGCACAACGCGGTGGACATCGCCGGCCTGCTGCCCGACGGCACCCCGGCCGAGCTGACCGTCATCTCGACCCTGCGCAAGCGGGGCCAGATCCGGGACGTGTCCGGCGAGGCGCTCGCGGACCTCAAGGCCCTGGAGCAGCGCTCCGAGGAGCGTCTGGGCCGGACGCGGGACGAAGAGGAGGCCTCCCGGTGAATCCCGTCAACTACCTGTACCTCGCCGCCCTGCTGTTCACCATCGGCGCGGTCGGGGTGCTGATCCGGCGGAACGCGATCGTGCTCTTCATGTGCGTCGAGCTGATGCTCAACGCCTGCAACCTCGCGTTCGTCGCCTTCTCCCGCATGCACGGCAACCTCGACGGCCAGATCATCGCCTTCTTCACGATGGTCGTGGCCGCCGCGGAGGTCGTCGTCGGGCTCGCGATCATCGTGTCCGTCTTCCGTGCCCGTCACTCGGCCTCGGTCGACGACGCCAGCCTGATGAAGCTGTGAGGGGCTGACCGTGGACAACCTCATTGCGCTGCTCATCGCCGCGCCCCTGCTCGGAGCCGTCGTCCTGCTGTGCGGCGGAAGGCGGCTCGACAGGACCGGGCACTGGCTCGGCACCCTGCTCGCCGCCGCCTCCTTCGTGATCGGGCTGGTCCTGTTCGCCGACATGCTCTCCAAGAGCGCCGACGAGCGGGCCCTGCACCAGGAGCTGTTCACCTGGATCTCGGTCGGAGACTTCCGGGCGGACGTCGCCTTCCAGCTCGACCAGCTGTCGATGACCTTCGTGCTCCTGATCACCGGCGTCGGCACGCTCATCCACCTGTATTCCGTCGGCTACATGGAGCACGACGAGCGGCGCCGCCGTTTCTTCGGCTACCTGAACCTGTTCGTCGCGGCGATGCTGCTGCTCGTCCTCGCCGACAACTACCTGCTGCTGTACTTCGGCTGGGAGGGCGTCGGCCTCGCCTCGTACCTCCTCATCGGCTTCTGGCAGCACAAGCCCAGCGCGGCCACCGCCGCCAAGAAGGCCTTCCTGGTCAACCGGGTCGGCGACATGGGCCTGTCGATCGCGATCATGCTGATGTTCACCACCTTCGGCACCTTCGCCTTCGGCCCGGTCCTGGAGTCCACCGGTGAGGCGTCCGAGGGCAAGCTGACCGCGATCGGTCTGATGCTGCTCCTCGCCGCCTGCGGCAAGTCGGCCCAGGTGCCCCTGCAGTCCTGGCTCGGGGACGCGATGGAGGGCCCGACCCCGGTCTCGGCCCTCATCCACGCCGCCACCATGGTGACCGCCGGCGTCTACCTGATCGTGCGCTCCGGCGAGATCTTCAACGCCGCCCCCGACGCGCAGCTCGTCGTCACCGTGGTCGGCACCGTCACGCTCCTCTTCGGTGCGATCGTCGGTTGCGCGAAGGACGACATCAAGAAGGCGCTGGCCGGCTCGACGATGTCGCAGATCGGCTACATGATCCTCGCGGCCGGCCTCGGCCCGATCGGCTACGCCTTCGCGATCATGCACCTGGTCACCCACGGCTTCTTCAAGGCCGGGCTCTTCCTCGGCGCCGGTTCGGTCATGCACGGCATGAACGACGAGGTCGACATGCGCCGCTACGGCGGCCTGCGGAAGTACATGCCGGTCACGTTCCTCACCTTCGGCCTCGGCTACCTCGCGATCATCGGCTTCCCCGGCCTGTCCGGCTTCTTCTCCAAGGACAAGATCATCGAGGCGGCCTTCGCCAAGGGCGGCACCGAGGGCTGGATCCTCGGCGGCTGCGCCCTCCTCGGCGCCGCCATCACCGCGTACTACATGACCCGCGTGATGCTGATGACCTTCTTCGGCGAGAAGCGCTGGCAGCCCGACGCGAACGGCGAGCTGCCGCACCCGCACGAGTCGCCGAGGTCGATGACCGTCCCGATGGTCCTGCTGGCCGTCGGCTCGGTCTTCGCGGGCGCCCTGTTCAGCATCGGCGACCGGTTCGTCACCTGGCTGGAGCCGGTCACGAGCTTCGAGCACGGACACCCGCCGATCGGCGCCGGCGCGATCACCACCGCCACCGTCGCCGTCATGCTCCTCGGCGTCGGCATCGCGTACGTCCAGTACGGGCGCCGCCCGGTGCCCGTGGTCGCCCCGCGCGGCTCGCTGCTCACCCGGGCCGCCCGTCGCGACCTGCTCCAGGACGACTTCAACCACGTCGTCTTCGTCCGCGGCGGCACCCACCTGACCCGCTCCCTCGTCTACGTCGACCACAGCCTCGTCGACGGGGTGGTCAACGGCACCGCGGCCTCGGTCGGGGGGCTCTCCGGCCGGCTGCGCAAGCTCCAGAACGGCTACGCCCGGTCGTACGCGGTCTCCATGTTCGGAGGTACGGCGGTGCTCATCGCCGCGACCCTGCTGATGAGGGCGGTGTAACCACCATGTCCCAAGTGGTCAACGCGGGCTTCCCGCTCCTTACGGTGACGGCGGGGGTCCCGGCGGTCGGCGCGGTCCTCACCGCCGCCGTCCCCGCCGCCCGCCGCACCGCGGCCAAGTGGCTCGCGCTGCTCGTCTCGCTCGTCACGCTCGTGCTCGCCGCCGTCGTCTGGGTACGGTTCGAACCCGGCGGCGACCGCTACCAGCTCGTCGAATCGCACGCCTGGATCAAGGACTTCGGCGTCCGCTACGAGCTCGGCGTGGACGGCATCGGGGTGGCGCTCATCGGGCTCACCGCGCTGCTCATCCCGTTCATCGTGCTGGCCGGCTGGCACGACGCCGACCCCCTGGAGACCTCCTCCAAGCGGTGGCGGCCCACCCAGGGCTTCTTCGCCCTGATCCTCATGGTCGAGGCGATGGTGATCCTCTCCTTCGAGGCCACCGACGTCTTCCTCTTCTACATCCTGTTCGAAGCCATGCTCATCCCGATGTACTTCCTCATCGGCGGCTTCGGCGACCGCGCCCACTCCGGCACCGACGAGAACGCGGCCGCGCAGCGCTCCTACGCGGCGGTCAAGTTCCTGCTCTACAACCTGGTCGGCGGCCTCATCATGCTGGCCGCGGTCATCGGGCTCTACGTCGTCGCCGGCAACTTCTCGCTCACCGAGATCGCCGCGGCACGGGCGAACGGCTCGCTGGAGATGGCCACCAGCACCGAGCGGTGGCTGTTCCTCGGCTTCTTCTTCGCCTTCGCGGTGAAGGCGCCGCTGTGGCCCCTGCACACCTGGCTGCCCAACGCGATGGGGGAGGCCACCGCCCCGGTCGCCGTCCTCATCACCGCCGTCGTCGACAAGGTCGGCACCTTCGCGATGCTCCGCTTCTGCCTCGGCCTCTTCCCCGAGGCCTCGAAGTGGGCCACCCCCGCGATCGTCGTCCTCGCCCTCATCAGCATCGTCTACGGGGCGCTGCTCGCCGTCGGCCAGCGGGACATCAAGCGCCTGGTCGCGTACGCCTCGATCTCCCACTTCGGCTTCATCATCATGGGCATCTTCGCGATGACCACCCAGGGGCAGTCGGGCGCCACGCTCTACATGGTCAACCACGGGATCTCGACGGCCGCGCTGATGCTGGTCGCCGGCTTCCTGATCTCCCGGCGCGGTTCGCGGCTCATCGCCGACTACGGCGGTGTGCAGAAGGTCGCCCCGGTGCTCGCCGGCACCTTCCTGATCGGCGGTCTCGCCACCCTGTCGCTGCCCGGACTCGCCCCGTTCGTCAGCGAGTTCCTCGTCCTGGTCGGCACCTTCTCGCGCTACCCGGTGGCCGGGATCGTCGCCACGACCGGCATCGTCCTCGCCGCGCTCTACGTCCTCGTCCTCTACCAGCGGACGATGACCGGCCCGGTGAAGGAGGACGTGCGCGGGCTGCCCGACCTGCGGGTGCGCGAGCTCGCGGTGGTGGCCCCGCTGATCGCGGTGCTGATCTTCCTCGGGGTCTTCCCGAAGCCGCTGACGGACGTCGTCAACCCGGCGGTGCAGTACACCATGTCCGATGTCCAGCAGAAGGACCCGAGCCCCGAAGTGGAGGCGGCCAAGTGAGCGTTTCAGCCGTCGCACCCGCTGTCCACACCCTGTGGACGACGGCGGCCGCCGAGCCGATCGACAAGATCCCGGCACCCCACATCGAGTACACCCAGCTGTCCCCCGTGCTCATCGTGGTGGGCGCGGCCGTCATCGGCGTCCTCGTCGAGGCCTTCGTGCCGCGCAAGGCCCGCCACTACACGCAGGTCTTCCTGAGCGTCCTGGCCCTCGCCGCCGCCTTCGCCGCGGTCGTCGGCCTCGCCGCCGGAGGCTACGGCTCCACCAAGGCCCACATCGCGGCCATGGGCGCCGTCGCCGTCGACGGACCCGCCCTGTTCCTCCAGGGCACCATCCTGCTCGCCGCGATCGTCTCGATCTTCACCTTCGCGGAACGCAGGCTCGACCCGGCCGACCACGGCCACCGGGTCGACTCCTTCGCCGCCGAGGCCGCCGCCGTCCCCGGCAGCGAGCAGGAGAAGGCGGCGGTCAAGGCCGGTTTCACCACCACCGAAGTCTTCCCGCTCGCCCTGTTCGCGGTCTCCGGCATGCTGGTCTTCCCGGCCGCCAACGACCTGCTGACGCTCTTCGTCGCCCTGGAAGTCTTCTCGCTCCCGCTCTACCTGCTGTGCGCCGTCGCCCGCCGCAGGCGTCTGCTCTCGCAGGAGGCGGCGGTCAAGTACTTCCTGCTCGGCGCCTTCTCCTCGGCGTTCCTGCTCTTCGGGATCGCCCTGCTCTACGGCTACGCGGGCTCCGTCTCGTACGCCACCATCGCCGACGTCGTCGGCGGCGACGTCACCGCGATCGACCCGGCGCTCGCCGACACCATGGGCAACGACGTGCTGCTGCTCATCGGCTTCGCCCTGGTGACGATGGGCCTGCTCTTCAAGGTCGGCGCCGTCCCGTTCCACATGTGGACCCCGGACGTCTACCAGGGCGCCCCGACCCCCGTCACCGGCTTCATGGCCGCCGCGACGAAGGTCGCCGCGTTCGGCGCGATGCTGCGTCTGCTGTACGTGGTGCTGCCCGGCCTCACCTGGGACTGGCGGCCGGTCATGTGGGCCGTCGCCATCGTCACCATGCTGGGCGGTGCGATCGTCGCCATCACCCAGACCGACATCAAGCGCCTGCTCGCGTACTCCTCCATCGCCCACGCCGGATTCATCCTGGCCGGTGTCATCGCGGCCACGCCCACCGGCGTCTCCTCGGTGCTGTTCTACCTGGGCGCCTACTCCTTCGTGACGATCGGCGCCTTCGCGGTCGTCACGCTGGTGCGGGACGCGGGCGGCGAGGCCACGCACCTGTCCAAGTGGGCCGGACTGGGGCGTCGTTCCCCGCTGGTCGCGGCGGTCTTCGCGGTCTTCCTGCTCGCCTTCGCCGGCATCCCGCTGACCTCCGGCTTCTCCGGGAAGTTCGCGGTCTTCAAGGCGGCGGCGGAGGGCGGCGCGGGCACGCTGGTCGTGGTCGGTGTCATCTCCTCGGCGATCGCCGCGTTCTTCTACATCCGGGTGATCGTGCTCATGTTCTTCAGCGAGCCGAAGGAGGACGGCCCCACGGTCGCCGTGCCCTCGGGCCTCACCTCGGCGGCGATCACGGCCGGTGTCGTGGTCACGCTGGTGCTCGGCTTCGCGCCGCAGTACTTCCTGGACCTGGCCGACCAGGCGAGCGTGTTCGTGCGGTAGCCACCCGTACGGCCCCGAGGGCCCGGCCCCCGCGCTCGCGGGGGGCCGGGCCCTCGGCGCGTGTCCGGCGCACGCGGGGGTGACCCGACCGGGGGCGGCGTGCCATCGTGAGTGACCGCCGGATTGGTCTCGACCAGTTGAGGAGGACGCCCCATGCGCGGCACCACCGCGTCGCCCGACACCCCCTGTGCCGCGTCCCGGCGCGGGGAACCGCCCGTGCACCGCCTGGAGGTGCGGCTGCCCGACGACGTGCCGTTCGCCGTGGGCAGCTTCGACACCATCGGACCCATGTCCCGGGCCACCTTCCCGCACCGGCACACCTTCTACGAGATCGTGCACGTCACCCACGGCACCGGCACCCACGTCGTCGACCTGAACCGCTGGGAGCTCCGCCCGCCGCACCTCGGCCTGATCCTGCCCGGAGAGCTGCACCACTGGGAGGACGTCCACGGCCTCGACGGCTCCGTCGTCCTGTTCACCCCCGAGTTCCTCGTCGACCATCCCGGCGACCAGGACCTGCTGCGCCGCATCGGCGCCCGCCCCTGGCTCCGCCTCGACCCGGCCGAGCACACCCGCACCGGGCGTCTGATCGCCGAACTCAGCGAGGAGTACGGCCACGGCCACAGCGGATTCGCCACCGTGCTGCGCTCCCTGCTGCACGTACTGCTCGTGCGCACGGCCCGCCTCGGCGGCCCCACGGAGCCGGCGGTACCTCCGGGGCGCCCCGCCTCCGTCGCCGACGCCTTCACCCGGCTGATCGCCCGCACCGACGCGGACGGCGCGGCCGCCGGACCCCGGTCCGTGCGCCAGTGCGCCGAGCTGCTCGGGGTCACCCCCGGCTATCTCACCGCGACGGTGCGGGCGGCCCTCGGCCGCACCCCGGCCGGCCTGCTCCGCGAGGCCCGCACCCGGGAGGCCCAACGCCTGCTCGCGCACACGCAGCTGTCGATACGTCAGGTCGCCGCCCGGACCGGTTTCGACGACCCCGCGTACTTCTGCCGCTTCTTCCGCCGCGAGACCGGCATGAGCCCCGGGGACTTCCGAAAGCACCACGACCACCGCGCTGCGTCCATCGAAGCGGACCCCGGATCCGCCTAGGTTTCTGGTCGATCGTTCCGCCCCCCACAGAGGAGCAGGCATGGACCGAGAGACCCCGACCGGGCACGTCACGCGCAAGGCCGTGCTGCGCGCCGCACTGGCGGCCGGCATGGCCGCCCCGGCGGTGCTCATGGGCGTTCCCGCGCTCGCACGCAACCTCGACGCCGGCACCGTCGCGCCCGCGCTCACCCCGGCGTGCGACGACGGCGACGACCCCACACCGGCGCAGATCGAAGGGCCCTACTTCAAGCCCAACTCGCCCTTACGCACGAGCCTGGCGGAGCCGGGGACGCCCGGCGTGCGGCTGACCGTGAGCGGCTACGTCTTCGGACGGGCCTGCCTCCCCGTCGCGGGAGCCCTGCTCGACTTCTGGCAGGCCGACACCAACGGCGCCTACGACAACACCGGATTCCGCTTCCGCGGCCACCAGTTCACCGGTGCGGACGGCGCCTTCACGCTGGGCACGATCGTGCCGGGCCTCTACCCGGGCCGCACCCGGCACCTCCACGTCAAGGTGCAGGCACCGGGCCGCCCGGTGCTCACCACCCAGCTGTACTTCCCGGGCGAGCCGCGCAACAACACCGACGCGCTGTTCGACGCGCGGCTGCTGATGAGCGTGCGGGACGCGGGCGGCGGGGCCAAGGAGGCCGCCTTCGACTTCGTCCTGGACGTGCCCCAGGACCCGGGCCCGAGCCCGACACCGACCCCCACGGCGACCGCCCCGGGGGGCACCTGGGCGGCCGGGACCGCGTACCGGGCCGGGGACGCGGTCACCTACGCCGGGCGGGGCTATGTGTGCCTCCAGGCCCACACGGCCCAGCCCGGGTGGGAGCCGCCGGCCGTGCCCGCCCTGTGGCGGGCGGCCTGAGCCGGCTCAGACGGCGCTGTTCGGCGCGATCCGGCCGGTGACCTCGCCGAGGGCGACGCGGACGCCGTCCGGGCCCGGGGCCCAGGCGGTCAGGGTGACCTCGTCGCCGTCCTCCAGGAACGTGCGCTTGCCGTCGGCGAGGTCGAGGGCGTCGCGCCCGTTCCAGGTGAGTTCGAGCAGCGAGCCGCGCTGACCGACCTCGGGGCCGGAGACCGTGCCGGAGCCGTACAGGTCACCGGTGCGCAGCGAGGCACCGTTGACGGTCATGTGGGCGAGCTGCTGCGCGGCCGTCCAGTACATCGTGGAGAACGGCGGCTCGGCCACGACCTCGCCGTTGATGGCGACGGTGATCCGCAGGTCGAAGCCGCCGGGCTCCTCCTCGCCGGAGTCGTCCAGGTAGGGGAGGAGCGGGAAGTCCCGCGCGGGCGCGGCGACCCGGGCCGCGTCCAGGGCCTCCAGCGGCGTCACCCAGGCCGAGACGGAGGTCTGGAAGGACTTGCCGAGGAACGGGCCGAGCGGCACGTACTCCCAGGCCTGGATGTCCCGGGCCGACCAGTCGTTGAGCAGGGTCAGGCCGAAGACGTGCTCGCGGAAGTCGGCCAGCGGCACCGGAGTGCCGAGCGCGGACGGGGTGCCGACGAGGAAGCCGACCTCGGCCTCGATGTCCAGCTTGACCGAGGGCCCGAAGACGGGCGTCGCGTCGGCCGGGGTCTTGCGCTGACCGGCCGGGCGGACCACGTCCGTGCCGGAGACCACGACGGTGCCGGAGCGCCCGTGGTAGCCGATCGGCAGGTGCTTCCAGTTCGGGGTGAGCGGCTCGCCGTCCGGGCGGAAGATGTGCCCGACGTTGGTGGCGTGGTGCTCGCTCGCGTAGAAGTCGACGTAGTCGGCGACCTCGTACGGCAGGTGCAGGGTGACCGCGTCCAGCGGGTGCAGCAGCGGCTCCACGACCGGGCGGTGCGCGGGCACGGTCACCCAGCCGGTCAGCGCCCGCCGCACGTCGCGCCAGGCGGTGCGGCCGGCCGCGAGCAGCGGGTTGAGGCTGGGCTGCGCGAGCAGCGCGGCGTACGGCGAACCGAGCGCGTGGGCCGCGGCCCCCGCGTCGAGCACGTGCCCGCCGATCCGGACGCCGAGCCGACGCCGGTCGGGCTCGTCGGCGGTGGAGAAGACGCCGTACGGAAGGTTGTGCGGGCCGAAGGGGTCGCCCTCGGCCAGATCGAGCGGGCTCTGCTCGGGCATCGGTGCTTGCCTCGCTTTCCAGGTGTGTGGGGGACACGTTACGGGGCGGGCGCCGAGCGGCGGATGACATGTGTCACACGGAAACTGTGGCCTCCGTGGGCAACTGTCCGTGTTCGAGGATTTTGTGATGCCTGTGGGGCGGCTGTATCGACAAAGCGCCTGTCGCGGACTCGTCAATCCGGCTATTCCCGGGCCTTATTCCGGTCATACGATCGCTGCTATGTCGCGCCGCGTGAGGTATCCGCAGGCGTGGCCCCCACAACTCTGTTATTTCGCTCTTCGTCCGACCAGAAAAGGTCTACCTTGAAGATTCGCCGCATCGTGGCGACCGCCGTGGCCGCCGCCGTGACCACCCCGGTCGTGCTCCTTTCCGCCGCGCCCGCGTTCGCCGACACCAAGCCGGCCGCGCAGACGCAGGACCAGAAGACCGACATCGACGCGCTCCGCCGCGCGGTGACCAAGGCGCAGGCCGCGTACGACGCGTCCGTCGTCGCGTACGCGAAGGCCGAGGAGGCCGTCGACGCCCTCGGCAAGTCCGACAACCCGCTGGTCGTCGCCGCCGCCGACGCGAAGAAGGCCTCCGCCGACGCCGCCGCCGCCAAGGTCGCCGCCGACGACAAGCTGGCCGCGGCCAAGAAGGCCCAGTCCGAGCTGCCCGCCGACGCCACGCAGGAGCAGAAGGACGCGGCTCAGACGGCCGTGAACGAGGCCCAGGCCGCCGCCGACGCCGCCAAGACCACCGCCGAGACCAAGGCCGCCGCCGCCACCCAGGCGCAGACCGCCCTGGACGACGCTCGCGTCGCCGCCGTCCGCGAGGTCGAGAAGGCACGGCAGGCCAAGGAGAAGGCCGCCAAGGAGCTCGACGCCGCCAAGAAGGCGCTCGCCGACGCCCTGGAGGAGGAGCCGGGCGAGGAGTGCGAGGTCGACAAGAACCTCGTCACCTCCGTGACCGGCCCGAAGAAGATCACCGCCGGTGCCAGCGGCGTCTTCACCTTCCGCGTCACCAACAAGGGCAAGGTCGAGCTCGGCGAGGTCGGCGGCTACGCCGAGGCCTTCAACATGAGCGACGACCTCGACAAGTACCTGCACCTCACCTGGTCCTCCGCGACCAGCCCGAAGTGGCAGGCCGTCGACGAGGAGGAGGGCTTCTCCAGCCTCTCCTCCCTCAAGCCGGGCAAGTCCTTCGACTTCAAGCTGAAGGTCGCGGTCGACGCCAAGGCCCCCGCCGGCGACGGCGTCGTGGTCGCCGGTGGTGCCTACATCAACGAGGACGGCTCCTGCGGCTGGGCCGAGGAGGGCTCCTACGCGGAGTTCGGCATCGTCAAGGCGAGCAAGCCCGGCAAGCCCGGCACCGGCTCCACCGGCGGCAACGGCAACACCTCCCAGCAGGGCGGCCAGTCGAACACCCCGGTGACCAACGGCACCTCCGGCTCCACCGGTGGCTCGCTGGCCAAGACCGGTGCGGGCTCCTCCACGATGCCGATCGCCCTCGCGGGCGGCGCGGCCGTGGTCCTGGGCGCCGGCGCGATGGTCGTCGTGCGCCGCCGCAAGGCCGGCGCGGACGCCTGACACGCAGCGCGATAAAGGGCCCGCATTCCGTCACGGAATGCGGGCCCTTTGCTTGTCGGTTCTCCTGCCGACCAGCGGAATTCACCCCGCCGTACGCGGAATGCGTTTCTCCCAGGTGCGGTGGAAGACGACCTCCCCGCCCTCCTTGCAGATCACCTCGTCCGACGTGAGAAACGCGTCCGCGTCGCACGAGATCTCCGAGCGGGTGACGACGGTGACGTCCCAGGCGAGCTCCGGGCGGTGCAGCCGGATCGACCAGTTCGAGCGGGTGCGGGCGGAGAGGGGATCGGATGCGGAGATCGTGTAGGTCTCCAGGGCGTCCTCGGTGTATTCGAGGCCGTCCGGGTAGACCCGGGTGCCGCCGTACCGGGGGTCCACCTCCAGCCGCCACTCGCCCTTCGCCACGTCCCGGACGACCGTCCGCTCCGGCCTCGGTTCCTCCAGGGTGCCGGGGTGGCTGACGCCCAGCGGCTCGGACTGCTCCGGCTCCTCGAACTCGACGGCGTCGGTGGTGCGCGCCCGGACCGGGAGGGTGAGCGAGGAGCCGGCCGGGTCCAGGGTGAAGCCGGCCGCGTCGGGCTGGGGCCAGATCCACGGCCAGTACGTGGAGGAGACGGCGAGCCGGACCCGGTGGCCGGGCGGGAAGGTGTGCCCGATGCCGTTGAGGTCCAGGTCGTACGACTCCCACTCGCCGATCTGCGCCTCGACCGCCCGGTCGCGCCCGTAGCGGGCCGAGAGGTTCAGCGCGCCCCGGGTGACCAGGGTGGAGGAGCCGTCCGGTGCGATGTCGCAGAGCCGGGCGATGACCTGGCCGGTGGGAGCGGGCGTCATCAGACGGAGGCGGACGGAGGGTCTGCCCAGGACCTCGATCGGGGCGCCGTCAGCCGGGACCGGGAAGTCGAAGCAGGCCGAGTGCGCGTCCTCCTCGCGCTGGTCGGGCGGCAGGTCGGCGTCGTTGCCGAACGGGAAGAAGCGGCCCGCGTCGAGGCCCGTCTGCTGGGGCGAGTCGACGACGACCGGTGCGCCCCGGAAGCCGTACGTGACGGGGGTGACGTGCGGCGACGGCCAGGCGGGGTCGGCGACCCAGCGGCCCGGCAGTTCCTCGTACACGGTGGCCGGCGGGTGCGACTCGCTGATCCAGGAGCGCAGCAGCGGCTCGGCCATCACGTCGTTCTCGCGGCCCTTCAGGTGGTGGTCCCACCAGCGCAGGGTCTCCTGGAGGAAGCCGATCGCCGGGCCGGGCGGCAGCCCGCGGTCCGGGTACTGGTGCGACCAGGGGCCGATGATGCCGCGGATCCGGTCCTGGGGGAGGTGCTCGACCAGCCGGAGCACGGTGTCCCGGTGCGGGTCGTGCCAGCCGCCCACGGCGAGCACGGCGCAGCGGATCGACGCGTAGTCCTCGCAGACGCTGCCATGTCGCCAGTACGCGTCGCGGGTCTGGTGGGCCAGCCAGGTGTGGACGAACGGCCGCACCGCCTCCAGGCGCTTCAGCCACGTCTCGCGCCACTCCTCGCCCACGTACCGGGGGTCGGGCGGGCGGCACACGAAGGCGAGCATGGTCGCCGCCCAGGCGTGCATGTCGACGGCGAGGACGGAGCCGCCCATGTAGTGCACGTCGTTGTCGTAGCGGTCGTCGGTGGAGCAGACGGTGACGACGGCCTTCAGTGGTTCGGGGGCGAGCGCGGCGATCTGGAGGGCGTTGAGGCCGCCCCAGGAGATGCCGAACATGCCGACCCTGCCGGTGCACCAGGGCTGCTCGGCGAGCCAGTGCACGACGGCGACGCCGTCGGCGAGCTCGAGGGGGTCGTACGCGTCGCCGGGCAGGCCCTCGCTGTTGCCGTGGCCGCGGACGTCGACGCGCACGGAGGCGTAGCCGTGGCCCGCGTACCAGGGGTGGCGCTGCCAGTCGCGGGGCGCGGTCCGGTCGGTCAGCCCGTGGGGCAGGTACTCCAGGAGGGCGGGCACGGGCTCGTCGGTGAGCGGGCGCCAGATCCGGGCGTAGAGCCGCGTCCCGTCCGGCATCGGGATGCGCACGTCCTCGTGGCGGGTCTCGTACGGGAAGTCGGTGCGGATCTTCGGCTTCGGGGCCATCGGGTCACCTCGGGGGACGGGGTGCGTGGTGCGGCGCGGCCGCGGCGACGGGGCGATCACGCCGGGGCCGGGGATCGCCTAGGCCCCCGAGGGACGAGAAGCGCCCCCGCACCTCGGGCCCGGGAGAGTGAGCAACCCCCTCGGCCGGGCGAAGGGGGGCCCGGACGTCTTCGGTCGGCGGCTGCCCGCCGTTCGTACCGGTGTCGATCGCTGTTCGGGACAAAACACCCACTCCTGGTCGTATGAGCTGATCACGAACATACCGGCGGTGACGGGAAGGCGCCCACGGTGATCGAAACGTGACCGGATACGCTGGCTTGAGTGAGTGGACCGACACATCGACAATCCGAGTGATCGGCGTTCGGTCCGGACAGCGTCAGCAGGCGTCAGCAGACAGGAGATCCCCTCGTGACCGTCGTCGGGCCGTTCGGTCTTAGCGTGCGGGACCAGGCTCTCGAAGCCGATGTCCAGACCGGTCTCGCCGCCGTGGAGGCCGGCCTCCTCGACGCCACCAAGAGCGACGTACCGTTCATCACGGAGGCCGCCCAGCACCTGGTGCTCGCCGGTGGCAAGCGGTTCCGACCGCTGCTCGTGATGCTCGCCGCCCAGTTCGGCGACCCGTACGCGCCGGGCGTCGTGCCCTCGGCCGTCGTCGTCGAACTCACCCACCTCGCCACGCTCTACCACGACGACGTCATGGACGAGGCGGCCGTGCGGCGCGGCGTCGACAGCGCGAACACCCGCTGGGGCAACTCGCTCGCCGTCCTCACGGGTGACTTCCTCTTCGCCCGCGCCTCGCACACGCTCGCGGACCTCGGACCCGAGGCCGTACGCATCCAGTCCGAGGCGTTCGAACGGCTCGTCACCGGCCAGATCCTGGAGACCGCGGGTCCCCAGGAGGGCCGCGACCCCGTCGACCACTACCTCGACGTCCTCGGCGGCAAGACCGGCTCGCTCGTCGCCGTCTCCTGCCGCTTCGGCGCGATGATGTCCGGTGCCGACGAGTCCGTCGTCGACATCCTCACCCAGTACGGGGAGCGCCTCGGCGTCGCCTTCCAGCTCGCCGACGACGTCCTCGACATCGCCTCCGACTCCCACGAGTCCGGCAAGACCCCGGGCACCGACCTCCGCGAGGGCGTCCCCACCCTGCCCGTGCTCTACCTGAGGGCCGCCGCGGCCGCCGACGGCCGCCCCGAGGACCTGGAGCTGCTCGCCCTCGTCGACGGCGACCTCAGCGACGACGAGCGGCACGCCGAGGCGCTGCGCCGGCTGCGCATCCACCCCGCCCTGGAGCGGGCCCGCCGGGACACCCTGCGGTACGCGGAGGAGGCGCGGGCGATGCTGGCCCCGCTGCCCGACGGGTGGGCCAAGGCGGCCCTGGAAGAGCTGTGCGACGCGGTGGTCCACCGGGCGGGATAGCCGATCGGCGCGGCCGGTCGGGGCGGCCGACCGGGTGACCCGCCCTAGGGGTGGGTCATCCCGTAGAGGTACGCGAGGTTGATCCCGCGGGCTGACGATTCCGTGCCGCCGTGCTGGTGAGATGGACTCATCAAGCACGGTCCACGAGGGCACGGAGGGAACGCAGACCATGGCAGGACAGCGCAAGGCGAGCCGTTACGTCGTCCCGGTCGCGGTGGCCGGAGTGGCCGCGGCGACCATCGGGCTCGTTCCGGCGCTCGCCGCGTCGGGCGACCCGGATCTGCCGCAGATCACGGCGCAGCAGCTCATCGAGAAGATCGCCGCGTCGGACACCCAGACCCTGTCCGGCACTTTCAAGATCGACACCGACCTGGGTCTGCCGGCCTTCGCGGGCCTGCTCCCGTCGGCCCCGGGCGGCGGGTCCTCCTCGGCCGACCCGGCCGAGAAGCTGACCCAGCTGGTCTCCGGCTCCCACACCCTGCGGGTGGCGGCCGACGGCCCGGAGCGGCAGAAGCTGACGCTGCTGGACGGTTCGGACGAGTACAGCCTGATCCACAACGGCAACGACGTCTGGGCCTACGACAGCAAGTCGAACGAGGTCTTCCACGAGAAGGGCGCCCGGGACGCGGCCCCCGAGGAGAAGCAGCTTCCGGCCACGCCGAAGGAGCTCGCGGACGAGGTCCTCAAGGCGGCGGGCGACACGACCTCCGTCACCGTCGGCGGCACGGCCAAGGTGGCCGGCCGGGACGCGTACCAGCTCGTCATCAAGCCGAAGCAGTCCGGCTCGACGGTCGAGTCGGTCAAGATCGCGGTGGACGCCGCCAACGGCACCCCGCTGAAGTTCACCCTGGCCTCCGTCAGCGGCGGCAAGCCGGTCGTCGACGCGGGCTTCACCAAGGTCGACTTCGGCAAGCCGGACGCCGGCACCTTCGACTTCAAGGCACCCAAGGGCGCGAAGGTGACGGAGGGGGCCGCGGAGAAGGGGGCCGGCAAGGCCCCCGAGGACCTGAACGGGATGTTCGGCGACCTCGGGCTGGGTGACCTCGGCGACCTGGAGAAGGGCGGGAAGGACGCGGAGGGCGGCGGCTTCGGCGTCATCGGCGAGGGCTGGACCACCATCGCGAAGCTGGACTCCGGCGCCCCGGCGCCGAAGACCGACGAGGCGCCGAAGGAGGTCCAGGGCTTCCTGGACGCCCTCGGCGACAAGGTGAGCGGGAAGTTCGGCTCGGGGACCGTCTTCAAGACGAAGCTCGTCAACGCCCTGATGACGGACGACGGCAAGGTCTACGTCGGCGCGGTCACCCCGCAGGCGCTCGTGGACGCGGCGAACTCCGGCAAGTGACGCGGTAGTTGGGACCCCGGGTGGGTCGGGGCGATGGTCACCGACCCACCCGGGCGTTTCTGTGTGCTCTTGCCGTGCCGCTTACGGGAAGGTCAGCTTGAAGCTGTTGATGTAGCCGGTGTCGATCGCGGCCTTGTCCTGGACGCGGAGCTTCCAGACGCCGTTGGCGACCTCGGAGGAGGCGTTCACGGTGTAGGTCTGGTTGATGTTGTCCGCGCTGCCGCCGGAGCGGTTGTGCAGGTTGTAGACCGAGCCGTCGGGGGCGATCAGGTCGACGACGAGGTCACCGATGTAGGTGTGGACGATGTTCACACCGACCGAGAGGCTGCTCGGGGCGTTGCCGGTGATGCCGGAGACGGTCACCGACGAGGTCACCGCGGCGCCGTTGTCCGGGACGGAGACGTCGGCGGTGTTCTCGAAGACCTTGCCGGGCGGCGGGGTCGTCCCGCTCGACAGGTTCCAGATCGCGTACGCGATGGCGTCGGCGTTGCGGTCCAGGGCGGTGTCGTTGATGTTCGCCGTGGTGTCGCACGAGGAGTGGTAGCACCGGTCGAAGGCCTGGCCGGCCGTGCCGCCCCACTTCTGCGCCTGGGCGGCGGTCTTGGTGTAGTCGGCGCCGGTGAAGAGCCCGCCGACGGGGATGCCGACGTTCTTGAACGGGGCGTGGTCGGAGCGCCCGTCGCCCTCGGTCTCGATCTCGGTCGGGATGCCGAGGCCCGTGAAGTAGGTCTTGAACGTCTGCTCGATGGTCGGGTCGTCGTCGTAGACGAAGTAGCCCGGGTTCGGCGAGCCGATCATGTCGAAGTTCAGATAGCCGCTGATCTTCGAACGCTCGGTCGCGGGCAGGTTGTTGACGTAGTACTTCGAGCCGACGAGCCCGAGTTCCTCCGCGCCCCACCAGCCGAAGCGCAGGTGCTTCGTGGGCTGGAACTGGGCGCGGGAGACGGCGAGCGCGGTCTCCAGGATGGCCGCGGAGCCCGAGCCGTTGTCGTTGATGCCGGGCCCGGAGCTGACCGAGTCGAGGTGTGAGCCGGACATGACGACCTGGTTGGGGTCGCCGCCCGGCCAGTCGGCGATCAGGTTGTAGCCGGTGGACCCGTTGTACGTGAACTGCTGGAGCGTGGTGGTGTAGCCCGCCGCGTCCAGCTTGGCCTTCACGAAGTCGATGGACGCCTTGTAGCCCGTACGGCCGTGGGCGCGGTTGCCGCCGTTGTTGGTGGCGATCGTCTGGAGGTCGGCGAGGTGCTGCTTGACGTTGGTCACCGAGATGTCGGGCGGGGTGACGGCGGCGGCGGTGCCCGGCGCGGCGTTGGCCGGGACGGCGCCGGCGAAGGCGCCGAGGACGAGTGCCGAGGCGCCGGCTATGGCGGACAGTCTCGCGGAGAGTTTCATGTGGGGGCTCCGGATTCCGAACTGGGGATGGGACGGAACGTGCGAGCGCCTCGCACCGTGGGTGGTGCGAGGCGTTGGAGCTGTGCGGCTGCGCTGTGTGTGACGAATGTTCAGTGAGAGTTTGACTTCCCGTCAAGAGCAGAAACCGGTCAGGAGTGTTCGCTCATCGAACATCCGAGCGCCCGCGCCTTCAGTGTCGCCAGCGCGCCGTCGACGGGATGGGGCTGCGGCCGCCCCGGTCCGTTCCACCGCATGAGGTTGATGGCGAAGGAGAACTGGCGCTTGCCGTCCGCCCGGATCATCGAGACCGTGCCGGCGCCCCAGGTCGTGCCCTCGTTGCCCCAGAAGGTGCCGCAGCCCGGGATCTCGAGCCTGTGGAGCCCGAGGCCGTACTGGATGGTCGATCCGTCCAGCGCGACCACCGGGACCGTGCGCCGCATCTCCGCCCACGAGGACGGGGCGACGACCCGGCCCGCGAGCAGCCGGGCGTAGAACCGGTTCATGTCCTCCATGGTGGACACCAGCCCGGCCCCGGTCATCACCCACGACATGTCGTAGACGCTGTAGTCGCGCGGCGGGTCGAGCACGCCCCACAGCGCCTCGTACATCTTGGAGTGCGGCCCCTTGATGCGCGGCCCGCTGGGGAAGGAGGTGTGCCGCAGCCCGGCGGGCTCGATGACCGCCCGGGTGATGTACTCCTCGGCGGGGGTGCCGGTCACGCGCTCCAGCAGCTGCCCGAGCAGCAGGTAGTTGGTGTTGGAATACACCCCGGGGGTGGCGCCGGGCGCGCCGGACGGCGGAGCCGCGAGCCCCATGGCGATCAGCTCGGCCGGGCGGAACCGCCGGAACCGGTTGTCGTCCAGGCTCTGCGCGGATACGCCCGAAGCGCCGCCCCGGATGGACGGAAAGGCGTAGGGGATGTACTCGGCGATGCCGCTGGTGTGGTTGAGCAGCATGCGCACCGTGACCGCACGGCCGCGCTCGCCCGGCACCAGGTCGGGCAGGTGGTCGCCGATCGGCGCGTCCAGCCTGACCCGGCCCGCCTCGACCTGCCGCAGGACGGCGGCGGCGACGAGGGTCTTGGTGAGACTGCCGACCCGGTGCCGCATCTCGGGTGTGACCGGCCGCCCGGTGTCCAGGTCCGCGACCCCGGAGGCGCCGCGCCAGGTCCGCCCGGAGTCCCGCACCTCCGCGAACACGCCCGGCATCCCCGCGTCGTGCAGACCGTCCAGGGCGGACTGCAGCTCGACGCCGTCGAGCCGGGTCGACGCGGGGGCCGCGCCGTCGGCGGGTGGGGTCGCGCCGGACCCGTCGGGCGCGGCGGCCGCCGTCAGGGTGCCGGTGCCGAGGGTCAGCGCGGTCATCCCGGCGCACAACGCCATGCGCATCTTCATGAGTTCGTCCTCGCGTGAGTGGTGGGAGGGGGGCAGGGCTCAGCCGCCGAGCGCGCGCCGGAGCACCGCGCCCAGCTCGGCGTTCTGCCGCTGCGAGACGTCGGCGGAGACGATCGCCTGGGAGCCGTGGAAGGTGCCGGGCCACTGGTGCAGCTCGACCGACACGCCCGCCTGCATGAGGCGCAGCGCGTAGTGGATGTCCTCGTCGCGGTTCGGGCACAGCTCCGCCGTGGCGATGTACGCGGGCGGCAGCCCGGTGAGGTCCTCGGCCCGCGCGGGGGCGGCGTACGGGCCGGCCGGCCGGCCGCCGAGGTAGTGCCGCCAGGACGCGGCGGCCTTGTCGCGGTCGATCCAGGGGGTGTCGGTGAAGTTCCGCTGCGACCAGGTCTCCTGCCGGTCGTCGAGCTGCGGCTGGTTGAGCAGCTGGAACCGGATGGCCGGCCCCCGCTCGTCCCGCGCCCGCAGCGCGGTCGCCGCCGCGAGCCCGCCCCCGGCGCTGTGCCCGCCGACCGCGATCCGTTCGGGGTCGACGCCGAGCTCGGCAGCGTGGGCGACGGTCCATTCGAGCACGGCGTAGGAGTCGTCCAGGGCGGCCGGGAACGGGTTCTCGGGGGCCAGCCGGTAGCCCACCGAGACCACGACGGCTCCGGAGCCGGCGGCGATCCGCGTCGCCCACGGGTGCTCGGTGTGCACGTCCCCCATGACGTACCCGCCGCCGTGCAGCCAGACGAGGGCGCCGCGCGCTCCCTGCGGGCGGTAGACCCGCACCGGCACGTCCGGGCCGGCCGGCACCGTGACGTCCTCGACCTCCAGGCCCGGCGTCTCGGGCGAGGGGATCGCGGAGGCCAGGGCGGCGAGCCCCTGCCGCGCGGCGGCCGGGTCGCCGAGTTCCGCCCGGGGGAACAGCGGCACGAATACTTCGAGTTCGGGATCCATGAGGCCCATCCTCGGGGCCGGCGCCGCGCCGGATCATCCGCCGACCGTCGCGAACGGGCCCGCCGATACGCGCCGTTCGGCGCCCCGCCAGACGGCCGCCCCTCCGTATGCTGCCGCCATGGAGGCACTGGCCCTGCGCCTGTCGGGACTTGACCCGTACGTGGACGGCGCGATCCGCATCGTCGCGTTCTACGACACCCTGATGCGCCGCCGCGTCGACCTCCCGGCGCTCGCGCGCGCCTCCGCGGGCCTCGCCGAGTGCGTGACCGGGATCAGGCTCCACGGCACGGAGCGGGCGATCCGGGTGTCCCCCTTGGGCACGGAGGCGACGACGGAGCCGCCGACGCCGTCGACCACGGCCCCGGTCACCCTCGACGACGAGGAGATCGGCGCGGTGTGGCTGGAGCGATCCGGCCCGCCGACCGCCCTCGACGACATCCTCCTGGACCGGCTCGCGATCGCGGTGGCGGCGGCCGTGGAACGCTACGGCCCGGCCCGCACGACGATGGCCGACCCGGCGCTCGTCGAACTCGCCGTCGCCACCGACGCGGACGAGGCGGCCCGGGCCCGGGCCCTGCGGCTGCTGGGCTTCGCCCCGGGTCCCCCCGTCCACGTCGTCGCCGTACGGGCCGATCTCCCGCTCGACCGGATCGGCGCCGGCATCTGCCCGGACGGCCTGGTGAAGGCGGCCCCGCTCGGTGACGTGGGCGTCCTCCTGACCGCCACGGCCGTGCACCCGAGCAGCTTCCCGCCTGGCGTCCGCGCGGGCCTGGCCGCCGCCGACCGCCCCGACCGCTCCTGGCACCGGGCCCGCACCGCGCTGCGCTTCACCACCGCGCGCGAACCGGTGGTCCATTACGCCGACCTGGGCGCCCTGGCCCTCCTGGCGGAGATCCCGCGGGAGTCGGCCCGGGCGAACCCGGACGTGGCGGCGCTGGCCGGGATCGCCGGCACCCCGGAGGACCTGGAGACCCTGGACGCCTACTGCGCCACCGGCTCACTCCGCCGGGCGGCCGACCTCCTCCACCTGCACCACAGCAGCGTGGCCCGCAGGCTCGAACACCTCGGCAGGGCCCTGTCGTTCGACCTCACGGACCCGACGGGACTGACGAGGGCGCGACTGGCGCTGGCGGCGTGGCGGCTGCTGGACGAGGGCGCGCCCTGAAGCCCGTGTGGGCGATGCTGTCGGGGGGGACACCACGTTCGAGCCAGCTGGTGGCGGCCGGTGCGAGCCGACGTACGTCGCGTTCGGAGAGGAGGAGCCGGGGCGACTGGGTCATTGCCCTGGTACTTAGGTCTTTTACGGCGTGGGTCGCCGCGTCGTGGGTTCGCGCGACGCGGGCGCTCCCGGCGGGGTCGCCCGCCCCCCTGAGCTCCGCGTCCGAATACCGCCGGTGTTCGCCCCGTGCGCGCGCGAGGCTTGGCCGCATGACCACGTACACCGCACTGCCCATCCCGCCCGATGCCCTCGCCGAGCTGCGGATCCGTGACGACGCCGGGCGGCCGTGTGTCCCGTACGCCGCGACCGGGGAGGACGCGGTCGGCAGCCCGCTCCGCTGCTGCCTGCGGCCGGTCGAGGCGGGGGAGCGGATCGCCCTCGTGGCGTACGCGCCGCTGCGCCGCTGGGCCGCCGGGAGCGGCGCCGAGCCCGGGGCGTACGACGAGCAGGGTCCCGTGTTCGTCCACGCCGAGGAGTGCGGCGGCCCGGAGGCCGGGGACGCGGGGCGCTACCCCTTCGACCGGCCCGGCGCGCTGCGCACCCTGCGGCGCTACGACGAGCGCGGGCGCATCGTCGGCGGGCGGCTCCTGGAGATCCCGCAGGCCGCCACCCAGGGCTTCGACCGGGCCTTCGGCGAGGCCTTCGCCGACCCGGCCGTCGCCCTCGTGCACGTCAGGGCGGTCGAGTACGGCTGCTTCCAGTTCGAGGTACGGCGCCCCGGCTAGTGTGCGTGGGCCTCGTCCGCCGGGGCGCTAGCGTGCGGCGAGCCGCCCCAGCAGGGCGGTGCTCCTCGCCAGCAACGCCCGCTCTTCGTCGTTGAGTTCGGCCTCGATGGCCTGCGCGAGCCAGCCGGCCCGGCGGCCGCGCTCCGCTTCGAGGGCGGCCCGGCCGGCGGCCGTCAGCTCGACCAGCGACTTGCGGCCGTCCGTGGGATGCGCCCGGCGGGTGACCAGCTGCTGTTCCATGAGCAGCCCCACCGCCCGGGCCATCGACTGGGGCCGTACGCGCTGATCGGCGGCGAGGTCGCTGGTGGTCATGGCGCCGTTCCTGTCGAGCGCGCCGAGCACGGCGGCCTGGCCCAGCGGAATGCGGTCCTCGTCCTTGACGCGTCGGGTGAGCCTGCCCATCGCGGTGCGCAGTTCGGCGGCGATGGCGGCGGCTTCCGGGGTGGGCATAGGGCACTTTAACCCGTGGGTCGGCGAAGCTGCGCAGCTGATCTGCACAGCAATGCTGCACAGCAAAACTGAACAGCATTGCTGTATGGTTTTCCTCGTCGGGCCCAGCGCCAGCGTCGTCGCAGCCGGGGGCCACGGCACACGCCCACTGGGGAGGAACACCCATGTCCGCACCGACAGCCGCGACCGCCGACGTCACCATCGAGACGGTCACCGCCCGCAGGATCATCGACAGCCGGGGCAACCCCACGGTCGAGGTCGACGTCGTCCTGGCGGACGGGTCCCTGGGGCGCGCGGCCGTCCCCTCCGGCGCCTCCACCGGCGCCCGGGAGGCCGTGGAACTGCGCGACGGAGACGCCGCGCGCTGGCACGGCAAGGGCGTCGACCGCGCGGTGGCCCACGTCAACGGGGAGATCGCCGCGTCCGTGCGCGGCCGGGACGCGGCGGACCAGGCGGGTCTCGACGCCGCGCTGGTCGCCCTCGACGGCACCGCCACGAAGTCCCGGCTCGGCGCCAACGCGGTCCTCGGCGTCTCGCTGGCCACCGCCAAGGCCGCCGCGGCGGCCCACCGCCAGCCCCTCTACCGCTACCTCGGCGGCGCCGACGCCCGCCTCCTGCCGCTGCCGATGATGAACATCGTCAACGGCGGCGCCCACGCCGACAACCCGCTGGACTTCCAGGAGTTCATGATCGCCCCGGTGGGTGCGGACACCTTCGCCGAAGCCGTCCGCATGGGCAGCGAGGTCTTCCACACCCTGCGCCGCGACCTGCTGGCCGCCGGGCACTCCACGGGCGTCGGCGACGAGGGAGGCTTCGCGCCCGCGATGCGCACCGCCGAGGAGGCGCTCGACTTCGTGATGGCCGCCATCGAGCGCACCGGCTACCGCCCGGGCACGGACATCGGCCTGATCATGGACCCGGCGTCGTCGGAGTTCTTCCGCGACGGGGTGTACGACTACGCGGGCGAGGGGGTGCGCCGCACCCCGTCCGAGAACGCCGACTACCTGGCCAAGCTCATCGACGCCTACCCGATCGTCTCCATCGAGGACCCGATGGCGGAGAACGACCTGGACGGCTGGCGCGAGCTGACCGCCCGCGTCGGCGACCGCTGCCAGCTCACCGGCGACGACGTGTTCTGCACCAACGAGACGCTGCTGCGCGAGGGCATCCGCACCGGCGTGGGCAACTCGATCCTGGTCAAGGTCAATCAGATCGGCACCCTGACCGAGGCGCTGGCCGCGGTGGCCACGGCCCACCAGGCGGGCTGGACGGCCGTCATGTCGCACCGCTCGGGCGAGACCGAGGACACCACCATCGCGGATCTGGCGGTGGCGACCGGCTGCGGCCAGATCAAGACCGGCTCGCTCTCCCGCTCCGACCGCACCGCCAAGTACAACCAACTGATCCGGATCGAGGAGGAGCTGGGCGACTCGGCACGCTTCGCGGGCCGCTCCGCACTGCGCCGGGCGTGACCGGCGCCCGATGCGGGATCGGCCGCGGCCGGTCCCGTGGGCGCCTTGACCCGCGCGACGGTCCGATCGCTAGGGTCCCTGGCATGGTGAGTTCCTTCAGTGACACGTTTCTTCTCGAAGCCGAACGGCACGCTGCCTGGGGCGCGGCCCAGCTCGAAACGCTGATGGCGTTCCTGCCCGAGGGGGACTGGACCGCCGACCTGCCGGGCTGCCGCTACAGCCAGGGCGGTCTGGACCTGCGGGTCTCGGTCCTCGGTACGTACGACATGGACGAGCGGTCCTGGATGTGGGGCTGGGCGAACCCCGGCCTGCGGGGCACCGAGGTGGTCGCCCTGGCGGCGGCGGTCGAGCGGTACGGGCGGGCGCACGGGATCGCCGAACTCACCGACGAGGTCCTGGACCTGTCCGGCTTCGCCGATCCCCGACTGGCCGCGGAGACGCTCGCCTTCACGGGCATGGGGGTCGCCGAGGCGCCCGGTTACCTCGGTGTGCCGGCCGGCCCCGCCACCCAGGTGTACTTCCTGCCCGACGACCCGCAGGTGCCGCGCGCCGCCCTGGACCCGGTCTCGCTGCCGCGCACCCTGCTCACCGGCGCCGGCCTCATCGGCCACTCGGCCCGGCGGGTGGTCGAGGGCTACCTCGACCACCACGACCTGCCCCGCCGGGCCGAGGGCGACGGCCGGATCGTCGCCGAACTCCCGGGCGGCAGCACGGTCGAGATCGCCTTCGACCCCCTCGGCCGCATCGCGGGCATCCAGCTCGCGGCGCTGCCCCAGGACTGACGGCCCCGGACCACGGGGCACGCGCCAGAAGCAAGAACTGATGGAGTGCCAGGGCTGGTTCCTACAGGGTGTCGCGCGGGGCGGCCGTCTCGATCCGGTCGGTCGGTCCGGCGAAGGCCAGGAACAGGGTGCGGGAGCTGAGCAGCCACCGGTCGTCCACCTTGCGGAACGTGTCCTCGTAGTGGCCGACCTGCGTCGGGGCCCGTGGGGGCACGAAGCCGCCGGCGTACCCGTCGACGCGGTAGGTCGTGAAGTAGGTGGTCGCCGACGCCGTGGTCCCGGACGTGACGGTCACCAGGACGTTCGTGCAGATCCGGCGCGAGAGCCGGTCCGCGGGGCGGCCGGCGAAGTAGGACCGGAGGGCGTCACGGCCCTCGATGCGGCGGTCGCCCTCCGGCCACTCCCAGGATCCGTCGTCCGTGAACAGCTCGGCCACGTCTCCCGGGTCCCCGAGGTCGAGCGTGTGGACGAAGTCGAGGATCAGACGCTCGCACGCCCGCTCGGCGATCAACCGGGCGGTGTCGTCGAGGTGTTCGGTTTGGGTGTCCATCCCGGCTTCTTAGCAGGCCGGACGGCTACGCGTCGAAGAGCAGCGAGTCCAGGCCCCGTCGTACGCCCGTCGTTGCGCCCACCCGCCGCACCGCGAGCAGCGTTCCCGCCGTGTACGGGTCGGGGGTGGCGCCCGCGTCGTGGCGGAGGGTGAGCCGCTCTCCGTCGCCGCCGAAGACGACCTCGGTGCTGACGACGAAGCTCGGCAGGCGCACGGAGTGCACCCGGCCGCCCGCCACGTCCGCGCCGCGCGCCTCGGGCGGGCCGATCAGGTCGGCGGCGGCGACGCCCTGTTCCGGGGCGCGGATCGCGCCGAGGGACTCGGCGAGTTCGCGGGCGGTGCCGCTCGGCACGTCCGGTTTGCTCACGCTCGCGTAGTCGATGATCTCCCAGTGGTCCAGGTGCTCCGCCGCGAGCGCCGCCGCCCGGGACAGGACGGCGGCCATCAGGGAGAAGTTGCCCGCCGCGATCACCCCGACGCCCGCAGCCCGGGCGAGGGCGTCGAGTTCGGCGTAGTCCTCGGCGGTCAGGCCGCTGGACCCGACCACGACGTGCACCCCCGCCTCGATCGCCGCCCGGACGTGCGGCCCGACGGCGGCCGCGCTCGTGTAGTCGACGAGCACGTCCGCCGGCACGCCCGCGAGCGCCTCCGTGACCGAGCCGTACACCTGTCCCTCCGCCCGGGAGCCGACCGCCTCGGCCAGGGACCTGCCGGCGGAGGACCGGGAGACCCCGGAGACCAGGGTCAGGTCCTCGGCCCGGTCGAGGGCGGCGACGATCGGCGGCGCGGTCCAGCCGGTGATCCCGGCGAAGCAGACTCGGATCATGCGGGACGTCATGCGGTCAATGTACGCAGAACTCGTTGCCCTCGGGGTCCGCCATGACGGTCCACGCGCCGCCCTGTTCGGCCACCTGGCGGACGACCTTCGCGCCCAGCCCCTCGAGGCGTGCCACCTCGGCGTCGCGGGTGCCGGGGTCGGGGTGCAGGTCGAGGTGGAGGCGGTTCTTCGCCGTCTTCGGCTCGGGCACGCGCTGGAAGAGGATGCGGCGGCCGAGACCCGCGTCGGACGCCGGGTCGAACGGCTCGTCCGGGTGCCGTACCGCCGCCAGGTCCCGCCAGGCGAGTCGGTCGTCGACGGTGAGGGTGGCCTCGCGCGGGGCGGCGCCGGCGGCGAGGAGCCGGTCGATGAGGGCGCTGTGGTCCTCCTGCCGGTAGTGGAGGGCGGCGGCCCAGAACGCGGCCTGGGTGTGCGGATCCGCCGCGTCGATGACGAGCTTCCAGTGGAGTGCGGTCATACGGCCTTTATAGGGGGAGCCTCTGACAACCGCCGCCGGGCGCACCGCCGCCGGGCGCACCGCCGCCGGGCGCACCGCCGCCGGGCGCACCGCCGCCGGGCGCACCGTCGGCCCGGGCGCTCGGCCGCCGCGCCGGGCCGGCCGGCACCGGACGTCGCTCCCCGGAGCTGCGACCAAGGTCACGGCCTCGCTCGCGCGTTCCGCGCCTAATGTGGAGGGATGAACGATTCGCCCGACTGCCCCCTGGTCGGTGTCGCCGCCGCGTACATGCCCCGGCTCTCGGAGTTCTCCTTCGAGCCGGGGCTGGTGGCCGCCGTCGACCAGCACGCGGCGGCCGTGTGCGACGCCCTCGTGCCCGCCCAGCGGGGCCCGCAGGGCCGTACCGTGCACCGCGAGGAACTCGCGGACTACGTACTGGGCTTCACCGACCGGCTCGCCGAGGTCGACTGGGTCGAGCCCGCCGGTCACGACTTCGCCACCCTGCGCCTGACCGCCGTCTGCTGGCTGATCCGGGAGCACGACCTGCTGGCGGCCTGAGCCCGCGGACGGTCAGGGGCCGGGCCGCGCCGACGGGGTGGACAGCGGTGCGGTGCCGGTGCCGGTCCCGTCGCCGGGGTGCCCGGTCACGATGACGGGATCGGGCGTCGTGACCCCCGGCGCGGTCGGCGTCGGGGCCGGGGCCGTCGCCGCGGCGGCCGCCGCGGCCAGGGCCTCCCGGCTGCGCCGGGCCGTCCGCAGCCCGTCCCAGGTGAGGACCGACAGGGCCAGCCACACCAGTGAGAAGCCGGCCCAGCGCTCCGGCGGCATCGCCTCGTGGAAGTAGAGGACGCCGAGCAGGAACTGGAAGACCGGCGCCAGGTACTGGAGCAGACCCAGGGTGGAGAGCGGGACGCGGATGGCCGCGGCCCCGAAGCAGACCAGCGGCACCGCCGTGATCACACCGGTCGTCGCCAGCAGCGCGGCGTGGCCGCCGCCTCCGGAGGTGAAGGTGGACTCGCCCTGTGCCCCGAGCCAGACGAGGTAGCCCACCGCCGGCAGGAACTGGACGGCGGTCTCGGCGGCGAGCGACTCCAGGCCGCCGATGTTCACCTTCTTCTTCACCAGGCCGTAGGTGCCGAAGGAGCAGGCCAGGACCAGCGAGATCCACGGCAGCCGCCCGTAGCCGACCGCGAGCACGACGACGGCCGCCAGGGCGATCCCGACGGCCGCCCACTGCGCGGGCCGAAGCCGCTCCTTGAGGACGAGCACACCGAGGGCGATGCTGACGAGGGGGTTGATGAAGTAGCCGAGCGAGGACTCGACGACGTGGCCGGCGTTCACGGCCCAGATGTAGACGCCCCAGTTGACCGTGATCAGGCCCGCGGCGAGGGCGATCAGGGCCAGTCGGCGCGGGGTGCGGACGAGGTCGCGCACCCAGGCCCAGCGGCGCAGCGCCAGCAGGGCGAGGGCGACCACGACGAGGGACCAGACCATGCGGTGGGCGAGGATCTCGACCGCGCCGGCGGGCTGGAGGAGGGGCCAGTAGAGGGGGAACAGGCCCCAGATGCCGTAGGCGGCGAACCCGTAGATCAGTCCTGAGCGTTCGGCTCGTTCGTCGTGTCCCGTGTCCACCGGACCTCCTGCCCCTGCCGGCCCTGCGCCGCGCGTCCAGTCGAAGGTAGCGCCGCGGAGGGCCACCTGTCATGCCCGTATCGCCATACGGTCCTGACGGATCGAGGAGGAGGCGGCGCAGCCGCCGCGGAGGGGCGGGCGCCTCGCCTCACGCGGTGGCGAGTGCCGCCGCGATCGTCTCCGTGATCGGCGTCGTCGGACGCCCGATCAGCCGGGACAGGTCGTCCCCGCGCGCGGCCAGCGCGCCGCGCGCCACGGCCTCGTCCACCTCGACGAGGATCTCGGCGAAGAACGCCGGGACGCCGGCGCCGACCAGGATCTCCCGGTGCGTCGCGGCGGGCACGTCCGAGTACGCGATCTCCCGGCCGGACAGGCGTGCCACCTCCGCCGCGTACTCGGCGAACGACCACGAGACGTCGCCGCTCAGCTCGTAGGCGCGGCCCAGGTGCTCGTCGAGCGGGCCGGTGAGCACGGCAGCGGCCGCGGCGGCGTAGTCGGCGCGGGAGGCCGAGGCGACCCGGCCCCCGCCGGCGTTGGCGACGACGGCGCCGTGGGCGAGGACGGGCGCCAGGTTGGCGGTGTAGTTCTCGGTGTACCAACCGTTGCGGAGGAAGGTGTACGGCAGGCCGGAGTCGAGGATCGCCTGCTCGGTCGCCTTGTGCTCGTCGGCCAGGCTGAAGTCGGCCGCGGGCCCGCCGAGGATGCCGGTGTAGGCGAGCTGGGCGACCCCGGCGGCCTTGGCGGCGGCGATGACGGCCGCGTGCTGCGCCACCCGCTGCCCGACCTCGCTGCCGGAGATCAGCAGCACCCGGTCACCGGCCGCGAAGGCGTCCGCGAGCGTCTCGGGCCTGCTGTAGTCGCCGATCCGCAGCTCGACGCCGCGCTCGGCCAGGTCGGCGGCCTTCTCCTTGCTGCGGACGAGGGCGGCGACGGACGCGGCGGGCGCGGTGGCCAGGAGGGCGTCGACGACAAGACGGCCGAGCTGTCCGGTGGCTCCGGTGACGACGATGCTCATGAGGGCTTCTCCCGTTCTCGGGGGTGATCGGTGGGAACGCACTCACCGTACGGCGGGCGCTAACCTTTCGTAAGTACCCACTTTGAAGTAAGGTACTGGTGTGCAGGTAAGTGGGAAGGAGCCCGACATCAACGACGCCATGTGCCCCTCACGGCTCGTCCTGGAGCACGTCACCAGCCGCTGGGGCGTCCTGATCCTGATCGCCCTGCTGGAGCGCTCGTACCGCTTCAGCGAGCTGCGCCGGCACGTCGGCGGCGTCAGCGAGAAGATGCTCGCCCAGACCCTCCAGACCCTGGAGCGCGACGGCTTCGTCCATCGCGACGCCAAGCCGGTCATTCCGCCCCGCGTCGACTACAGCCTCACCGGCCTGGGGCGCGAGGCGGCCCTGCTGGTCGCGGAGCTGGGGCGCTGGACGGAAGACCGCCTCGCGTCCGTGGAGGAGGCGCGTGTGCGTTACGACACGGTGCGTGAAGCGTCCCAATGATGTTGTAGCCAGGGCCCGTTGGAGCCGCCCGGCGTACGATCGCTCACCTACGGGGGATTCCATGACCGTTTGTGGGGGGAATCGTGGCGCACGTGAGGCGAAGACTGCTGCGCGCATGCGGGGTGATGACGGCGGGCGCGACGCTGCTCCTGGCCGGATGCTCCGGAGGGGACGGGGGAGCCGGCGAGGACAAGGGCGTCGGCAAGGGCGGTACGAGCACGAGCGCGCCGGCACCGGCGACCGCGGGCCCCAGCCCCACCCCCACCGGCATCGACTTCACCCCGGACCCGTCGCGCGCGCCGAAGACCGCGGCCGACGCCCAGCGACTGGCCCTCGCGATCGTCGCGGGCCCCGACGCCTGGGGCCCGGACTACGTCAAGCGCACGCCCTACCTCAGCGATCCCGGCTCCTGGCCGGTCCTCGACGCCGACTGCGAGTGGGAGGCCGGCACCCGGCCCCGCTCCGTCCTCGCCAGCGTCACCGCCTACAGCGAGATCCCGGCCGTCGGCGGCAAGGGACCGCTGCGGGTCGCCGCCACGGTCACCGTGCACCGCACCGAGTCGGACGCCGACTGGGAGATGGCGGAGACGCTGGAGGAGGCCCTGCGCTGCTCCGACCAGCAGCTGCGCCCGGGCGAACGCATCATCGGCCTCACCTCGCTCGGCACTCCCTACGGCACCGGCGGCAACGCCTCGTCGACCGACTCCGTCCTCGAACGGGGCGAGTACCTCAACGACGCCTTCAAGGGCCGGCAGTTCTACACGTGGTTCCAGACCCGCACCGGGCAGGTCACCGTCGCCGCCGTGGTCAAGGGAGCCCCCGGCTACACCGAGGCGGAGATCAACAACGCGCAGGTCAGGGCCGTCGTCATCATGCAGGACCACGTCAAGAAGCAGTTGGGAGCCCAGTCGTGAGCCCGATGGCCCAGCCCGGCCCCCAGTCCGGCCCCCAGCCCGGCTCCCAGCCGGGCGCGCTCCAGCCGCTCCTCCCCGCCGACCCCTCCACGATCGCCGGATACCGCCTCCTCGGCCGCCTCGGCGCCGGTGGCATGGGCGTGGTCTACCTCGGCCGCACCGACAGCGGTGAGCTCGCCGCGGTCAAGGTCACCCACGCCGACCAGGCCGACCAGGCCGACTTCCGGGCACGCTTCCGCCGCGAGGTCGAGGCCGCCCGCCGGGTCGTCAGCCCCTGGGCCGTCCCCGTGACCGGCGCCGACCCCGACGCGCCCGAGCCCTGGATGGCCACCGCCTTCGTGCCCGGCCCGTCGCTCGGCGAGGCCGTCCGCGCGCACGGGCCGCTGCCCGAGCGGAGCGTACGCATCCTCGGCAGCGCCGTCGCCCGCGCGCTCGCCGCCGTGCACGCGGCCGGGATCGTCCACCGGGACGTGAAGCCCGGCAACATCCTGCTCGCCGTCGACGGCCCCCGGCTGATCGACTTCGGCATCGCACGCGCCGCCGACGAGACCGCGCTGACCTCGGCCGACATGGTCGTCGGCACGCCCGGCTTCCTCGCGCCCGAGCAGGCCGAGGCCCGCGCCGCCGACATCGGCCCGGCCGCCGACGTCTTCGCCCTCGGCTGCCTGCTCGCGTTCGCGACCACCGGCCGCCCGCCGTTCGGCAGCGGCGCCCTGGACGCGCTCCTCTACCGGACCGTGCACGACGAGCCCGACCTCGCCGGCGTCCCGGAACCGCTGCTCGACCTCGTACGCCAGTGCCTCGCCAAGGAACCGGCCGTGCGCCCCACCGCCCGGTCGATCGCCGAGCGGCTCACCGAGGACACCCCGGGCGCTCCCGCCGACTGGCTGCCCGCGCCCGTCGTCGCCACCATCGCCGCCCGCTCCGCGGCCATGCTGGCGCTCCCCGACATCGACGCGACCGCGCCCGGCATCGATCCCGCCGCGCCGCCGAAGCCCAGCAGACGCGGCTTCCTGCTGCTCGGCGCCGGAGCCGCCGTGCTCGCGGCCGGCGGCGGCGCATACGCCCTCGTCGACTCCCGGCGCGACGACACCAAGGGGGACGGCAAGGCCCCCGCGCCGAAGCGGCGGAACACCTGGGCCGTCGGCCTCCTCGCCGACCTCTCCGGACCCGCCAAGGAGATCGGCCGGGCCCAGGAGCGCGGCGCCCGGCTCGCCGTCGAGCGGTTCAACGCCGCGCACAAGGGCAAGCCCTTCACCCTCGAACTCAAGGTCTCCGACGACCGCGGCGACAGTGCCGGCGCCCTCGCCGCCGCCCGCCGGCTCACCTCCGACCCTTCCGTGGTCGCGGTCCTCGGCCCCACCTCCGACGACACCGGCATCGCCGCGCTCCCCGCCTTCGAGGAAGCCGACGTTCCGCTCCTCACCGTCTCGGCGGGCTACAACCTCTTCACCATGCGCGGCGCGGCCGGGCCGCCGAACACCACCGTGCTGCGCGCCATCCCGAACCACCTCCTGGCAGGCACCTACCTCGCCTGGTCCGCCACGCTGCTGCCGCAGATCCGCCGCCCCGGAGTCCTGGAGGAACGCACCGACGACCAGTACAGCTGGCAGTACACCCGAGGCGTCCGCTTCGGCTTCCAGCAGGCCGGGATCAAGCCGCACTTCCGGGTGGTCCCGGGCCGGGCCACCGACTACCGCCGGATCATCGGCGAGATGCTCGACGCCGGCATCGACGCGTACGTCCACTGCGGTGTCCGCTCCACGGCCGTGCTCGCCGCCCGCGCCATGCAGCAACTCGGCTTCACAGGGCCCCGGTTCGCCGGGCAGCACGTCTTCGGGTCGGAGTTCCTCAAGGAGGCCGGGAGCGCCGCCGAGGGCTGGTTCGTGTGCGCGCCCGTCACGGACCCCGTCCAGCGGGCCGCCGACACGCAGCAGAAGCCCGAACACCGCAAGCTCACCCAGGACTTCCTCGACGCCCACCGCAAGCGCTACGGCACCACCCCGGCCTTCTACACCGGCGAGTCCTTCGACGTGGTCAACCTGGTCACGTCCTGGCTCTCCACGAGCGCCGCCAGGGGCCCGCTCACCCGCAAGGGCCTGTGGGAGGCCCTGCGCAAGCAGAAGTACACCGGGGCCATGGGCGGTTACGAGTTCGGCGAGCGCGGTGAGCTGACCGGCGTCGGCACCTTCCTCTTCGGCGTGCAGAAGGGGGCCTACAAGTACCTCGGTGCGGCGCCCCCGCAGCCCAACAAGCCCAAGAAGGCCTGAGCGTGCAGCCACTCAGGAAGAACGACCCCTCCGCCATCGCCGGCTACCGGCTGCTCGGGCGGCTCGGCGCCGGCGGCATGGGCGTGGTCTACCTCGCCCGTTCCGCCGGCGGCGCGCTCGCCGCGCTCAAGCTGATCCGTGCCGAGCACGCCGCGGACCCCGGCTTCCGGGCCCGCTTCCGCCGCGAGGCGGCCACCGCCGGGACCATCACCGGCCGTTGGGTGGTCCGGGTCCTCGGCGCCGACCCGGAGGCCCGCGAGCCGTGGCTGGCCACCGAGTACGTGCCCGGGCCTTCGCTGGCCGAGGCGGTATCCCTGCACGGCGCACTGCCGGAGCCCACCGTCCGCGCCCTCGGCGCCCGGCTCGCCGAGGCCCTCGACGGCATGCACGCGGCCGGGCTCGTCCACCGGGACGTCAAGCCCGGCAACGTGCTCCTCGCCCTCGACGGGCCGCGGCTCATCGACTTCGGCATCGCCCGGGTCAGCGGCGCCACCGCACTCACCGCCACCGACGCGATGATCGGCACGCCCGGCTTCCTCGCCCCCGAGCAGGCCCGGGTCATGGGCGCGGGCGAGGTCGGCCCGGCCGCCGACGTCTTCTCGCTCGGCTGCGTCCTCGCGTACGCGCTGACCGGCCGTCGCCCCTTCGGTACCGGCGGGGTGGCCGCGGTCGTCTACCGCACCGTCCACGAGGAGCCCGACCTCGACGGTCTGCCCGGGGCGCTGCTGCCCCTGGTCACGGCCTGCCTCGCCAAGGACGCCGCCGGCCGTCCGAGCGCCGCCGAGGTGCGGGACGCCCTCGGCCCGTACGAGGGCCCGGCGGCGGGCGACTGGCTGCCGCCCGGCCTGCCCGCGCTGATCGCCCAGCGCTCGTCGCGGGTCCTGGACCTGCCGGTCGCCGACCCGACCATGCTCGACCCCGTGGAGCCGCAGGGGACTTCGCGGCGCCGTTTCCTGGTCCTCGGTGCGGCCGGGGCCGTCGCGGGCACGGGCGGCCTCACCGCCTGGCTGCTCGGCCGCGGCCCGGCCACCGGGGCGGGCGGCGGCACGGGAGGCGGTACGGGGGCGCCGAGGACGGCGTACACGCTCGGCGTGCTCACCGACCTCAGCGGCCCCGGCAAGGCGGACGGGCGCGCCCAGGAACGCGGGATGCGCCTCGCGACGGAGACCTTCAACGCCCGCGAGGACCGGCCCTTCGACCTGGTCCTCAAGGTGACGGACGACGGGGGGGACCCCAAGCGGGCCGCCGCGGGGGCCCGCGCCCTGCTTCAGGACCCGGCCCTGGTCGCCGTCCTCGGTCCGACGGCCACCGAGACGGCGACCGCGGCGGCGAACGTGTTCGTCGAACCGAAGGTGCCGATGCTGAGCGTGGTGGCGTCGGTCCCCGACGGGGTGATCCAGGGGCAGACGCCGGACTTCCGCACGTACTTCGAGATGCGGCCCGTTCCCGACGTGATGATCGTGCCCTTCGGCCGCTACCTCAGCGAGCACGAGCTGGGCCGCACCGCCGTCATCGAGGACCGGGCGGCCGGTACCTACAGCTGGCTCGCCGCCCGGAGCGTGAAGAACTCGGCTCCCGCCGGCGGCACGGTCACCGTGCACCAGGTCGCGGCGGAGAGTGAGGACTTCGGCCCGGCGGTCCGGGCCGCGCTGGCCACCTCCCCGACGGGCGTGATGTACGTGGGGAAGTCACCGCGCCGGGCCGCCCTGTGCGCCAGGGCCCTGCGGCAGCAGGGGTACAAGGGCCCGCGCGGAAGCGTCGAGCCCGCGCTCGGCCCGGAGTTCCTCACCCTGGCGGGTCCGGCCGCCGAGGGCTGGTACTTCGGGATGGGCTACACCGATCCCGACACGGTCCCGGCCGCGAAGGAGTTCGCGGCCGCGTACCGCAAGCGCTGGCGGCTCGCGGCCGCGGACCCGGTCGACCGGTTCGCGGTGGAGTCCTACGACGCCGTGTACTGGGTGGAGCAGGCGCTGCGCGGTGCCGCCCGGAAGAACGTGGAGCGCCCGGCCACGGCGATGCCGAACGCGTTCATGAAGGACGTCACGGTGTACCGCGGGGTGGCCCGGTCCTACAACGCCAGGGCCAACGACAGCGTGGCGGCCCGGCTGGAGGGGCTGACCCTCTGGCAGGTCAGGTCGGGAAGGCTGCGCTGCCTCGGCCCGTACGCCGAGGCAGCGCAGCGCGACTGACCGCGCGGACGGACGTCAGCCGACGACCGTCCAGGTGTCCTTCCCCGTGAGCAGCTGTGCCAGGTCGCCCTTGCCCTGCTGCTCCACGGCCTGCTCCAGCTGCTCCGACATCAGCGTGTCGTACACCGGCCGCTCCACCGACCGGAACACCCCGATGGGCGTCTGGTGCAGCGTGTCCGGGTCGGCGAGCCGGGAGAGTGCGAAGGCGGTGGTCGGCGACGCCGAGTGGGCGTCGTGGACGAGTACCAGGCCCTCGTTCTGCGGGGTGACCGTGACGACCCTGAGGTCGCCGGTGGCGGGGTCGCGGACGACGCCCTTGTCGAGCTCGGCGCCGAAGCGGATCGGCTGCCCGTGCTCCAGGCGGATGACCGCCTCCTTCGCCTGTTCGTTGTCCTTGAGGACCTCGAAGGCGCCGTCGTTGAAGATGTTGCAGTTCTGGTAGATCTCCACCAGCGCCGTGCCGTCGTGGGCGGCGGCCTGGCGCAGCACCTCGGTGAGGTGCTTGCGGTCGGAGTCCACGGTCCGGGCGACGAAGGAGGCCTCCGCGCCGAGGGCGAGGGACACCGGGTTGAAGGGGGCGTCCAGGGAGCCCATCGGGGTCGACTTGGTGATCTTGCCGAGCTCCGAGGTGGGGCTGTACTGGCCCTTGGTGAGGCCGTAGATCCGGTTGTTGAACAGCAGGATCTTCAGGTTGACGTTGCGGCGCAGCGCGTGGATGAGGTGGTTGCCGCCGATGGACAGCGCGTCGCCGTCACCGGTGACCACCCACACCGACAGGTCACGGCGCGAGGTCGCCAGGCCGGTGGCGATGGCGGGGGCGCGGCCGTGGATGGAGTGCATCCCGTAGGTGTTCATGTAGTACGGGAAGCGGGAGGAGCAGCCGATGCCGGAGACGAAGACGATGTTCTCCTTCGCCAGGCCGAGTTCGGGCAGGAAGCCCTGCACCGCGGCGAGGACGGCGTAGTCACCGCAGCCGGGGCACCAGCGGACCTCCTGGTCGGACTTGAAGTCCTTCATCGACTGGGCGGCCTCGGCCTTGGGCACCAGCTGCAGAAGGGACTCCGGACGATCCGTGGACCGGACCGGCTCACTCATCGATGGCCTCCTTGAGAGCGGCGGCGAGCTGCTCGGCCTTGAACGGCATGCCGTTGACCTGGGTGTGGCTCCGGGCGTCGACGAGGTACCTGGCCCGGACGAGGGTGGCGAGCTGGCCCAGGTTCATCTCGGGCACCACCACCTTCCCGTAGCGCTGCAGGACCTCGCCGAGGTTCTTCGGGAAGGGGTTCAGGTGGCGCAGGTGGGCCTGGGCGATGGGCTGCCCGGCCACCCGCAGCCGGCGCACGGCGGCGGTGATCGGTCCGTACGTGGAGCCCCAGCCGAGGACGAGGGTCGTGGCGCCGTCCGGGTCGTCGACCTCGACGTCGGGCACCTCGATGCCGTCGATCTTGGCCTGCCGGGTGCGGACCATGAAGTCGTGGTTGGCCGGGTCGTACGAGATGTTGCCGGTGCCGTCCTGCTTCTCGATGCCGCCGATGCGGTGCTCCAGGCCGGGCGTGCCGGGCAGCGCCCAGGGCCGGGCGAGGGTCTCGGGGTCGCGCTTGTACGGCCAGAAGACCTCGGTGCCGTCGTCCAGGGTGTGGTTCGGGCCGGTGGCGAACGTCGTGGTGAGGTCCGGGAGTTCCTCGACGTCCGGGATCCGCCAGGGCTCGGAGCCGTTGGCGAGGTAGCCGTCGGAGAGCAGCAGGACCGGGGTGCGGTAGGTGAGCGCGATCCGGGCCGCGTCGAGCGCCGCGGCGAAGCAGTCGGCGGGCGTGCGCGGGGCGACGACGGGCACCGGGGCCTCGCCGTTGCGCCCGTACATGGCCTGCAGCAGGTCGGCCTGCTCGGTCTTGGTGGGCAGTCCGGTGGACGGGCCTCCGCGCTGGATGTCCACGATGAGCAGGGGCAGTTCGAGGGAGACGGCGAGCCCGATGGTCTCGGACTTGAGCGCCACGCCCGGACCGGAGGTCGTCGTCACGGCGAGCGAGCCGCCGAAGGCGGCGCCCAGCGCGGCGCCGATGCCGGCGATCTCGTCCTCGGCCTGGAAGGTGCGCACGCCGAAGTTCTTGTGCCTGCTCAGCTCGTGCAGGATGTCCGAGGCCGGGGTGATCGGGTACGAGCCGAGGTAGAGCGGCAGGTCCGCCTGGCGGGAGGCGGCGACCAGGCCGTACGAGAGGGCCAGGTTCCCGGAGATGTTGCGGTACGTGCCCGTGGGGAAGGCCCGGGTCGCCGGGGCGACCTCGTAGGAGACGGCGAAGTCCTCGGTGGTCTCGCCGAAGTTCCAGCCGGCCCGGAACGCGGCCACGTTCGCCTCGGCGATCTGCGGCTTCTTCGCGAACTTCTGGCGCAGGAAGGTCTCGGTGCCCTCGGTGGGCCGGTGGTACATCCAGGACAGCAGTCCGAGCGCGAACATGTTCTTGCTCCGCTCGGCCTCCTTCCTGGACAGCCCGAAGTCCTTCAGGGCCTCGACCGTGAGCGTGGTCAGCGGCACCGGGTGGACCCGGTAGCCGGCCAGCGAGCCGTCCTCCAGGGGAGAGGTCTCGTAGCCGACCTTGGCCATGGCGCGCTTCGCGAACTCGTCGGTGTTGACGATGATCTCTCCGCCGCGCGGCACGTCCCCGATGTTCGCCTTGAGCGCGGCCGGGTTCATCGCGACCAGCACGTTCGGGGCGTCGCCCGGGGTCAGGATGTCGTGGTCGGCGAAATGGAGCTGGAACGAGGACACGCCCGGCAGCGTGCCGGCGGGCGCCCGGATCTCCGCCGGGAAGTTCGGCAGTGTCGACAGGTCGTTCCCGAACGACGCCGTCTCCGACGTGAACCGGTCACCTGTGAGCTGCATGCCGTCACCGGAGTCGCCCGCGAAGCGGATGATCACCCGGTCGAGCCGGCGGACTTCCTTCGCGGAGCCGTGGTCGGCCGTCGCCGGGGCGCTGCGCTGCTCCCCGACCAGGGCCTCACCGGCCTCGCTACTGACCTGGCTGGTCACTGAACTGGACCTCCCTCGCGGCAAGGGTCTCTCCGCCGAGGCTGTCACCTGCGGAGAAGGCTCGGGAGACGACCGGCGTACCGGCCGTCCCGTGGCCCACCCTACGTCTGTGA
Source organism: Streptomyces sp. NPDC051921 (assembly GCF_040680975.1). Classification (NCBI taxonomy): domain Bacteria; kingdom Bacillati; phylum Actinomycetota; class Actinomycetes; order Kitasatosporales; family Streptomycetaceae; genus Streptomyces; species Streptomyces sp. NPDC051921. The sequence continues at coordinate 260,402 of NZ_JBFAXU010000001.1, forward strand.
GGGAGGCCGCCCCGGGACTTCTCGCATCGTGGACCCCGTTTTGAGACGCCCATGACGCCCTTTTATTGTCAATTGTCGCTCTCTGTGAACCCCCTAGTCCAACCGGGGGTGACGCACCGTTCATTGTCGGTCACGGGGCGGATATTTCCGCCCGCCCCATGCCCCGCACCGGCCGAAACCTATCTGACAGGGTGTCAGCTGCTCAGGAATTGAGATAGGTGAGCACTGCCAGAACCCGCCGGTGATCCCCGTCACTGGGCGACAGGCCCAGCTTCAGGAAGATGTTGCTGATGTGCTTCTCCACGGCGCCGTCGCTCACCACCAGCTGCTTCGCGATGGCCGAATTCGTGCGCCCCTCCGCCATCAGCCCCAGGACCTCCCGCTCACGCGGGGTCAGCGCCGCCAGCACGTCCTGCTTGCGGCTACGGCCGAGCAGCTGCGCCACCACCTCCGGGTCGAGCGCCGTACCGCCCCGGGCCACCCGCACCACCGCGTCCACGAACTCCCGGACCTCGGCGACCCGGTCCTTCAGCAGGTAGCCGACGCCCGTGCTGGACCCGGCCAGCAGCTCCGTGGCGTACTGCTCCTCCACGTACTGCGACAGCACGAGCACCCCGATCCCCGGATGCTCCTTCCGCAGCCGCACCGCCGCCCGGACCCCCTCGTCGGTGTGCGTCGGAGGCATCCGCACGTCCGCCACGACCACGTCCGGCAGGGCGCCCTCGCCCGCGAGAGCGGACACGGTCTTCACCAGCGCCTCACCGTCACCGACCCCGGCGACCACCTCGTGCCCGAGGTCGGTGAGGAGACGGGTCAGACCTTCGCGCAACAGCACCGAGTCCTCGGCGATCACCACCCGCACGGCGTCCGCGCCCCCGTCCGTCCCCAAGTCCGTCACGGCCCCTGCCTTTCTGCTTGTGCTGAGCGGACCCCAGCATCGCAGCAGAAGGGACGCCGTGGGCGGCAGAGGGGTTCAACCGGGCCAGAGGTCCCGGTCGGTTCCGGTCGGAAGGAGCACGGCAGCCCCCTCCGCGGGCGCGGCCCGGCTCATCCCCGCCAGGGCAGCTCCGCCGTGACCGTGGTCGGGCCGCCGGGCGGCGAGTCGACCGCCAGCACCCCGTCGACGGCGTCGAGACGGTCCGCCAGACCCGCCAGGCCGCCCCCGGCCGCCGGGTCGGCGCCGCCGAGGCCGTCGTCGCGGACCTGGAGCATCAGACGGGCGTCCGTACGCCACACGTCCACCCAGGCCCGTCGGGCCCCCGCGTGCTTCGAGACGTTCTGGAGCAGCTCGGAGACGGTGGAGTAGGCGATGCCCTCGATGGCCGGCGCGGGCCGCTCGGCCAGGTCGACCGAGACCTGCACGGGCACGGTGCAGCGGGCCGAGACCGCCGACAGGGCGGCGTCGAGACCGCGGTCGGTGAGGACGGCCGGGTGGATGCCGCGGGCCAGGTCGCGCAGCTCCTGCAGGGCGAGCTTCACCTCGCCGTGCGCCTCGTCGACCATGGCCGCCGCGGCCTGCGGGTCCTTCGCGAGCCGGTCCTTCGCCAGCCCCAGGTCCATCGCGAGGGCGACGAGCCGCGCCTGGGCGCCGTCGTGCAGGTCGCGCTCGATGCGCCGCAGGTCGGCGGCCGCGCCGTCCACGACCACACCCCGGTCCGACTCGAGCTCCGTCACGCGCGAGGCCAGTCGGGACGGCCCGAGCAGCCCCGACACCATCAGCCGGTCGACCGAGACCAGGCCCCGCAGGATCCACGGCCCGATCAGGACGAAGGCCAGGCCCACCGCCGAGGTGAGCGCGATCTCGAACGCCGAGTCGAGGTAGAGGCTGTGGGTGTCGTCGCCGTACAGCTGGAGCCCGGCCTGCCCGGCGTACATCGGGAACACCCACTGCCACACGGGATACGTGAAGAGGCCCCAGCCCCACGCCCACAGCGCGACCGACAGCGAGAAGGAGAAGACGGCCCACGGCATGTGCAGCAGGGCGTAGAGGAAGTGCCGCCAGGAGGCCCCGCTCTTCAGCGTCGCCCCCATCCACGAGAGCGCCCCACCGGTCCGGCCGCGGGCGGGCTCCGGCGCCCGCACGTCCAGACCGAGCATCCCGCGCGCCCTGGCCCGCTCCACCGCGCCGAACCCCCGGCACAGCGCGAGCGCGCCGGCCAGGACCGGAATGCCGAGGAAGGTGACGAGGAGCCCGGCACCGGCCGACACCAGGGCCACGGCGAAGCAGAAGTACGCGACGCTCAGCGGCAGACCGGTCAGGACGTAGCCGAACGCGCGCCAGGTGCGCCCTTCGATCGGCGCGCGGACGGCGGCGGGGAGACGGGGGGAGGCCATCGGGGGTCCGTTTCTCAGGCGGTGGTGGTCGCTTCCACCTTCCCGGCCGGGGAGGGGGCGGGACCATGAGGCGAGTTGGCGTCTGCGGAGGGGGGATTTCCCTACCGGGCGGGTCGGCCGGGCGTCGCGTTCGCTGCGGGGCGGGTCGGCCGGGCGTCGCGTTCGCTGCGGGGCGGGTCGGCATGGCGCCGCGTTCCCTACCGGGCGGGTCGGCAGGGCGCCGCGTTCCGTACCAGGCGGGTCGGCCGGGCGTCGCGTTCGCTACCGGGCGGACCGGCCGGGCGCCGAGACCGTCGCCGTGCCGCGGGCGGCGTCGAGGGCCCGGTCCCGCCACGGGAGCTCCGCCGTGACGACCGTCGGGCCGCCCTCCGGCGAGTCCACGACGAAGACGCCGTCGACCGCGCCGAGCCGTTCCGCGAGGCCCGCCATGCCCGTACCGCCGCCGTCGAGGCGGGCGCCGCCGACGCCGTCGTCGCGGACCTGGAGCACCAGGCGGTCCCCCGCCCGCCACACCTCCACCGCGGCCGAGCGGGCGCGGGAGTGCTTGGAGACGTTCTGGAGCAGCTCGGAGACGGTGAAGTAGGCGATGCCCTCGATCGCCTCCGCAGGCCGCTCGGCCAGGTCGACCGAGACCTGCACGGGCACGGTGCAGCGGGCCGAGACCGCCGACAGGGCGGCGTCGAGACCGCGGTCGGTGAGGACGGCCGGGTGGATGCCGCGGGCCAGGTCACGCAGCTCCTGCAGGGCGAGCTTCACCTCGCCGTGCGCCTCGTCGACCATGGCCGCCGCGGCCTCCGGGTCGTCGAGCAGCTTCTCCTTCGCGAGACCGAGCCCCATGGCGAGCGCGACGAGCCGCGCCTGGGCACCGTCGTGCAGGTCGCGCTCGATGCGCCGCAGGTCGGCGGCCGCGGTGTCGACCACCACGCCCCGGTCCGACTCCAGCTCGGCGATCCGCCGCTCCAGCTCGTCGGAGGGCGAGAGCAGCCCGCGCACCATGCCGCGGTCGGCGTTGCCGAGGCCGCGGGCGATGAACGGCAGCACGGGCCACAGGACGATCAGCGACACGAGCGTCAACGAGAAGGTCAGGACGCCCCACGGCAGCCGGACGAACCCGTACAGCTGGCTGCGCCAGGCCACCGGGTCCTTCAGCTGCGCCCACAGCCAGGGGAAGAACCCGTCCCGCCGCGGCAGCGGGCTCGGCTCGTCGACGCGCACCCCGAGCAGCCCCCGGGCCCGAGCCCGTTCCGCCCGTCCCATGCCCCGCGCGCCGGCGAGCCCGAGGGCGAGCAGCGGGAGGCCGATGACGGTGACGGCGAGGCCGGCGCCGATCGCGACGGTCGCGACGGCGTAGAGGAACCCGGCCAGCGCGCACGGCAGATCGGCGAGGAGGTGCGCGACCTCCTTCCAGGTGTGCCGGCCGTAGGCGAAGCGTGCGGGCGGCAGCGGGGTGTCGGTGTCGTCACTCATGAGCGCAAGCCTGCCGGGCGGGGCCCCGGACACGCCATGGGGGAGGTCGGTGAGAAACAAGGGGGATAACCCCACCGGTCCGCCGCCCGGAACCCCACCCGCGACTGCTTACGCCCCCTTTAACAGGGCCTAGACTCGCGTGCGTAAGCGACGTAAACCATGAGACACCGAGACCGAGGGGCGGACGTGCGGGAACCGACCGTTGTCGCGGCGGACCAAGCGGCGGGTCACGCGGCGGACTATTTCCAGACGTATTCCGTCGTCGGACTGCTCGCCGTCATCGGCGTGCTCTTCGTGGCGGTCGCGTTCGGCGCGGCCCGGCTGCTGAGGCCCGTCGTACCGACCCCCGAGAAGCTCCTCACCTACGAGTGCGGTGTCGACCCGGTGGGGGAGGGGTGGGCCCACACGCAGGTCCGCTACTACGTGTACGCCTTCCTCTACGTGATCTTCGCCGTCGACTCGATCTTCCTCTTCCCCTGGGCGACGGTCTTCGCCGCGCCCGGCTTCGGCGCGACGACGCTGGTCGAGATGTTCATCTTCCTCGGCTTCCTCGCCGTGGGACTGCTGTACGCGTACAAGAAGGGCGTTCTGGCATGGACGTAACACCCCTGCCGGCCCCGAAGCTGGGCACGCTGGCCCGCCTGGCACCCGAGCCGATGAAGGTGGTCCTGAACTGGGGCCGCCGCTACAGCCTGTGGGTCTTCAACTTCGGCCTCGCCTGCTGCGCGATCGAGTTCATCGCCGCGTCGATGGCCCGCCACGACTTCATCCGGCTCGGCGTGATCCCCTTCGCGCCGGGCCCGCGCCAGGCCGACCTGATGATCGTCTCCGGCACGGTGACGGACAAGATGGCACCGGCGGTGAAGCGCCTGTACGAGCAGATGCCCGAGCCGAAGTACGTCATCTCCTTCGGCGCCTGCTCGAACTGCGGCGGTCCCTACTGGGACTCGTACTCGGTGACGAAGGGCGTGGACCAGATCATCCCGGTCGACGTCTACGTACCCGGCTGCCCGCCGCGCCCGGAAGCCCTGCTCCAGGGCATCCTCAAGCTCCAGGAGAAGATCGCGAAGGAGAGCCTGGGCGAGCGCTACGGAGCCGGGGAGCCGTCCGTGGCGCAGCTGACCAGCGGACTGGTCGAGCCCCCGAAGCCGGCAGGAGGCGAGGGCCGGTGAACGAGTACGACACGAACGCCTACGACGCGCTGCCGGACTCCGTCACGGAGGTCTTCGGCGAGGAGGCGACCGCGGAGCGGGCGTACGACCTGCTGACCGTCGACGTCCCGACGGCGTCGTGGATCGCCGCGCTGGAGATCGCGCGGGACAAGCTCGGGCTGACGTACTTCGACTGGCTGAGCGCGGTCGACGAGCCGGGCACGGGCTTCCGCGTCTGCGCGCACGTGGCGTCGGTGGACCGGGGCAACGTGCGCCGCCTGCTGCTCCGCACGACGGTCCCGCACGCCGCCGCGACCCTCCCCTCCGCGGTGGAGGTGTACGCGGGCGCCGGATGGCACGAGCGCGAGACGTACGAGATGTTCGGCGTGACCTTCACGGGCCACCCGCACCTGGTCCACCTCCTCCTCCCCGAGAACTTCGAGGGCCACCCCCTGCGCAAGGACTTCGTCCTCGCCGCCCGCGTCGCCAAGGCATGGCCGGGCGCGAAGGAACCGGGCGAGTCCCACGACCCCCACGCCCCGAAGCGCCGTCAGATGCTTCCCCCGGGCGTCCCCGACCCCAACGAATGGGGCCCCCTGAAGGGCCAGCTCCCGCCGGCCCCCACCCGCCCCGCCCGGGCGGGCGCCGCCGACCGCCCGGCCCGCCGTACCCGCACGGCAGCGGACGGCTCGGCCGGCCAGCCGGAAGCCACCCCTCCGCCCCGCCGCACCCGCACCGCGGCGGAGGGCACGGCGAGCCAGGCCCCGACGGACCCTTCGGCCCCGGTGCGCCGTTCGCGCACGGCGGCGGAGGGCTCGGCGAGCCAGGCCCCGACGGACCCGTCGGCCCCGGTCCGGCGCGCCCGCACGGCGAGCGCCGGCTCGGCGAGCCGGCGCGCGGAGACCCCGGCGGAGCCGGGCACCGCCGAGGAGTCCGCGCAGGCCGATGCCGCTCCGACGCCCCCGGCGGCCCCGCGCCGCGCCCGCAGCGCGAGCGCCGGCTCGGCGAGCCAGCGGGAGGGCGCCGCCGAAGCGGCGCCGCAGGCTCCCGCCCCCACGCCCCGTACGCGCAGCTCGGACGCCCCGTGGCACCATGCCCGCCCGGCGTTCGACGAGGAGCCCACGGCACCGCAGGCCGCACCCGCCGAGAGCGGGGCCGCAGGCCCGGAGACGGGGGCCGCCGAGGCCCCGACCCCCCAGGTCGAGGCCCCCGCCCCGCCGCCGCCCGCGCAGGGCGGAGCCGAGGCCGACGCCCCGCCCGCCGGGCAGGAGGCCGACGCCGCGCCCGCCGGGCAGGAGGCCGACGCCGCGCCCGCCGGGCAGGAGGCCGACGCCGCGCCCGCCGGGCAGGAGGCCGACGCCGCGCCCGCGCAGGGCGGAGCCGGGGCCGACGAGCCGGACGGTCCGCCCGCGCAGGGCGAGCCCGATGTCCCACGTGCCGCCCCGGGCGGCGAGCCCACCACACCCCCCACCGACCCCGCCGGAGGCGATCCCGCGTGAACGACGTACTCGACGTCGCCCTCCGGCTGCTCGTCGTCTTCGGGTGCTTCCTCGTGCTGCCGCTCGTCGTCGGGCAGACCGAGCACAAGGTCATGGCGCACATGCAGGGCCGGCTCGGGCCCATGTACGCCGGTGGGTTCCACGGGTGGGCGCAGCTGGTCGCGGACGGGGTGAAGTTCGCGCAGAAGGAGGACGTCGTACCGAAGGACGCCGACCGGCGGGTGTTCCAGCTCGCGCCGGCCGTCGCGCTCCTGCCGTACCTGCTCGTCCTCGTCGCGATCCCCATCGGCCCCAGCGAGGGCGCCGTCGGGCAGGTGGTCGACGCCGGCGTGTTCTTCGTGCTCGCCGTGATGGGCGTCGGCGTGCTCGGCTCCCTCATGGCCGGCTGGGCCTCCGCCAACAAGTTCTCGCTGCTCGGCGCGCTCCGTACCGCCGCCCAGCTCCTCGCGTACGAGCTGCCGATGCTGCTCGCCGCCGCGTCCGTCGCCATGGCGGCCGGCACCGTCTCCCTCCCCGGCATCCTCGACGCCTTCGCGTGGTGGTGGGTGCCCTGGCAGATCGTCGGCGCGCTCGTGTTCTTCGTCGCCGGGCTCGCCGAGCTCCAGCGCCCGCCGTTCGACATGCCCGTCGCCGACTCGGAGATCATCTTCGGCGCGTACACCGAGTACACCGGTCTCCGCTTCGCGCTGTTCCTGCTCGCCGAGTACGCCGGCATCGTCGTCCTCTGCGGCCTCACCACCGTCCTCTTCCTCGGCGGCTGGCACGGCCCGTTCGGCGCCGACGGTCTCGGCTGGGTCTGGACCCTGCTCAAGACCGCCGTCCTGGCCTTCGTCGTGATCTGGCTGCGCGTGAGCTACCCCCGGCTCCGCGAGGACCAGCTGCAGAAGCTGGCCTGGACGACCCTCGTCCCGCTCGCCCTCGCGCAGATCGCGCTCACCGGCATCGTGAAGGTGGCGATCCAGTAACCATGGCACCGATCCCCGGCTCCGGCCTCGCCAAAGGCCTCGCCGTCACCCTCCGCACGATGACCCGCAAGAGCGTCACCGCGCAGTACCCCGACGCGCAGCCCGAACTGCCGCCCCGCACCCGCGGGGTCATCGGGCTGTTCGAGGAGAACTGCACGGTGTGCATGCTGTGCGCCCGTGAGTGCCCCGACTGGTGCATCTACATCGACTCCCACAAGGAGACGGTGCCGCCCGCCGCCCCCGGCGGCCGCGAGCGCAGCCGGAACGTCCTCGACCGCTTCGCGATCGACTTCTCGCTCTGCATGTACTGCGGCATCTGCATCGAGGTGTGCCCCTTCGACGCGCTCTTCTGGTCGCCCGAGTTCGAGTACGCCGAGACCGACATCCACGAGCTCACCCACGAGCGCGACAAGCTCCGCGAGTGGATGTGGACCGTGCCGGAGCCGCCCGCGCTCGACCCGCGCGCGGAGGAGCCGAAGGAGTTCGCCGCGGCCCGCAAGGCGGCGGAGAAGGCCGCCGTGCAGGCCGCCCAGGAACAGGCAGCCCAGGAACAGGCAGCCCAGGAACAGGCAGCCCAGGACCAGGCCGCTCAGCAGCAGGCCGGCTCCGGTGACGAAGGGGGCCCGCAGTGATCCTCGCCGCTCCGCTCACCGCTCAGCTCGCCGCCCCGGACAGCCACGGCTTCCTGTCGCCCACCGGCGTCGAGATCGCCTTCCTCCTCGTCGGGCTCGTCACCCTCGGCGCCGCCGTCGTCACCGTCACCACCAAGCAGCTCGTGCACGCCGCCCTGTGGCTCGTGGTCGCGCTGGGCGGGATCGCCGTCGAGTACCTCCTCCTCACCGCCGAGTTCATCGCCTGGGTCCAGGTGCTGATCTACGTCGGCTCCGTCGTCGTCCTGCTCCTCTTCGGCCTCATGCTCACCAGGGCCCCCATCGGCCGCTCACCGGACTCCGACTCGGGCAACCGGCCGGTCGCCCTCGCCGTGGCGCTGGCCGCGGCGGCCGCCCTGGTGTGGGTGGTCCTGGACGCGTTCCGTACGACCTGGGTCGACCTCGACGGGCCCGCCCAGGGCTCCACCGAGGTGTCCGGCGAGATCCTCTTCCGGCACTGGGTGCTGCCCTTCGAGGCACTGTCGGTGCTGCTGCTCGCCGCGCTGGTCGGCGCGATCGTCCTGTCCCGCAAGAAGGCCCCCGAGGACGCGGAGGAAACGCGCTGATGCACCTCGCCTACCCCGCCGTCCTCGCCGCGCTGCTCTTCTCCGTCGGTCTGTACGGCGTCCTCGCCCGGCGCAACGCGATCCTGGTCCTGATGTCCGTCGAGCTCATGCTCAACGCCGTCAACCTCAACCTGGTCGCCTTCGACGTCTGGCTCCGCGACACCCTGCACGCCGGCCAGGCGCTCACCCTCTTCACCATCGCCATCGCCGCCGCGGAGATCGGCATCGGTCTCGCGATCGTCCTGATGGTCTACCGCAACCGCGGCACCTCGGACGTCGACCGCCTCCGCGACACGAAGGAAGCGCCGACCGCAGACGAGGCGTCCGCCGACCAGCCGTCCGCCGACGAGAAGGCCGAGGCCACCGCGTGACCACGACGACCCTCGCCGTCCTCGTCCCCCTCCTCCCCTTCCTCGGCTCGGCCGCCGGCCTGCTCCTCGGCCGGACCGCACCCGGCTTCGTGCGCCCGCTCGCCGTGCTGCCCACGCTCGCCGCCGCCGCACTGGCCGCCGTCGTGGCCTCCCGGCAGGGCGGCGGGAGGCCGATCGTCGCCGCCACCGAGCTCACCCCCACCGGCTCGGTCCCGATCGACCTGGCCCTGAACATCGACGGCTTCGCCGCCCTCGTCGCCGTCCTGGTCGGCGTGGTCGCCACCTGCGTGCAGGTCTACTCGACCGGCTATCTGCGCCACGACCCGCGCTACCCCTCGTACGCCGCGCTGGTCTCCCTCTTCACCGCCGCGATGCTGCTGGTCGTCTACTCCGGCGACCTGATGGTGCTCCTGGTCGGCTGGGAGATCATGGGCATCTGCTCGTACTTCCTCGTCGGGCACTACTGGGAGACCCCCGAGGCCCGCTCGGCCTCCCTCAAGGCCTTCCTCGTCACCAAGCTCGGTGACGTGCCCTTCCTGATCGGCCTCTTCGCGCTGGCCGCCGACGCGGGCACCTTCCGGATCACCGGCGTGCTCGGGGCCGTCGCGACCGGCGGCCTCGACCACCCGACGCTCGTGGCGCTGCTGCTGCTCGCCGGCGTGGCCGGCAAGTCCGCGCAGTTCCCGCTGCACACGTGGCTGCCCGACGCGATGGCCGGCCCGACCCCGGTCTCCGCGCTCATCCACGCCGCGACGATGGTCGCCGCCGGCATCTACTTCGTGGCCCGGCTGCTGCCCGTCTTCGCCGCCTCCGCCGCAGCGCTGATCGTGCTCGCCGTGGCGGCCGCCGTCACCATGGTCGGCTCGGCGCTCGCCGCGCTCGCCCAGGACGACATCAAGCGGGTCCTCGCCTACTCGACGATCGGCCAGCTCGGCTACATGGCGGGTGCCCTCGCCGTCGGCAACCGCGGGGCCGCCGTCTTCCACCTCCTGTCGCACGGAGCCTTCAAGGCGCTGCTCTTCCTCGCCGCCGGCGCGGTCATCCACGCCGCCGGCACCAACTCGCTCTCGGCCATGTCCCGCATGAGCGGGCTGACCAAGCGCATCCCGGACGCCTACTGGACGATGACCGTCGGTCTGCTCGCGCTCGCCGCGATCCCACCCTTCGCCGGCTTCTTCTCCAAGGAGGCCGTCCTCGTCGCCGCCGAGCACACCGCCACCGGCGAGCAGACCGTCGCCCCCGCCGGGGCCGGCTGGACCGTGCTCGTCGCCGGGCTGCTGACAGCGCTGCTCACCGCCGCGTACGCGATGCGCCTGTGGCTCCTCGCCTTCCGCGGCAAGGGCGCCGAGGCCCCCGACCACGGCCGCCAGCCGATCGCCATGACCACCGTCCTGTGGGTGCTCGCGGTCCCCTCCCTCGGCTTCGGTCTGACCGCCGCCTACCTCGACGACTGGTTCGACGGGAACCCGCTGACGCCGACCGTCACCACCGCCGTCCTCGGCACGGGCCTCGCGGTCGTCGGCGCCGCCGTCACCTACGCGGTCCGCCGCTCGCTCACGGCCCGGCTCGCCGTCACGGCGACGCCCCCGGCCGTACCGTCGCAGCAGGCCGCCGCCGGGGCCGCCGAGCCCGCCCCGCACGTCGCCCACCCCGACGCCGAGGGCGGCCAGGTCGAGGCCGAGGCGCTGGACCTGCCGCACCCCGCGGCGGACCCGGCCGACCCGGGCCGCGCCCTGCTCGGCCCGCTGCACCGGCCCGCCGCCGCCGGCTTCCACCTGGACGCCGTCTACCGCACCCTCTTCGTCCGCCCCGTGCTCGCCGCCGCCTCCCTGGTCCGGTTCCTGGACCGCGAGGTCGTCGACACCTACGTACGCGGCGCGGGCGACAGCGCCAAGGGACTCGGCTGGCTCGTCCGCCGGGCCCAGACCGGCAACGTGCAGACCTACCTCAGCGCGCTGCTCGCCGGCTCCGTCGTCCTGGCGATCGTCGCCGTCGTCCTCGCCAACGCCGCCGCCGGAGCGTGAGCCGTGATCGATATCAGCCCATCCGTGATGCAGTTCCTCCTCCTGCTGGTCGTCGTCGGCCCGCTCCTCGGCGCCGCGGCCGCGCTCCTGCCCGCCCCGCCCGGGCTGAAGGGGACGTCACCCGACCAGGCCGTGCTCCGCCACGGCGTGACCGTCACCGGCGTGATCCTGCTCGCCGCGATCGTCCTGACCCTCGGCTTCGACCACGACCAGCCCTCGAGGATGCAGGCGACCACGGACATCACCTGGATCGAGGCACTCGACGTGCGGATCCACCTCGGCGTCGACGGCATCTCCCTCCCCCTTCTGGTCCTGACCGCGCTGCTGACCTTCCTCTGCGCGCTGTACAGCTACTTCTCGATGCCCTCCGGGCCCTCCCCGAAGGCCTTCGTCGCCCTGCTGCTCGTCCTCGAGTCCGGGACCCTGGCGACCTTCGCCGTCCTCGACCTCGTCCTGTTCTTCCTGGCCTTCGAGATGGTCCTCATCCCGATGTACTTCCTCATCGCCCGCTGGGGCGGCGCGGGACGGCAGGCCGCCGCCTGGAAGTTCATCCTCTACACGCTGCTCGGCTCCGTCGTCATGCTGCTCGGCCTGCTCCTCATCGGCGTGAAGGCGGGCACGTTCGACATGGTGGCACTGGCGGCTGACAACGGCCGTGGACTCACCACGTCCGTGCAGGTCATCGCCGTCCTCGCGATCGGCCTCGGGCTCGCCGTGAAGACCCCGATGTGGCCGCTGCACAGCTGGCTGCCGGACGCCCACACCGCCGCCCCCACCGTCGGCTCGGTGCTCCTCGCCGGCGTCCTGCTGAAGATGGGCACGTACGGGTTCGTGCGGATCGTGCTGCCGATCACCCCCGACGGCATGCGCGTCTTCGCCCCGTACCTCGCGGCCTTCGCCGTCGCCGGGATCATCTACGGATCGCTCGCCTGCCTCGCCCTCGCGAAGCCCGGCGGCAAGGGCGACCTCAAGCGCCTGATCGCGTACTCCTCCGTCGGCCACATGGGCTTCGTGCTCCTCGGCATCGCCACCATGACCCCCACCGGGGTCAACGGCGCCCTGTTCGCCAACATCGCCCACGGCCTCATCACCGGGCTCCTCTTCTTCCTGGTCGGCGCGCTGAAGGACCGCTACGGCACCGCCGACCTCGACACCCTCGCCGGGGCCACCGGCGCCGCCCTCTACGGCCGTGCCCCCCGCCTCGGCGCGCTCCTCGCCTTCGCCGCCGTCGCCTCCCTCGGCCTGCCCGGCCTCGCCGGCTTCTGGGGCGAGATGCTGGCCCTGTTCGGCGCCTTCGAGCCGGCGGCGGGACTCAGCCGGCCCGCCTTCCTCACCTTCATGGCGATCGGCGGCTTCGGCACCCTGCTCACCGCCGCCTACCTGCTCGTCGTCGTCCGCCGCGTCTGCATGGGCGGCCCCCGCCCGGCAGGCGAGACCGCCCTCGCCGACGTCCAGGGCTACGAGCTCGCCGCCTGGACCCCGCTCGTCGCCCTCACCGTCCTCGCCGGACTGTGGCCCGCGGTCCTCCTCGGCCTCACCGACCCGGCCGTCCAGCAGCTCCTCGCGGGAGGCACCCAGTGACCGCCACGGCCGCAGCGCCCAGCCTCGTCCAGTCCGTCGACTGGCTGGCGATCGCGCCGCCCACGCTCACCGCGGCGGTCGCCCTCGCCGTGCTCGTCGCCGACCTCTTCCTGCCGACCGCGCGCAAGCAGCTCCTCGGCTGGACCTCCGTCGCCGGCCTGGCCGCCTCGCTGCTGCTCCTCGTGCCGCTGCGCGCCGGCGACCGCTCGACCTTCTGCCTCACGGCCGACACCCAGGTGCGGGCCTGCAGCTACACCGCCGACCAGTTCACCCTGGTCATCCAGTTCCTGGTGCTCGCCGCGGCGCTGGTCACCGCACTGCTGTCGCTCGCCGACACCCGCGACAGGCTGCCGGCCGGCGAGTACTGGTTCCTGCTGCTCTCCTCCGCGGCCGGCGCCGCCCTGATGCCCGCCTCCCGCGACCTGGCCACCCTCGTGGTCGCCCTCGAAGTGGCCTCGCTGCCCGCGTTCGCGCTCGTGGGCCTCCGGCGCGGCGACCGGATGTCCAGCGAGTCCGCGCTGAAGTTCTTCCTGTCCTCCGTGACCGCCACGGCCGTCACCCTGCTCGGTGTGAGCTTCGTCTACGCCGCCACCGGCACCCTCCACCTCACCGAGGTCGCCCAGCGGCTCGGTGACGTGCCGGGCCAGCTGCAGACCCTCGCCCAGGCGGGCGTGGCGCTGACCCTGGTCGGCTTCGCGTTCAAGACGGCCGCCGTCCCGTTCCACTTCTGGGTGCCCGACACCTACGTCGGCGCCCCGCTGCCGGTCGCCGCCTATCTGTCCGTGGTCGGCAAGGCCGTCGGTCTCACCGGTCTCATCCTGGTGACCGTCGTCGCCTTCCCGTCGTACGCGGACGTGTGGGGCCCGGCACTCGCCGTGCTCGCCGCGCTCACCATGACCGTCGGCAACGTGGCCGCCCTGCGGCAGGTCCCCACGCGCGCGTGGAGCGCGGTACGGCTCCTCGCCTGGTCGTCCGTCGCCCAGGCGGGCTACCTCCTGGTGCCGATCGCGGCGGCCGCGTACTCCAGCGACGACCAGATCGGCGCGACGGTCGCGTACGCCCTGATGTACGCCGTCGTGAACCTCGGCGCCTTCGCGGTCGTCGCGGTCGTGGCCCGTACGCACCCGGAGGCGCGGATCTCCGACTTCCGCGGCCTGTACGCGGCGAGCCCGGCCGCCGCGCTCGCCCTCGGCTTCTTCCTGCTCAATCTGGCCGGTCTGCCCCCGGGTATCATCGGCCTCTTCGCCAAGGTGACCGTCTTCTCGGCGGCCGTCGACGCCGGCCTCGGCTGGCTCGCCGTGATCATGGGCGTCAACGTCGTGATCGCCCTCTACTACTACCTGCGGTGGACGGCGCTGCTCTTCCGCGCGCCGGAGGCCGCGCCCGAGGGCGAGCCGCGTACGGTGCGCGCCGGGGTCCCCGCCCCCGTCACGCTGGCCGTGGCGCTCACCGCCGTCGCGGGCGTCGTGCTGTCGGGCTATCCGCAGTTCGCCCTCCGTTTCGCGGCGGACAGCCTCTTCTGATCCCCCCACACAGCAGAACCTCAAGGAGCGGACCACCGTGCTGAACGGTTTCAAGGACTTCATACTTCGCGGGAACGTCGTCACGATGGCCATCGGTCTGGCCGTCGGCTCGGCGTTCACGGCCGTGGTCACCGGCTTCAGCAAGGCGTTCATCACCCCGCTCATCGGTCTCGCCACCGGTTCGGTCGGTGACTTCAGCGAGGCCAGGTTCACCGTCGGCAAGACCGTCTTCCCGTACGGTCTGGCGATCGCCGCCGCGATAGCGTTCGTGATCACCGCCGCCGTCCTCTACTTCCTGATCGTCGTCCCCATGACCAAGATCCAGGAGAAGTTCGCCAAGGAGGAGGCGGAGGACCCGAAGTCCGTGAAGCGCGACTGCCCCCGCTGCTTCACCGAGATCCCGGCCATCGCCTCCCGCTGCGGCCACTGCACCAGCGAGGTCGAGCCGGTCGCCACGGCCCTGGAGCAGGCCGGCCTGGACAAGCTCGCGATCCCGGCACCGCGCTAGGCACCGGACGCGGCGAGCCCCGCCCGGCGGGGCGGACGGCGCTGCTTTCCGGACACGACCCCGGTCCGTCCGGCGGATCACGGGCGGGTCCGCGGCCTTCCCTCCGGCCGCGGCCCGTCGGTCCTCACCCGTACGGCCCACACGGCACCCCCCGCGACCTGGGGAACCCGAGCTTCCCGCCTGGCGTTGACCAGGAGGGAAGGGTCCACTGGACGAGTAGCACCGAGTGGATCCCGACAGAGCAAAGGGTTCCCCTGCCGCACCACTTGGAGGGCGTACCGTGCACCGCCGGCACAACGGGCTGAGGACCGCCGTACTCCTCGGAGGGCTCTCCGCCCTCATCATCGTCATCGGCAGCTTCTTCGGGCGTACGGGCCTGATCGTCGCTCTCGTCGTCGCGCTCGGTACGAACGCGTACGCGTACTGGAACAGCGACAAGCTGGCGCTGCGCGCCATGCGCGCCCGCCCGGTGAGCGAGTTCGAGGCCCCGGCGCTGTACCGGATGGTCCGCGAGCTCTCCACCCAGGCCCGCCAGCCCATGCCGCGGCTCTACATCTCACCCACGCAGGCGCCCAACGCCTTCGCCACCGGCCGCAACCCCCGCAACGCGGCCGTGTGCTGCACCGAGGGCATCCTCGCGATCCTCGACGAGCGCGAGCTGCGCGGCGTCATCGGCCACGAGCTGAGCCACGTCTACAACCGGGACATCCTGATCTCCTCGGTCGCCGGCGCCCTCGCCTCGGTGATCATGTTCCTGGTGAACTTCGCCTGGCTGATCCCGGTCGGCCGGTCCGACGACGACGAGGGTCCCGGCATCCTCGGCTATCTCCTGGTCCTGATCCTGGGCCCCCTCGCCGCCTCCGTCATCCAGCTCGCCATCTCCCGCTCCCGCGAGTACGAGGCGGACGCCTCCGGCGCCCAGCTCACCGGCGACCCGCTCGCCCTCGCCAGCGCCCTGCGCAAGCTGGAGGCGGGCACCAAGCAGCTTCCGCTGCCCCCGGAGCCCAAGATCGAGACCGCGAGCCACATGATGATCGCGAACCCCTTCCGTCCGGGACAGGGGATCTCCAAGATGTTCTCCACCCATCCGCCGATGGCCGAGCGCATCGCCCGGCTCGAACAGATGGCAGGTCGACGCCCGTGAAAACGATTCTGAACGTCATATGGCTGATCCTGTGCGGATTCTGGATGTTCCTCGGCTACTTGCTGGCCGGCATCCTGCTCTGCATCACGATCATCGGCATCCCCTTCGGACTCGCCGCCTTCCGCATCGGGGTCTACGCCCTGTGGCCCTTCGGGCACACGGTCGTCGACCGCCATGACGCGGGCGCGCCGTCCTGCGTCGGGAACGTGCTGTGGCTGATCCTCGCCGGCTGGTGGCTGGCCCTCGGGCACATCACCACCGGCATCGTGCTCTGCATCACGATCATCGGCATCCCGCTGGGCATCGCCAACTTCAAGCTGATCCCGGTCTCGCTGCTGCCCCTGGGCAAGGAGATCGTCCGTACGGACGACGCGCGCGCCATGTACGGCCCCTACGCGGGCCGGTAGCGGACGATCCCGGCCCGGCCGGCCCGCCGGCGCCCAGTCGTCGCCTCCGCGACGCGTGACCGGCCCTTCCGCGAGGACGTGACCGGCCTCTACGCGGACCCGCGCGGCCGCACCGGCTGCGAGCCGCGCGGCGGCTCGGCCGGGCCGGAAGCGCGTGGACGCCCTCAGGAGCGGGGAGAGGCGGGCCGCCCCCGACTGACCGCGTACGCCACCACGCCGACCGCGAGCACCCCCGTCCCGGCGACCACGGCGGCCGGCGGCAGCGAGAACGCGAGCGCCCCGCAGCCGGCCAGCCCGAGCAGGGCCAGCGGCCGCTCGCGGCGGCCCAGCGTCCAGGCGGAGGCGTTGGCGATCGCGTAGTAGACCAGCACGCCGAACGACGAGAAGCCGATCGCGCCCCGTACGTCCGCCGTGGCCGCCACCACGGCCACCACCGCGCCCACCGCGAGCTCCGCGCGGTGCGGCACCCAGAAGCGCGGGTGCACGGCCGCCAGCGGGGCCGGCAGGTAGCCGTCCCTGGCCATCGCGAGCGTCGTCCGGGACACCCCGAGGATCAGCGAGAGCAGCGAGCCGAGCGCCGCCACCGCCGCCCCCACCGTGACGACCGGCACCAGCCAGTCCGCGTCCGCGGCCCGTGCCGCGTCCGCGAGCGGGGCGGCGGAGGAGGCCAGCGCTGCGGGCCCGAGGACGGCGAGCACGCACACGGCGACGGACGCGTACACGACGAGGGCGATGCCCAGGGCGAGGGGCACGGCGCGCGGGATGGTCCGCTCCGGGTCGCGCACCTCCTCGCCGAGCGTCGCGATCCGCGCGTACCCGGCGAAGGCGAAGAACAGCAGTCCCGCCGCCTGGAGCACCCCGCCCGCCGGGACGTCCCCGGCCAGCCCGAGCCGGTCCACCTGCCCGGCCCCCGCGGTCGTGACCACGACGGCGGCGAGGACGGCCAGGACCAGGGCCACGATCACCCGGGTGAGGAGCGCCGACTTCTGCACACCGCCGTAGTTGACCGCGGTCAGCGCCACGACGGCGGCGACCGCCACCGCGTGCGCGTGCTCGGGCCACACGTACGCCCCCACGGTCAGCGCCATCGCCGCGCACGAGGCCGTCTTGCCGACGACGAAGGCCCAGCCCGCCAGATGGCCCCAGAACGAGCCCAGCCGCTCCCTGCCGTAGACGTAGGTGCCACCGGAGGCCGGATAGAGGGCGGCGAGCCGGGCCGACGCCATGGCGTTGCAGTAGGCGACGACGGCGGCCACCGCGAGCGCCGGCAGCAGGCCCGCCCCGGCCGCGTCGGCCGCGGGCCCGAGCGCCGCGAAGATCCCCGCGCCGACCATCGAGCCCAGCCCGATGACGACGGCGTCGAACACTCCGAGCGTGCGGCGCAGTTCCTGTGTCATGTGCCGCACATTAGGGGGTCCGGCAACCGGGCGGGACCGCCGGGCGTCCTCCCGTGCATGAGCATCATCGGATGGATCGTTCTCGGACTGCTCGCCGGCGTCATCGCCAAGATCCTGCTGCCGGGCCGCGACCCCGGCGGCCTGATCGGCACGACGGTCATCGGCGTCGTCGGCGCGTTCCTCGGCGGCTGGCTGTCGGCCCGCTTCCTGGACCGCCCGATCACGGCGGACTTCTACGACGGGGCCACCTGGCTGTCGGCGATCGGCGGCTCGCTCGTGCTGCTGATCGCGTACCGCATCGTTTTCGGCCACTCCCGCGAACGCTGAGACCGCGTCAGAGCCCGGTCTCCCGCAGCGTGATGTTCAGCCGGCCGCCGAGGCCGAGACCGGGCTCGGCGGTGCCCGCGTACACCTTCGGCACCCCGTGGTACGCGAAGCGCGAGGGCCCGCCGAAGACGAACAGGTCCCCGGAGGCCAACTCCACGTCGGTCCAGGGCCGTCCGCGGTTCTCGGTGTTCCCGAGCCGGAAGACGCAGGTGTCGCCGAGGCTCAGCGACACGACCGGAGCGGGCGACCGCTCCTCCCGGTCCTGGTGCATGCCCATCCGCGCGCCGTCCGCGTAGAAGTTCACGAGCGCCGTGTCCGGCGTGAAACCGCCGTGCGCCCCGTAGGCCTCGACGAGCGCCGCCCGCCCGAGCTCGGCCAGCCAGGACGGCAGGGGGACGCGGACGTCCTCCTCGCCGAGATAGCGGTACGGCTCCCAGCGCCGCCCCAGACAGAGCGAGCGCACCGACATCACCCCGCCGCCCGGCAGGACGGTGTGCTCGTACGAGGCCGGACCCCGCCCGAACTCCCGGCAGGCGGCGACCAGTTCCCGCTGCCGCTCGAACGACAGCCAGCCGGGCACGTGCACCGCGCCCGGCGCCGGTTCGCCCCGCTCGCGCGGGAAGAGCCCCTCGGTCACCCGAGGACTCCCTCCAGGGCCCCCTCGAGCCCGAGCAGCCGCTCCTTGCGGTCGAGGCCGGCCGCGTAGCCGCGCAGGCTTCCGTCGGCCCCGATCACCCGGTGACAGGGCCGCACCACGAGCAGCGGATTGCGCCCGATGGCGGTGCCCACGGCCCGTACCCCGGCGCCCGGGGAGCCGACCCGTCGGGCGATGTCCCCGTACGACACGGTCGTCCCGTACGGGATCTCCTCCAGCGCCCGCCAGACCTTCCGCTGGAAGTCGGTGCCGGTCTCCTCGTACGGGATGTCGAAGGCCTCGCGCCGCCCGGCGAAGTACGCGTCGAGCTGACCGGCGATCGCGGCGAAGGCCGCGTCCGCGCGGACCCAGCCGACCTCGACGACGGCGCCGCCCTTCTGGCCCTCCAGGGACAGCGACCGCAGCACGACGTGACCCCCGTCGGCAGCCTGCCCCACCAGGAGCATCGTGCCGAGGGGGCTGTTCACGTGGGTGTAGAGAGTGCTCGTCATGCGTTCCAGTGTGCGAGCCCGGAGGGGGTCGGGGCTGGCGGTTTTCGGACGCGGGGCTCGACGGGCCTAGCGGTAGTTCACGAACTGCAGCGCGAAGTCGAAGTCCTTGCCCTTGAGCAGCGCGATGACCTCCTGCAGGTCGTCCCGGCTCTTCGAGCTGACCCGCAGCTCGTCGCCCTGCACCTGCGCCTTGACGCCCTTGGGGCCCTCGTCGCGGATGACCTTGGCGACCTTCTTCGCGTTCTCCTGGGAGATGCCCTCCTGGATGGAGGCGGAGAGCTTGTACTCCTTGCCGGACAGCTGCGGCTCGCCCTCCACGTCCAGCGACTTCAGCGAGATGCCCCGCTTGATCAGCTTGGACTGGAAGATGTCGAGGATCGCCTTGACCCGCTCCTCGCCGCTCGCCTGCATCAGGATCTTCTCGCCCGACCAGGAGATCGAGGCGTTGGTGCCCTTGAAGTCGTAGCGCTGCTGGATCTCCTTCGCGGCCTGGTTGAGGGCGTTGTCGACCTCCTGCCGCTCGACCTTGGAGACGATGTCGAAACTGGAGTCGGCCATGAGGTGAGGCTCCTTGCTCGGATCCGTATGGGTGCAGCACAAAGCGTAGCCACCCGCACCGCCGCCGACCCGTGATCAATCCGGTGGCGAAGCACCCCTGGGGATCAGGTATTGTTTACGTCGTTGCCAGGGAGCACCGCCGAAAAGCGGCTCCGAGGCAGCGATCCCATGGCGGTGTGCCCGAGTGGCCAATGGGAGCGGACTGTAAATCCGTCGGCTTAGCCTACCCAGGTTCGAATCCTGGCGCCGCCACGCGATAGAGACGGCCCCTGATCTGCGGAAACGCGATCAGGGGCCGTTTTCGTTCGTTCCCTCGCGGGAGGGGGCGCGGTCCTCGTTCGGCCCAACCGCGGGCGCGGGTGCACGCCGGTACGGCCCGACTGCTCCACCATGAGCGGGGTGAACGAGCTGGGTAGCGACGACCGCGAGGCTCCGCTGGGCGAGTTCCAGGCCAGGGTGGGGAAGCGGCGCCTGGACGACGTCGCCAAGATCCTCGCCGGTGCCCTGGTCACGGTCGCCGGGATCATGACCGCGCTGGGGCTGACCAGTGATGTCGTGTTCGTCGCGCTCAACAACGAGTCGTGGCCGATCTTCGTCGCCGCGCTCTGCGCCATCCTCGCCATCGTGTGCAGCATCGTGGCCCTGCTCATGCACCCGACGCGGCGGGGCAACGTGTGGGAGACGGTCACGCTGGTGATCGGAGTGATCTTCTACATGGTCGCGCTGAGCGTGGCGGTCGTGGGCGCCTCCAAGGCGGCGGGCGGGAACGGGCGGCCGACCGTCACCAACGTGACGGTCGCGGGGCCGAGATCCGCGTCGCGCGTCAGCTTCGACGTCCGGGCGGACGGCGTGGACACGTGGGCGAGCGTCACCGTCACCGCGGAGGCCGTGGACGACGACCGGGAACCCATCGGAGAGGTGGGCTTCTACTACAGCAGCCTCCGGCCCGACGACAGGGGCGAGATCGAGCAGCACGTCAGCGTGCCCTTCTCGGTCCCGCAGGACGCCTGGGGCTTCCAGATCATCGCCGTCACCACCGGCGGGTCCGAGGAGTGCGACGTCCGGTCGACGCACGGGCCCGCCTGCGTGGAGATCCGGCTCCCCTGACGGGGAGGTCAGTTGCCCGCGATGTCCTTCACCGCGACCGACACCGGGGTCGGGCCCGTGACCAGTTCCAGGGTCAGGCCGGCCGTCGCCGGGGTGTCCAGGAGTTCGGCGAGGACCGCCGCCACGTCGTCGCGGGGCACGGGGCCGCGGCCGGTGGCGACCTCCAGGCGGACCAGGCCCGTGCCCGCGTCGTCGGTGAGCATGCCGGGGCGCAGGATCGTCCAGTCGAGGCCCGGGCGGGAGCGGACGGCGTCGTCCGCGGCGCCCTTGGCACGCAGGTAGGCGTCGAAGACGTCGTCGCCCTCGTGCCGCGCGTCCGCTCCCATCGAGGAGACGATCAGGAAGCGCCGTACGCCTGCCGCCTCGGCCGCGTCCGCGAAGAGGACCGCCGCCGCGCGGTCCACCGTGTCCTTGCGGGCCGTTCCGCTGCCGGGGCCGGCGCCGGCCGCGAAGACGGCCGCGTCGGCGCCCTCCAGGGCCGCCGCGACCTCGCCGACGGAGGCCGACTCCAGGTCCAGGACGACCGCTTCGGCGCCGGCCGCCCGCAGGTCCGCCTCCTGTTCGGGGCGGCGGACGATGCCCACCGGTTCGTGTCCGCCCGCGGCGAGCAGCCGCTCCAGTCGCAGGGCGATCTTTCCGTGTCCTCCAGCGATGACTACGCGCATACTCACGACCGTACGGCTCCGGGCCCCGCCGGGCCTCCCGAGTCCGGGCGCGCCTGCCGGGGCAGGTCCAGGGACGCCGCCGAGTCGCAGTACTCCCGCACCGCGCTCGTCCGGGCCACCACGCGCCCCCGGTGCACCACGATCCGGCTGTACGCGAGGGAGAGCACGCCCGCGAGGCGTTCGCCCCGCACCGCGAGCAGTTCCGCCGGGAAGCCGGCCTCCACCCGCACCTCCGGAAGGCCCATCGCCGCCCGCGCGTCCGCGCTCACCGACCCGTACGCCTCCTCGGGCGGCAGGCCGGAGAGCGAGGCCAGCAGGTAGGCGGCCTCCAGCGGGTCGCCGCGCCCCACCGGGTTGGACACGTCGCGCAGTGCCCCGCCGCCGGCCGCGACCCGCACCCCGGCGGTTCGCAGCAGCCGGACCGGGGCGGTGCCGCGCAGTTCGGTGGCCGCGCAGCCGCCCTGCGGCAGGCAGACCACGGTCACCCCGGCCGCCGCCAGCTGGTCGGCGGCCCGGCGGGCCTGGTCGGCCGGCAGCCGCCCGAGCCCCGCGCAGGGCCCGATCGTCACGCCGGGCCGCAGGCCCCCGGCCATCGCCGCGAGGCGGGCGAGCCGGGCCGGGTCGTCGCCGTCGGTGTGCAGGTCCACGGGGCAGCCGTGCTCCGCGGCGACCTCCAGGACCGTCTCCACGTACCCCGTGGGGTCCGGGTCCAGATCGGGGCAGCCGCCGACCACCCCGGCGCCCATCTTCACCGCGTCCCGCACCATCGCGATCCCGTCGGCGCCGGCCACGCCGGTGAGCAGCCGGGGCGCCGCCACCGCCGTGAGGTCGGCCAGGCCGCGCAGGGAGCGCCGGGCCTGCAGAACGGCTTCGAGCGGGCCGAGGCCGTGCACGTCCCCGATCCGCACCTGGGCGCGCAGCGCGGTCGCGCCGTGCCCGAGCTGGAGCAGCGCGGCCTCGGTGGCCCGGCGCTGGACCTCCTCGGTCGTGTACGGGACGGGGCCGGGCGAGTCGGCGGTGAGTGCGGTGTCGGCGTGCGCGTGGGGCTCGGCGGGGGCGGGCAGCAGCAGGTAGCCGGCGAGGTCGACGCGGGCGCCCACGGCGGCGAGGCTGCCGGCGGTGCCGACGGCCTCGATCCGGCCGCCGCCGAGCCGCACGTCGACCGTGCGCCCGTCGGTGAGCCGCGCGTTCGAGAGCAGCAGCGACGTGGTGTCGGCGGGGGCCGCGGCCCGGTCGTCGGGCGGTGGCTGGGGCTGCTTGCTGTCGGCGGACATCGGGCTCCTCACGGCTCGCCAGGACCAAGATCACGCAGCGTGGGCCCCGAGCCTAGGGGCGCCCGCAGCAGCCTTCGAGGAGGAGCGCAATAGTCGTACTGATGAGTGCACGAGTGGCCTAGGAGGGGCCTGGGGCGAGTGCCCGGGAAACGGATTTGGGTGATGGGCGGAGGACCGTGTAATGTCTTCCTCGCTCGCCCCAATAGCTCAGTCGGCAGAGCGTCTCCATGGTAAGGAGAAGGTCTACGGTTCGATTCCGTATTGGGGCTCTGGTGAGAGGGAACCCGCCTTCGGGCGGGAACCCTAACATCAAAGCGGTGTAGCTCAGTCGGTAGAGCAAGCGGCTCATAATCGCTGTGTCACCGGTTCAAGTCCGGTCACCGCTACACACGGTAGCCGATTGTGGGGTCGGTCCTGCGATCGGCTACTCTTTCATGCGTTAATCCATCCCATCCGTCCGTCAAGGAGCACTCACGTGGCTGCCACCGACGTCCGCCCGAAGATCACGCTGGCCTGCGTGGAGTGCAAGGAGCGGAACTACATCACCAAGAAGAACCGGCGCAACAACCCGGACCGTCTTGAGATGAAGAAGCACTGCCCTCGCTGCAACTCGCACACCGCGCACCGCGAGACGCGCTAAACAGGCTCGAACACGAGGCCGTCCCCAGCAGGGGACGGCCTCGCGTCGTTTGTACGCAAGAGATCCAGGAGGTATCGAGGCCATGGCGCTCGACCAGTCCTTCGTGGGCCGGACCTACCCGCCCACCGCTCCGTACGAGGTCGGCCGCGAGAAGATCCGCGAATTCGCCGAGGCGATCGGCGACGCCAATCCCGCGTACACCGACCAGGAGGCCGCCAAGGCCCTCGGCCACCCCGACGTCGTCGCGCCGCCGACCTTCGTCTTCGCGATCACCTTCAAGGCCGCGGGCCAGGTCGTCGAGGACCCGCAGCTCGGCCTGGACTACAGCCGGGTGGTGCACGGCGACCAGAAGTTCGCCTACACCCGGCCGGTGCGCGCCGGCGACCGCCTCTCGGTCACCAGCACCATCGAGGCCATCAAGTCGCTCGCCGGCAACGACATCCTGGACATCCGCGGCGAGGTCCACGACGAGAGCGGCGAGCACGTCGTGACCGCCTGGACCAAGCTCGTGTCCCGCGCCCCCGAGGAGGCCTGACCGTGACCGCGAAGATCGCCTACGACGAGGTCGAGGTCGGCACCGAGCTGCCGGCGCAGACCTTCCCCGTGACCCGCGCCACGCTGGTCCGCTACGCCGGTGCCTCGGGTGACTTCAACCCCATCCACTGGAACGAGAAGTTCGCCAAGGAGGTCGGTCTCCCCGACGTCATCGCCCACGGCATGTTCACCATGGCCGAGGCGATCCGGGTCGTGACCGACTGGGCCGGCGACCCGGCCGCCGTCGTCGAGTACGGCGTCCGCTTCACCAAGCCGGTCGTCGTCCCCAACGACGACGAGGGCGCCGTCATCGAGGTCTCCGCGAAGGTGGCCGCGAAGCTGGACGACGGTCAGGTGCGGGTGGACCTCACCGCGACGAGCGCCGGGCAGAAGGTGCTCGGCATGTCCCGCGCCGTGGTCAAGCTCGCCTGACGCCTGACGCCTGACGCCTGACGCCTGACGCCTGACGCCTGACGCGCATACGCGTGACGACCCGAGCCCCGGAGCCCGACGGCGCCGGGGCTTCGTCGTCCCTGCGGGAGAGGACGACTCGCCCGTGGAACGTACTCTTGAGCCCGTGCACGTACTCCACGACGCCCCCCTCGCCCCCCTGACCACCTTCCGGCTCGGCGGGCCCGCCGCCCGGCTCGTCACGGCGACCACCGACGACGAGGTGGTCGCCGCGGTCCGCGAGGCCGACGCGGCCGGGATCCCGCTGCTCGTCATCGGTGGCGGTTCCAACCTGGTCATCGGCGACAAGGGCTTCGACGGCACCGCCCTGCACATCGCCACCCGCGGCTTCTCCCTCGACGGGACCCGCCTGGAGCTCGCCGCGGGCGAGGTGTGGACGGACGCCGTCGCGCGGACCGTCGAGGCCGGGCTCGCGGGGATCGAGTGCCTGGCCGGCATCCCCGGCTCGGCGGGCGCCACCCCGATCCAGAACGTCGGCGCCTACGGCCAGGACGTGTCCGCCACGATCACCGAGGTCGTCGCGTACGACCGCCGGGCCGAGGAGACGGTCACGCTCACGAACGCCGAGTGCGCCTTCACGTACCGGCACAGCCTGTTCAAGGACCAGCCCGACCGCTACGTCGTGCTCCGCGTCCGCTTCGAGCTCGCGGACGCCGACGGGATGTCGGCGCCGATCGCGTACCCGGAGACGGCCCGGGCCCTCGGGGTCGAGGCGGGCGACCGGGTGCCGCTCGCGCGGGCGCGGGAGACGGTCCTGAGGCTGCGGGCCGGCAAGGGCATGGTCCTGGACCCGGAGGACCACGACACGTGGTCGGCGGGGTCCTTCTTCACCAACCCGATCCTGACGGCGGGGGAGTACGCGGACTTCCTCGGGCGCGTGGCCGAGCGGCTCGGTCCGGACACCGCCGCGCCCGCCTACCCGGCGGGCGAGGACGGTTCGATGAAGACCTCCGCGGCCTGGCTGATCGACAAGGCCGGCTTCGTGAAGGGCTACGGCTCCGGGCCCGCCCGGATCTCCACCAAGCACACCCTCGCCCTCACCAACCGGGGCGAGGCGACCACCGAGGACCTGCTCGCGCTCGCGCGCGAGGTCGTCGCCGGGGTCCGGGACGCGTTCGGGATCACCCTCGTCAACGAGCCGGTGACCGTCGGCGTCGAGATCTGAGGCCCGCGCGCCTCAGTAGGCGACGCCCACGCCCTGCCGCACCGTCGCCGTGTCGTCGATCATCGCCAGCATCGCGTGCGCCACGTCCGCGCGGGCGAGCGAGCGGCCGCGCGGCGGGTTGCCGCCCACGACGCTCCGGTAGCGGCCGGTGACCGGCTTGTCGGTGAGCTTGGGCGGGCGGACGGAGGTCCAGTCGGTCGCGCTCGCGGCGAGCTCCGCCTCCATCTCCCGCAGGTCGGCGTAGACGTCCTTCAGGACGGAGTTGATGATCGCGAGCACCGCCTTGTCGGTCACGCCCTGACCGGCCGGGACCGGGCCGAGGGGCGCGGCGCTGACGACGAGGAGCCGGCGGGTGCCGGCCGCCTCCATGGCGCCCAGTACCGAGCGGGTCAGCCGGGTCGCGACGCCGGCGTCGGCCCGGCTGCGGGCGCCCAGGCCCGACAGGACCGCGTCCCGGCCGGCCACCGCGCCGCGGAGGGCCCCGGGGTCGGTGAGATCGGAGCGGAAGACCCCCAGACGCTCCCCGGTGAGGGTGAACCGCGCGGGGTCCCGCACGACCGCCGTCACCTCATGGCCCGCGTCCAGGGCCTGGCGGACGATCTCCTGGCCGATGCCGCCGGTCGCGCCGAAGACAGTGAGCTTCATGTCGCATCTCTCCAGGTTTCTGCTTGTCAGCTTTGGTAGGGGTGAGTGAGTAATCACTCACCCCTAGAGTGGGTGTGCACTCACTCACCCGTCAAGCACTTCTCCGGAGATCCCGTGGACCAGAAGCCGACCCGCACCCGGATCATCGACGCCGCGCGCGACCTCATGCGCACGGCCGGCCTGGCCCGCACCACCACGAAGGAGATCGCGAAGGCCGCCGGCTGCTCGGAGGCGGCGCTCTACAAGTACTTCCCGAGCAAGGAGGAGCTGTTCGTCACCGTCCTCAACGAACGGCTGCCCAAGCTGGGGGACCTCCTCGGCACCCTCGCCGTCGACCCGCAGGGCCGCGGCGTCGAGGAGAACCTCGCCGAGATCGCCCGCCGGGCCGCGCTCTTCTACGAGCAGACCTTCCCGATGGCCGCGTCCCTCTACGCGGAACCCCAGCTCAAGGCCCGCCACGAAGAGGTCATGCGAGAGCTCGGCGTCGGCCCCCACAAGCCCATCGAGGGCCTCGCCGGCTACCTCCGCGCCGAGCAGGCGCACGGCCGCATCGACGCCGACGCCGACCCGCAGGCCGCCGCCGCCCTGCTGCTGGGGGCCTGCGTGCAGCGGGCGTTCGCCTACGAGATGACCCCGGACCGCCGGCCGCCGCAGTCCCTCGACGACTTCGCGCGCTCGATCGCCCGCACCGTCATGCGCGGGATCGGCTGACGCTCAGCCGACCGGGGCCGCCAGCCAGTCGTCGACGCCGGCCAGCAGCTTCTCCTTGACGTCCTCCGGGGCCGCCGAGCCGCGGACGGACTGCCGGGCCAGCTCGGCCAGCTCCGCGTCCGTGAAGCCGTGGTGCGTCCGGGCGATCTCGTACTGCGCCGCCAGCCGGGAGCCGAACAGCAGCGGGTCGTCCGCGCCGAGCGCCATCGGGACGCCCGCGTCGAAGAGGGTCCGCAGCGGCACGTCCTCGTGCTTCTCGTAGACCCCGAGCGCCACGTTGGACGCCGGGCACACCTCGCAGGTCACCCCGCGCTCGGCGAGCTTGCGCAGCAGCCGCGGGTCCTCCGCCGCCCGTACGCCGTGCCCGACGCGGGCCGCCCGCAGGTCGTCCAGGCAGTCCCGTACGGACGAGGGGCCGGTCAGCTCGCCGCCGTGCGGGGCCGCGAGCAGACCGCCCTCGCGGGCGATGGCGAAGGCCCGGTCGAAGTCGCGGGCCATGCCCCGGCGCTCGTCGTTGGACAGCCCGAAGCCCACCACGCCCCGGTCCGCGTACCGGACCGCGAGCCGGGCGAGCGTGCGCGCGTCCAGGGGGTGCTTCATCCGGTTCGCGGCGACCACGACCCGCATCCCGAGCCCGGTGTCGCGGGAGGCCGCGTCCACGGCGTCCAGGATGATCTCCAGGGCCGGGAT
Organism: Streptomyces sp. NPDC051921; assembly: GCF_040680975.1. Classification (NCBI taxonomy): domain Bacteria; kingdom Bacillati; phylum Actinomycetota; class Actinomycetes; order Kitasatosporales; family Streptomycetaceae; genus Streptomyces; species Streptomyces sp. NPDC051921. The sequence continues at coordinate 287,922 of NZ_JBFAXU010000001.1, forward strand.
CAGCCCGCCGAGCAGCGGCGCGTACGAGGTGGGGTCGACCTGGATCTCCAGCCAGCCGGAGCCGTCCCGGACGTCCTCCTGGGCGGCCTCGCGCACCAGGCGCCGGATGTCCTCGGGCTCGCGCAGGCAGGAGCGGGCGATGTCGTAGAGCCGCTGGAAGCGGAACCAGCCGCGTTCGTCCGTGGCCCGCAGCTTCGGCGGGGTACCGCTCTTGAGTGCCTCGGGGAGGTGCACCCCGTACTTGTCGGCGAGCTCGATCAGGGTCGAGGGCCGCATCGACCCGGTGAAGTGCAGGTGCAGGTGGGCCTTCGGCAGGGTGCTGAGATCGCGGTAAACGTGCTCCATTGGCTGATCCTGCCGCACCCGAATGGACGAATACAGTCCGTTTCCCCGATCGGGACCTTGCTAGAACGCAAAAACGGGCCCCTGCCTCCGGAGAGGCAGGGGCCCGGCACACCTCGACGTCGAGGTGTGCCTCAGTCGCGCGCCTCGGCGAGGAGCTTCTGGATCCGGGACACGCCCTCCACCAGGTCCTCGTCGCCCAGCGCGTACGACAGGCGCAGGTAGCCCGGCGTGCCGAAGGCCTCGCCCGGGACGACCGCGACCTCGGCCTCGTCCAGGATCAGCGCGGCCAGCTCGACCGAGTCCTGCGGGCGCTTGCCGCGGATCTCCTTGCCCAGCAGCCCCTTCACCGACGGGTACGCGTAGAACGCGCCCTCCGGGGTCGGGCAGTACACGCCCTCGATCTCGTTGAGCATCCGCACGATCGTCTGGCGGCGCCGGTCGAAGGCGGTGCGCATCTCGGCGACCGCGTCCAGGTTGCCGGAGACGGCGGCGAGCGCGGCGACCTGCGCCACGTTGCTGACGTTGGAGGTGGCGTGCGACTGCAGGTTGGTCGCGGCCTTCACCACGTCCTTCGGGCCGACGATCCAGCCCACGCGCCAACCGGTCATGGCGTACGTCTTGGCGACGCCGTTGACGACGATGCACTTGTCGCGCAGCTCGGGCACGAGCGTCGGCAGCGAGGTGAACGTCGCGTCGCCGTACACCAGGTGCTCGTAGATCTCGTCGGTGAGGACCCACAGGCCGTGCTCGACGGCCCAGCGGCCGATGGCCTCGGCGTCCGCCTCGCTGTACACGGCGCCGGTCGGGTTCGAGGGGGAGACGAAGAGGACGACCTTGGTCCGCTCCGTGCGCGCCGCCTCCAGCTGCTCCACCGACACCCGGTAGCCGGTGGTCTCGTCGGCAACGACCTCCACCGGGACGCCGCCGGCGAGGCGGATCGACTCGGGGTACGTGGTCCAGTACGGGGCCGGGACGATGACCTCGTCGCCCGGGTCGAGGATCGCGGCGAACGCCTCGTAGATGGCCTGCTTGCCGCCGTTGGTCACCAGGATCTGGGAGGCGTCGACCTCGTAGCCCGAGTCGCGGAGCGTCTTCTCCGCGATGGCGGCCTTGAGCTCGGGCAGGCCGCCGGCCGGCGTGTAGCGGTGGTACTTCGGGTTCTTGCAGGCCTCGACGGCCGCCTCGACGATGTAGTCCGGCGTCGGGAAGTCGGGCTCACCCGCGCCGAAGCCGATCACCGGACGGCCGGCGGCCTTGAGGGCCTTGGCCTTGGCGTCGACGGCGAGGGTGGCGGACTCGGAGATCGCACCGATCCGGGCGGAGACCCGACGCTCGGTGGGAGGGGTAGCAGCGCTCATGCGGCCATGGTCCCAGACCCCGTCAGGGCCCGGCACACGGGTTTCACGGAGCGGACAGGAACGGTCAATCCCGGTCGTACGCGGTGATCCGCGAGGGTGCGGGAGGGGCGATCGGCAGGTCGGAGCGCTTCCTGTTCGACGTGAGGGCCCATGACCACGTACACTCACTGCTCGTTGGCCCGCACCGACCACATCTCACGATGCGGTAGGTTGGGGAAGCCACAAAGGGTCGTAGCTCAATTGGTAGAGCACCGGTCTCCAAAACCGGCGGTTGGGGGTTCAAGTCCCTCCGGCCCTGCTACACACACCGCCAGGCTGTGTGCGCATGTACGTACTTCATTGCACCGCCGTGCGGCTCCACCCAACCCGGGCGCGGCACGGCCACGACCCGGAATCAGGTGAGACATCGTGACGGATGCCGTAGGCTCCATCGACATGCCTGATGCCGAGGATGCCGCTCCGGAGTCTCAGAAGAAGAACCGGAAGGGCGGCAAGCGCGGGAAGAAGGGCCCTCTGGGCCGTCTCGCCCTTTTCTACCGCCAGGTCATCGCGGAGCTCCGCAAGGTCGTCTGGCCCACTCGCGGCCAGCTGACGACGTACACCACTGTGGTGATTGTCTTCGTTGTCATCATGATCGGCCTCGTGACCGTGATTGACTATGGCTTCCAGGAAGCAGTCAAGTACGTCTTCGGCTGACTTTTTGTTCCACCCCATCTGTATCGCAGGAAGAAGCAGCCACCGTGTCTGACGCGAACCTGAACGACGCCTTCGAGTCCGAGTCCGTCGAGGACGAGCTCGACATCGTCGAGGCGGCCGACGAGGACCAGGCCGAGGCTGCGGACGCCGAGGCCGGCGAGCTCGAGCTCGAGCTCGACGAGGCCGACGCGGCAGAGAGCGACGACGAGGCCGAGGCCGAGGACACCGAGGACGACGGCACCGAGGTGGCCGACGTCGAGGCCGCCGAGGAAGAGGCCGAGGAGGCCGAAGAGGCCGAGGACGCCGCCGGCGAGGCCGAGGACACCGAGCCCGCCGCTCCGGTCGACCCCATCGCCGCGCTCCGTGACGAGCTGCGCGGTCTGCCCGGCGAGTGGTACGTGATCCACACCTACGCGGGCTACGAGAAGCGCGTGAAGGCCAACCTGGAGCAGCGCGCCGTCTCGCTGAACGTCGAGGACTTCATCTACCAGGCCGAGGTCCCCGAGGAAGAGATCGTCCAGATCAAGAACGGCGAGCGCAAGAACGTCCGGCAGAACAAGCTGCCCGGCTACGTGCTCGTCCGCATGGACCTGACGAACGAGTCCTGGGGTGTCGTCCGCAACACGCCCGGCGTCACCGGCTTCGTGGGCAACGCCTACGACCCGTACCCGCTGACCCTGGACGAGATCGTCAAGATGCTCGCCCCGGAGGCCGAGGAGAAGGCCGCCCGCGAGGCCGCCGAGGCCGAGGGCAAGCCGGCTCCGGCCCGCAAGGTCACCGTCGAGGTCCTCGACTTCGAGGTCGGCGACTCGGTCACCGTCACCGACGGCCCCTTCGCCACGCTCCAGGCCACGATCAACGAGATCAACGCCGACTCGAAGAAGGTCAAGGGCCTCGTCGAGATCTTCGGTCGCGAGACCCCGGTCGAGCTCAGCTTCGACCAGATCCAGAAGAACTGACGAACTAAGTTTCCGGACAGGTCAGAGGGGCTGCTACAGCCCCTCTGACCTGCTCGGTTTTTGGACGCGCAGCTATACCCGTTATCGTTGTGCGGTATGCCTCCATCCGGATGACCGGATGGATCGGCTGAAAAACTCTCACTAGGACCCGGAGAGAGCAATGCCTCCCAAGAAGAAGAAGGTCACGGGGCTTATCAAGCTCCAGATCAACGCTGGTGCGGCCAACCCGGCCCCGCCGGTCGGCCCCGCGCTGGGTCAGCACGGCGTCAACATCATGGAGTTCTGCAAGGCCTACAACGCCGCGACCGAGTCGCAGCGCGGTTGGGTCATCCCGGTGGAGATCACGGTCTACGAGGACCGCTCCTTCACCTTCATCACCAAGACTCCGCCGGCCGCCAAGATGATCCTCAAGGCCGCGGGCGTGGAGAAGGGCTCCGGCGAGCCGCACAAGACCAAGGTCGCCAAGATCACCGAGGCGCAGGTCCGCGAGATCGCCACCACCAAGATGCCCGACCTCAACGCCAACGACCTGGACGCCGCGTCCAAGATCATCGCCGGCACCGCCCGTTCCATGGGCATCACGGTCGAGGGCTGATTCACCCCCGACGCCCGGCGCGAGCCGGACATCGGAACGTCTTCAGTGGTAGGGCCAGCGCCGGCCCGCACCACGACTCCATACCTGAAACACCAGGAGCAGCAGTGAAGCGCAGCAAGTCCCTCCGCGCTGCGGACGCCAAGATCGACCGGGAGAAGCTCTACGCCCCGCTCGAGGCCGTCCGTCTCGCCAAGGAGACCTCCACCACCAAGTTCGACGGCACCGTCGAGGTGGCCTTCCGTCTGGGTGTCGACCCGCGCAAGGCCGACCAGATGGTCCGTGGCACCGTGAACCTTCCGCACGGCACCGGTAAGACCGCCCGGGTCCTGGTCTTCGCGACCGGTGACCGTGCCGAGGCCGCGATCGCCGCGGGCGCCGACATCGTCGGCTCCGACGAGCTCATCGACGAGATCTCCAAGGGCAACCGCCTGAACGAGTTCGACGCCGTCGTCGCCACCCCGGACCTCATGGGCAAGGTCGGCCGCCTCGGCCGCGTCCTCGGCCCGCGTGGTCTCATGCCGAACCCGAAGACCGGCACCGTCACCCCCGATGTCGCCAAGGCTGTCAACGACATCAAGGGCGGCAAGATCGAGTTCCGCGTCGACAAGCACTCGAACCTGCACTTCATCATCGGCAAGGTGTCCTTCGACGACGCCCAGCTGGTGGAGAACTACGGCGCGGCCCTGGAGGAGATCCTCCGTCTGAAGCCGTCCGCCGCCAAGGGTCGCTACATCAAGAAGGCCGCCATCAGCACCACGATGGGCCCCGGCATTCCGGTCGACTCGAACCGCACCCGCAACCTCCTCGTCGAGGAGGACCCGGCCGCGGTCTGAGCCTGACGGCTCAGGGGCCCTCGTAGGGCTCCAGCGTCCATGAAGCCGCCCCCCACGCCTCTCCGGAGGTGCGGGGGGCGGCTTTAATTCGTCGCGGCCCTGTCGGCACCCTGGGTTACGGTGCCGAGGGGCATTTCGAACGTCAGACACATGGGGTGGGATTCATGATCAAGTCCGCGTGGAAGCGCGCAGGTGTCGCACTGATGGCGACGGCCGTGGTCACGGGCGTGGCGGGCTGCCAGGAGGGCGACGCCAAGAAGGCCGCGGAGGCTCCGGCCAAGGCGGTGACGCAGGGCCTGGGGGACGCGACGAAGGCCCTCACGGCGGCCTTCCAGAAGACCTCGGCCGCCAAGTCGGCGAAGGTCACCATGACGATGAGCATGGAGGGTGTCGGAGCGCAGTCCGGCACCGCCACGATGACCGGCGTCCAGGGCTGGGACCCGGCGGCGATGGACATCACCATGAAGGGCTCCCTGCTGGGCTCGGCCGACCCCGGCGCCCCCGAGCAGGTCCGCATGATCATGCTCGACAACGTGATGTACATGGACCTGGGTGCCGAGCAGGCCGCCAAGATGGGCGGCAAGCGCTGGATGAAGTTGGACCTGAAGGCCGCCGCGGAGGCCTCCGGGGACAAGTCGCTCCAGAAGCAGATGACCGGCGGCCTGGACAACATGAACCAGGACCCGGCCCAGCAGCTGGCCCTGCTCCTGGACTCCCCGGACCTCAAGCACGTCGGTGCCGAGAAGATCAACGGCGTGGAGACCCAGCACTACAAGGGCACGCTCACCTTCGAGCAGATGCTCCGGGCCAACAAGTCGTCGAAGGTGCTCTCCAAGGAGCAGTACGACGAGCTCGTCGCCAACGTGAAGAAGGCCGGCCTCAAGGGCTACGACACGGAGATCTGGGTCAACGAGGACGGCTACCCGGCGCGCATGGACGTCGGCATGACCATGGCCCAGGGCACGGTGCACATGCAGGCCGACTACACCGACTACGGCGCCAGGACCGAGGTGCAGGCGCCGCCGGCCAAGGACACCGTCGACCTGTTCAAGATGCTCCAGGAGGCCGGGCAGGGTGGCACTCGAGGCTGATTTGCCCCCGGCCGTCCCCGTCGCGTACTCTTCCACAGAAGCCAAAGACCGCTGGTCGTCGCTGTGCCCGTGAGGGTGCAGTGGCCGAAGGATTCGCTGTATATGCGAACGACCCGCGCAGGTGACTGTGGATGAGTTCCCGGGTCCTTCGTGATTCGGTCGAGCTGAGCCCCGTGCGCCTGCGCCCGGGGCGTTCTGTTTTGTTCAGCCCCTTCCGAGCGGTCCCATCACCCGGAAGGAGGCCGACGCTCTATGGCAAGGCCCGACAAGGCTGCCTCGGTGGCCGAGCTCGCGGACCAGTTCCGCGGCTCGAACGCCGCTGTGCTGACCGAGTACCGGGGTCTCACCGTGGCGCAGCTCAAGACGCTGCGTCGTTCGCTCGGTGAGAACGCCCAGTACGCCGTGGTGAAGAACACGCTGACCAAGATTGCGGCCAACGAGGCCGGGATCACCGCGCTGGACGAGCACTTCGCTGGTCCGACCGCGGTCGCCTTCGTCACCGGTGACCCGGTGGAGTCGGCGAAGGCTCTGCGTGACTTCGCCAAGGAGAACCCGAACCTCATCATCAAGGCTGGTGTCCTTGACGGTAAGGCTCTCTCCGCCGACGACATCAAGAAGCTTGCGGACCTCGAGTCCCGCGAGGTTCTGCTCAGCAAGCTGGCCGGTGCCTTCAAGGGCAAGCAGTCCCAGACTGCTTCGCTCCTCCAGGCGCTGCCGTCGAAGTTCGTCCGCACTGCGGAGGCGCTTCGCGTCAAGCTCGCCGAGCAGGGCGGTGCCGAGTAACTCGGCTCGCGCAATGATCCGGACCGCCCACAGGGGCGGCGCGGGTCGCAGCGGGCCGAACGTACGCCCGCCTCACATGTACATCCGGCACCTGCCGAATTAGTGGAAGGATCGCCCATCATGGCGAAGCTCTCTCAGGAAGACCTGCTCGCGCAGTTCGAGGAGATGACCCTCATCGAGCTCTCCGAGTTCGTGAAGGCGTTCGAGGACAAGTTCGACGTCACCGCCGCCGCGGCCGTCGCCGTTGCCGGTCCGGCCCAGGGTGGCCCGGCCGCCGAGGTTGCCGAGGAGAAGGACGAGTTCGACGTCATCCTCACCGGCGCCGGCGACAAGAAGATCCAGGTCATCAAGGTCGTGCGTGAGCTGACCTCCCTGGGTCTGAAGGAGGCCAAGGACCTCGTCGACGGCACCCCGAAGCCGGTCCTCGAGAAGGTCAACAAGGAGGCCGCTGACAAGGCCAAGGAGGCGCTCGAGGGCGCCGGTGCCGCCGTCGAGGTCAAGTAACACCTCGTCGCGTCAGCGACTCTTCTGTTGAGCGTGTAACGCTTGCAGCGTGAAAGGCGATCATCCTTCTGGGTGGTCGCCTTTCGGCGTTCCCGGGACCCGCGTGGCGGCGGTCGTCCGGGTCTCCGGAAGCGGAGTATGGTGATCTTCGCCGTGCGCCGCGCAGAGGCGGGGGCCTTGACGAACCGCACGCAGCGCGCAATTCTCAGGACGCGTCGTCACAACGATCCGTATCCGAGGCATGGATCGACGACCGAACGGGCAGTATCGAGGTGCGCCGCACGGCGCGAGGTACCGCGGAGTTGAGAACAACGAGGGTTGCGAAGAACTCGCCCTGGACATCAGTGGGCCAAGTGGCTACACTGACCCTTTGCGCTGCCTGTTAGCTGCCCCCTGCCCGTCACCAGGGGCATCCCCTCGCATCCGCTTCGCTGGTCGACCCACTCTGACCTGGTCTTTTGGCCATATCGGGAATCGTCTTCCACGGGGCTCCGCAAGGGACCGGTACGCGCGTAGTGAGTCCGAGCCCTCGGAAGGACCCCCTCTTGGCCGCCTCGCGCAACGCCTCGACCAATACGAACAACGGCGCCAGCACCGCCCCGCTGCGCATCTCCTTTGCAAAGATCAAGGAGCCCCTCGAGGTTCCGAACCTCCTCGCGCTCCAGACCGAGAGCTTCGACTGGCTGCTCGGCAACGCCGCGTGGAAGGCTCGCGTCGAGGCCGCCCTTGAGTCGGGACAGGACGTCCCCACGAAGTCGGGTCTGGAGGAGATCTTCGAGGAGATCTCCCCGATCGAGGACTTCTCCGGGTCGATGTCGCTGACCTTCCGCGACCACCGCTTCGAGCCGCCGAAGAACTCGATCGACGAGTGCAAGGACCGTGACTTCACCTACGGTGCCCCGCTCTTCGTGACCGCCGAGTTCACGAACAACGAGACCGGCGAGATCAAGTCCCAGACGGTCTTCATGGGCGACTTCCCGCTCATGACGAACAAGGGCACCTTCGTCATCAACGGCACCGAGCGTGTCGTGGTGTCGCAGCTGGTCCGTTCCCCTGGTGTCTACTTCGACTCCTCCATCGACAAGACGTCCGACAAGGACATCTTCTCCGCCAAGATCATCCCGTCCCGGGGTGCCTGGCTGGAGATGGAGATCGACAAGCGCGACATGGTCGGTGTGCGCATCGACCGCAAGCGCAAGCAGTCCGTGACCGTCCTCCTCAAGGCGCTCGGCTGGACCACCGAGCAGATCCTGCAGGAGTTCGGCGAGTACGAGTCCATGCGCGCCACCCTGGAGAAGGACCACACCCAGGGCCAGGACGACGCGCTGCTCGACATCTACCGCAAGCTCCGTCCGGGCGAGCCGCCGACGCGCGAGGCCGCCCAGACGCTCCTCGAGAACCTGTACTTCAACCCGAAGCGCTACGACCTGGCGAAGGTCGGCCGCTACAAGGTCAACAAGAAGCTCGGGGCCGACGAGCCGCTGGACGCGGGTGTCCTCACCACCGACGACATCATCGCGACCATCAAGTACCTGGTGAAGCTGCACGCCGGCGAGACCGAGACGATCGGCGAGTCGGGCCGGGAGATCGTCGTCGAGACCGACGACATCGACCACTTCGGCAACCGTCGTCTGCGCAACGTCGGCGAGCTCATCCAGAACCAGGTCCGCACGGGTCTGGCGCGTATGGAGCGCGTCGTGCGCGAGCGCATGACCACCCAGGACGTCGAGGCGATCACGCCGCAGACCCTGATCAACATCCGGCCGGTCGTCGCCTCCATCAAGGAGTTCTTCGGCACCAGCCAGCTGTCGCAGTTCATGGACCAGAACAACCCGCTGTCGGGTCTGACGCACAAGCGTCGTCTCTCGGCGCTGGGTCCCGGTGGTCTGTCCCGTGAGCGGGCCGGCTTCGAGGTCCGAGACGTGCACCCGTCCCACTACGGACGCATGTGCCCGATCGAGACCCCCGAAGGCCCGAACATCGGTCTGATCGGTTCGCTCGCCTCGTACGGCCGCGTCAACGCGTTCGGCTTCATCGAGACGCCGTACCGCAAGGTCGTCGACGGTCAGGTCACCGACGAGGTCGACTACATCACCGCCGACGAGGAGGACCGCTTCGTCATCGCCCAGGCGAACGCGACCCTGAACGACGAGCTCCAGTTCACCGAGCCCCGCGTTCTGGTCCGCCGCCGTGGTGGCGAGGTCGACTACGTCCCGCCGACCGACGTCGACTACATGGACGTCTCGCCGCGCCAGATGGTGTCGGTCGCGACCGCCATGATCCCGTTCCTCGAGCACGACGACGCCAACCGTGCCCTCATGGGCGCGAACATGATGCGTCAGGCCGTTCCGCTGATTAAGTCGGAGGCCCCGCTCGTCGGTACCGGCATGGAGTACCGCTGCGCCACCGACGCCGGCGACGTGCTCAAGGCCGAGAAGGACGGCGTCGTCCAGGAGCTGTCCGCGGACTACATCACCGTGGCCAACGACGACGGCACCTACATCACGTACCGCCTGGCCAAGTTCTCCCGCTCGAACCAGGGCACCTCGGTCAACCAGAAGGTCGTCGTCAACGAGGGCGACCGGGTCATCGAGGGCCAGGTCCTCGCCGACGGTCCCGCCACCGAAGACGGCGAGATGGCGCTCGGCAAGAACCTGCTCGTGGCGTTCATGCCGTGGGAGGGTCACAACTACGAGGACGCGATCATCCTGTCGCAGCGCCTCGTGCAGGACGACGTCCTCTCCTCGATCCACATCGAGGAGCACGAGGTCGACGCCCGTGACACCAAGCTCGGCCCCGAGGAGATCACCCGGGACATCCCGAACGTCTCCGAGGAGGTCCTCGCCGACCTCGACGAGCGCGGCATCATCCGCATCGGTGCCGAGGTCGTCGCCGGCGACATCCTGGTCGGCAAGGTCACCCCGAAGGGTGAGACCGAGCTGACCCCGGAGGAGCGCCTGCTCCGCGCGATCTTCGGTGAGAAGGCCCGTGAGGTCCGTGACACCTCGCTGAAGGTCCCGCACGGCGAGACCGGCAAGGTCATCGGCGTCCGCGTCTTCGACCGCGAGGAGGGCGACGAGCTTCCCCCGGGCGTGAACCAGCTGGTCCGCGTCTACGTCGCCCAGAAGCGCAAGATCACCGACGGTGACAAGCTCGCCGGCCGTCACGGCAACAAGGGTGTCATCTCCAAGATCCTTCCGATCGAGGACATGCCGTTCCTCGAGGACGGAACGCCGGTCGACATCATCCTCAACCCGCTCGGTGTGCCGTCCCGAATGAACCCGGGACAGGTCCTGGAGATCCACCTCGGCTGGCTCGCCAGCCGCGGCTGGGACGTCTCCGGTCTCGCCGACGAGTGGGCGCAGCGCCTCCAGGCCATCGGTGCCGACCAGGTCGCCCCCGGCACCAACGTCGCCACCCCGGTCTTCGACGGTGCGCGTGAGGACGAGCTCGCGGGTCTGCTCCAGCACACCATCCCGAACCGCGACGGCGAGCGCATGGTGCTCCCGACCGGTAAGGCGCGCCTGTTCGACGGCCGCTCCGGCGAGCCGTTCCCGGACCCGATCTCGGTCGGGTACATGTACATCCTCAAGCTCCACCACCTGGTCGACGACAAGCTGCACGCCCGTTCGACCGGTCCGTACTCGATGATCACCCAGCAGCCGCTGGGTGGTAAGGCCCAGTTCGGTGGCCAGCGCTTCGGTGAGATGGAGGTGTGGGCGCTCGAGGCTTACGGCGCCGCCTACGCCCTCCAGGAGCTGCTGACGATCAAGTCCGACGACGTGACCGGCCGCGTGAAGGTCTACGAGGCCATCGTCAAGGGCGAGAACATCCCTGAGCCCGGCATCCCCGAGTCCTTCAAGGTGCTCATCAAGGAGATGCAGTCCCTGTGCCTCAACGTGGAGGTGCTGTCCTCGGACGGCATGTCCATCGAGATGCGCGACACCGATGAGGACGTCTTCCGCGCTGCGGAGGAGCTCGGTATCGACCTGTCCCGGCGCGAGCCGAGCAGCGTCGAAGAGGTCTGACGGGAGTCCGGCAGGGGACTCGGCATCACCGCTGAGTCCCCCGCCGGCCCCAGGACCCCCGTATCAGACCCACAGCCTTACAACCCTGAGAGGGATTGACGCATAGTGCTCGACGTCAACTTCTTCGACGAGCTCCGGATCGGTCTGGCCACCGCTGACGACATCCGTCAGTGGAGCCACGGCGAGGTCAAGAAGCCGGAGACCATCAACTACCGCACCCTGAAGCCCGAGAAGGACGGACTCTTCTGCGAGAAGATCTTCGGTCCGACCCGGGACTGGGAGTGCTACTGCGGCAAGTACAAGCGTGTCCGCTTCAAGGGCATCATCTGTGAGCGGTGTGGCGTCGAGGTCACCCGCGCCAAGGTGCGCCGTGAGCGGATGGGCCACATCGAGCTGGCCGCCCCCGTCACCCACATCTGGTACTTCAAGGGCGTTCCGTCGCGTCTTGGCTACCTGCTCGACCTCGCTCCGAAGGACCTGGAGAAGGTCATCTACTTCGCGGCGTACATGATCACGTACGTCGACGACGAGCGCCGGACGCGCGACCTGCCTTCGCTGGAGGCCCACGTCTCCGTCGAGCGTCAGCAGATCGAGAACCGCCGCGACTCCGACCTGGAGAACCGCGCCAAGAAGCTCGAGTCCGACCTGGCCGAGCTCGAGGCCGAGGGCGCCAAGGCCGACGTGCGCCGCAAGGTGCGCGAGGGTGCCGAGCGCGAGATGAAGCAGCTGCGCGACCGCGCGCAGCGCGAGATCGACCGTCTCGACGAGGTCTGGAACCGCTTCAAGAACCTCAAGGTCCAGGACCTGGAGGGCGACGAGCTCCTCTACCGCGAGCTGCGCGACCGCTTCGGCACGTACTTCGACGGCTCGATGGGTGCCGCGGCGCTGCAGAAGCGCCTGGAGTCCTTCGACCTCGAGGAGGAGGCCGAGAAGCTCCGCGAGATCATCCGCACCGGCAAGGGCCAGAAGAAGACCCGTGCGCTCAAGCGCCTCAAGGTCGTCTCCGCGTTCCTGCAGACCGCGAACAGCCCCAAGGGCATGGTTCTCGACTGCGTGCCGGTCATCCCGCCGGACCTGCGTCCGATGGTGCAGCTCGACGGTGGCCGCTTCGCGACCTCCGACCTGAACGACCTGTACCGCCGTGTGATCAACCGCAACAACCGTCTGAAGCGCCTGCTCGACCTCGGTGCCCCCGAGATCATCGTGAACAACGAGAAGCGGATGCTCCAGGAGGCGGTCGACGCCCTCTTCGACAACGGCCGTCGTGGTCGCCCGGTCACGGGCCCCGGCAACCGTCCGCTGAAGTCCCTCAGCGACATGCTGAAGGGTAAGCAGGGTCGATTCCGTCAGAACCTGCTCGGTAAGCGTGTGGACTACTCCGCGCGTTCCGTCATCGTCGTCGGCCCGCAGCTCAAGCTGCACCAGTGCGGTCTGCCGAAGGCCATGGCGCTGGAGCTCTTCAAGCCGTTCGTGATGAAGCGCCTGGTCGACCTGAACCACGCGCAGAACATCAAGTCGGCGAAGCGGATGGTCGAGCGCGGCCGCACGGTCGTGTACGACGTCCTCGAAGAGGTCATCGCCGAGCACCCGGTCCTGCTGAACCGTGCGCCCACGCTGCACCGCCTCGGCATCCAGGCCTTCGAGCCGCAGCTGGTCGAGGGCAAGGCCATCCAGATCCACCCGCTCGTCTGCACCGCCTTTAACGCGGACTTCGACGGTGACCAGATGGCCGTGCACCTGCCGCTCTCCGCGGAGGCGCAGGCCGAGGCCCGCATCCTGATGCTGTCCTCGAACAACATCCTCAAGCCCGCCGACGGCCGTCCGGTGACGATGCCGACCCAGGACATGGTCCTCGGTCTGTTCTTCCTCACCACCGACGGCGAGCTGCGTGACACCAAGGGCGAGGGCCGCGCGTTCGGCTCCACGGCCGAGGCGATCATGGCGTTCGACGCCGGCGAGCTGGCGCTGCAGTCGCCGATCGACATCCGCTTCCCGATCGGCACCGTCCCGCCGCGCGGCTGGGTTCCCCCGGTCGCCGAGGAGGGCGAGCCGGAGTGGCAGCAGGGTGACTCGTTCCGCGTCCGGACGACCCTGGGCCGCGCGCTCTTCAACGAGCTGCTGCCCGAGGACTACCCGTTCGTCGACTACTCGGTGGGCAAGAAGCAGCTCTCCGAGATCGTCAACGACCTGGCCGAGCGCTACCCCAAGGTCATCGTGGCGGCGACGCTCGACAACCTGAAGGCGGCGGGCTTCTACTGGGCGACCCGTTCCGGTGTCACCGTGGCCATCTCCGACGTCGTCGTTCCCGAGGCGAAGAAGGAGATCGTCAAGGGCTACGAGGCGCAGGACGAGAAGGTCCAGAAGCAGTACGAGCGCGGTCTGATCACCAAGGAAGAGCGCACTCAGGAGCTCATCGCGATCTGGACCAAGGCGACCAACGAGGTCGCCGAGGCGATGAACGCGAACTTCCCCAAGACGAACCCCATCTTCATGATGGTTGACTCGGGTGCCCGAGGAAACATGATGCAGATGCGGCAGATCGCCGGTATGCGTGGTCTGGTGTCGAACGCCAAGAACGAGACCATCCCGCGTCCGATCAAGGCGTCCTTCCGTGAGGGCCTGTCCGTCCTCGAGTACTTCATCTCGACGCACGGTGCCCGTAAGGGTCTCGCCGACACCGCCCTGCGTACCGCCGACTCGGGTTACCTGACCCGTCGTCTGGTGGACGTCTCGCAGGACGTGATCATCCGCGAGGAGGACTGCGGCACCGAGCGCGGTCTGAAGCTGAAGATCGCCGAGCGGGGTGCCGACGGCGTCCTGCGCAAGACGGACGACGTCGAGACCTCCGTGTACGCGCGGATGCTCGCCGAGGACGTCGTGGTGGACGGCAAGGTCATCGCGCCGGCCAACGTCGACCTGGGTGACGTGCTCATCGACGCGCTGGTCAACGCGGGCGTCGAGGAGGTCAAGACCCGCTCGGTCCTGACCTGTGAGTCGGCCGTCGGCACCTGTGCCTTCTGCTACGGCCGCTCGCTGGCCACCGGCAAGCTGGTCGACATCGGTGAGGCGGTCGGCATCATCGCCGCCCAGTCCATCGGTGAGCCCGGTACCCAGCTGACGATGCGTACCTTCCACACCGGTGGTGTGGCCGGTGACGACATCACCCAGGGTCTGCCGCGTGTTGTCGAGCTCTTCGAGGCCCGTCAGCCCAAGGGTGTCGCCCCGATCTCCGAGGCGGCCGGTCGCGTCCGCATCGAGGAGACCGAGAAGACCAAGAAGATCGTCGTCACCCCGGACGACGGCACCGACGAGACGGCGTTCCCGATCTCGAAGCGTGCCCGTCTGCTGGTGGGCGAGGGCGACCACGTCGAGGTGGGCCAGAAGCTCACCGTGGGTGCCACCAACCCGCACGACGTGCTGCGCATCCTCGGCCAGCGTGCGGTCCAGGTCCACCTGGTCGGCGAGGTCCAGAAGGTCTACAACTCGCAGGGCGTGTCGATCCACGACAAGCACATCGAGATCATCATCCGGCAGATGCTGCGCCGCGTGACGATCATCGAGTCGGGCGACGCGGAGCTGCTGCCCGGCGAGCTCGTCGAGCGTTCGAAGTTCGAGACCGAGAACCGTCGTGTGGTCCAGGAAGGCGGCCACCCGGCCTCCGGCCGTCCGCAGCTGATGGGTATCACCAAGGCCTCGCTGGCGACGGAGTCCTGGCTGTCGGCCGCCTCCTTCCAGGAGACGACCCGAGTTCTGACGGACGCGGCGATCAACGCCAAGTCCGACAGCCTCATCGGCCTCAAGGAGAACGTCATCATCGGTAAGCTCATCCCGGCCGGTACGGGTCTGTCCCGCTACCGCAACATCCGGGTCGAGCCGACCGAGGAGGCCAAGGCCGCGATGTACTCGGCCGTCGGCTACGACGACATCGACTACTCGCCGTTCGGCACCGGTTCCGGCCAGGCCGTTCCGCTGGAGGACTACGACTACGGTCCGTACAACCAGTAAGGCGTAGTAACGCGAAAGAAGGGCGGCACCCCGTGGGGGTGCCGCCCTTCGGCGTTCGTCCCGCAGGACGGATCAGCGCGCGGTCAGCTCCCAGGCGGCGACGGCGACCGTCGCCACCGCGGCCAGGGCGCCGATGCTGGCCAGCGGCCAGCGGGAGCGCTCCAGCTCGTCGAGCCGGGCCTCGTGGTCGGCGAGCTGCTTGTCGGTCTGGTCGCTGCGCTGCACGAGCAGGGCGAGCGAACCGTCGACACGGGCGAAGCCGGCCTCGAGGGTGCCGCGCAGTCGCTCCAGTTCGAGGGCGACGGCGACCGGGTCGTTCGGGTCAGGCTCGGTCATCGGCCGCCGCCTCCGGGAGGTCCTCCGGGACGAGGGCCGGTACCGGGGCGAGCGCCGCGGCCTGGGTTTCCGGGGCGGTGCGCAGCCAGGAGGGCAGCAGCGCCTGGAAGGCCGGGAAGGCCATGACCCGGGCGAGGGCACCGGCGACAGCGAGGGCCCCCGCGACCCAGGGGAGGGTCGCGGGGACGCCCGAGGCGTCGACCAGCGCCGGCAGGATGACGGCGATGCCGACGGCGGTCTGCAGCACGGTGCGGGCCGTGCGCTTGGCGGCTTCGGACATGGGTGGTTCTCCTTGCGTGGGGGAGCTGTTGCGACGGTGGGGGTTACTGCACGAACGGAACCTTCAGGGCGTTCCAGGACGCGGCACCCGGCCAGCCGTCGGCGTCGGAGCCGCGGAAGCCGAGCTTGCGCTGCCAGGCGGCGTACGACTGGCGGTCGGCCTCGGACCAGCGCGGGCCCGGACCGACCTGGTAGCGGCCGCAGCCCTCGGCGACCAGCCGGCGGCCCATCGCGGTGACGACCGCGGAGCTCGGGGTGGTCCTGAAGAAGGCGGTCCCGGGGAAGGGCTGGTAGCGCGGGGCGGCCGGCTTGGGGGCGGTGGGCTTGGCGGCGGGGGCGGAGCCGAGCCGCTTCTGCACCCGGTCGCGCATGCCCGGCATGCCGAAGCCGCGCGGGTCGTTCTTCCAGTCGGACCACTCGGAGTGGCCGATGACGGACCGGGCGCCCCAGCCGTGCGCCCGGCAGAGCGCCGCGGACACCCGCTCGATCGCGTCGAGCTGGGCGGCCGGCCACGGGTCGCTGCCGTTGCCGAGGTTGATGCACTCGAAACCGTAGAAGCGGGAGTTGCCGTCGACGGCGCCGGTGCTGCCCTGGTGCTCGCGCGGGAGGGGCGGCCGCACCCCGTACGTCTCGCTGATCACGGCCTGGAGGACGGACGGGTCGCCGCCGCCGGCGTGGTTGGCACGGCCGCTGGAGACCAGATGGACCGTGCCGTCCTTGGCGATGACGCCGTGGCACAGCGGACCGGGCAGGCCCGCGTAGCCGTTGTAGCAGAGGTCGACGGTGTTGGCGGTGCCGCTGGAGACGGTGTGGTGGATCATCACACCGGTCACGGGCCCCCAGGCACCGTGACCGTTGCGGTTGTGGGTGCGCCAGCCGTCGTGCTCGACGACGGTGACGCCTTCGGCGCGGAGCGCGGCGACCAACCGGTCCGCGGAGAGGGGAGTGGCCATCTGTGTCCTCCGGCAGGGGTTCGGGGCATGAGAAAACCCCGGCCGGATCGGCACGGGGCGGGGCGTACGGGGTGGGGCGGGACGGTGTTACGGGGCGGGCTCCGGGGCCGGGGCCTCCGGGGCCCAGGTGGCGCAGAGCGCGGCGTAGGCGGCGCGGCGGTCCTCGAAGTCGGCGAGGGCGGCGGCGACGGCCCGCTGGGCGGCGGTCGGGTCGGGCACGGCCGGCACTCCGTCCTTGGCGTACACCACCACCACGCCGGAGCCGCGCAGGGTGGTGTCCCCCGTGCCCTTCTCGGAGAACTCGGCGGTGATGAACACCGGCGGGTACTGCCCGGTGACCGGGTCGCGCTCCAGGGTGTAGCCCAGGTTGTTGTCGTGGACGCGGATGTTGAGGGTGTGGCCCTTCTCGGTGACGGTGGCGCGGCCCGCGTAGTCGATGGCCACGCCCCAGGGCTGGGTGGGGTCGATGTTCATGGCGTACTCCTCGTACGGCTGGTGCTGCTCGGAGGGCGGGGCAGGTCAGGTCTGGGCGCCGTGGATGAGCACGGGCTGGGCGTAGACCGTGCCGCCGGCGGCCTGCGCCTGGACCTCGATCTTCATCGTCTGGCCGAACCGGGTCTTCATGTCGCCGGGCAGCAGGCCGAGGTGCTCGTAGGTGGTGCCGGCGGTGACCGTGGGGCCGAACTGCACGTTGTCGACGAAGACCCGCACGCTGCCGGAGCCGCCGCTCGACACCTTCGTGTTGATGACGAGCCGCATCTTCGGCTGC
The DNA here is from genome assembly GCF_040680975.1 of Streptomyces sp. NPDC051921. NCBI lineage: Bacteria > Bacillati > Actinomycetota > Actinomycetes > Kitasatosporales > Streptomycetaceae > Streptomyces > Streptomyces sp. NPDC051921. Next base: position 305,456 of record NZ_JBFAXU010000001.1, read on the forward strand.
CAGATGGGGTTGAAGCACTCGGCGATGGTGGCGAAGGTGGTGCTGGTGGTGGACGGCCACTTGGTGTGGTCGGTGGCCACCGGCGGCATCAGCTGCAGCCACGGCCGGGCGAGACCGCCGGTCATGATGTCGTCGGCGAAGATCTCGTGGTTGTAGCCGTCGAAGATGCGGAACAACGGCCGCGTGATGGTGACGCTTCCGGACGTCTCCGGCGGGCGGAACTCGTTGACCGCGGGACGGACGCGGGCAATGGTGGACAGTGTCTTCAGCCGGCGCTCCATCTGGTTGAGCCGGTCGATGATGTCCTCGGGCAGCTGGGGCATCAGGCCTCCTCGAGGTAGAGCTCGGCGGTGTCGGGACGGCCACGCTCCGGGGGAGTGACCTTGACGCCGACGATGCGGTAGCGGGCGTCGAGGCCCTGGGAGAACCACTCGTCGTGGATCCGGACGCGGGCGATGCGCCCGATCAGGGCGGGCGGGACCATTCCGCCGAGGTGGATGGTGATCGCCGGGATCACCACGGCGCCGCGGGCCTGGGACAGTTCGGCCGCGGCCAGCGAACCCAGGACGAGTTCGTCGGTGATCTCGTTGTGGTCCGAGGACAGGTCGATCAGCGGCCAGCCGTCGGCGAGCAGCGAACTGTCGTACTGCTCCTTGCTGAACAGCGGCCGGGAGTCGGTGGCCGCGTTCCCGTTCACCGAGGCGCCCCGGGCCATGGCGGTGGTGCCGCCGCGCGTCGCGTCGTACGGGAAGGAGTAGGACAGGATGACGCCGGGCCGGTCGAAGAGCAGGTCGGTGGAGCCGTTGATGATCTTGGGCTCGCCGAGCCGGAGCCGGCGGATCCGCTGCCCGGAAACAGGGTCGCGGTAGACCAGGATCTGGTGCTCGAAACCGTCCTGCATCTCGGCGATCTGGTTGAGCGCGTCCAGGTAGACGATCTCGTCGCCCTTGCGCCAGCTGACGATGCGGCTGACCTTGGGCTCCTCGTCGCCGAACGTGATCCCGATCCGCTTGGGCTCCTTGTCCGGCGGGGCGTCCGGGTAGGTCTGGACGTCGAGCTCGCTCCAGAGCCGGCGCGCGATCTCGATCTGAGGGGTCGCGGTGGTGTACGTGATGTCCTTGCGGATGCGCCGGCGGCCCGCGTACGAGTCGAAGGTGGCGGCCTGGATGCCGAGGGTCAGCACCCCGCGCCCGCTGGACTGCAGGGTGGTGGTCCAGACGATGCCGCCCCACCACAGGTCCCCGCCACGCTCCAGGTAGACGGACGTGCGGCCTTCCCGGACCTGCTTGACGCGCTGGGCGATGTCCTGGTTGGGGATCGGGATGGTGCCGGAGAGGGAGCCGGCCTTGCCGATGTAGTCGTCGAAGGAGACGTCCCGCAGCGGCAGGATGTCGAGTGTCTGGTCGGTGAGCAGATCGCAGAAGATCGCCCGGTAAGGCGTGTCGAGACTCATGCGGCGGACCTCACGGGAGGATGTAGGTGGCGCTGATGCGGATGTTGCGGCCGGCGGCGAGCGCGCCGTTCGGGGACCAGGTGCGCAGGTCGATCTGGCCTGACGTGGTCACGTTCGCCCCGCCGTTGCCGAAGCCGTCGCAGGCCGGGGCCTCGACGCTGAGGGCCGGGCGCCAGCCGGTGGGCAGGACGCACAGCGGCTCGTCGGTGATGTTGCCGGCGCTGTTGGCGTCGATCTGGGCGCCGCTGCGCGTCACGGTGACGGTCATGGTGCACAGGCCGGCCTTGTTGCGGCGGGCGTAGAACGACACCACGGACCAGTTGGGGAGCGCGGTCAGGCCGGTGGTGGTGGTCTCCACCTCGATCGGCGGCTGGTAGTTCACCCAGGCGGTGCCGTTCCACCGCTGGAGGACCCCGGCGTTCTCACGGAACTGGCCGGTGTAGCTGCCGACGGACACGGTTCCACTGGGGGCGACGCCGCCGATCTCCTTGGGGTAGGGGACCCAGTTGGTGCCGTCCCAGCGCTGGAGGTAGTGGGAGTTGTCGTTGTCCTGGTACTGGCCCGGGTAGGAGCCGGCCACACCGGCGTTGTTGTAGACGGGCAGGATGCCGCCCGCCGCGACGGTCGTGGTGCGCAGGTCCGTGATGGTGCCCGTCGTCGTCCACTCGATGCCGCCGTTGCCGGCCGAGGCCCCGGCCTTCACCTTGATGCTGAAGAGCACCAGGGAACGGGCCGGTGCCTCGGGGGCCACCGGAACCGCCTTCGGCTCGCCCTTGACGATCTCCACGACCGCCTCGTACCGGGTGCTCTGGAGGTCGGCGTCGGCGTCGTACACCCGCAGGACGACGAGGTCGATGCGCGGGTTCAGCGCGTCGCCGTCGCCGAAGGTGATGGTCATGTCCTGGTCGAGGGCCACGGGGTAGGCGCCGTCGGAGTTGGCGCCCTGGACGACGGCCTTGCCGGCGTAGACGGTGGCCGTCATCGGGCCGGTGCTGCTCATCCAGAGGCCGCCGACCCGGTACTTGCCGTCGAACGTTCCGGGCAGGATGCCGGACCGCACGCCGAGCGGATTGACCGGGGTGGTGGCGCCGATGTTGGTGATACGGGTGTTCTGGCGGGTCTGGCCGTTGGGCAGCAGCCAGCCGGAGCGTACGGGCATGGGATCTCCTCGAAGGAAGGACGGTCAGGCGAGCCGGAGGACGGCCGGGGTCAGTGCTGCGGGACGACGTGGATGAAGGTGTTGTTGAACCAGGCCTGCAGGGCGGTGTTGGTGGTCCGGAAGTAAGCGGTGACCGTGTAGGTGGCGCCGGCCGTCAGGGTGTGCAGCCGCTGGGTGGTGGACACCGCGATGTTGCCGGGGGACTGGCAGACCACGCCGTAGGTGTCGTTGTTGTCGCGGTGGACGGTCGTGCCCTGCATGATCTTCACGCTCATGAAACCGGCGCCGGAACCTGTGCCGACCAGCTGGATGCGCGAACCGAAGGTGATGATCGCCTGGCGCGAGCCCGGGGCGACGAAGGTGATGGACAGTGCGCCGGTCCGGTTGGTGAGCGTGTCGACGTAGGAGGTCGAGGTCGTGTAGCCGGCCGTCAGCGAGTCGTTGAAGATGGGGCCCGGGAACGCCGGCGCCCAGGCCGAGCCGTTCCACCGCTCCAGCCGGCCGCCCAGGCCGTCCCGGTACTGGCCGGTGTACGAGCCCGGGATGGCCGAGCCGACGGTGTTCGGCACGACACCGCCGATGGCCTGCGGGTACGCCACCCACTTGCCGCCGTCCCACCGCTGCAGCTGGGCGTCGGGGGTGTCCTGGTACTGGCCGGGGTAGGCGCCCTGCTGGACCGGACCCTCGACCGGGAGGATGCCGCCGGCGGAGACGACGGTGTTCCGCAGGTCCTTCAGAGCCGTGGCCCACGGGATGCCGCCGGTGCCCGCGCTGGCGCCGACCGGCACCCGCACCTCGTACAGCGGGAGGCTGCGCGCCGGGACCGGCTGGGCCTTCGGGGTCGCCTCGGGGACACCCTGGATGACCTCGATCACGGCCTCGTTGCGGTCGTCCCCGTACAGCTTGTCGCGGACCCGCAGGACGACGAGGTCGATCCGGTCGTACTGGGCGTTGCCCGGCGAGAAGGTGACGACCTCGGAGGCCGGCAGGGTCACCGGGTAGGCGCCCTGGGAGATGTCGCCCTGGATGACGCCGCGCCCCTCGGAGACGATCGCCGACATGGCGGAGGAGTTCGTCATCCAGAAGCCGGACAGCCGGTACTTGCCGTCGTAGGAACCGGGCAGGATGCCGGAGCGCACCTGGACGGGGTTGAGCGCGTTGGTGACGCCCATCTGGGTGAGGCGGGTGTCCTCGCGGGTCTGGCCGGTCTCGGCGACCCAGCTGCTGCGCAGGTTCATGGGGTTCTCCGTTCGGGGTTACGAGAAGGGCGGGTCAAGACTTGATCCACTCGGCGGTGAGGGTGCAGGCGTAGCCCGAGCCGCCGAGGGTCTTGATCGCCGCGGTGTGGTTGTGGTAGCCGGCCATCTGGAGCGTGTTGCCGGCGGTGAGCTTGATCAGGCCGTGGCCGCCGACGGTGATGGCGCTGTTGCCCGCGGGGGTCAGCCACGTCATGCGCTGGATGCCGGACCCGTTGACCAGGATCCGGGCGCCGCGGGCGCCGGTCTGGGCGTCGTTCGACCAGACGGCGTGCGCGCCGATCCGCCACCAGCCGGTGCGCGGTACCACGTAGGTGTTGCTCCCGTTCCAGCCGGCGGCGTCGTCGGCGTCGACCGTCGGCATGTTGATCGCGGTCCACGCGTTGGTCGGGATGCTCTGCTGCTGGGCGCTCAGCGTCTGCGAGACGCTGAGGACGACGGACGCCGTGCCCTGGGCGTACTGCCAGGCCGCACCGTCCCAGCGCTGGAGGATCCCGGAGCTGTCCCGGTACTGGCCGGTGTAACTGCCGGTCGAGACAAGGGAACCGGGCGCGATGCCGCCGACCGGCCTCGGGTACGACACCCAGGTCGAGCCGTCCCAGCGCTGCAGCATGCCGGCCGCGTCGCGGTACTGGCCGACGTACGCGCCCTTGTAGCCGCTGGTGGGCAGGATGCCGCCGAGCGCCACCACCGGCCAGTGCTGCTGGGTGACCCCGCCGGTGGTCCAGGCGATGCCTCCGGTGCCGGCGGACGTGCCCTTCGGGACGCGGACCGTGTACAGCGGGATGGTGCTGCCCGTGCCGCTCGCCGGCACCTGGGGGTTTGCTTCCGCGGTGCCCTTGACGAGCCGGACGACGGCCTCGGTGACACCCGTACGGTCGTAGGCATCGTCGACGACGGAGAGCTCGATCAGGTCTATCCGGTCGTACTGCGGATCGCCGTCGGTGATCGTGATCGCTTCCGGCGCCGTGACGGCCACGAGATACGCGCCCTGGGCGGTGTCCTTGCCCTGGATGACGGCCCGGCCGGTGCCGATCGTGCACTGCATGGGGGCGGTCCCGGTGAGGACGAGGCCGCCCGGCACGACGCCCGCCCGGGAGCGGAGCGGGGTCTCCTCGGGGCTCTGGCCACTGGGAGTGAGCAGGGCGGCGAGGGTGAGGCGGGTGTCCTCGCGGGTCTGGCCGTTGGACTGGAGCCAGGCGGCTCGTACGGTCATTGGGTTCACCTCTTCGTATGGGGAGGGGATCCGTCAGGGGTGGACGGCCGCGGTCACCACTCGGCGCTGCGCCAGCGGACCGTCATCAGCGCCTCGGGGGTCGCCTCGTCGGGGCGGAACGCCAGCTCGGTACGGCCCGGTTCGAGCAGGAACAGCTCCTCGGGGCTGGAGTCGGCCATGGCGGTGTGGCGACGGGACGCGGAGTTGTTGAGCGTCACCGTGCCGTTGGCGGTGTCGACGACGAGCTCGTCGCCGGAGGCCAGGTCGATCGCGTAGCGCAGCCGGCGCCTGCTGACCCGCTCGGTGACCGTCGGCATGGAGCACGGGCCGCGGAAGGTGATCACCGGGTGGGTGGCGGCGGAGCCGGTGTTCTCGGCCACGGCGTCACCGGTGGACGTGGCCTGTCCCCAGTCCAGCGGCCAGACCAGCGGCCAGGTCAGACCGGACTCCGGCTGCGGGGCCGTGGTGGTCGCGGTCTGCTCCTCGACGCCGTAGCGACGCGGGTCGGCGGCGAGCCACTGGATCGACATCTTGGAGCTGCCCTGGGTGGCGAAGCCCTGGTCGGCCGGCACCACCCGCTGGGCGATCCGGGCGCGGACGGCGAGCACCTCGCCGTGCAGCCGGACGGCGAGCCAGCGCTCCTCGTCGAGCAGGGCGAGGGCTTGGCGCAGGGCACGGATGGCCTCGGCGGCCGCGCCGTACTCCGGCATCAGCACGATCGTGCCGCCGATCTTGCGCGGCTTGGCGAAGCGGGATCCGGGCCAGGCGCCGTGCGAGGTGGGCCGCTCGGCGTCGGAGGAGTCGTACTCGGGCAGGTCCTCCCAGCCGGAGAGGCCGGAGCGGTCGACGGCGAACGGTGTACCGGGACCGATGAGAAGCCCGGCCCACTGCATCTGCCCGTCCTGGGTGATGAGCGAGCCGGGCGCGAGGTCGGCGGTGAAGCTGTTTCCGGCGGCGTATGCGGTTGTGGTCTCGGCCATGGGGGCCGTCACCTCACTTCTGAGGAGGGCGGGTTGGCAGGGCGGTCAGGCGTGGGCGGCCATGAGGAAGAGCAGGTCCTCGGCGGTCGACCGGGCGCCGGCACCGGGTTCCTCGTGGAAGTCCCGGATGCGGTGGGGCTGCCGGGCAGCCTCGGTCAGGGCCGGGATACGGCGGGACTCGAGCGTGGTGAGCGGGTCGATGCGCGGCGCGTCGTCGGCGCCGGGGAAGACGACACCGCCTTCGGCGAGCATCGGGATCTTGTCGAGGTCGACGCCGAAGTGCTTGCCGAGGAAGTCGAAGCTGAGCTTGTTGAGGCCGTCGATGATCCAGTTGGCGAAGGCGATGAGGCCGTTGATGGGGCCTTTGACGACGCCGATAACGGTGCTCAGGGCGCCCTTGATCAGGTCTCCGATCCCGCGCAGGGCTCCGCCGACCGCGTCCTTGGCCGTACGGAAGAAGCCGGGGACGGAGTCGGTGAAGAACGAGAGGAACGGCTGGATCGAGTTCCGGATCCCGCCGATCGTGCCGGACGCGATGCCGCGCAGCGCGTTGGAGGCGGAGGTCACGGAGGAACGGACGTTGGAGAAGCCGTTGATCGCGGAGCCGATGATCCCGAGTGCGGCGGTGAACAGCGTCAGGTAGCCCTTGAAGTAGGTCATGACGGCCTGTCCGATCAGCTCCATGATCGGCTGGAGGAACTTCCAGACGGACTGGAAGCCTTTGAGGGCCTGCTGGAAGACCTGCTTCATGATCCGCTGGCCGGCCTCGCTGTTCATGGCGTACTCGATGAGCCAGGCGGCGACGGGCACGAGGATGCCGACGAGGAAGCCGATGGGGTTGGCGCGCATGGCGAGGTTGATGCCGGTCATCGCCACCGCCGCGATGGTCATGGCGACGCCGAAGGTGCCCATCAGGCCGGTGATGACGTCGGTGATGGGGAGCAGCGGCAACAGGACGGCGAGGATGCCGCCGAGTCCCTGACCGAGCTTGCCGAGGGCGCCCTTGGCCTTCCCGGCCTTGTCTCCGAAGGACTTGACTCCGCGGGGGGCGGTGGAGCGGCCGAGTTTGGTGACGGAACCGGAGGCGGAGGTGGCGTCGGTGCGGATCCGGGCCACCGAGGAGGTCGCGCCCCGCACTTCACTGGCGAAGCGCTCGGTCTTGCCTGCGGCATCGCGCAGGGACCGGGTCAGGGCCTGCAATGTGGTGTTGGTCGGCCGGATGTTCCGGCTGAAGTTCCGGAAGGCTTCGGGCGCACCGGCGAGCAGCCGGTTGCTGAACACGACCGACGGCGCGACCGCGATCATCCGCGCGCCTTCGACAGGTACATCAGCGCGTCCGCCGTGGACTGCGGGTCACTGTTGCGGGCGGCGTGGTAGTGCTCGATGTGCAGCCCGCCGCCGGCGCCTCCGCCTGCCTGCATCTGCTGGTGCATGCGGGCGCGGCGGGCGGTGAGGGCGAGGAGCCGGTCCAGCTTGGAGAGCGGGAGGACGGCCTCGGCCTCGCCGGCCTCGGCGATGATCGCCGGGACACCGCCGTTACGCGGCATGACGACACCACCGGTGGCGAGCATCGGGATGTTCGGGATGTTCACGCCGAAGGTCTTGCCGCCGACGAGGGGCACCCAGCCGGGGACGCTGACCTTGACCCGGTTGAGGCTGCTGATCATCCGGTTGATCATGCCGATGACGGCGTTGATCGGGCCGGACACGCCGCTCTTGATGCCGTTGAACGCCCGGGACGCGATGTCCTTGAGGCCGTTCCAGATGGACGACATCTTGTCCTTGACGGCGGTGAAGGCGTTCGGGATCGCGGTCTTGATCCAGTTGACCACCGGGGTGATGACGGCCTTGATGCCGTTCCAGACGGTGCTGATGACCGTCTTGATCGCCTTCATGACCGTGGTGATGACCGTCTTCCAGATCTTCACGTAGGTCTTGATGACGGTGGCGACGGCCTTGACGACGACGGAGATGGCCTGCTTGATGCCGTTCCAGACCGTCTTGATCAACTGACCGGCCTTCTTCATGATCGGGCCGATGGCCTTCATGACCGAGCTGATCACGGTCTTGATGGCGGCGAAGGCCTTCTTCATGATCGTCTGCATGGTCTTCGAGCGCGTCGCCATCTCGACGACCTTCTCGATGAGCGGCATGAACAGCTCGATCAGACGGGCCAGGAAGTTGCCCTTCATGGACTTGTTGAGCTTGTCCTGGCCCTTGGCGGCCTTGCCGGCGCCGGACTCGTACTTGCCGAGCTTCGTTCCGGCGGACTGGCCGGTCTGGCCGGCCTTGGTCATGGACCGCTCGGCCTGGTCCGTTGCCGTCTTGAGGCTCTTGAGCTGGGACGTGGTGGACTGCGCCGAGGACTTCAGCTGCTTGACCCCGTTGGAGGCGGAGCTGCTGCCGCTGCCGACACGGGTGACGGCCTGGGCGCTCTGCTGGGCGTCGGTCTTGAGCTTTCTCAGCGCCGACGAGGCGCTGCCGAGTGCTTTGGTGAGAGACATGGGCACCTGGTTTCGTGGAGGAGGGGAAGACCTGTTGGTGAGCGCGGTGACGCGCGGTCAGGGGCCTAGTCGAGCGCGACCGTCGTCTGCCCGAGGGCGGCGCGCAGGGCGTTGAGGTCGGCGGTCGCCGTCTGGGCGTTGTTCTTCCACCGGTCCTTCGCCTCTGTCTCCTTCCCCTTCAGGGTGTTGATCTTCTTCACGAGACGCTCCGCGCTCCTCGAGGTCCTGTTTGCTGACTTCTTCGCGCGATCGAGCTTCTTCTGGAGCTTCTCGACCTCGGCCCTGGCCGCATTCGTTCTCGCCGTGTGCCGGTCGACCGCCCCTTGGGAGCCCCGTCCTTCGTCGAGGCGGGTCTGGGCTGCCTGTCGAGCGTTTTCGTGGTGCCGCAGACGGGCTTGCGCGCGGGCCAGCTCGTCCTGGCGGTCCGTGAGCCGGGTGAGCTTCCGCTTCATCCGGTTCTGCTTGCCGTAGAGGTCCCGCTGCTTGTTCTCGACACGTACCTGGAAGGCCTTGGCCTTGTCGGCCCACGGCCAGCCGAGACGCTGCCGGCCGTTGATCGTGATGCCTTTGTCGTCGAGCTTGAACCAGGTGTAGTCGACCTTGAAGAGGCCGATCGAGGCGGCGAAGAGGCCCGCCATCTCCACCTTCATGAGGGTGATGTCACCCTTGATGCCGGAGACGGTGCTCGACAGGTTCGAGACCACCACCTTCGTCTCGTCGTATTGCTTCGCCTGGGCGACCCACGGGGGCAGCTTGACCAGGGTTGCGGAGAGCTCCTGTACGGGATCGGGAACGACTGACATGGCTGTACTCCATTCGGAGATGTCGTGCCGCAGCGCACCCGGAAACGCCGAAGCCGCCTGCCCTGGACGGGCGCGGGCGGCTCGTGTGCGTGGGCGGCGGGGTTCGTCCCGCCGGCGAGGCGTGGTGTGGCGCAGCGAGTGTCAGCGGCGGCGTAGTTCGGTGAGGGCGTCGTTCCAGCCCGCCGCGTAGGCGACCGCTTCGCGCCGGCTGACCTCGGCGTACAGCGTGCCGAGCAACGCTCTCTTGTCGAGGGCGACGGGCCCGTCCAGCAGCTCGGCGAGGCGGTCGTGGAGCGGGATGTGCGGTCGCGATGACTCGGCCTCGGCCTGCTGGGTCATGGACGCCTGCCTTCCGGTTGCTTGCCCTTGCGTGCGTGGCGGCGCCGCGGAAGAGGCGGGGGCACCACGCTATCGAACGTCTGTACGAGCAGAGTGTGGAACATCTGTTCGAGGTTTGTCGAGCGGGAAACGCCTGACGGCGTGTCTTCTCGTCAACTCCCCGTAGGGGTTGAGGCCCGATCGGATCTGATGTTCGACCGGGGTACCCTGGATGACGCGTTCCCGGACCTGACACAGTCGGGGGCGGGGGGCGCGAGGGGCGCGCGGGGACCCCGGGGGGTTGGAAGGCAGTGCGGACGCATGGAAACGGAGCCGGGCGCTAACCGGCGGGAGCGGGTCATCGACTGGCTCGAATCCCACCCGGACCTGCCCCATCTCTTCGCGAGGCTGGCTGAGCTCGTGCACGTCGCCGGATACGCCCCCGAAGACCTCGTCGTGCTGCCCAGGGCCGAGGTGGACCGCCGCGAGACCGCCGCGTTCACCGCCGGCTGGGCCGAGGCCGTCTCCGACGAACTCCCGCGTATCCGCCGCGAGTACGAGAAGCGCGTTGCTGATGCGTACGCCCATGGACAGGGTGACACGCGTGGAATCCGGCGCCCCCAGCGGCGTGCGGACGTCTCACCGGACGGCGCCCGGGTCATCCCGCTGCCTTTCGCTCGACTCCTGGAGCCGCCGGCCGTGGTCGTCCAGGCCGAGGAGCGGGTCCGCAGGGAGCGCGAGCTGTTCGAACAGCGACCAGAGCCGGAGCCTGTGCCCGAGTCCGGGCCCGAGTCCGCGTACGTACCCGAGCAGGGGCCCGTGGTTGCGCCCGTACGCGCTTCCGAACCGGAGCCGGAGACTGACCTCCTGGTGACGGCTCAGGAGAGCCGTACCCGCAGGAATGGCCAGCCCGTACGCAAGGTGGTCCGGGGCAAGGGCGGGCGCCCGATCGTGCCGCCGCTCAACAGCGTGGCCGCGCAGAACGGGCCCGCACCCGAACGGCGCGGCCCCGACTCCGAACAGGAGACGCGTCCGGGCGGTCGGGGACGTCGGCTGTCGGAGCGGGCCCGTGCTCTGGAGGACGAGCTGGCCGCAGAACGAGCACAGGAAGCGCCCCCGGAGCCCGCTCCCTGACGGGAACGGGCACCGGGGGCCATGGGGGACGTAGCCGATGACGGACGCGACGTCAGCTGAAGAAGCGAGCCAGCTGATGCGGGGACACCACCTCGGCTCCTTCTGCGCCCGAAGTGCCCGCGCCGCCCTTGCCCTCTTCCTCGCCCTCGGGGGAATCTCCGGGTCGGGGTACAGGCTGCGGCGGATCTGGCTGCTCGCCGTCCTCGTCCGTGTTGACGCACATGAACATCCAGTTGGCGGTGGCCAGATGATCGACCGCCGCAGCGAGCAGATGGTCGGTCACCGACCACTCGGCGGCCTCCCCGTGCAGGTTTCGCTGGACGGCGCTGTCGGCCGGAAGGTGCTTGATCAGCACCGCGACGCGCCTGCTGGATAGTTCTCCGCGGTGCCAGTCGAGGAGGTCCGTTCCGTAGTAGCGGAGCAGGTCCGCCTCAAGTGCCTCGGCGTGTTCGTCGACGAACTCGACGAGGCTCAGTCTTCCCCCAGGCCGAGCCCGGTCTCCTGGCCGTAAGCCTCCAGGATCGCGGCCACGTCCTGCATGGTGACCTCGTGCTCCTCGAAGCGGGCGTACTGCTCCTCACCCATGAGGAGCTCGAGCAGACCGTCCACGTCGCTGTCGTCGAGCTTGCGCAGGGCCTTCGCGATCCGGCGCGAGAGCTCGGTGGGAAGCGTGTAGGACTCGCCGTCCAGCTCGAAGGACCAGGTGCGGCCGTGGGCCTCCAGACGCTGGGCGCGGGCGGCGTTGACATCGAATCGGGACATGGTGATGCGTACTCCTTGTTCGGGTGATTCGAGTGGGTGAGGAGAAGAAGGGTGGGGCGGGGCGGCGGTGGGCCGCCCCGCCCCGGGGGATGGATCAGACGGTGGCGGAGTACTGGCTGTCCTTCATGAGGAAGGTCGCCAGCGGCTTGCCGTCGCCCTTCGACATCGCCGAGAAGGTGATGCCGAGCGTGGAGGCGGCCTTGCGGGCCAGCTTGATGTCGTCCGTGGCGGTGACCTGGCCGCGCGGGATGATGAAGCGGTACTTCACCGCGGTGGTGCCACCGGCCTTGACGTCGGTGAACTCCAGGCCGAGGGCGCGGACGTCCGCGAACGGACGCTCGGCGATCTCGTAGCGGTAGGTGTCGACCGCCGGGGTCGGCTCGGCCTTGACCGAGTCGCCGCCCATGAAGAAGGGCAGCGTGTCCTCGTTGAACTGCAGCAGCGAGAACTTCAGCGACAGGTCACGGGCCGAGTAGATGTAGTGGACCGGGGAGACCGACTGCCACGAGTCGATGGCCTCCAGCTTGTCCTTCTTGGAGAAGGTGACGCCGTCGCCGGTCGTGAAGCCGAGGTCCTTCCAGCCCGCGCCGGACCAGTCGGCGGCGGAGTCCGCGCCGAAGGCGGCCGGGAGGGCGGTGCCGGCGTCGGCGACGTAGAGCTTGCCGGTGCCGGCGACGCGGATCTCGGCAGAGTTGTTTCCAGCCATGGTGAGTTTTTCTCCTTGATGAGAGGGGTGAGGGCACCGCCCCGGGGCCGGACTGCTCCGGCTCCGGGTACGGCAAAGGCCCCGCCGAATGGGTCGGCGAGGCCTGGTCTGTGGGGAGCGCGTGGGGGCGCTCCGGAAGCGAGCGTCTAGAAGACGTTCAGCGAGAGCTGGATGACGCAGAGGTAGCGGTTGGCGCCCCGGTACAGGTAGTCGGGCATCCAGCGCGGCCCGTCCTGCTCCTCGACGTCGCTGACGAAGTTCGCGCCGAGCTGCTTGCCTATCGTGCCGAGCAGCACCTTGCGGGCGGCGTTGGCGAGGACGTGGGCCGCGGTCTTCGTCGGCCCGTACACCTCGAACTCGATCAGCGGCTTGTCGACGTGCAGGTCGCCGATCCAGGCGCCGCCGCGGCGGTTCACCAGGACGGCGTTCTGCGTGCCGTCGAAGCCGGCGGGCGCCTGGGCGGCGACCGTGATTCCGGCCATCGTCGGGTCGGCCTTGAGGACGTCGACGACCAGCTTCTCGACGTCCGGGAACGCACTCGGGGGAGTGGTCATGACGGTTCTCCTCGGTGGAAGGGAGGGCGGGACGGGATGGTGCGGGGTGGTTCGGGTGCCGCCCGGGGTGCTCGACGCGGGCGAAGGGGGAAGGGCGCGGAGCACTCCCGGACGGCGAACGGCGGAGTCTGCGGCCCGTCTCGCGGGCACAGCTCCGCCGCTGCACCAACTGTGACAGACGAGCGTGCGCGCACGCAACTAGTTCGGGGGTGGATTCCGGGTCGCGTGCGCAGGGGGCCGTCTAGATTGAGCGGAACGACAGAGACACGACAACGGAAGGCGGGGCCGTGAGCTGGTACGTCTTGGTGGAGATGACCGTGACGGCGAGCGGCGACGACCGCTGGGAACTGGTCGACAAGGTCAGCGTCGAGGGCGGCAGGGAGGCGGCACTCGCCAAGGCCGAGGAGATGAGCCGGACCTACGTGCGCGGCGCGCAGCCCGAGGAGTGCGGCCGGCTCGTGTTCCGTACCTCCCCGACGACCTGGATCGTCGAGCAGAGCCGGTCGTTCTGGGGCGACGGACGGGAGCACACGAACACGCGGCATCTGCACATCCGCGTCGCCGAGCTGGAGTACGTCAAGGAGACGCCGCCCGCCGAGCGGCCCGGGAAGGGCTGGCTGCGCAGGCGATGACGGCGGTGGGCCGACGCCCCCGCGTGCTCGCCAGGCCCGGCCGATAGCTTGGCCGGACCGCCCGATCGCCCGACCCCGCCCGCCGTCCCGGAGGAGTCACCCCGTGTCCGCCGCCGTCCGACCCCGCCCCCGTCTCCTCTACGTCACCGATCTCGCCTACCCCGCTCGCGGACGGCGCTACTGCGACGAGGACATCGACCTCACCGCGCGGCTGCGTGCCCACTTCGACCTCGCGCTGTGCCATCCCCTCGACGCGGCCGCCCTCATGGACGCCTTCGACGCCGTCGTCGTCCGCAACAGCGGCCCCGTCCTGCACTACCAGGAGGCCTACGACGCCTTCCGCGCCCGCGCCCGGGCCGCCGGAACCCGCGTCTACAACCCGCTCCACGGGCGCGGCGACATGGCCGGCAAGCAGTACCTGCTCGACCTCACCGCCGCCGGGTACCCCGTCATCCCCACCGTCGACCGCGCCGCCGACCTCGAACGGCTCCCCGAGGCGGTCGAGTACGTCGTCAAGCCCAAGGCCGGCGCCGACTCCATAGGCCTGGAGTTCGTGCCGTACGAGCGCCTCGCGGAGCTCTCCTACGGAGACGTCCTCGTCCAGCCGCGCGTCGACTTCCGGTACGAGGTGTCCTTCTACTTCGTCGACGACCGCTGCCAGTACGCCCTCCACGCCCCCGACCCCGAGCGCCGCTGGGTCCTGGAGCCGTACGAGCCCACCGAGGCGGATCTGGCCTTCGCGCGCCGTTTCGTCGACTGGAACACCCTCGACCACGGCATCCAGCGCGTCGACGCCTGCCGCACCCGCGAGGGCGAGCTCCTCCTGGTCGAGCTGGAGGACCTCAACCCGTACCTCTCCCTCGACCGTGTGCCGGAGGGCGTGCGCGACCGGTTCGTCGAGGACATGACCGCCTCCCTGCACGGGTTCCTGCGGGCATGACGAAGCGCCCCCGTCTCGGTACGAGACGGGGGCGCTGCTGCTTCCACGTGCGCGGACTCAGGCCGTACGGGGCCTTCGCCGCGTCGCGCGTTCCGCCGCGAAGACGTCCTCCAGGCGGAAGAGCTGGGCCCGGCCGGCCTTGCCCGCGGCCCGCAGGTGGCCCAGCTGGACCCACTTGCGGATCGTCGCCGGGGCGACCCCCGCCTCCTCGGCGGCGAGCGGGCCCGGGATGAGCGCGGGCAGGGAAAGCGCGGTCGAGCTCAGCATGTGGTGTCCTTCGTGTCGTCCATCGCCGCTTCGATCTCCTCCGGACGCGCCCCCGACGCGTCCGCGAGCTCCGACCACTCCTCCTCCGGCCACAGGTGCCGGTAGGACGGGTCGTCCTGGCAGCCGCACGCCGCGTCCGTGCACACGCACGCCGGGTTCACGCACAGCACCGCGCGCCGGTCCGGGAAGGCCCGCAGCGACACCGAGTCGCACCAGGGGCAGCGGCCGGACACCCGGACGACCGTCTCCGCGTCGCCCAGGGTGCGCGCGCAGCGGCGCGCCATGCGGCGGACCTCGTCCCGCACGTGCCGGGTGAGCACGGGGTGCGCGGCGATCTCGTCGAGCAGCCCGACGACCCGGCGGAGCCGCTCGACGACCCCCGCCCGGCGCGGCCGCGGCAGCCCGAGCCGCGCGCAGACCGCCTCCTCCAGCTCCACCACGCCGTCGGTGATGTCGCGGATGGCGTCCGAGATGTGCAGCCGGATCGGCGCGGCGCCGTGGCCGGGCACGGACAGGCCGTGCCGCTGTTCGAGCAGCAGGGCCTCGTGCCGTTCGGCCCGGATCAGCTCGTCGCGGCCCGGGTGCGGCTTGGTCGGCGCGCTCCCGGCGGGAGCGCGCCGACCGGGCGCGAGCTCCTCGGCGAGCTCGGGGAACTGCCGTACGAGGGAGGCCGCCCAGAGGACGACGTCCCGTGCGACCCGCTCGTCGGCGACGGCGCCCGGTGCGTGCTGCTGCTCAGCCACGGCTGCCCCCGGCGAGGGCGGCGACCGGGGCGGCGACGGGTGCGGCGGGCGTGGTGGGGGCGAGGACGGTTCCGGCGGCGTCCAGCGCGGCGGCGTCCAGCGCGGCGGCGTCCGGAGCGGCGGCGTCCAGTGCGCCCGCGAGCTCGGCGGCGGCCTCGCCGCGGCGCCGGCGGGGCTTCACCGGGCGTCCGTTGCGCCACAGGCGGCCCGCGCAGACGCCGTCGAACCAGCTCTCGGCGGGGGCGACGGCCGTCTCGCACTCGCGGCTGACGGGGCAGACGGCGCAGGCGCGCAGGGCGGGGGCCGCCTCCTTGCCGCGCCGGGAGAAGACGACGGACGGGGAGAGGTCGGCGCACGCGGCGGCGGCCTGCCAGGGGGAAGTGTCGGGCTGGTGCAAGGTGGATCTCCACGGTCCGGGGCCCATGGGGCCCCGGGGGCTTGTGGGGCCCTTGGGACTCATGAGGCCGACGAGTGCGGCGGCGAGCAACATAGACATGTTGCGTGCGAGCTCGCAACTACCTTCATGGAGACGCCTTCACCGATTCGACACGATTGCGTGCCCGAAAGCACGTAATTCCGTGCGCGCAAGCACGCTAAAGTGAGGGGCCCGAAGGGTGGGGGATTAAACAGGGAGCGGTACACACATGAGCACTCAAGGGCTCGACGAGTTCGCGGGATGGGTCGAGGGCCTGATGCGAGCACGCGGCTACGACATCGACAGCCCCCGCGGCGGAGGGAAGTCCCGGATCGCCGACGAGGCCGGCGTCCACCGGGCGGCCGTCACGCGCCTGCTGCAGCGGCAGAGCATGCCCGACCTGGAGACCATGCGCAGGATCGCCCCGCTCCTCGGGGTCTCCGTCCGCGACATGCTCATCCGGTCCGGCCGGGTGACCCCGGAGGAGCTGCCGCTCGCCGCGGATCTGCTGCCGCCGACCGACTGGCAGCCGACCATGGAGGACTTCGCGCGCTGGCTCGGGGTCCCGGACGAGCGGATGGACGTCTTCGTCAAGGTCGTCACGCAGTTCCTGGTGGAGCCCGAGGCGGAGGACGGCGACGTCCGCCCCGCGGGCGAGTCCCGGCGCGCCGCCCAGGACTGAGCCGGTCCCGGACCTCGTCCGGGGCCGGGGGCCCGCACCGGGCCCGGCGGTCCGTGCCGACCGCGACCGGCACCTCGGCGCCCTCGGCCCGCGGCGGGGGCCGTGGCGGGGCGGTGGCGGGGTCGTGGCGGCACCCCCAGGCCGCCCAGGCCGCGCCTCCGGCGCCCACGGCACCGACAGGCCGTGGCGACCCCTCGGGCGACCTCCGGCGCCCATCGGACCCGCAGGGTCGCGGCGGTCCCCTCGGCCGCCGCCGGCGCCCCGGCGCCACCGGCCCGCACCCCGGCCCCCGACCGGCGAGACACCCCCAGGTCCCGCGCCGGCCGGGGCGGGAGCTCGTACGGGCCCGCGTGATCCTCCGCGTACCACTGCCCGGCGCGCCGGAACGGCGTTCTCCCACGTCGTCCGAGCGCCGTGCGCGTGGGCATTTGTTTTGACCGGAGTCCATGCGATAGGTACGCTCATGCCTTGTGCCTGGGGTGTGCCCGGAGCCGTGTGCGTGTCCTCAACCGCACGTGGAGTTCCGAGACCGGCCACCGCAATCCGCGCCTTTTCCGCCCTCGGCGGAGGTCCGCGGGGTTCGACACACCCGACCGCGTGGGTCGGCGACGTTCCAGGTTAGTTTTACCGACGGCACACAGAAACCGGAGAAGTAGTGCCTACGATCCAGCAGCTGGTCCGTAAGGGCCGGCAGGACAAGGTCGAGAAGAACAAGACGCCCGCACTCGAGGGTTCCCCTCAGCGTCGCGGCGTCTGCACGCGTGTGTTCACGACCACCCCGAAGAAGCCGAACTCGGCCCTCCGTAAGGTCGCGCGTGTGCGTCTGACCTCGGGCATCGAGGTCACGGCCTACATTCCGGGTGAGGGTCACAACCTGCAGGAGCACTCCATCGTGCTCGTGCGTGGTGGCCGTGTGAAGGACCTGCCGGGTGTTCGTTACAAGATCATCCGCGGTTCCCTCGACACGCAGGGCGTCAAGAACCGTAAGCAGGCTCGCAGCCGCTACGGCGCCAAGAAGGAGAAGTAAGAATGCCTCGTAAGGGCCCCGCCCCGAAGCGCCCGGTCATCATCGACCCGGTCTACAGCTCTCCTCTTGTCACCTCGCTGATCAACAAGATCCTGCTGGACGGCAAGCGTTCCACCGCCGAGCGCATCGTGTACGGCGCCATGGAGGGTCTTCGTGAGAAGACCGGCCAGGACCCGGTCATCACGCTGAAGCGCGCTCTCGAGAACGTCAAGCCGTCCCTCGAGGTCAAGTCCCGCCGTGTCGGTGGCGCCACCTACCAGGTGCCGATCGAGGTCAAGCCCGGTCGTGCCTCCACCCTCGCGCTGCGCTGGCTGGTCGGTTACTCCCGCGCCCGCCGCGAGAAGACCATGACCGAGCGCCTCATGAACGAGCTCCTCGACGCCTCGAACGGCCTCGGTGCTTCGGTCAAGAAGCGCGAGGACACGCACAAGATGGCCGAGTCCAACAAGGCCTTCGCGCACTACCGCTGGTAGTCGCAACCCACATCGAGACCGAGAGAAGACTGAAGCCTTATGGCTACCACTTCGCTTGACCTGGCCAAGGTGCGCAACATCGGCATCATGGCCCACATCGACGCGGGCAAGACGACCACCACCGAGCGGATCCTGTTCTACACCGGTGTCTCGTACAAGATCGGTGAGGTCCACGACGGCGCTGCCACGATGGACTGGATGGAGCAGGAGCAGGAGCGTGGCATCACGATCACCTCTGCTGCCACCACCTGCCACTGGCCGCTCGAGAACGTCGACCACACGATCAACATCATCGACACGCCGGGCCACGTCGACTTCACCGTCGAGGTGGAGCGTTCGCTGCGCGTGCTCGACGGTGCTGTGACGGTGTTCGACGGCGTGGCCGGCGTCGAGCCGCAGTCCGAGACCGTTTGGCGTCAGGCGGACCGCTACGGCGTTCCGCGCATCTGCTTCGTCAACAAGCTCGACCGCACCGGTGCCGAGTTCTTCCGCTGCGTCGACATGATCGTGGACCGCCTCGGCGCGACCCCGATCGTCATGCAGCTCCCCATCGGCGCCGAGGCCGACTTCCAGGGCGTCGTCGACCTCGTCCGCATGAAGGCCCTTGTCTGGTCCGCCGAGGCCACCAAGGGTGAGATGTACGACGTCGTCGACATCCCGGCTTCGCACACCGAGCTCGCCGAGGAGTGGCGCGGCAAGCTCGTCGAGGCCGTCGCGGAGAACGACGAAGAGATCATGGAGCTCTTCCTCGAGGGCCAGGAGCCCACCGAGGAGCAGCTGTACGCCGCGATCCGTCGTATCACCATCGCCTCCGGCAAGGGCGGCGAGACCACGGTCACCCCGGTGTTCTGTGGCACCGCGTTCAAGAACAAGGGCGTTCAGCCCCTGCTCGACGCGGTCGTGCGCTACCTCCCCTCCCCGCTTGACGTCGAGGCCATCGAGGGCCACGCCGTCAACGACCCGGAGGAGGTCGTCAAGCGCAAGCCGTCCGACGACGAGCCGCTGGCCGCCCTCGCGTTCAAGATCGCGAGCGACCCGCACCTCGGTAAGCTCACCTTCGTCCGGATCTACTCCGGTCGCCTGGACTCCGGCACCTCGGTGCTGAACTCCGTCAAGGGCAAGAAGGAGCGCATCGGCAAGATCTACCGCATGCACGCGAACAAGCGTGAGGAGATCGACTCGGTGGGCGCCGGCGACATCGTCGCCGTCATGGGCCTGAAGCAGACCACCACCGGTGAGACGCTGTGCGACGAGAAGAACCAGGTGATCCTGGAGTCCATGGACTTCCCGGCGCCGGTCATCCAGGTCGCGATCGAGCCCAAGTCCAAGGGTGACCAGGAGAAGCTGGGTGTCGCCATCCAGCGTCTCGCGGAGGAGGACCCCTCCTTCCAGGTGCACTCGGACGAGGAGACCGGCCAGACCATCATCGGTGGTATGGGCGAGCTCCACCTCGACATCCTCGTCGACCGTATGCGTCGCGAGTTCAAGGTCGAGGCGAACGTCGGCAAGCCGCAGGTCGCGTACCGCGAGACGATCCGCAAGGCCGTCGAGCGCGTGGACTACACCCACAAGAAGCAGACCGGTGGTACCGGTCAGTTCGCCAAGGTGCAGATCGCGATCGAGCCCATCGAGGGCGGCGACGCCTCGTACGAGTTCGTGAACAAGGTCACCGGTGGCCGCATCCCGAAGGAGTACATCCCTTCGGTCGACGCCGGTGCGCAGGAGGCCATGCAGTTCGGCATCCTGGCCGGCTACGAGATGACTGGCGTCCGCGTCATCCTTCTCGACGGTGCCTACCACGAGGTCGACTCCTCCGAGCTCGCGTTCAAGATCGCCGGTTCGCAGGCCTTCAAGGAGGCCGCGCGCAAGGCTTCCCCCGTCATCCTTGAGCCGATGATGGCCGTCGAGGTCGTCACGCCCGAGGACTACATGGGCGAGGTCATCGGTGACATCAACTCCCGCCGTGGTCAGATCCAGGCCATGGAGGAGCGCAGCGGCGCTCGCGTCGTGAAGGGCCTCGTGCCCCTCTCGGAGATGTTCGGCTACGTCGGAGACCTCCGCAGCAAGACCTCGGGTCGCGCAAGCTACTCGATGCAGTTCGACTCCTACGCCGAGGTTCCGCGGAACGTCGCCGAGGAGATCATCGCGAAGGCCAAGGGCGAGTAACTCTCCCGAGTACACGCTTTAGGCTTGACACCGTCCGCCGGGGCTCGATCTTCGAACCCGAGGCGAGAGCCCCCGGCGGACGGCATCCCAGCAAAGATCACCTGGCGCCGATGAGTAAGGCGTACAGAACCACTCCACAGGAGGACCCCAGTGGCGAAGGCGAAGTTCGAGCGGACTAAGCCGCACGTCAACATCGGCACCATCGGTCACATTGACCACGGTAAGACGACCCTCACGGCCGCCATTACCAAGGTGCTGCACGACGCGTACCCGGACCTGAACGAGGCCTCGGCCTTCGACCAGATCGACAAGGCTCCCGAGGAGCGCCAGCGCGGTATCACGATCTCGATCGCGCACGTCGAGTACCAGACCGAGTCGCGTCACTACGCCCACGTCGACTGCCCCGGTCACGCGGACTACATCAAGAACATGATCACGGGTGCCGCGCAGATGGACGGCGCCATCCTCGTGGTCGCCGCCACCGACGGCCCGATGCCGCAGACCAAGGAGCACGTGCTCCTGGCCCGCCAGGTCGGCGTTCCGTACATCGTCGTCGCCCTGAACAAGGCCGACATGGTGGACGACGAGGAGATCCTGGAGCTCGTCGAGCTCGAGGTCCGTGAGCTCCTCTCCGAGTACGAGTTCCCGGGCGACGACCTGCCGGTCGTCCGCGTCTCGGCGCTCAAGGCGCTCGAGGGCGACAAGGAGTGGGGCGAGAAGCTCCTCGGCCTCATGCACGCCGTGGACGAGTCCATCCCGCAGCCCGAGCGTGACGTCGACAAGCCGTTCCTGATGCCGATCGAGGACGTCTTCACGATCACCGGTCGTGGCACCGTCGTCACCGGTCGTATCGAGCGTGGTGTCCTCAAGGTCAACGAGACCGTCGACATCATCGGCATCAAGACCGAGAAGACCACCACCACGGTCACCGGCATCGAGATGTTCCGCAAGCTGCTCGACGAGGGCCAGGCCGGTGAGAACGTCGGTCTGCTCCTCCGTGGCATCAAGCGCGAGGACGTCGAGCGCGGCCAGGTCATCATCAAGCCGGGTTCGGTCACGCCTCACACGAACTTCGAGGCCCAGGCCTACATCCTGTCGAAGGACGAGGGTGGCCGTCACACCCCGTTCTTCAACAACTACCGCCCGCAGTTCTACTTCCGTACCACGGACGTGACCGGCGTCGTGACCCTCCCCGAGGGCACCGAGATGGTCATGCCGGGCGACAACACCGCCATGAGCGTTGAGCTGATCCAGCCCATCGCCATGGAGGAGGGCCTCAAGTTCGCCATCCGTGAGGGTGGCCGGACCGTCGGCGCCGGCCAGGTCGTCAAGATCACCAAGTAAGTTCTCACGAACTTCGGTGGTTTGACCTGGTAGCTCGACAGAGCTCCGCGAGGACCCCGCACCGCTTCGGCGGTGCGGGGTCCTCCGCTTTACCCCCCGGTGGCAGACGCAAACCTGACGTCCCGTAGCATGCGGCCGGTCAGGCGTGTCATGACCAATCAGGGGTGGAGACAACTTGAAATCGGGACGTCGAGCGCGACGTAGAACGGCCACGCGAATACGTCGTACGGCGATAGGCGCCGCACTCGCAGGTGTCACGGTCCTCGCCTTCCAGGCGGCGGCGAACGGGGCGGTCTTCGGGAACGACGCGGAGACGCCGGCTCCGGCCGACGTGTACAGCGCGAACGGGGAGGAGAACGGCCCCGTCAAGAGCGAGGTCCACAAGCTCGCCCTCGCCGACAAGGGCCACGGAGAAGCGGTTCTGTCGCAGCGCGACACCGCCCGCTTCGGCCTCCTGGGCGTGTCCTGGACGGACCCCGAGGCCAAGATCAAGGGGACGGTGCAGGCGCGGACCAGGAGCATCGAGACCGGCGAGTGGACCGAGTGGATGGACCTGGTGCCCTACCCGGCACTGCTCGACGGCAAGCGGGCCGGCGCCCGCGGTTCCACCGAGCCGGTCTGGGTCGGCGCCTCCGACGGTGCCGAGGTGCGGGTCTCCGACGGTGCCGCTGACGGCAAGCTGCCCGCGGGCCTGCGTCTGGACCTCGTCGACCCCGGTGCCAGCACCACTGCTGACAAGTCTTCGGGCGAGCTGAACGCGGAGCCCGCGGCCTTCTCCATCGAGTCGCCGCCGTCCACGCCCGGCCCGGCGTCGACCGCCCCCAAGCCGACGATCGTCTCGCGTGCCGAGTGGGGGGCCGACGAGTCGCTCAACAACGAGGGCCCGACCTACCTGCCCGGCGGGAAGATCAAGGCCGTGTTCGTGCACCACACCACGGACGCCGACTACAACTGCGCCGACTCCGCGGCGGTCGTCCGGGCCATCCACGTCTACCACGTGAAGTCCAATGGTTGGCGCGACCTCGGCTACAACTTCCTCGTCGACAAGTGCGGCACGATCTTCGAGGGACGCCAGGGCGGCGTCGACCAGCCGGTGATGGGCGCCCACACCTACGGCTGGAACTCCGAGTCGACCAGCGTGTCCTTCATCGGTGACTACACCAGCCAGACCGCGCCGCAGGCCGCGCTGATCTCCGCTTCGCGAGTCGTCGCGTACAAGCTCGGCCAGTACGGGGTGGACCCGAACGGCACGGCCCAGCTGACGGCCGGTGTCACGCAGAAGAACTACTTCGGTGACTCCTTCGAGGCCACCAAGGTCTACTCGTTCGCCGCCGTCTCCGGGCACCGCAACGGCTTCAACACGCAGTGCCCCGGCAACAGCCTCTACCCGCAGCTGCCGCAGATTCGTTCCTTCGCCACCGGCTCCGTCGCCGGTCTCAAGATCGACTCGCTGACCGGCGGGGCGACCAGGGCCGGCACCGGCTATGAGACCCCCGGTCCGCTGACCGTGAACTGGTCCACGACCACCTCCCCGAACAGCCTCATCAACAAGTTCGAGGTGCTCGTCGACGGTCAGGTCGTCGTGTCGCCCTGGGGGCACATCCGCAGCGCCGCCGTGTCCGTCAGCGGGTACGGCAACCACACCGTCGCCGTCCGCGCCACGCACATCTCCGGCAAGGTCACGACCTCCCCGGCCGTCACCGTCACGGTACCCGGCCCCAAGACCTTCCACCCGGTCTCCCCGAAGCGCCTGATGAACACCCTCGCGGGCGTCGGCGTCCCGAAGGCGAAGGTCGGACCCGGCCAGGAGGTCGTTCTCCAGGTCGCCGGCGTCGAGGGCATCCCGGCCACCGGTGTCGGCGCGGTCGTGCTCAACGTGACCGCCACGAACCCGACGACGTCCAGCTTCGTGTCGGTGTACCCGAACGGCACGGACCGTCCGAGCACGTCGAACCTGAACTTCAAGGCCGGGGTCTCGATCCCGAACCTGGTCACCGTCCCGGTGATCGACGGCAAGGTGCGGTTCTACAACCACGCCGGTTCCGTCGACCTCCTCGCCGACATCACCGGCTACTACACGAAGGACGACACCGGCTCGACCTTCGCCACCACCGGGCCCACGCGCATCATGAACACCATCGCGGGCCAGGGAGTCGCGGCCAAGCTCGGCCCGGCCTCGACGGCCTCCCTCCAGGTCACGGGCGTCGCGGGCATCCCGTCCACCGGTGTCTCCGCGGTCGTGATGAACGTGACGGCGACCAACCCGACCACCTCGGGCTGGGTGTCCGTCTACCCGAGCGGGACCACGCGCCCGAGCACGTCGAACCTGAACTTCAAGGCGGGCCAGTCGATCCCCAACCTGGTGATCGTCCCGGTCGGCGCCGACGGCAAGGTGAACTTCTACAACCACGCCGGCTCGGTCGACCTGCTCGGTGACGTCACCGGTTACTTCACCACCGACACCACCCAGGCGAAGCACATCAACATCGGCCCGAAGCGCCTGATGAACACCATCGCGGGCCAGGGCGTGCGGCAGGGCAAGGTCGGAGCCAAGGAGGCCGTCACCCTCCAGGTGACCGGCGCCAACGGGATCCCGGCGAGCGGCGTCACCGCGGTCGTGATCAACGTGACGGCGACCAACCCGACCACCTCGGGCTGGGTGTCCGTCTACCCGAGCGACCAGGTCCGGCCGCCCGTGTCGAACCTGAACTTCACCGCCGGCCTGTCGATCCCGAACCTCGTGGTCGTCCCGGTCAGCGCCGACGGCAAGGTCAGCTTCTACAACCACGCCGGCAGCGTCGACCTGCTCGCGGACATCACCGGTTACTTCGTGAAGTGACCTGATCTCACCGCGAGTTCGGGCCTGCCTCCCCCCGGGGAGGCAGGCCCTCGGTGTTTCTACGGACGCCAGACCCACGGCCGCGCGTCCGCGCCCATGCCGATCACCGCCCCCGCGCCGTGCAGCACCGGCGCGCCCACCGGGGCCGCGCCCCGGGTGCGGACGGACAGGCGGCCGGCGCGGTGGAGCTGGACGCGGCCGCGGGGGTCGCGGCCGAGGAGGACAGGGCCGGGCGCGGCGGCGAGGGGACCGTAGCCCTCGAAGGCGGGGGCCCGGCCGGTCGTCGCGCGCAGGTGGCCGTCGGCGGGGGAACGGTAGAAGACCTGGACCGCGTCCGTGCCGGGGGCCGGGAGCGCGGCGACCGGGTCGCCGGCCAGGGGGAGCGGGGCGGCGGGGGCGCCGTCGACCCAGCGCCGTACGGCCGTGCGGCCCGCGGCCAGCAGGTTCACCCGTCCCGTGGCGTCGATCAGCGCCGTCAGGCCGTCCTGCAGCTCCTCCTGGGCCGGCAGCGGCCGCCACGGGCCCCAGCTGCCGTCGGTCGCCCGCACCCGCGTCGAGACGCCCTTGTCCGCGTCGCGCACGAAGAGGTGGACCCGCCCGTCGGGAGCGGTGACGGCCACCGGGGCGCCGATGCGGCGGCCGCGGTCGTCATCGCGCTCCGGGTTGCCGAGGCCCCGCCAGGCGAGGAACGGGCCGCCGGGGGAGCGCTGCTCCAGGAGGACGAGCTCGCGCCGGTTGGCGCCGCCGCGGCCGGCGAGGGCCGCGAAGCGGACGCCGAAGAGGAGCAGGCGGCCGTCGGGGAGGGCGGTGGAGGTCAGGGCGGGGGCCAGGGGGCCGCCCCCCAGGTCCTCCGGCTCGCCCCACAGGCCGGACGCCCGGGCCGTCTCGCGCCAGCGGACCGCGCGCAGGCCCAGCACGCCGTAGGCGGCGAGCCGGCCGTCCCGCTCTTCGGCGACGGCCGGCCCGGGGGCGGGCCACCGGTGGTGGGTGGCGCGCACCCAGCCCTTCCCGTTGGTCAGCGGGCGGTCGCCGCCGACGCCGTAGTCGCCGCAGCCGGAGGGGTTTCCGCAGTCCCACGCCGGGTCGCCGCCGTACGGCACGAGGTGGGCGGCCTTCTCGGCGAGGACGCCGGGCGGGAGGTTCTTCGGCCAGTGCCGGTTGTAGTAGCCGCGGAAGGCGTTCACGGTGAACGCCGGGACCGGTCCGCCGCCCTCGGTCGCGTCGGCGACCCAGCGCAGCAGCGCCGCCCAGGTGAAGCAGGCGACGGCGGTGTGGTCGCCGTGGTCGGAGTAGCCGGGCTGCTCGCTGTCCCGCTTCCGGGTGGCCTCGTCGCTGATCTGGATGTCGGGGTCGGGGTCGAGCGTGTGCACGACGGTCGGCCGATACGCCGTCAGGAGCCCGGCGAGGACCGCGATGAGCTGGTCGTGGTCGTAGCTGTCGGCGCGGGTGACGGGGGAGCCGGTGGACAGGTGGGTGCGCAGTTCGACGGCGCGGTCCTCCCACAGCGCGGGGAGCGCCATGTAGCGGCGGAGCGCGTGCATGGGCAGGTTGACGAAGATCAGCTCGACCCGGCGTCCGCCGTGCACGAGCGTGTCGACCTCGGCGCTGCGCCCGCCGGCCAGGGCGGTCACCCGCCGCTCCCAGGCCGTGAACCTGTCGGCGCCGAGCGCGTCCGCGTACGCCTGGCGCAGGCCCTGGTGGCGGGCGGCGGAGTACGCGGCCTTGTCGGGCGGGGTCTCCGGCATGCCCTTGACGCGGTTCTTGCCGGTGTGCTCGCCGGCGGTCACGTACACGGAGACGACCGGCACTCCGGCGTCGAGCAGCCGCTGCGTGTCGGGGTTCATGAAGTACAGGTCGTCGTCCGGGTGCGCGGCGAACTGCATGAGCAGGGCCCGCCCGCCCGTCGCGACGGGCCGGCCCGGAGCCGGGTCGGCGGAGACCGCGCTGCCGGGCGGCGCGGGTACGGAGCATCCGGCGACGGCCGCCGCGGCGAGCGCCGACGCTCCCGCGAGCACACTGCGCCGCGCCACTCTTCTGTTGTCCACCGCTTGTGCGTCCCTCGTGCGTCTGTACTGGTCATGCGTGGGCGTCTGGCTAGACGGATTTCCGGGGCCCGGGGTTCAACCGGAGGGGGTGCCCGTTCCGAGCGGCACGGTGGCCCGCACCCGCATGGGCCCGTCGCCGCGCCGCGAGAGCAGCACCAGCTCGGTGACCCGGACGCTCATGGTCCCGAGCCGCTCCTCGCAGCTCGCGGCGAGCGCGGCGGGGTCGTGACTGCGGCCGAGGGACAGGTGCGGGGTGAAGCCGCGGGGGTCGACGCACAGCGGGAAGCGGTCCTCCAGGGCCTCCCGCAGGCGCAGCCACGGCTCCTCGCCCGCCGCGGCCGGGTCGAGCCAGACCGTGGCGTCCGTACGGTGCCGGAACCAGCGCACGCCCTGCAGCCGGGCCTGGAACGCCGGGACGGTCCGCAGGGCGGCCGCGACCAGGGGGATCGCCCGGAGGAAGTCGGACTCGGGTACGAAACCGTAGACGACGTTCACGTGCGGCGGCCAGCGGCGGATCTGTCGGTCGTGGACGCGCCGGATCTCCTGGATCGGCTCCCGCAGAGCGTCGGGCGGGAGCCAGGCGACGGCCGTGCGGTACGTGGGCGCGACGGCCAGCACGGCGGCGTGCGCGTGGCCCGCGGGGGACTCGTCGAGCCGGTCCACGCCGGTGGCCCGGTCCCAGACGCGCTCCCCGTCCGCCTCGAAGAACAGCACGCGGTGCCAGGGGATCTCCCCGCCGGGGACGAAGTCGACCAGATCCATCCGCTTCGGCGCGGCGCCGCGCTCGGCGATCCCCATGACGAAGCGCTCGGCGTCGAGGCGCGGGTCCCACACCACCCGGTGGTAGACCTCGTCGCTCGTGCGCATGTACCACCTCTGCCCGGCGGCGCCCGGTCACGAACTGATGAAGAGCCTCTGACCTGGCTTTTCCGCCCGTGTGGCGGCATGAGAACGTCCGGAGCGCAGCACGCAGCACAGGGGTGGGGAACATGAGCGAGAAGCCGTCGGTCTCCGACGAGGAGTGGGCCGCGTTCGTCGAGGCGGCGCGTGAGCAGGGCCTCGGTACCGCGGAGCAGGACCGGGCCCTGCGCAAGGTCAGGCCCGCGAAGCCGCCGAGGGCCCCGAAGCGGACCGGGCGGCCGAAGCGCGAGGAGCCCGCGGGCTGGCGCACGGGCCCGGCCTGGCAGGAGATGAACGGCGCCGCCGCCCGCAGGCGCAGGGCCAAGGCCGTCGTCGGCGTCGCCCTCGCCATCGGGCTCGCGCTGGTCGCCGTACGGCCGCAGCTGGTCACCGGCCTGCTCCCTGGGAGCGTGACCTCCGCCCTGCCGTCCAGCTGGACGGACCGACCCGAGGACACCACCCCGCTCGCCGCCGAGACGGCGCGTCCGACCGCCGCGCCGGACCCGGTCGACCCGAACCGCCCCACCCTGGAGGAGCCCTTCCGCGGCTCCCCGGCACTCCGCTGGGCCGACGGCGCGGCCGGAATCGCGCTGCCCGAGGCGAAGGCGACGGGCTGGATGTCGAAGGACCAGGTCGCCACCGCGCTGAAGAGGTCCAGGGACTTCCTCGTCGCGGCGAACCTGGACCCGGCGGTGCTCGGAGGAGGCAAGCCGGTCGCGGCCCTGGAGCTGATCGACCCGAAGCAGCCGGACGTCCGCGAAGAACTGGAGCGCGGTCTGGCCGAGCCGACGGAGAAGAACGACCCCACCACCCTTTTCAGCCGCTTCGAGCCGTCCGAGGTCCACCTCGTCGGCACCGTGGTGAAGACCCGCGGCCGGATGACGGTGGAGAAGGGCAAGGGCCGGGCGGCGGACGCGGTCCTCGTCCGCACCGACTACACCTTCGTCTACCCGCTGGTCCGGAGCCGTCCGGGAGCCGACGAGGTCGCCCGCACGATCGTGCGGCGCGAGGTGGTCTTCGCCTTCTACCCCGGCGGCTACGCCGTCACCAAGGGCCGGCTCGTCCTGCACGACTGGAATGCCAACGCGGGCAACAGCTTCTGCGACCGCACCCCCGACGGCTTCTACCACCCGGCCTTCCGCGAGGACCTGCAGGCGGCACCCGTGCCTACTGTCACGGGCCCGCCGGTCGACCCGTACGACCGCAGCAAGACCCTCGACGACCTCCCGCGGGGGTGCGGGACCGTCACACGCAGCTGACGCGACCCGGCACGACCGTCACGACACGACACGACACGACACGACCCGGCACGACACGACACAGGGGTGGGACACATGGGGTGGGACTACGGCGGCCACGACGGCGGGGGGCAGAGCCCCGCGGCCCGGATCGCCTCGGGAGCGGTGGGGATCGTGGTGGCCGCCGGCCTCGCGGTCCTGGTGCTGCGGCCCGAGCTGATGCCGTGGCGGGACGCCGAGGACGCGAGCCCACTGGCCGCCGAGACGGAGCAGCCGTCCGCGGCCCCGTCCGAGGAGGCCTTCCCGGACCTGCCGACGCTGCGGGAGCCCTTCAAGGGCTCCCCGGCGCTGCGCTGGGCCGACGGAGCGGCCGGCATCGAGGTGCCGAAGGCGAGGGCGGTCGGCTGGATGAGCGAGCGGCAGACCGCGGCGGCCCTGCAGCGGGCCAAGGAGTTCCTGGTCGCCTCCAACCTCGACCCGGCGGTGATCAAGGGCGGGAAGCCGGCCGCCGCGCTGAAGCTGGTCGACCCCGAGCAGCCGGACGCCCGGAAGGACCTGGAGCGGTCCCTGGAGCGGCCGACCGCGGAGAACGACCCCACGTCGTTGTTCACCCGCTTCAGCCCGTACGAGGTGCGCCAGGTCGGCACCGTCGTGAAGACCCGCGGCCGGATGACCGTGGAGAACGGCAAGGGCGAGGACGCCGGCCTGGTGCTGATCCGCACCGACTACACCTTCGTGTACCCCGTGGTGAAGGCCCGCCCGGGCGCCGACGAGGTGACCCGGTCGATCGTCCGCCGGCAGATCACGTTCTCGCTGGCCGACCCGGCGAAGTACGTGTCGACCAAGGGCAAGCTGTTCCTCTACGAGTGGCAGGCGAACGTCGGCAACGACTCCTGCGAGGCCCCCCTGGACGGCTTCCTGCACCCCACCTTCGACTCGGACCTCGTGGACGATCCCGCCGCTCCGGAGCCCTCGGGGCCCGCCGTCGACCCGTACGACCGCAGCAAGGACCTCGACCAGCTCCCGCAGGAGTGCGGCACGTCCTCGCGCACCTGACCCCCGCCGCAGGGGCGTGGCCGCGGCGCGGCGCGCCCCTGTGTGTACCCCCGCGTGACGTGGGGTACAGTCTTCGCCCCCGATTGGCGGCCGGTAGGTGAGGTATGGCAGACTGTCGGGGTTGCTCGGTTGAGTGCCGATGCTGCGCGCCTCCCGCCGGGAGGACCGGAAGCGAGTCCCACAGTACTCGTCGCCCCTGATCAGGAGCGGACGTACGGGAATCTTCCGGGAAGTGTCAGCGGGGTACCGGCCAGGCACCCGGTGGGTGTTCCACCCCCGTCTCGCGGTCCACGGCCCGCACCCCCTTGGTTGGGAATTCCTCAGGGATTCTTCGTAGAGGGAGTGCGACACGCCCGACCGCGTGGGTCGGAGGAAAGAGCCGCGCTCCACGTGAGCGCAGCCGACCGGGTTCCAGAGCGTTTCGAGAGACAGGACTACGAAGTAGCCATGGCGGGACAGAAGATCCGCATCCGGCTCAAGGCCTACGACCACGAGGTCATCGACTCCTCGGCGAAGAAGATCGTCGAGACGGTGACTCGCACTGGTGCGTCGGTCGCGGGCCCGGTGCCGCTGCCCACTGAGAAGAACGTGTACTGCGTCATCAAGTCGCCGCACAAGTACAAGGACTCGCGCGAGCACTTCGAGATGCGCACGCACAAGCGCCTCATCGACATCCTCGACCCCACGCCGAAGACGGTTGACTCGCTGATGCGTCTCGACCTGCCGGCGGGCGTCGACATCGAGATCAAGCTCTGAGGTGACGCGCGAGATGGCTAAGAACATCAAGGGCATCCTGGGCGAGAAGCTCGGCATGACGCAGGTCTGGGACGAGAACAACCGGGTCGTCCCGGTGACCGTCGTCAAGGCCGGCCCGAACGTCGTGACCCAGGTGCGTACGAACGACAACGACGGCTACGAGTCGGTCCAGATCGCCTTCGGCGAGATCGACCCGCGCAAGGTGAACAAGCCCCTCAAGGGCCACTTCGCCAAGGCCGACGTCACCCCGCGCCGTCACCTCGTCGAGATCCGTACCGCTGACGCCAGCGAGTACACCCTCGGCCAGGAGATCACCGCCGAGGTCTTCGAGGCGGGCATCAAGGTCGACGTCACCGGCAAGAGCAAGGGCAAGGGCTTCGCCGGTGCCATGAAGCGCCACAACTTCCGTGGTGGCAAGGCCTCCCACGGTGCCCACCGCGTGCACCGCAAGCCCGGTTCGATCGGTGGCTGCGCCACCCCGGGCCGCGTCTTCAAGGGCATGCGCATGGCCGGCCGCATGGGCAACGAGCGCGTGACCACCCAGAACCTGACCGTTCACGCCGTTGACGCGGAGAAGGGCCTGCTCCTCATCAAGGGCGCGGTTCCTGGTCCGAACGGCGGCCTCGTCCTGGTCCGCACCGCGGCCAAGGGGGCCTGAGGATATGAGCACCATTGACATTCTGTCGCCCTCCGGCGACAAGACCGGGACCGTCGAGCTCCCGGCCGAGATCTTCGACGCCAAGGTCAGCATCCCGCTGATCCACCAGGTCGTCGTCGCGCAGCTTGCGGCTGCCCGCCAGGGCACCCACAAGACCAAGACGCGTGGCGAGGTCCGCGGTGGTGGCAAGAAGCCTTACCGCCAGAAGGGCACCGGCCGCGCCCGTCAGGGTTCGACCCGCGCCCCGCAGTTCGCCGGTGGTGGCGTCGTGCACGGTCCCGTGCCGCGTGACTACTCGCAGCGGACCCCGAAGAAGATGAAGGCCGCCGCCCTCCGCGGTGCCCTCTCCGACCGGGCGAACCACTCCCGCATCCACGTCGTCACCGGCGTGGTCGAGGGTGGCATCTCCACCAAGGCCGCCAAGACGCTGTTCGGCAAGATCTCGGAGCGCAAGAACCTGCTCCTGGTCGTCGAGCGTTCCGACGAGGCCGCGTGGCTGTCCGCCCGCAACCTGCCCCAGGTGCACATCCTGGAGCCGGGCCAGCTGAACACGTACGACGTGATGCGATCCGACGACGTGGTCTTCACCCAGGCCGCCCTCGAGTCCTTCGTGTCTGGCCCCAAGGCCGATGACAACGAGGGGAACGAAGCCTGATGGCCGAGATCACCAGCAAGACCTTCACGGACCCGCGCGACATCCTCGTCAAGCCGGTCGTCTCCGAGAAGAGCTACGCGCTGCTCGACGAGAACAAGTACACGTTCATCGTCGCGCCCACCGCCAACAAGACCCAGATCAAGCAGGCCGTCGAGGCGGTCTTCTCGGTCAAGGTCGCCGGGGTCAACACGATCAACCGTCAGGGCAAGCGCAAGCGCACCCGCACCGGTTTCGGCAAGCGCGCCAACACCAAGCGCGCCATCGTGACCCTTGCTGAGGGCAACCGAATCGACATCTTCGGCGGCCCGACCGCCTAAGGGCGGTCGAGTCGTCCGATATCGGACGAGGACTGAGAAATGGGTATCCGCAAGTACAAGCCGACTACGCCGGGCCGTCGTGGCTCCTCCGTAGCCGACTTCGTCGAGATCACGCGGTCCACGCCGGAGAAGTCGCTGGTCCGCCCGCTGCACAGCAAGGGTGGCCGTAACAACACCGGTCGTGTGACCGTCCGTCACCAGGGCGGTGGCCACAAGCGCGCCTACCGCGTGATCGACTTCCGTCGTCACGACAAGGACGGCGTGCCGGCCAAGGTCGCTCACATCGAGTACGACCCCAACCGCACCGCGCGCATCGCGCTGCTCCACTACGCGGACGGCGAGAAGCGCTACATCATCGCCCCGCGTGGCCTTTCGCAGGGTGACCGGGTGGAGAACGGCCCCACGGCCGACATCAAGCCCGGCAACAACCTGGCCCTCCGCAACATCCCGGTCGGTACCACGATCCACGCGATCGAGCTCCGTCCCGGCGGTGGCGCCAAGTTCGCCCGCTCCGCAGGTGCCTCCGTGCAGCTGCTCGCGAAGGAGGGCACCATGGCCCACCTCCGCATGCCTTCCGGCGAGATCCGTCTGGTCGACGCCCGCTGCCGCGCCACCATCGGCGAGGTCGGCAACGCCGAGCAGTCGAACATCAACTGGGGTAAGGCCGGCCGCAAGCGCTGGCTGGGCGTTCGCCCGACCGTCCGCGGTGTGGCGATGAACCCGGTTGACCACCCGCACGGTGGTGGTGAGGGCAAGACCTCCGGTGGTCGCCACCCGGTCTCCCCGTGGGGTCAGAAGGAGGGTCGTACTCGTTCGCCGAAGAAGGCTTCGAACAAGTACATCGTCCGCCGCCGCAAGACGAACAAGAAGCGCTAGGAGCGGGTTTAGATGCCGCGCAGTCTCAAGAAGGGGCCCTTCGTCGACGACCACCTCATCAAGAAGGTGGACGCCCAGAACGAAGCCGGCACCAAGAACGTCATCAAGACCTGGTCCCGTCGCTCCATGATCGTGCCGGCCATGCTCGGCCACACGCTCGCGGTGCACAACGGCAAGACCCACATCCCGGTGTTCGTCACCGAGTCGATGGTCGGTCACAAGCTCGGCGAGTTCTCGCCGACGCGCACCTTCCGGGGTCACGTCAAGGAAGACCGGAAGTCGAAGCGCCGCTAGTAGCGGATCGCATTCAGACACGTAAGTAACTGAGAGGGACAACCATGGAAGCCAGGGCCCAGGCGCGGTACATCCGCGTCACGCCCATGAAGGCCCGCCGCGTGGTGGACCTGATCCGTGGCATGGACGCCACGGAGGCTCAGGCTGTTCTGCGATTCGCTCCGCAGGCAGCCTCCGTGCCGGTCGGCAAGGTGCTCGACAGCGCCATCGCCAACGCCGCGCACAACTACGACCACACGGACGCCTCTTCGCTGTTCATCAGCGAGGCGTTCGTCGACGAGGGTCCGACCCTGAAGCGGTTCCGTCCGCGTGCCCAGGGCCGTGCCTACCGGATCCGCAAGCGGACCAGCCACATCACCGTGGTCGTCAGCAGCAAGGAAGGAACCCGGTAATGGGCCAGAAGGTAAACCCGCACGGGTTCCGGCTCGGCATCACCACCGACTTCAAGTCGCGGTGGTACGCCGACAAGCTGTACAAGGACTACGTCAAGGAAGACGTCGCCATCCGTCGGATGCTGACGTCCGGCATGGAGCGCGCCGGTATCTCGAAGGTTGAGATCGAGCGCACCCGTGACCGTGTCCGCGTGGACATCCACACCGCTCGCCCGGGCATTGTCATCGGTCGCCGTGGCGCCGAGGCCGACAAGATCCGTGGCCAGCTGGAGAAGCTGACCGGCAAGCAGGTCCAGCTGAACATCCTCGAGGTCAAGAACCCCGAGGTCGACGCTCAGCTGGTGGCCCAGGCCGTCGCCGAGCAGCTGTCCTCCCGCGTCTCCTTCCGTCGGGCCATGCGCAAGAGCATGCAGTCCGCCATGAAGGCCGGCGCCAAGGGCATCAAGATCCAGTGTGGTGGCCGTCTCGGCGGTGCCGAGATGTCCCGCTCGGAGTTCTACCGCGAGGGTCGTGTGCCGCTGCACACGCTGCGCGCGAACGTCGAGTACGGCTTCTTCGAGGCCAAGACGACCTTCGGCCGCATCGGCGTGAAGGTCTGGATCTACAAGGGCGACGTCAAGAACATCGCCGAGGTCCGCGCCGAGAACGCTGCTGCCCGTGCGGGCAACCGCCCGGCCCGTGGCGGCGCTGACCGTCCGGCCGGCCGCGGTGGCCGTGGTGGCGAGCGTGGCGGTCGCGGTCGCAAGCCGCAGCAGGCTCAGGCTGCCGAGGCCCCCAAGGCCGACGCTCCCGCCGCCGCTCCGGCTGCTGAGAGCACCGGAACGGAGGCCTGACCGAAATGCTGATCCCCCGTAGGGTCAAGCACCGCAAGCAGCACCACCCGAAGCGCAACGGTATGTCCAAGGGTGGCACGCAGGTTGCGTTCGGCGAGTACGGCATTCAGGCCCTCACCCCGGCCTACGTGACCAACCGCCAGATCGAGGCCGCGCGTATCGCGATGACCCGCCACATCAAGCGTGGCGGCAAGGTCTGGATCAACATCTACCCGGACCGCCCGCTCACGAAGAAGCCTGCCGAGACCCGCATGGGTTCCGGTAAGGGTTCTCCGGAGTGGTGGATCGCGAACGTCAAGCCCGGTCGGGTGATGTTCGAGCTGTCCTACCCGAACGAGAAGATCGCGCGTGAGGCTCTGACTCGTGCGGCTCACAAGCTGCCGATGAAGTGCAAGATCGTTAAGCGCGAGGCAGGTGAGCTGTGATGTCGGCCGGTACCAAGGCGTCCGAGCTGCGCGAGCTGGGCAACGAGGAGCTTGTCGCCAAGCTCCGCGAGGCCAAGGAAGAGCTGTTCAACCTCCGCTTCCAGGCGGCGACGGGTCAGCTCGAGAACCACGGTCGGCTCAAGTCCGTCCGTAAGGACATCGCCCGGATCTACACCCTGATGCGCGAGCGTGAGCTGGGCATCGAGACGGTGGAGAACGCCTGATGAGCGAGAACAACGTGACTGAGAAGACCGAGCGCAACGCCCGCAAGGTCCGTGAGGGCCTCGTCGTCAGCGACAAGATGGACAAGACCGTCGTCGTCGCTGTCGAGGACCGCGTCAAGCACGCGCTGTACGGCAAGGTCATCCGCCGTACGAACAAGCTCAAGGCTCACGACGAGCAGAACGCTGCCGGCGTCGGCGACCGCGTCCTCCTGATGGAGACCCGGAAGCTGTCGTCGTCGAAGCACTGGCGCGTCGTCGAGATCCTCGAGAAGGCCAAGTAATCCCTCCTAGGGGGACCCCCTAGGAACAGTTCCGCCAGGCTCGGTGCGGGGACCCGCTCACGCGGGTCCCCCACCGGGAACCGGCAGACAATCAGGAGATAAGACGTGATCCAGCAGGAGTCGCGACTTCGCGTCGCCGACAACACTGGTGCCAAGGAGATCCTTTGCATCCGTGTTCTCGGTGGCTCGGGTCGCCGCTACGCGGGCATCGGTGACGTCATCGTCGCCACCGTCAAGGACGCGATCCCCGGTGGCAACGTGAAGAAGGGTGACGTCGTCAAGGCGGTCATCGTTCGCACCGTCAAGGAGCGCCGCCGCCAGGACGGCTCGTACATCCGCTTCGACGAGAACGCCGCTGTCATTCTCAAGAACGACGGCGACCCTCGTGGCACCCGTATCTTCGGCCCGGTCGGCCGTGAGCTGCGCGAGAAGAAGTTCATGAAGATCATCTCGCTCGCGCCGGAGGTGCTGTAAGCATGAAGATCAAGAAGGGCGACCTGGTCCAGGTCATCACCGGTAAGGACAAGGGCAAGCAGGGCAAGGTCATCGCGGCCTTCCCCCGCGAGGACCGCGTCCTGGTCGAGGGTGTCAACCGGGTCAAGAAGCACACCAAGGCCGGCCCGAACCAGGCCGGCGGCATCGTGACGACCGAGGCTCCGGTCCACGTCTCCAACGTCCAGCTGGTCGTGGAGAAGGACGGCAAGAAGGTCGTCACGCGTGTCGGTTACCGCTTCGACGACGAGGGCAACAAGATCCGCGTTGCCAAGCGGACGGGTGAGGACATCTGATGGCTACCACCACTCCGCGTCTCAAGACGAAGTACCGCGAGGAGATCGCGGGCAAGCTGCGTGACGAGTTCAAGTACGAGAACGTCATGCAGATCCCCGGCCTCGTGAAGATCGTGGTCAACATGGGTGTCGGTGACGCCGCCCGTGACTCGAAGCTGATCGAGGGCGCCATCCGCGACCTCACCACGATCACCGGCCAGAAGCCGGCCGTCACCAAGGCCCGCAAGTCCATCGCGCAGTTCAAGCTGCGCGAGGGCCAGCCCATCGGTGCCCACGTCACGCTCCGTGGCGACCGCATGTGGGAGTTCCTGGACCGCACCCTGTCGCTCGCGCTGCCGCGCATCCGCGACTTCCGCGGCCTGTCCCCGAAGCAGTTCGACGGCCGTGGCAACTACACCTTCGGTCTCACGGAGCAGGTCATGTTCCACGAGATCGACCAGGACAAGATCGACCGCGTCCGGGGTATGGACATCACCGTGGTCACCACGGCGACCAACGACGACGAGGGCCGTGCCCTTCTGCGTCACCTCGGCTTCCCGTTCAAGGAGGCGTAAGCGAGATGGCGAAGAAGGCTCTCATCGCGAAGGCTGCCCGCAAGCCCAAGTTCGGTGTGCGTGCGTACACCCGCTGCCAGCGCTGCGGTCGTCCTCACTCCGTGTACCGCAAGTTCGGCCTCTGCCGCGTGTGCCTTCGTGAGATGGCTCACCGTGGCGAGCTGCCGGGCGTGACCAAGAGCTCCTGGTAATTCCCCTGCGCCCCTAGGGCGTTGGGAATCACCGGAGTCTCTCGGTAAGCATTGGGCTGGCGGAGGCCCGACTCTCCATGCCGTAGGCTTGAAGGGTTGGGCGTCCGCCGCCCGTACGACTTACTACGCCGTAGGTCCACCGCACCGCACCCGCCCCGTCTCGGATCGGGGAGAGGGATGGTGCACCAGGAAACCCCGGCGAGAGAGGCCGAAGGCCAATTCATGACCATGACTGATCCGATCGCAGACATGCTCACGCGTCTGCGTAACGCGAACTCGGCGTACCACGACACCGTGACGATGCCGCACAGCAAGATCAAGTCTCACATCGCGGAAATCCTCCAGCAGGAGGGCTTCATCACGGGCTGGAAGGTCGAGGACGCCGAGGTCGGCAAGAACCTCGTGCTCGACCTCAAGTTCGGTCCGAACCGTGAGCGCTCCATCGCGGGCATCAAGCGGATCTCGAAGCCGGGCCTCCGGGTTTACGCGAAGTCCACCAACCTGCCGAAGGTCCTCGGCGGCCTGGGCGTGGCGATCATCTCCACGTCCCACGGTCTCCTGACCGGCCAGCAGGCGCAGAAGAAGGGCGTGGGTGGGGAAGTCCTCGCCTACGTCTGGTAGTCGGGAACGGAGGAAAAGCTATGTCTCGCATTGGCAAGCTCCCCATCCCGGTTCCCGCCGGCGTGGACGTCACCATCGAGGGCCGCACGGTCACCGTCAAGGGTTCCAAGGGCACCCTGACCCACACCGTTGCCGCTCCGATCGAGATCGTTAAGGGCGAGGACGGCGTTCTCAACGTCACCCGTCCGAACGACGAGCGTCAGAACAAGGCCCTTCACGGCCTGTCCCGCACGCTGGTGGCCAACATGATCACCGGTGTGACCCAGGGGTACACGAAGGCGCTCGAGATCAGCGGTGTCGGTTACCGCGTGGCCGCGAAGGGCTCCGACCTGGAGTTCCAGCTCGGCTACAGCCACCCGATCCTGGTGGAGGCCCCCGAGGGCATCTCCTTCAAGGTCGAGTCGCCGACCAAGTTCTCGGTCGAGGGCATCGACAAGCAGAAGGTCGGCGAGGTCGCCGCCAACATCCGCAAGCTGCGGAAGCCCGACCCGTACAAGGCCAAGGGTGTCAAGTACGCGGGCGAGGTCATCCGCCGCAAGGTCGGAAAGGCTGGTAAGTAAGCCATGGCATACGGTGTCAAGATCGCCAAGGGCGACGCTTACAAGCGCGCTGCGAAGGCGCGCCGTCACCTGCGCATCCGCAAGAACGTGTCGGGTACGGCGGAGCGTCCGCGCCTCGTCGTGACGCGTTCCAACCGCGGTATCACCGCGCAGGTCATCGACGACCTGAAGGGTCACACCGTGGCGTCGGCGTCCCACCTGGACGCTTCGATCCGCGGTGGCGAGGGCTCCAAGTCCTCGCAGGCCCAGCAGGTCGGCGCCCTGGTCGCCGAGCGCGCCAAGGCCGCCGGTGTCGAGGCCGTCGTGTTCGACCGTGGTGGCAACAGGTACGCCGGGCGCATTGCCGCTCTGGCTGACGCCGCCCGCGAAGCCGGGCTGAAGTTCTAAGCCCCGGTTCCGGGACTAACGGACGTAACAGAGAGAGGTATTCCAATGGCTGGACCCCAGCGCCGCGGCAGCGGTGCCGGTGGCGGCGAGCGGCGGGACCGGAAGGGCCGCGACGGTGGCGCTGCCGCCGCCGAGAAGACCGCGTACGTTGAGCGCGTAGTCGCGATCAACCGCGTCGCCAAGGTTGTCAAGGGTGGTCGTCGTTTCAGCTTCACCGCGCTGGTCGTGGTGGGCGACGGTGACGGCACCGTGGGTGTCGGTTACGGCAAGGCCAAGGAGGTGCCGGCCGCCATCGCCAAGGGTGTTGAGGAGGCCAAGAAGCACTTCTTCAAGGTCCCCCGTATCCAGGGCACCATCCCGCACCCGATCCAGGGTGAGAAGGCCGCGGGCGTCGTCCTGCTCAAGCCGGCGTCCCCCGGTACCGGTGTTATCGCCGGTGGCCCGGTGCGCGCCGTGCTCGAGTGCGCCGGCGTTCACGACATCCTGTCGAAGTCGCTCGGCTCCGACAACGCGATCAACATCGTGCACGCGACCGTGGAGGCCCTGAAGGGCCTGCAGCGTCCCGAGGAGATCGCGGCCCGCCGCGGTCTGCCGCTCGAGGACGTCGCCCCCGCGGCTCTGCTTCGTGCGCGTGCGGGAGCGGGTGCGTAATGGCTCGCCTCAAGATCACGCAGACGAAGTCGTACATCGGTAGCAAGCAGAACCACCGCGACACCCTGCGTTCGCTCGGGCTCAAGCGCCTGAACGACGTGGTCGTCAAGGAGGACCGCCCCGAGTTCCGCGGAATGGTGCACACCGTCCGCCACCTCGTGACGGTTGAGGAGGTCGACTGATCATGGCGGAGAACAACCCGCTCAAGATCCACAACCTCCGTCCCGCCCCGGGCGCCAAGACCGCGAAGACCCGTGTCGGTCGCGGTGAGGGCTCGAAGGGTAAGACGGCCGGTCGTGGTACGAAGGGCACGAAGGCCCGTTACCAGGTTCCGGAGCGCTTCGAGGGTGGCCAGATGCCCCTCCACATGCGTCTCCCGAAGCTGAAGGGCTTCAAGAACCCCTTCCGCACCGAGTACCAGGTCGTGAACCTGGACAAGCTGGCCGCGCTCTACCCGCAGGGTGGCGAGGTCACGGTGGCCGACCTGGTCGCCAAGGGTGCGGTTCGCAAGAACCAGCTCGTCAAGGTCCTGGGCCAGGGCGAGGTCTCCGTGGCGCTGCAGGTGACGGTTGACGCCGTCTCCGGCTCCGCCAAGGAGAAGATCGCCGCCGCCGGCGGCACCGTCACCGAGCTCGTCTGAGACGACTCGATGGCCTGAACATCCAACCGGGGATGCCTCCCAAAAGGGGCATCCCCGGTTGGTCGTTCCTAGGGGGCCATGGTCGCCGGTAAGGTGGCGTCCACTGTCTAGAGTGCGTGCGGTATGCCCGCGGGTGCTCCGGACTGACCACTCATAGTCGAACCTCAAGACCGTCACCTCTGACGCACGTGCGCGGGGGTCGCAGGAGGCACCGTGCTCACCGCGTT
This sequence comes from Streptomyces sp. NPDC051921, assembly GCF_040680975.1. Taxonomy (NCBI): domain Bacteria; kingdom Bacillati; phylum Actinomycetota; class Actinomycetes; order Kitasatosporales; family Streptomycetaceae; genus Streptomyces; species Streptomyces sp. NPDC051921. The sequence goes on from NZ_JBFAXU010000001.1 coordinate 345,398, forward strand.
CGCCCGGGCGTTCAAGACGCCCGACCTGCGCAAGAAGCTGCTCTTCACGCTCGGCATCATCGTGCTGTACCGGCTCGGGGCACACATCCCCGTCCCCGGTGTCAGCTACGAGGCCGTCCAGCAGTGTGTGGATCAGGCGAGCCAGGGCAACAACAGCCTGTTCGGCCTGGTCAACATGTTCAGTGGCGGGGCGCTGCTGCAGATCACCATCTTCGCGCTCGGCATCATGCCGTACATCACGGCGAGCATCATCCTGCAGCTGCTGACCGTCGTGATCCCGCGCCTGGAAGCCCTCAAGAAGGAAGGCCAGTCCGGCACCGCCAAGATCACGCAGTACACGCGTTATCTGACGGTCGCCCTCGCCATCCTGCAGGGCACCGGCCTCGTCGCCACCGCCCGCACCGGCGCGCTGTTCAGCGGCTGCACGGTCGCGAGCCAGGTCGTCCCGGACCAGTCGATCTTCACCACCGCCACCATGGTCATCACCATGACCGCGGGTACCGGTGTCGTCATGTGGCTCGGTGAGCTCATCACCGACCGCGGCATCGGCAACGGCATGTCGATCCTCATGTTCATCTCGATCGCCGCCGGCTTCCCCGGCGCCCTGTGGGCCATCAAGGAGAGCGGCAAGCTCGCCAAGGGCTGGATCGAGTTCGGCACCGTCATCCTCATCGGCTTCGTGATGGTGGCCCTCGTCGTCTTCGTCGAGCAGGCCCAGCGCCGCATTCCGGTGCAGTACGCGAAGCGCATGATCGGCCGCAGGTCGTACGGCGGTACGTCCACTTACATCCCGTTGAAGGTGAACCAGGCAGGTGTGATTCCTGTCATCTTCGCGTCGTCGCTGCTCTACATCCCGGCTCTGGTCGCGCAGTTCTCGAACTCGACCGCCGGCTGGAAGACCTGGATCGAAGCCCACTTCGTCAAGGGTGACCACCCCTACTACATCGCTGCGTACTTCCTTCTGATCGTGTTCTTCGCCTTCTTCTACGTGGCGATCTCGTTCAACCCCGAGGAAGTCGCCGACAACATGAAGAAGTATGGTGGCTTCATCCCGGGTATCCGGGCTGGTCGACCTACTGCCGAGTATCTGAGCTACGTGCTCAACCGGATCACTTGGCCGGGCTCGCTGTATCTGGGTCTGATCGCTCTTGTGCCGACGATGGCGTTGGCAGGCTTCGGCGGTGCCAACGCGAACTTCCCGTTCGGCGGCACGAGCATCCTCATCATCGTGGGTGTGGGTCTTGAGACCGTGAAGCAGATCGAGAGCCAGCTCCAGCAGCGCAATTACGAAGGGTTCCTCCGCTGATGCGAATCGTCCTCGTCGGACCGCCCGGGGCCGGCAAGGGAACGCAGGCCGCGTTCCTTGCCAAGAACCTGGCTATCCCGCACATCTCCACGGGCGACCTGTTCCGCGCCAACATCTCGCAGGGCACGGAGCTGGGCCTCAAGGCGAAGTCCTACATGGACGCCGGTGACCTCGTTCCGGACGAGGTGACCATCGGGATGGCCAAGGACCGGATGGAGCAGGACGACGCCGTCAACGGCTTCCTGCTCGACGGGTTCCCGCGCAACGTGGCCCAGGCCGAGGCTCTGGACGTGGTCCTCAAGGCCGAGGACATGCAGCTGGACGCGGTGCTGGACCTCGAGGTCCCCGAGGACGAGGTCGTGAAGCGGATCGCGGGTCGCCGCGTCTGCCGCAACGACTCCTCGCACGTCTTCCACGTGGAGTACAACGCCCCGAAGGCCGAGGGCGTGTGCGACACCTGCGGTGGCGAGCTGTTCCAGCGTCCGGACGACTCCGAGGAGACCGTCCGCCGGCGCCTGGAGGTCTACCACACGCAGACCGAGCCGATCATCGACTACTACCGGGCGCAGAACCTGGTCGTGACGATCTCGGCGCTCGGCAAGGTGGACGAGGTCACGGCGCGCGCCATGGCCGCGCTGAAGAAGTAACCCCACGGTTCGTCGATACGGCCGCGGTGCCCGGGAGGGGCGCCGCGGCCGTATCGTTGTTCCGACCCCCGTAATCGACGAAAGGCCGCGGCCGAGATGGTGCAGATCAAGACCCCCGAGCAGATCGCGAAGATGCGCGAGGCGGGGCTGGTCGTCGCCGCCATCCACGCGGCCACCCGTGAGGCCGCCGTGCCGGGCGCCACGACGAGGGACCTGGACGAGGTCGCCCGCAAGGTGATCGCCGACCACGGCGCCAAGTCGAACTTCCTCGGGTACGGCGGCTTCCCCGCGACCATCTGCACCTCGGTCAACGAGGTCGTGGTCCACGGCATCCCGGACGAGAAGACCGTCCTCAAGGACGGCGACATCATCTCCATCGACGCCGGCGCGATCGTCGACGGCTGGCACGGGGACGCCGCCTACACCGCCTTCGTCGGCACGGGGCACGCGCCGGAGCTGGTCGAGCTCTCCCGGGTGACCGAGGAGTCGATGTGGGCCGGCATCGCCGCGATGCGGCTGGGCGCGCGCCTGGTCGACATCTCGAAGGCGATCGAGACCTACATCAAGCGCCAGCCGCGTCCGGCCGTGGGCGACCACAGCCTCGGCCGGTACGGGATCATCGAGGACTACGGCGGCCACGGCATCGGCACCGAGATGCACATGGACCCGCACCTGCTGAACTACGTCTCCCGCAAGCGCGGCAAGGGCCCGAAGCTGGTCCCCGGCTTCTGCCTGGCCATCGAGCCGATGGTGTCGCTGGGCACCCCGCGGACCGAGGTCCTCGCCGACGACTGGACCGTCATCACGACCGACGGCACCTGGTCCTCCCACTGGGAGCACAGCGTGGCGCTGACGGAGGAGGGCCCGCTGGTCCTCACGGCCGTCGACGGCGGCAAGGCGAAGCTGGCGGAGCTCGGCGTCGTGGCGGCGCCGGACCCGCTGGCCTAGCCGGCACGCCGGAGCCGGTCGTCCCCTTCCGGGGCCGCCGCTCCGCACCGGTCCCCAGCCCCCTCCGGCGGACCCCGTCCGCCGCGGCAGCACGAGGCCGGCGAGGCGCCCCCGGGCGCCGAGCCCGCGAGGGCTGCATCGGGGATTGGGGATCTTCTACGTGGGGCAGACTTCCCGATTCGTCTTTTCGTGGGGCCTGACGTAGACTGATGCGTCGGCTCTCGTGTACCCGTGTGTCCGCACTCGGCGGCGAGAGTCGATCAAGGTAGCCGATTCGAAGGGCGAAGCGTGGCCAAGAAGCAAGGTGCCATCGAAATCGAGGGCACCGTGATCGAGTCCCTGCCGAACGCCATGTTCAAGGTGGAGCTCCAGAACGGTCACAAGGTCCTCGCGCACATCTCCGGCAAGATGCGGATGCACTACATCCGTATCCTCCCGGACGACCGGGTCGTCGTGGAGCTGTCTCCGTACGACCTGACGCGTGGCCGGATCGTCTACCGGTACAAGTAGATCTTGCCTGCACCCCCGCACTCCGCGCGGGTGGTGGCACTGACCCGGAGAACCTCACATCCCATGAAGGTCAAGCCGAGCGTCAAGAAGATCTGCGACAAGTGCAAGGTGATCCGCCGCCACGGTCGGGTCATGGTCATCTGCGACAACCTGCGCCACAAGCAGCGCCAGGGCTGACGCACGCCGACCGACCTGCATCTCGCAGTTCTTCGCGCGACGCATAGCAACACGTACATACGCAGAGCCCGCCCAGCCCGCAAGGGTCGGCGACACCTCCGGTGGGGGCCGGAGACCCGATTCGTACCTGGTACGGCGGTCGGGAACGGCTTTGCTGAAGACCCCCGAACACACAGGAGCCATTGAATGGCACGCGTTTCCGGTGTTGACATCCCGCGCGAAAAGCGTGTGGTGGTCGCACTCACCTACGTCTTCGGCATCGGGCGTACCCGGTCCGAGGAGATCCTCGCCGCGACCGGCGTGAACCCGTCCACCCGTGTCCGCGACCTTGCCGAGGAAGACCTCGTCAAGATCCGCGAGTACGTGGACGCCAACCTCCAGACCGAGGGTGACCTCCGCCGCGAGATCGCCGCCGACATCCGCCGCAAGGTCGAGATCGGCTGCTACCAGGGTCTGCGCCACCGTCGTGGCCTGCCCGTCCGCGGTCAGCGCACCAGCACGAACGCTCGTACCCGCAAGGGCCCGCGTCGCGCCATCGCCGGCAAGAAGAAGCCGGGCAAGAAGTAGTCCACAGCGGACGCTTGACCACACGGTCTTCGCTGTAGGACCGACCACCTCCCGTAGGAGTTATAGATGCCCCCCAAGGGTCGTCAGGGCGCTGCCAAGAAGGTGCGCCGCAAGGAAAAGAAGAACGTCGCTCACGGCCACGCGCACATCAAGAGCACGTTCAACAACACGATCGTCTCGATCACGGACCCGTCCGGCAACGTGATCTCCTGGGCCTCCGCCGGCCACGTCGGCTTCAAGGGCTCGCGCAAGTCCACCCCCTTCGCCGCGCAGATGGCCGCCGAGTCGGCCGCCCGCCGCGCGCAGGAGCACGGCATGCGCAAGGTCGACGTCTTCGTCAAGGGTCCCGGCTCCGGCCGTGAGACCGCGATCCGCTCCCTCCAGGCCACCGGCCTCGAGGTCGGCTCGATCCAGGACGTCACCCCCACCCCGCACAACGGCTGCCGTCCGCCGAAGCGTCGCCGCGTCTGACGCGCGACTGCTGACGCACGGTCGCTGACCTGCGCTTTCGGGCGGTGCGCCCCTCTTTTGGGGCGTACCGCCCGTACCCTTGCAGTACGTAGTACCCGTCGGGCGTCAAATAGTGGGCGTCCACGACTGAAGGAAACGAAGACATGCTTATCGCTCAGCGTCCTTCGCTGACCGAAGAGGTCGTCGACGAGTTCCGCTCCCGGTTCGTCATCGAGCCGCTGGAGCCGGGCTTCGGCTACACCCTCGGCAACTCGCTCCGCCGCACCCTCCTCTCCTCGATCCCGGGCGCCGCTGTCACCAGCATCCGGATCGACGGTGTCCTGCACGAGTTCACCACCGTGCCGGGCGTCAAGGAGGACGTCACCGACCTCATCCTGAACATCAAGCAGCTGGTCGTCTCCTCGGAGCACGACGAGCCGGTCGTGATGTACCTGCGCAAGCAGGGCCCGGGTCTGGTCACCGCCGCCGACATCGCGCCCCCGGCCGGTGTCGAGGTGCACAACCCCGACCTCGTGCTCGCCACGCTGAACGGCAAGGGCAAGCTGGAGATGGAGCTGACCGTCGAGCGCGGTCGCGGCTACGTCTCCGCCGTCCAGAACAAGCAGGTGGGCCAGGAGATCGGCCGTATTCCGGTCGACTCCATCTACAGCCCCGTGCTGAAGGTCACCTACAAGGTCGAGGCGACCCGAGTCGAGCAGCGCACCGACTTCGACAAGCTCATCGTCGACGTCGAGACCAAGCAGGCCATGCGTCCGCGTGACGCCATGGCGTCGGCCGGCAAGACCCTGGTCGAGCTGTTCGGTCTGGCCCGCGAGCTCAACATCGACGCCGAGGGCATCGACATGGGCCCGTCCCCGACGGACGCCGCCCTGGCCGCCGACCTGGCGCTGCCGATCGAGGAGCTGGAGCTCACCGTTCGGTCGTACAACTGCCTCAAGCGCGAGGGCATCCACTCCGTGGGTGAGCTCGTCGCCCGCTCCGAGGCCGACCTGCTCGACATCCGCAACTTCGGTGCGAAGTCGATCGACGAGGTCAAGGCGAAGCTGGCCGGCATGGGCCTGGCCCTCAAGGACAGCCCGCCCGGATTCGACCCGACCGCCGCCGCCGACGCCTTCGGCGCCGACGACGACGCGGACGCGGGCTTCGTCGAGACCGAGCAGTACTGAGAGCTCGGGCCTCACGGTCCGTACTCGGGTGCGGGAGCGCTGTGCTTGATCGCGCAGCCCCCCGCGCCCCTTCCGAACGGCCCCTTCGGGGCCCGTTCGGATCTCCGACGGGCAACCGCCCGCTCGGATACTGACCCCGGTACCTGACACGGCCGGGGCAGACACAAGGAGAAACACCATGCCGCGTCCCACCAAGGGCGCCCGCCTCGGCGGCTCCGCCGCGCACGAGAAGCTGCTGCTCGCCAACCTGGCGAAGTCGCTCTTCGAGCACGGCCGCATCACCACGACCGAGGCCAAGGCCCGCCGCCTGCGTCCGGTCGCCGAGCGCCTGATCACCAAGGCGAAGAAGGGCGACATCCACAACCGTCGCCTGGTGCTGCAGACCATCACGGACAAGGGCGTCGTCCACACGCTCTTCACCGAGATCGCCCCGCGCTACTCCGAGCGCCCGGGTGGCTACACCCGCATCACCAAGATCGGCAACCGTCGTGGCGACAACGCCCCGATGGCCGTGATCGAGCTGGTCGAGGGCGAGATCGCCAAGAAGGCGACCGTCGCCGAGGCCGAGGCCGCCACCAAGCGTGCCGTCAAGGAGGCCGACGAGGCCGCCAAGGCCGAGGAGACCACCGAGGACGCGCAGGACGCCTGAGCGTTCTGACGATCTCGTGGCCGGGCCCGCACCCCTCGGGGTGCGGGCCCGTTCCGCGTGTTTGAGAGGATTTACGGCGTGAGTGATGACGTGCAGCCCGGGTTCGTACGCGTACGGCTCGACCTTTCGTACGACGGCAGGGACTTCTCCGGCTGGGCCAAGCAGGCCCGGGGCCAGCGCACCGTCCAGGGCGAGATCGAGGACGCCCTGAAGACCGTCACCCGCTCCACGGAGACCTACGAGCTGACCGTCGCCGGCCGGACCGACGCGGGCGTGCACGCCCGCGGCCAGGTCGCGCACGTCGACCTGCCGGTCGCCCTGTGGGAGGAGCACCGCGAGAAGCTGCTCAGGCGGCTCGCCGGGCGGCTCTCGCACGACGTCCGGGTATGGAGGCTCACCGAGGCGCCCGAGGGCTTCAACGCCCGCTTCTCGGCCATCTGGCGCCGTTACGCGTACCGGGTCACCGACCACCCGGGCGGCGTCGACCCGCTGCTGCGCGGACACGTCCTGTGGCACGACTGGACGCTCGACTTGGACGCCATGAACGCGGCCGCCGAGCGGCTCGTCGGCGAGCACGACTTCGCCGCCTACTGCAAGAAGCGGGAGGGTGCCACGACCATCCGCACGCTCCAGGAGCTCCGCTGGGAGCGCCGTCCCGACGGCATCCTGGAGGCCACGGTCAAGGCCGACGCCTTCTGCCACAACATGGTCCGCTCACTGGTCGGCGCTCTGCTGTTCGTCGGCGACGGGCACCGCCCGGTGGAATGGCCGGGCAAGGTGCTGGCCGCGGGCGTGCGGGACTCCGCCGTGCACGTCGTGCGGCCGCACGGCCTCACCCTCGAAGAGGTCGGCTACCCGGCCGACGACCAGCTCGCCGCGCGCAGCAGGGAGGCGCGCAACAAGCGGTCACTCCCCGGGAGCGCCGGCTGCTGCTGAGGCCTGGGCGCGGCCGCGGGCGTAGATCTGGTTGAAGGCGAAGGTGCCCAGGTCGTCGGCGGTCTGGAAGACCGGCTTGTCGCCCGTGGTGACCTTCTTGCCGTCGGTGTGGCCGGTCTGGGTCAGGTAGACGTACCGGCCGATCGAGTTGGTGCGCCGCAGGCACACCGTCTTGTGGCAGAAGTCACCGACACCCGCGCCGGTGAGCGGTGCGATGCCGCCGCTCGCCTGCTTCTTCGCCTTGAGCGCCTGCTCGTCGGTGGGGAAGACGGCCACGCCGACGGTGACGGCCACGCCGTCCTTCACGTACGTGGCGCGGATCACGCGGGTGCAGCCGTTGTTCTTCAGGACCGTGCCGAGGGCGCCCTGGGTGACCGCGGCGCAGTTGGCCGTCGAGGAGGTCGCGCCCTTCTGGTAGGGGCGGCCGCTCATGGTCAGCTTCTTGCCGGGGAAGAGGCTCTCGGCGCTCAGCGGGGCCTTGTCCTTCTTCGCGTCGGAGATGAAGTCCATCGGGTTCGGCGGCGGCAGCGGGGCGACCGAGGAGAAGGTCGGGGCCGGGCTCGCGGTGTCCGTGGGGGCGGCCGAGGCGGTCGGGCCGGTGCCGCCGTTCTTCGCCTCGTCGTTGCTGTTGTTGGTGGCGACGATCGCCGTGGCGACGGCCGCGCCCACGGCGAGCGCGGCGACGGCCGCGCCGCCGATCAGCAGCCACCGCTTGCGCTGGTTGCGGGCGGCCGATGCGTCGGCGAGGGCGCCCCAGTCGGGGGTCTGCGCACCGCCCTGCGCGCCCGGGAACGGGTTCGCCGGCGCCTGCCCGTACGGCGGCTGCTGTCCGTACGGCTGCTGCGGCTGCTGTCCGTACGGCTGCTGCGGCTGCCCGTACGGCTGCTGTCCCTGTCCCTGCCCCTGGCCCTGCTGCGGCCACTGCGGTCCCCCGAAGCTCATGCCGCGCATCCTAATCGGGTTGGGATCAGGGGGCTGCGGCGGTGACAATGCCCCCCATGGGACATGTCGAGGCCGCACACCTGGAGTACTACCTTCCGGACGGGAGGGTCCTCCTCGGGGACGCCTCCTTCCGGGTCGGGGAGGGCGCCGTGGTCGCCCTGGTCGGCGCCAACGGCGCCGGCAAGACGACCCTGCTCCGGCTGATCTCCGGGGAGCTGCAGCCGCACGGCGGCGGTGTCACCGTCAGCGGCGGGCTCGGCGTGATGCCGCAGTTCGTCGGCTCCGTACGGGACGAGTCCACGGTCCGCGACCTGCTGGTCTCGGTCGCCCCGGCGCGCATCCGCACGGCCGCGAAGGCCGTGGACGAGGCCGAGCACCGGATCATGACGGTCGACGACGAGGCCGCGCAGATGGCGTACGCGCAGGCGCTCAGCGACTGGGCCGAGGTGCAGGGGTACGAGTTCGAGACCCTGTGGGACATGTGCACCATGGCCGCGATGGGCGTGCCGTACGACAAGGCGCAGTTCCGGGAGGTGCGCACGCTCAGCGGTGGCGAGCAGAAGCGCCTGGTCCTGGAGTACCTGCTGCGCGGGAACGACGAGGTGCTGCTCCTCGACGAGCCGGACAACTACCTGGACGTCCCCGGCAAGCGCTGGCTGGAGGAGCGGCTGCGGGAGACCCGCAAGACCGTGCTGTTCATCTCGCACGACCGGGAGCTGCTCGCCCGGGCCGCGCAGAAGATCGTGGCCGTCGAGCCCGGCCCGGCCGGCTCCGACGTGTGGGTGCACGGCGGCGGCTTCGACACCTTCCACGAGGCGCGGCGGGAGCGGTTCGCCCGCTTCGAGGAGCTGAAGCGGCGCTGGGAGGAGAAGCACGCGCAGCTGAAGAAGCTGGTGGTCAACCTGCGGCAGGCGGCCGCGGTCAGCCACGAGATGGCCTCGCGGTACGCGGCGGCGCAGACGCGCCTGAAGAAGTTCGAGGAGGCGGGCCCGCCGCCGGAGCCGCCGCGCGAGCAGGAGATCCGGATGCGGCTGCGCGGCGGACGGACCGGGGTGCGGGCGGTGACGGTCGAGAACCTGGAGCTGACCGGCCTGATGAAGCCGTTCTCGCTGGAGATCTTCTACGGGGAGCGGGTCGCCGTCCTCGGCTCCAACGGCTCCGGCAAGTCGCACTTCCTGCGGCTGCTGGCGGGCGACGGGTCGGTGGCCCACACGGGAACCTGGAAGCTGGGCGCGCGGGTCGTGCCGGGGCACTTCGCGCAGACCCACGCCCACCCCGAGCTCTTCGGCCGCTCCCTCGTCGACATCCTGTGGACGGAGCATGCCAAGGACCGCGGCGCGGCGATGTCGATGCTGCGCCGCTACGAGCTGGAGCGCCAGGGCGACCAGGCCTTCGAGAAGCTCTCCGGCGGGCAGCAGGCCCGCTTCCAGATCCTGCTCCTGGAGCTGGCCGGCACGACGGCGCTGCTCCTGGACGAGCCGACGGACAACCTGGACCTGGAGTCGGCGGAGGCGCTGCAGGACGGCCTGGAGTCGTACGAGGGCACGGTGCTCGCCGTGACCCACGACCGCTGGTTCGCGAAGAGCTTCGACCGGTACCTGGTCTTCGGCTCGGACGGGGTCGTGCGGGAGACGCAGGAGCCGGTCTGGGACGAGCGGCGGGTCGAGCGGGCGCGGTAGGGTCGCGCGTTTTGACCCGTCCGGGGTGGCGCGGGTACTGTTGCCGTTTGTTATGCGTATTGGCTTCGTCGTTCTCACGCGAAGGGCCCTTACGCAAGTTCCCTGGAGCAGTTACCAGTGGCTCGCATACGGGCGGTGACCCGGCAGTGCAGGCCCCAGCTGCATGATCGCTTCAGGTGTGTCTGGACTCCATCCACTGAAGAAGCGAAGGCTACGAAGTGCGTACGTACAGCCCCAAGCCCGGCGATGTCACTCGCCAGTGGCACATCATCGACGCGCAGGACATCGTCCTGGGCCGCCTGGCGACGACGGCTGCGAACCTCCTGCGAGGCAAGCACAAGCCCGTCTACGCGCCCCACATGGACATGGGCGACTTCGTCATCATCATCAATGCTGACAAGGTCCACCTGTCGGGCAACAAGAAGACCCAGAAGATGGCGTACCGCCACTCCGGCTACCCGGGTGGTCTGCGCTCCGTCCGCTACGACGAGCTGCTGGACAAGAACCCCGAGAAGGCCGTCGAGAAGGCCATCAAGGGCATGATCCCCAAGAACTCCCTGGGCCGTCAGATGCTCTCGAAGCTGAAGGTCTACGCGGGCGAGAACCACCCGCACGCTGCCCAGCAGCCGGTCCCGTTCGAGATCACCCAGGTCGCGCAGTAGTTCCGGCCACACCCCCTAAGAACGAAAGAAATCTGAGGAGCATCGTGGCCGAGACCACCCCCGAGACCCCCGTCGACGAGTTCGAGGGCGTCGAGGAGTACACCACCGAGACCGAGATCGTCGAGGGTGACTACACCTCCGAGTCCCTCGCGTCCCGCTTCGGCGACCCGCAGCCGGCCGCCGGCCTGGGCCGTCGCAAGAACGCCATCGCCCGCGTCCGGATCGTTCCGGGCACCGGCAAGTGGAAGATCAACGGTCGCACCCTTGAGGACTACTTCCCCAACAAGGTGCACCAGCAGGAAGTCAACGAGCCCTTCAAGGTGCTCGAGCTCGACAACCGCTACGACGTCATCGCCCGCATCGCGGGTGGCGGCGTGTCCGGCCAGGCCGGCGCCCTGCGCCTCGGCGTGGCCCGCGCCCTCAACGAGGCCGACGTCGAGAACAACCGCGGCCCGCTGAAGAAGGCCGGCTTCCTCTCCCGCGACGACCGTGCGGTCGAGCGCAAGAAGGCCGGTCTCAAGAAGGCCCGTAAGGCCCCGCAGTACAGCAAGCGTTAATCGCCTGCTCGGCTGCTCTGTTCGTACGCCCCGGCGGCACTGTCCGTGCTGCCGGGGCGTACGGCTTTTTCACATCTTGCTTTCATAATCTTGGGCAGGACCCGGTCATCATGCTGGGCAGGACTTGAGCACCTTCCGCACGGCTCGGACGTAAAAACGGGCATCAGCCGTGCAGGGGATCGCATTTTCGGAGCACTTTCGGAGGACAGCTGTGGGACGACTCTTCGGCACGGACGGCGTGCGCGGTGTGGCCAACGCCGACCTGACGGCGGAGCTGGCGCTCGGCCTGTCGGTCGCGGCCGCGCACGTGCTCGCCGAGGCGGGCACCTTCGAGGGCCACCGGCCGACCGCCGTGGTGGGGCGCGACCCGCGTGCCTCGGGAGAGTTCCTGGAGGCCGCCGTCGTGGCGGGCCTCGCCAGCGCGGGCGTCGACGTGCTCCGCGTCGGCGTGCTGCCCACCCCGGCCGTCGCCTACCTGACCGGCGCGCTCGGCGCCGACCTCGGCGTCATGCTGTCCGCCTCCCACAACGCGATGCCCGACAACGGCATCAAGTTCTTCGCCAGGGGCGGCCACAAGCTCGCCGACGAGCTGGAGGACCGCATCGAGGCCGTCTACGAGGAGCACCGCACCGGCGCTCCCTGGGACCGCCCGACCGGCGCGGGCGTCGGCCGGGTCCGTGACTACGACGAGGGCTTCGACAAGTACGTCGCCCACCTGATCGCTGTCCTCCCCAACCGGCTCGACGGGCTGAAGATCGTCCTCGACGAGGCCCACGGCGCCGCCGCCCGCGTCTCGCCCGAGGCCTTCTCCCGGGCCGGTGCCACCGTGATCACCATCGGCGCCGAGCCGGACGGCCTCAACATCAACGACGGCTGCGGCTCCACCCACCTCGGACTGCTCAAGGCCGCCGTGGTCGAGCACCAGGCCGACTTCGGCATCGCCCACGACGGCGACGCCGACCGCTGCCTCGCCGTGGACCACACGGGTGCCGAGATCGACGGCGACCAGATCCTCGCCGTGCTCGCCCTCGCCATGCGCGAGGCCGGGACACTGCGCGGCGACACCGTCGTCGCCACGGTCATGTCGAACCTCGGGTTCAAGCTGGCGATGGAGCGTGAGGGTCTCTCGCTGGTGCAGACCGCGGTCGGCGACCGCTACGTCCTGGAGTCGATGAAGGAGCACGGCTACGCCCTCGGCGGCGAGCAGTCCGGCCACGTCATCGTGCTCGACCACGCCACCACCGGCGACGGCACCCTGACCGGCCTGATGCTCGCGGCCCGGGTCGCCGCCACCGGCCGCTCCCTCGCCGAGCTCGCCGCGGTCATGGAGCGCCTGCCGCAGGTCCTGGTCAACGTGCCGGACGTCGACAAGACGCGCGTGAGGACCTCCGCGGAGCTGGCCCACGCCGTCGGCGAGGCCGAGCGCGAGCTGGGCACCACGGGCCGCGTCCTGCTGCGCCCCTCGGGCACCGAGCCGCTCGTACGGGTCATGGTCGAGGCCGCCGACATCGAGCAGGCCCGGTCGGTGGCCGGACGCCTCGCGGACGTCGTGAAGTCGGCGCTGGGCTAGTCCGGACGAGGACGGGTCGGCCCCCGTTCCCGCCACGTGCGGGGACGGGGGCCGACGGCGTCCGGGGAGTGACACCCGTCGGGCCCGTCCCGCGGATCACAGCCGCGTCCGCGGCGTGCCCGACCCTGATCCGCCGGTCCTAGCGCTTCTTGACGCCACGGGTCCAGTGGCCGCGCGGGGTGCGCCACAGCAGCACCTGCCCGAACAGGGTGACGGTGCCGGCGAGGATGATGCCGGTCAGATTGAGCAGCAGCTGCTCGACGGAGCCCCACATCTGGCCGAACTGGCCGTAGCTGAGCGCCACGGCGGCGTTCGCGCCGGCGGGGATCGTCGTCACGGAGATCGCGACCCCGATCAGTGCCCCCGACTTCGTCGAGGTGAGCGAGAGGGTGCCCGCGGCGCCCGCGAGCAGGGCGACGACGAAGGAGAACGGGTCCGGCTTCCAGACGAAACTCGTGTTGGGGCGGGGCGCGTCCAGCTGCTCGACGCTGAACAGGCCGAGCGCGTCCATCCACAGGCTGAAGACGGTCGTCGCGATGATCGCCGCCGCGAAGCCGACCACCAGGGCGTACGACGAGCGCAGCACCAGCTTCGGGGCGCGCCGCACGATCCCCGTGCAGATCCCGGCGAGCGGCCCGAACTCCGGCCCCACGGCCATGGCGCCCACGATCAGGATCGCGTTGTCGAGCACGACACCGCAGGCCGCGATCATGGTCGCCACGATCATGAAGGCGCTGTAGGTGATGGTGAGCGTCGACTCCTCGTGCGTGGCGTCGGTCAGCTGCTCCCAGATGACCGCGTCGGCGGCCTCGCCGGGTGCCTCCTCCTCGGCCGCCGTCGCGTGGGTCGACAGCGAGAGGTCGATGTTCTCGACGGCGATCGACCCGTCCTGATCGATCCTCAGCTCCCGCATCCCTTGGAGGAGTTCCTGCCCGGCCTCGCGGGCCACGTCGCACAGCACGAGGTCCCCGGCCGGCGCGCGGGCGGCGCCGGGCAGCACCACCAGGTGGGTGGTGCCGACGGTCCGTTCGATGAGGTCGACGGCAGCCCCGGTACGGTCCGGCGGCACGATCAGGCGTAGGTGCAACACCCTCAGAGCTTACGGAGGCTGAGCCGCTGCACCTTGTGATCGGCTCCCTTGCGCACGACGAGTGTCGCCCGCCCGCGGGTCGGTGCCACGTTCTCCAGCAGGTTCACCTTGTTGACGGTCCGCCACATCGTGCGGGCGTAGTCGAGGGCCTCCTCCTCGGAGACCTGGGTCCAGCGCCGGAAGTACGAGGACGGGTCCTGGAACGCGGTCTGGCGCAGCTTGCGGAAGCGGTTGAGGTACCACTGCTCGATGTCCTCCGCGCGGGCGTCCACGTACACGGAGAAGTCGAAGTAGTCGGCGAGACCGACCCGGGTGCGTCCGTCCTTGCCGGGCAGCGCGGGCTGCAGGACGTTGAGCCCCTCGACGATGAGGATGTCCGGCCGGCGCACGACGAGCCGCTCGTCGGGCACCCGGTCGTAGATGAGGTGCGAGTAGACGGGGGCCGTGACCTCCTCCTTGCCCGCCTTGACGTCGGCGACGAACCGGGTCAGCGCCCGCCGGTCGTACGACTCGGGGAAGCCCTTGCGGGACATCAGCCCGCGCGCCTTCAGCTCCTCCATCGGGTACAGGAACCCGTCGGTGGTGATCCGCTCCACCCGCGGGTGCTCGGGCCAGCGGGCGAGCAGCGCCTCGAGGAGCCGGGCGACGGTCGACTTGCCGACGGCGACGGAGCCGGCCACTCCTATGACGAAGGGGGTGCCGCGCTGCTCGGCCTTCTCGCCCAGGAAGGTGTTCAGCGCCCCGCGCAGCCCGCTGGTGGCCTGCACGTAGAGATTCAGCAGCCGCGACAGCGGCAGGTAGATGTCCCGGACCTCGTCGAGGTCGATGACGTCCCCGAGGCCGCGCAGCCGCTCGACCTCGTCGGCGGTCAGCGGCAGCGGCGTCTTGTCCCGCAGCGCGCTCCACTCGGCCCGCGTGAGGTCGACGTACGGCGTCGGCTCGGCGACCCGCCGGGAACCGGCGCCGTTTCCGTTGGGGCTTCGTGGCGGCGAAGTGATCACCCCGCCATTGTCGTGGGTACGGGGCGGCTGTGGGGGGTGGGGTGGGTCACGTGGCGGCGTCGCGGTGCGCTACGGGGGATCCCCCGCGCACCAGGGACCGCAGGCGGCGCTCCGCCGTGGCCGGGGGCCGGGTGCGACGTGCGGTGACGGTAGGGATGGCCCACCTCTGGGTCCGTGGCGCACGGGCGAAGAGGCCGAGCCTGCGGGGTGGAGCAGACGGTGCTGCCGACGTGCGGCGGCGCCGGGGTGAAACCCCGGTGCACAGCGGGAACCCGCCCCCATAGAGTTCGCACGGACCTACGGACCCGACTCGAGAGTTGAGCGATGCGCCCCACCCTGATCCGCCGTACCGCCCTCGCCGCGACCACCGCGGCCTCCCTGGCCCTGCTGCTCACCGCTTGCGGCGGGGAGGAGAAGAAGGGTGAGGACTCGGGCAAGGCCGACGCCTCCGCGTCCGCCGCGGCCAAGCCCGACGTGAAGGCGCTGAGCGCCGTCGAGCTGGAGAAGCTCGTCGTGGCGCAGGCGGACCTCAAGGGCTACCAGGTGCAGAAGGCCGGCCCCGCGGACATCGTGCACCCCGGCGACGTCAGCGCCGACAAGCCCGCCTGCGAGGCGCTCGCCGAGGCCCTGTCCGGCGTCGCGCCCGGCACTCCCGGCGCCAGCGCGCAGCGCAAGGCGATCGAGGCCAAGCAGGAGACCTCCGCCTCGCCGGACCAGATCATGGGGGCGCTCGCGGCGCCCGTCACCACGGTCACCCTCGGCTCGTACGCCGGTGAGGGCGCCCAGCAGGCCTTCGCGTCCCTCAAGACCGCCGGCACCGACTGCGCCGGCGGCTTCGTCCTGCACGGCGGCGGCGAGAAGACCAAGGTCACCAAGGTGGCCCCGGAGACCGTGACCGCCGGTGACGAGGCCCTGGCCTGGACGATCACCACGGACATGGAGGGCAACCCCTTCACCAGCAAGCTCGTCGTCTTCCGCAAGGGCAACAACCTCGCCGGCTTCTCCTCGATCAGCCTCTCCGGCAAGATCAAGGACCTGCCGACCGCCGTCGTCGACGCGCAGGCGGCCAAGCTGCGCTGAGTCCGGCCGGTCGGGGCCGTTCGGCCGTAGGCTGCCGCCATGTGCGGAATCGTTGGCTACGTCGGCGGTCAGTCGGCGCTCGAAGTGGTGATCGCGGGCCTCAAGCGGCTCGAATACCGCGGCTACGACTCGGCGGGAGTCGCCGTGCTCTCCGACGGAGGGCTCGCCGCGGCCAAGAAGGCCGGGAAGCTCGTCAACCTGGAGAAGGAGCTGGTGGACCGCCCGCTGTCGAGCGGGTCCACCGGCATCGGACACACCCGGTGGGCCACCCACGGCGGCCCCACCGACACGAACGCGCACCCGCACCTCGACAACGCGGGCCGCGTCGCCGTCGTCCACAACGGCATCATCGAGAACTTCGCGGTCCTCAGGGCCGAGCTGGCCGAGCGGGGCCACGACCTGCTGTCCGAGACGGACACCGAGGTCGTGGCCCATCTGCTCGCCGAGGAGTTCTCCTCCGTCGGCGACCTCGCCGAGGCCATGCGCCTGGTCTGCAAGCGGCTCGACGGCGCCTTCACCCTGGTCGCCGTGCACGCCGACCAGCCCGACGTCGTCGTCGGCGCGCGCCGCAACTCCCCGCTCGTCGTGGGCGTCGGCGAGGGCGAGAACTTCCTCGCCTCCGACGTCTCCGCCTTCATCGCGCACACCCGCTCGGCCATCGAGCTCGGCCAGGACCAGGTCGTCGAGCTCACCCGGGAGGGCGTCACCGTCACCGACTTCGAGGGCGCGCCGGCCGACGTACGGGCGTACCACATCGACTGGGACGCCTCGGCCGCCGAGAAGGGCGGCTACGACTACTTCATGCTCAAGGAGATCGCCGAGCAGCCCAAGGCGGTCGCCGACACCCTCCTCGGCCGGATCGGCGGCGACGGGCGCCTCCACCTCGACGAGGTGCGCATCCCCGACGCCGTGCTCCGCGAGGCCGACAAGATCGTCATCGTCGCGTGCGGCACCGCCTTCCACGCCGGGCTCATCGCCAAGTACGCGATCGAGCACTGGACCCGCATCCCCTGCGAGGTCGAGCTGGCGAGCGAGTTCCGCTACCGGGACCCGATCCTCGGGCAGCGCACCCTCGTCATCGCCATCTCCCAGTCCGGCGAGACCATGGACACCCTGATGGCCCTGCGGCACGCGCGCGAGCAGGGCGCGAAGGTCCTCGCCGTGTGCAACACCAACGGGTCGACCATCCCGCGCGAGTCCGACGCCGTCCTCTACACGCACGCCGGCCCCGAGGTCGCCGTCGCGTCGACCAAGGCCTTCCTCACCCAGCTCGTCGCCTGCTTCCTGCTCGCGCTCTACCTGGGACAGGTGCGCGGCACCCAGTGGGGCGACGAGATCCACGCCGTCGTCCGCGAGCTCGCCCGGAGCGCCGAAGAGGTCGAGCGGGTCCTGGAGACCATGGAGCCGGTGCGCGAGCTCGCCCGGTCCCTCGCCGACAAGGACACCGTCCTGTTCCTCGGCCGGCACGTCGGCTACCCGGTCGCCCTGGAAGGCGCGCTCAAGCTCAAGGAGCTCGCCTACATGCACGCCGAGGGGTTCGCGGCGGGCGAGCTGAAGCACGGGCCGATCGCGCTCGTCGAGGAGGACCTCCCGGTCGTCGTGGTCGTCCCCTCGCCGCGCGGGCGGTCCGTCCTCCACGACAAGATCGTCTCCAACATCCAGGAGATCCGGGCCCGCGGCGCCCGCACGATCGTCATCGCGGAGGAGGGCGACGACGCGGTCGTCCCGTACGCCGACCACCTCATCCGCATCCCGGCCACGCCTACGCTGCTCCAGCCGCTGGTCTCCACCGTGCCGCTGCAGGTCTTCGCCTGCGAACTGGCGACGGCCCGGGGCAACGAGGTCGACCAGCCGCGCAACCTGGCCAAGTCCGTGACGGTGGAGTGAGTGAGGCAGTGAACAGATGATCATCGGGGTGGGCATCGACGTGGCGGAGATCGACCGCTTCGCCGCGTCGCTGGAACGCACGCCAGGGCTGCTGCAGCGCCTGTTCCTCGAACGGGAGATGCTGCTCCCGAGCGGCGAACGGCGCGGCCCGGCGTCCCTGGCGGTCCGCTTCGCCGCCAAGGAGGCCCTGGCGAAGGCCCTCGGCGCGCCGGGCAACCTGCACTGGACGGACGCCGAGGTGTACGCCGAGGACACCGGCCGGCCGCGGCTGCGGGTCCGCGGCACGGTCGCGGCCCGGGCCGCCGAACTGGGCGTACGGCACTGGCACGTGTCGCTCAGCCATGACGCGGGAGTCGCGTCGGCGGTGGTGATCGCGGAGGGCTGAGGCGGCGGACCCGCACTCCCCGGTCCCGCGGCGGAGGTGGCGCGGCGCCGGGCGAGCCGCCAGGGTGGGTGCCATGCGTACCGCTTATCGCGTGGAGACCGTACGGGCCG
This sequence comes from Streptomyces sp. NPDC051921, assembly GCF_040680975.1. Taxonomy (NCBI): domain Bacteria; kingdom Bacillati; phylum Actinomycetota; class Actinomycetes; order Kitasatosporales; family Streptomycetaceae; genus Streptomyces; species Streptomyces sp. NPDC051921. The sequence continues at coordinate 363,738 of NZ_JBFAXU010000001.1, forward strand.
CCGAGGCCGAGCTGATGGCACGGCTGCCCGCGGGGGCGTTGATGCAGAGGGCGGCCGCCGGGCTCGCCGCCGCCTGCTTCTCGCTGCTCGGGCGGGGCCGGGTGTACGGGGCGCGGGTCGTCCTGCTCGTCGGCAGCGGCGACAACGGGGGCGACGCGCTGTACGCCGGCGCCAGGCTCGCCCGGCGCGGCGCCGGGGTCACCGCCGTCCTGCTCGGCTCACGCACCCACGAGGGCGGGCTCGCGGCGCTCCACGCGGCCGGCGGGCGGGTCGTCGGCCCGCACGACGACCCGTACGACGCGCTCGCCGCCGCCGACCTCGTCCTCGACGGGATCACCGGCATCGGCGGACGCGGCGGACTGCGCCCCGACGCCGTGCCCGTCGCGCGGGCGGCTCGGGGCTCCGACGCCGTCGTGGTGGCCGTCGACCTGCCGAGCGGCGTGGACGCCGACACCGGGGAGGTCGCGGGCGAGGCGCTGCGGGCCGACGCGACCGTCACCTTCGGCACGTACAAGCCGGGGCTGCTCGTCGATCCGGCGCGTGAGTACGCGGGCGCGCTGCGGCTCGTCGACATCGGACTCGGCGCGACCCTGCCCTCGGTGCCCGACCTGGAGGCGCTGCAGCACGAGGACGTGGCCCGGCTGCTGCCCGTGCCCGGCGCCGAGAGCGACAAGTACCGGCGCGGGGTCGTCGGCGTCGTGGCCGGCTCCGCCCGCTACCCCGGTGCGGCCGTGCTCGCCGTCGAGGGCGCGCTGCGGGGCGGCGCGGGAGCCGTCCGGTACGTCGGGCCGGCCGGCGACGCGGTGATCGCCGCGCACCCCGAGACCCTCGTGCACGCCGGACCCCCGGACCGGGCCGGCCGCGTCCAGGCGTGGGTCGTCGGGCCCGGGCTCGGCGACGGCCCCGGCGTGCCGGAGGTCCTCACCTCGGACGTCCCCGTCCTCGTCGACGCGGACGGGCTGCGCGACCTCCCGGCCGAGGCGGTGAAGGCGCGCACCGCGCCCACCCTGCTCACCCCGCACGCGGGCGAGGCCGCGGCGCTCCTGGGCACGTCCCGCGAGGAGGTCGAGTCGGCCCGGCTCACGGCGGTCCGCGAACTCGCCGGGCGGTACGGAGCGACCGTCCTCCTCAAGGGCTCCACGACCCTGATCTGCGGTCCGGGCGGCGCGGGCCCGGTCCGGGTCAACCCCACGGGCACGTCCTGGCTCGCCACGGCCGGCAGCGGCGACGTGCTCTCCGGCCTCACCGGCTCCCTCCTGGCCGCCGGCCTCCCGGCCCTGGAGGCCGCCTCGGCGGGTGCCTACCTCCACGGCCTCGCGGCCCGCCGCGCGGCCGGCGGCGGCGCCCCGATCACGGCGAGCGACGTGGCCGCCGCCCTGCCGGACGCCTGGCGGGACACGACGACCCCCTGACGGCAGGCCCCCCGGCGCCGCCCCGGGGCTCGCCGCCAGTCGGATCAACGTGTTGCCCCGCACGGGGACCACCGCAGGCGCGGCGCGGCGGCGCGGCGTGGGATGGCCGCGTGATCAGATCCAGAACACGCCGGCGCGCCGTCGCCGTGCTGCTCGCCGCCACCGTGGCGACCCTGTCCCTCCCCGCTGCCGCCGACGCCGCCTCCGACCCCGCCCCCGATTCCGCCGAGGTGCTGCTCCCCGGCGGCGTCGGGCCCGTCGGGCGGGCCGAGTTCCCGATGGACACCCCCGACCAGGTGCTGCCGCCGCGCAGGGACGAGGGCGGGGTGCCCGTACCCGTGCCCGAGCCGCGGGGCGAGGTCGACGAGCTGGTCGAGTACCTGCCGCGCAGCGCCGCCGCGGCCACCTGCACCGCGAAGGCCGGGCCGCATCAGCGGCGGGTCGAACGCCTGTTGAAGCTGAAGGTGGACGGGAAGCAGTCGCCCGCCGACTGCAAGGCCATCAGGGCGTTCCAGAACGTGCAGGGCATCAAGCCGGCCATCGGCTTCGCCGGTCCCGTCACCTGGGCGCGGGCCGAGCTGCTCGCCGCCCGGAAGAACCCCAACGCCGCCGCGAAGTGCCCGGTGCGGACGTACGTCGTCGCCTGTGTCGACCTCGACCGGGAGCTGATGTGGGTCCAGAAGGGCAAGCGGATCACGTTCGCCGTGGTGAACGTGCGGAGCGGCCGGGCCGGCTACCGGACCCGGACCGGCTGGCACTCGGTCTACTGGCGGCACAAGGACCACTGGTCGTCGATCTACGACACGCCCATGCCGTACGCCCAGTTCTTCGACGGCGGACAGGCCTTCCACGCTGTCTACGGGCAGCTCGCCACGCCCACCGGGAGTCGCGGCTGCGTGAATCTGAGCCATGCCGACGCCAAGCGCCTGTGGGACGTACTGCGCAAGGGTGACCGGGTCTACATCTGGGGCAAGCGGCCGGGTGGCTGATACCTGAGAGACTGGGCGCGATGACTCAGACACCACAGCCCCGCCGAGCCCGCGCCGAGATCGACCTCGGCGCGCTGCGTGCGAACGTCCGCACGCTGCGCGCCCGCGTCGCGCCACACGTCCAGGTGATGGCCGTGGTCAAGGCGGACGCGTACGGACACGGGGCCGTGCCCTGCGCCCGGGCAGCGCTGGAGGCGGGCGCGACGTGGCTGGGGACGGCGACGCCGCACGAGGCGCTGGCGCTGCGCGCGGCCGGCCTGACCGAGCCGCGGATCCTGTGCTGGCTGTGGACGCCCGGCGACCCGTGGGCCGAGGGCATCGAGGCCGGGCTCGACATGACGGTGAGCGGGATGTGGGCCCTGCGGGAGGTCGTCGGGGCCGCGCGGCAGACCGGGCGGCGGGCGCGGATCCAGCTCAAGGCCGACACCGGGCTCGGGCGCAACGGCTGCCAGCCCGCCGACTGGCCCGAGCTCGTCGGCGAGGCCCTCAAGGCCGAGGCGCAGGGACTGCTGGAGATCACCGGGCTGTGGTCGCACTTCGCCTGCGCCGACGAGCCCGGGCATCCGTCGGTCCCCGCGCAGCTCGACGTCTTCCGGACGATGCTCGACTACGCCGAGAAGGCCGGTGTCGAGCCCGAGGTGCGGCACATCGCGAACTCGCCCGCCACGCTCACCCTGCCCGAGGCCCACTTCGACCTCGTCCGGCCGGGCATCGCCATGTACGGCGTGTCGCCCGATCCGGTGCTGGTCGGGCCCTCCGCGGCGTTCGGACTGCGGCCCGTGATGTCGCTCAAGGCGAGCGTGGCCCTGGTGAAGCACGTGCCGGGCGGCCACGGCGTCTCGTACGGGCACCATTACACGACCCCCGGCGAGACCACGCTGGGGCTGATCCCGGTCGGTTACGCGGACGGGATCCCGCGACACGCCTCCGGGCGCGGGCCGGTCCTGGTGGACGGCCGGGTCCGGACCGTCGCCGGCCGGGTCGCCATGGACCAGTTCGTCGTCGACCTCGGCGGCGACACGCCCGAGCCGGGCACCGAGGCCGTGCTGTTCGGACCCGGTGACGGGGGCGAGCCGACCGCCCAGGACTGGGCCGAGGCCGCCGACACCATCGCGTACGAGATCGTGACGCGGATCGGCGCGCGCGTCCCGCGCGTCTACGTGGGCGAGTAGACCCGAGGGAGGAGGCCCGGCGTGGGCGACGACACCTGGCGGCGGGCCGGCTGGGCCGGTGCCGCGATAGGCGTGCTGGCCGCCGGCGCGGCGGCCGGCGTGGCCATCGAGCGGCTGACGGTGGGGCGTTCGGTACGGGAGAAGGCGCGGCTCGCGCTCGACGCCGAGGGGCCGTACGGAGCCCTGCGCGGCACCCCCGGGCGGGCGGTCGCCGAGGACGGCACCGAGCTCTACTACGAGGTCGACGAGCTCGACCCCGAGGTCGCCGGGCCGACCCGGCGGCGCCGCCTCTTCGGCCGCAGGCCGCCCGCCCCCGTCACCGTGGTCTTCAGCCACGGCTACTGCCTCAACCAGGACTCCTGGCACTTCCAGCGGGCCGCCCTGCGCGGGCTCGTCCGCACCGTGCACTGGGACCAGCGCAGCCACGGACGCTCGGCGCGCGGGGTCGCCCAGGCCGGGCCCGACGGGGTGCCCGTCTCGATCGACATGCTGGGGCGCGATCTGAAGGCCGTCCTCGACGCGGCCGCGCCCGAGGGGCCGCTGGTCCTCGTCGGGCACTCCATGGGCGGAATGACGATCATGGCCCTCGCCGCGCTCCACCCGGAGCTCGTGCGGGAGCGGGTGGTCGGCGTCGGCCTCGTGGGCACCTCGACCGGGAAGCTCGGCGAGGTCAGCTACGGGCTGCCGATGGCCGGGGTCAACGCGGTGCGCCGGGTGCTGCCCGGGGTGCTCAGGGCGCTCGGCTCGCAGGCGGAGCTGGTGGAGCGCGGGCGGCGGGCCACCGCCGATCTGTTCGCCGGGCTCATCAAGAAGTACTCGTTCTCGTCGAAGGACGTCGACCCGGCCGTCGTCCGGTTCGCCGAGCGGATGATCGAGTCGACCCCGATCGACGTGGTCGCCGAGTTCTACCCGGCGTTCGCCGAGCACGACAAGGCGGCCGCCCTGGCCGCCTTCCGTGAGCTGCCGGTGCTCGCCCTCGCCGGCGACCACGACCTGGTCACGCCCAGTTCGCACACCGAGGCCATCGCCGACCTGCTGCCGGAGGCGGAGCTGGTCATCGTGCCCGACGCCGGGCACCTGGTGATGCTCGAACACCCGGAGGCGGTCACCGACCGGATCGCCGACCTGCTGGGGAGGGTGGGAGCGGTCCCCGTCGGCGGATAGGTAGGTTGGCGGACATGGACACTCCGCACACCCAGGCCACCCTCGAAGTCGACTCCCCGGAGCGGATGCAGGAGCTCGGCCGCCGCCTGGCCAAGCTGCTGCGCCCCGGCGACCTCGTGATGCTCACCGGCGAACTCGGCGCCGGCAAGACGACGCTGACCCGGGGCCTGGGCGAGGGCCTCGGCGTGCGTGGCGCCGTCACCTCGCCGACCTTCGTCATCGCCCGCGTCCACCCCTCCCTGGTCGGCGGACCGGCGCTGGTGCACGTCGACGCGTACCGGCTGGGCGGCGGTCTCGACGAGATGGAGGACCTGGACCTCGACGTGTCGCTGCCGGACTCCGTGGTCGTCGTCGAGTGGGGCGACGGCAAGGTCGAGGAGCTGACCGACGACCGGCTGCACGTGCTGATCCACCGGGTCGTGGGAAACGGGGACGACACCGAGGACGCCGTCGACGACCGGCGCACCGTCGTGCTCAACGGCATCGGCGCACGCTGGGCGGCCGAGGACCTCGCGCTGGCCTGACCGTACGGCCGAACGTACGTAGGTTCCGACAACGTGTCGGGAAAATGTTGCGCCGTCGCTCCGAGGCGTGGTCACATGGATGTACGAGCTGGTTAGGTGTACCTAACCTACGGGAGGCATGCATGGCGACGCCGGAGCGCGAGGACCGCACCGCGGACAGTGTCCCGATGAGAGACCTGTTGGCGTCGTGCGCCGCGGCGAACGCGGTCTCCACCCCGCCGCGCCGCCCCGAGCCCTCGGAGCACGACGAGCCCGAGACCGTACGCGACGAGGCCGCCTGAGCCCGACGAGGCCCCCGGGCCGTGAGCCCGCCCGGCACGTCCGCCGGAGGGCCTGACCCGGGCGCACTACGCGACGACGACGACCTTCGCGCCGATCACGGCGAACTTCCACAGCGCGTCGCCGTCCGCCCGCTTCATCCGGATGCCGCCCGTCTTCCGCGACGGGTCCGGCGACGGCGTCGAGCCGTCCACCGCCGCGCTGAAGCCGACCGACACGTCCTGGACGGTCGCGAACCGCACGACGTGCTCGATCTGCACCCCGTCCGAGCCGCGCACCGCACCGGACCGGGAGGTCACCGCGTACGCGCCGGGCGGCGGGGACACCGTGCTCGGCATCACCGAGAAGGTGTGCGTGACCTGGTTCTTCGCACTCACCAGCCACACCCGGCGGTCGGCGAGCCCGTACACCACCCGCTCGCCCGTGCCCGAGTCCGCGGGCAGCGCCATGGGGTCCTTCGCCGGCGTCGGCCTCTCGCTCGCCGCGACCGAGGGCGCCGTGCTCGGTGTCGTCGGCTTCGCCGCCAGCTCGGCCGGCGAGGGCGCCGACGCCGAGGCCTGATAGGCGAGGAAACCGACCGCGGCGAGGGCCGCCGCGGTGAGCCCGGCCACGAATCCCGAGCTGCTCCGTCCCACCGTGCGCCCACCTTCTGTCGTACGTACGTATCGGTGCCCGACCGTAGCAGTCGCCGCCCCCGTCGGAAGGGGCGCCGTCCCCGCCGCTCCGGCGCCGTAGGCTGTTCGCGTGCTCTTGCTCGCCATGGATACCGCCACACCCGCCGTCACCGTCGCCCTCCACGACGGCGACTCCGTCGTCGCCGAATCGAGCCAGGTCGACGCCCGCCGCCACGGGGAGCTGCTGCTGCCCGCCGTCGACGGGGTCCTCAAGGAGGCCGGGCTGACCCTCGACGCGGTGACCGGACTCGTGGTCGGCGTCGGCCCCGGCCCGTACACCGGACTGCGCGTCGGCCTCGTCACGGCCGCCACCTTCGCCTCCGCGCTCGGCGTGCCCGTGCACGGCCTGTGCACCCTCGACGGGCTCGCCTACGCCTCCGGCATCCAGGAGCCCTTCGCCGTCGCCACCGACGCGCGGCGCAAGGAGGTCTACTGGGCGCGCTACGACGACTCCCGCACCCGCGTGGGCGACGCGGCCGTCGACCGGCCCGCCGACATCGCCGAGCAGCTCGCCGGGCTGCCGGTGGTGGGCGCGGGCGCCGCGCTCTACCCGGAGGCCTTCCCGGACGCCCGGGAGCCCGGGCACCAGTCGGCCGCCGCGCTCGCCGCGCTCGCGGCCGAGAAGCTGGCCGCGGGCGGCGAGGGCTTCCTCGACCCGCTGCCGATGTACCTGCGCCGCCCCGACGCGCAGGTGCCGAAGAACTACAAGGTGGTCACCCCCAAGTGACGACCGTGCTCCGTGAGATGCGCTGGTGGGACCTGGAGCCCGTGCTCGCGCTCGAAGCCGAGCTCTTCCCCGAGGACGCCTGGTCGGAGGGGATGTTCTGGTCGGAGCTCGCGCACGCCCGCGGGCCGCGCGCGACCCGGCACTACATGGTCGCCGAGGACCCGTCCGGCCGGCTCGTCGGTTACGCGGGGCTCGCCGCCGCCGGCGGCCTGGGCGACGTGCAGACCATCGCCGTCGCCCGCGACCAGTGGGGAACCGGGCTCGGCGCCCGGCTCCTCACCGACCTCCTCCAGGCCGCGACCGCCTTCGAGTGCGAAGAGGTCCTCCTCGAAGTGCGCGTGGACAACACCCGGGCCCAGAAGCTCTACGAACGTTTCGGCTTCGAGCCCATCGGCTTCCGCCGCGGCTACTACCAGCCCGGCAACGTGGACGCCCTCGTGATGCGACACACCGTTCAAGGAACAGAGACTGATGCAGATGGCTGCTGACGAACCGCTCGTACTCGGCATCGAGACCTCCTGCGACGAGACCGGCGTCGGCATCGTCCACGGAACCACCCTCCTCGCCGACGCCGTCGCCTCCAGCGTCGACACCCACGCCCGCTTCGGCGGCGTCGTGCCCGAGATCGCCTCCCGCGCGCACCTGGAGGCCATGGTCCCGACCATCGAGCGCGCCCTGAAGCAGGCCGGGGTGTCCGCCAAGGACCTGGACGGCATCGCCGTCACGGCCGGGCCCGGCCTGGCGGGCGCGCTGCTCGTCGGCGTGTCGGCGGCCAAGGCGTACGCGTACGCCCTCGGCAAGCCGCTCTACGGCGTCAACCACCTCGCCTCGCACATCTGCGTCGACCAGCTGGAGCACGGCCGGCTGCCCGAGCCGACGATGGCCCTGCTGGTCTCCGGCGGCCACTCCTCGCTGCTCCTCTCCAGCGACATCACCTCCGACGTACGGCCCCTGGGCGCGACCATCGACGACGCCGCCGGCGAGGCCTTCGACAAGATCGCCCGCGTGCTCGACCTGGGCTTCCCGGGCGGTCCGGTCATCGACCGGCTCGCCAAGGAGGGCGACCCGGCGGCCATCGCCTTCCCGCGCGGCCTGACCGGCGCCAAGGACCCCGCGTACGACTTCTCCTTCTCCGGCCTGAAGACCGCGGTGGCCCGCTGGATCGAGGCCAAGCGGAACGCGGGCGAGGACGTGCCGGTCCGGGACGTCGCCGCGTCCTTCCAGGAGGCCGTCGTCGACGTGCTCACCCGCAAGGCCGTACGGGCCTGCAAGGACGAGGGCGTCGACCACCTGATGATCGGCGGCGGCGTGGCCGCCAACTCGCGTCTGCGCGCCCTCGCCGAGGAGCGCTGCGAGCGGGCCGGCATCCGGCTGCGGGTGCCGCGACCGGGCCTGTGCACCGACAACGGCGCGATGGTCGCCGCGCTCGGCGCCGAGATGGTCGCCCGCGGCCGGGCCGCGTCCGACCTGGAGCTGTCGGCGGACTCCTCCCTGCCGGTGACCGAGTCGCACGTGCCGGGGGCGGCGCACACTCACGACCACGACCACGTGCACGAGGTCAGCAAGGAGAACCTGTACCCGTGACGGCCGTGACGACCGTGACCCTGATGTGGGAGGCGCGCGCGGCCGAGGGCCGCGGCGCCGAACTCCTCGACTGGGCGAGGGCGCAGGAGCTCCCGGCCGAGCCGCAGCGCCGCGAGACCTTCCGCGCACCGCAGGACCGGGTCCTGGTCCTCACCTGGTGGGAGACGCCGGACGGGCTCGACGCCGAACTGCCGGAGCTGCCCGAGCCGGGCCCGGGACTGATCACGCGTCCGGTGCACCGCTGGCGCTTCGAATCGGTCGGATAGGCATACCGGGAGCGTTCCGGGAGCAACCTTTCGCACGGTTCCGGCATCCCACAGCGCGTGAAGAAGACCCTCGCGCTGTGGGCGGCGCTGACCGCCGTGGCCCTGTTCGCGACCGGCTGCACCGCCGCCGACGCCGACGAGCCGGCCGCCCCGAGGACCGGCTCCGTGAGCCCCTCGGCCGGCGGCAAGGCCCCGGACGCCCCGGCGGCCCCCGACCTGCGGGCCGCCTACGCCACGTGGGGCCTTAAGCCCCTCGCGGCCCCGCCCGCCCCGCCCGCGAAGAAGCCGGTGACGCGCACCGCCGGCGGACCCGTCCCCGTCGTCAGCGACATCGCGACCGACGACAAGGTCGTCTTCATCACGATCGACGACGGCGCCGAGAAGGACCCCCGGTTCGTCGCGATGATGCGGGACCTCAAGCTGCCGGTGACGATGTTCCTCACCGACTCCGCGATCCGCGCGGACTACGGGTACTTCAGGCCGCTGGTCGCCCAGGGCCACGGCGTCGCCAACCACACCCTCACCCACCCCAACCTGCGCACCCTCTCCCAGGACGCCCAGCGCCGGGAGATATGCGGCCAGCAGGACAGGCTGACCGCCGAGTACGGCAAGCGCCCGCGGCTCTTCCGCCCGCCCTACGGCAACTGGAACGAGGCCACCCGGGCAGCCGCCGGGCAGTGCGGCGTGGACGCGATCGTGCTGTGGCGGGAGTCGATGCAGATACAGAACATGCAGTACCAGCGCGGCGACAAGAAGCTGCACCCCGGCGACATCATCCTGGCCCACTTCCGCGGCCCGTCCGAGCTGAAGGGCCGGACGATGACGCAGATGATGACCAATCTGCTGCGGCACATACAGGAGCAGGGCTTCACGGTGGCGCGCCTGGAGGACTACCTCTGAGAAATCCGCGGTGCGCGTTTCCCGGCGCGTGTCGATGCGGGCGTCTCCCGATCGACGTATGAGTGTGAAGGCGGGGAACGGCCCCGCCACCGCACCCCGAGGAGTCACCATGCCCCGCTACCTCTCCCTCGTCCGCATCGAGGAGAACAGCATCGACATGGCGTCCGCCGACCCCGGTTTCGAGGAGCGCATGGGCGCGCTCTTCGAGGAGATCACCAAGGCCGGCGCCATGGTGGACACGGCCGGGCTCAAGCCCACCGCCGAGAGCACCCGGATCACCTGGCAGGACGGGAAGCTGTCGTTCACCGACGGCCCCTTCACCGAGACCAAGGAGGTCGTCGGCGGCTACGCCATGCTGCAGTGCAAGGACATGGCCGAGGCGATCGAGTGGGGGAAGCGCTTCCTGGAGGTCCACCCGCCGCACTGGACCGTGGGCCTGGAGGTCCGCGAGGTCGAGGAGATGCCGGGCTCCTGAACGGGCTCCTGAACGGGCTCCTCAACGGGCTCCTGAACGGGCGCCCGGTCGCGCTTCGGAACGGGCGCCCGAACGGGCTCCTGAACGAGCCTGGGAAGGGGCGCCCGAACTGCCCGAACCACCGCGGCTGTCGGCGGTCTGTGCTGTCATGTGAGGCGTGACGGCACAGACGGTCGAGGAGACCCTGGACACGGTCTTCCGGATGGAGTCGGCCCGGATCATCGCCACCGTGGCGCGGATCGTCCGGGACGTCGGGATCGCCGAGGAGATCGCCCAGGACGCGCTCGTCGCCGCCCTGGAGCAATGGCCGGAGTCCGGTGTCCCCGACCGGCCGGGGGCCTGGCTGACGGCAACGGCCAAGCACCGCGCGGTCGACCTGGTGCGGCGGCGCGAGACCTACGCGCGGAAGCTCGCGGAGGCCGGCCGCGAGCTCGTGGAGGAGGCGTACGACCCCGAGCCCTCGGGCCCCGGGGACATCGACGACGACGTGCTGCGGCTGGTCTTCACGGCCTGCCACCCGGTGCTCTCCGCCGAGGCCCGCACGGCGCTGACCCTGCGGCTCGTCGGAGGGCTGCGCACGGACGAGATCGCCCGCGCGTTCCTGGTCCCGGAGCCGACCGTCGCGCAGCGGATCGTGCGGGCCAAGCGGACGCTCGCCAAGGCGGGGGTGCCCTTCGAGGTGCCGTACGGGGCGGACCGGGCGGTCCGGCTCGGCTCGGTCCTGGAGGTCATCTACCTGATCTTCAACGAGGGGTACGCGGCGACCGCCGGCGACGACCTGCTGCGGCCCGCCCTGTGCGAGGACGCGCTGCGGCTCGCCCGGCAGCTCGCCGCGCTGATGCCGAAGGAGGGCGAAGTCCACGGCCTCGCGGCCCTGCTGGAGATCCAGGCCTCGCGGACCGCGGCCCGGACCGGGCCGGACGGGGCGCCGGTGCTGCTCGCGGACCAGAACCGGCGGCGGTGGAACCGGCTGCTGATCCGGCGCGGCTTCGCGGCCCTGGAGCGGGCCGTCGAGGCGGGCGGCGCCAACGGCCCGTACGCGCTGCAGGCCGCCGTCGCCGCCTGCCACGCGCGGGCGGCGACGTACGAGGACACGGACTGGCGCACCATCGCCACGCTCTACGGGCGGCTCGCCGCCGTCGCGCCCTCCCCGGTCGTGGAACTCAACCGGGCGGTCGCGGTGTCGATGGCCGACGGCCCCGAGGCGGGCCTGGCCCTGGTCGACGCCCTGGCCACCGCACCGGCCCTGTCCGGCTACCACCTGCTCCCGAGCGTCCGCGGCGACCTCCTGGCCCGAATGGGCCGTACGCAGGAGGCCCGCGCGGAGTTCGAGCGCGCCGCCGCCCTCACCCGCAACGAGCGGGAGCGCGCCCTGCTGCGCGAGCGGGCCGCGAAGGCCGGGGGGACAGGGCCTGCCGGCGGGGCAGGGCCGGGGCCGTGACCGCCCGGTCGAGTTCCACGACCGGCGAGGGCGCGACGGCGGCCCGCCGGGGCGGCACTCCGGGCGGTGCACCGGCGGTGGATCGGGGGGCGTGAGGGCGGGTGCGGCGGGCAGGGCCCAGGGGGGCCTCGTCGATCAGGCCGGAGCAGGGAACGCGAGCCCGGCGTGACCGGCGGGACCCTCTAGGCTCCACGGCATGTCGATTCTTCCGCCGCCCCCGCCGCCCGCCGAGCTCCAGAGCTGGCCCGACCGGGAGGCGCGGCTCGCCGACCGGGCGCTGGCCCTGGACGTACTCGGGCGGCGGCTGCTCGGTGGCGGGCGGTTGACGCTGTTCCTGGTGTGGCTGGCGCTCCTGGAGTTCGGCTGGGGTCTCGTCGGCATCGGCCTGGCGGCCTTCTGGGGCGGGGGAGGAGCGGCCGACCCGATCACCCTGGCGCTCGGTCTGTTCTGCGCGGTCGCCGGGGTCGGCGCCCTGGTCCCGGCGGTGTGGATGACCGTACGCGGCGTGCTGCGCGACCGTCTGGCCCGCGCGCGGCTCGTCCAGTGGGCCGTGCTCGACTCCCACCCCGCGACCGACGCCCGGCTGCGCGCCCCGGTCCTGAGCGCCTGCTGGCTGCTGCTCTCCTTCGCGCTGTGCGCGACCGGCCTCTGGACCTCGTTCGCGGTCGCCGCCGACACGACCCGTGACAACGGCGGGTATCCGCTCGTCGTCTACGGCATGGGCGCCGCCCTCGGCCTCTGGATCACCGGGCTGATCGGGTGCACGAAGGCCGTCACGCACTACCGCCTGGCGATCCGCCTCACCGGCCGGCCGGGTGTCCGATCAGCATCGTCGGGGCTCCCGCGACCCGAGTGAGCAGGACCGTCGCCGCGTTCGGCCCCTTCGGCTTCACCTTGCGCCGGATCTCCTCGGGTTCGACGGCCGAGCCGCGCTTCTTGACGGTGAGGGTGCCGACCTCGCGTTCACGGAGGAGGGCCTTCAGCTTCTTGAGGTTGAAGGGGAGCTCGTCGGTGATCTCGTAGGCGGCGGCGTACGGGGTCGGGGTGAGGGTGTCGGCCGTGACGTACGCGATGGTCTCGTCGATCAGGCCGCCGCCGAGGTCCCGGGCCACGTCGGCGACCAGGTGGGCGCGGATGACGGCGCCGTCCGGCTCGTAGAGGTAGCGGCCGACCGGGCGGACCGCCGGGTCGGGCAGGCCCTGGCCGACGAGGCTCGTGCCTGAGGGCAGGAGCGTCGCGCGGCGGGCGCCGGGGTCGGTGCCGAACCAGAGCACCGCCTCCTTCACGTCGCCGCCGTCCGAGATCCACTCCGCCTCGGCCTCCTCCGGCACGGCCTCGTGCGGGACGCCGGGGGCGATCTTCAGGGCCGCGTGCGGGGCCTTGCGGGCCGCGTCGACCGCCCACGACAGCGGCGGCGAGTAGGCCTCGGGGTCGAAGATCCTGCCGCGGCCGCCCCGCCGTGCCGGGTCGACGAAGACCGCGTCGTACGGACGCGTGTCGATCTCGGTCACGTCCGCGCAGCGCACCTCGATGAGGTCCGCGAGCCCGAGCGCGGCCGCGTTCGCCCGCGCCGCGGCCGCGGTCAGCGGGTCGCGGTCGACCGCGAGGACCGAGATCCCGGCGCGGGCCAGCGCGATGGCGTCGCCGCCGATGCCGGAGCAGAGGTCCGCGACGCTGTCGACGCCGAGCGCCTTCAGCCGGGCCGCCCGGTAGGCGCCTACGCTCGCCCGGGTGGACTGCTCGACGCCGTTGGGCGTGAAGTACATCCGGTACGCGTCCGCGGCCCCGAACTTGGCGACCGCCCGCTGTCGCAGCCGGGCCTGCCCGAGCGCCGCCGAGACCAGTTCGGCGGGATGGTCGCGGCGCAGCCGGGAGGCGACCGCCAGCTCCTGGGCGGGGTCGTAGTCGCGCAGCGCGTCGAGGAGTGCCTGCCCCTCGGGGGCGAGCAGGGCGGTGAAGGCGGCGAGGTCGGTCACCCGTCCCATTGTGCTGGTCCGGCGATCTCCGGACCGCCCGGGGGAGGTGTGGGCCGCCCGGGGGACGGTGCGGGGCCCGCCGGTGGTGTCGGGGCCCCGGAGGGGCGTGGCGCTGACAGGATGCGGCGCCATGCAGCTAGTACGACAAAAGGAACAGACGGCCTCTCATCGGTCCGTGCGGGTCGTCGGGATCGCCCTCCTCGTCGCCGTGCTCGGCTCCGCCTGCGCCGACCCGGGAGCGGGGGAGGAGCCCCCGCCCGCCGAGCCGGCCGCCGGTCAGCCGCCGCGCGCGGGGGGCGCGGCCGGCGCGCTGGACGCGTACGTCGAGCGGGTCCGCAAGGCGCGTGCCGCCCGCGTCGCCGCGGCCAGGAAGTGGGGCCTCGACAAGCCCCCGCTCGACGCGCCCGAGCCGCCCGCGGTGAAGCCGACGGTCACCACCCGCAAGGGCTTCGAGACCGCGGGGAAGGGACTGCCGCCGGTCTTCACGACCGTGCCGACGAAGGACAAGGTCGTCTTCCTGACGATCGACGACGGCGCGGAGAAGGACCCCGCCCTGCTGCGGATGATGACCGACCTGAAGATCCCGTACAGCGCCTTCCTCAGCAACTACCTGGTCAAGGACGACTACGGCTACTTCAAGAAGATGCAGGACTCCGGGGTGGCCCTGCACAACCACACCCTGACCCACCCCTATCTGCCCGGTCTCGACTACGACGCCCAGAAGCGGCAGATCTGCGGGATGCAGGACGTCATCCAGAAGCAGTTCGGCGAGCGGCCGCCCCTCTTCCGCCCGCCGTACGGCAACTACAACCAGGACACCCTGCGCGCGGCGAAGTCCTGCGGCGTCAAGGCGGTCCCGCTGTGGGCCTCCGAGGCCTTCCCCGACCACATGGAATGGCGCGAGTGGGACCGGGACCTGCACCCGGGCGACATCATCCTCACGCACTTCCGCGGCAAGGGGGACTGGAAGGGCTCCATGCCGGACATGATCCGGAGGGTGATGAAGACGGTCACGGACAAGGGGTACGCGGTGGCGAAGCTCGAGGACTACGTATGAGCCGGGCGCGCCGGCTGACCGCCGCCCTGGCCCTGACCGGCGCGCTGCTCGCCCTGCAGGCCTGCGCGTCCTCGGTCGATCCGATCGAGCGGCTCGGCCGCAAGGCGGCCGAGAAGGTGTCGCCGCATCCGGACCGGGGCCGGGCCGCCCGTCAGGCGGCGGACCCCGTGCCCTCCGCGTCGGCCACGCCCTCGGCGCCGTCCGGCCCTCTGGTGTCCCCGCTCGTACGGAACCGCGGGCTCCGCCCGGACGTTCCCCCGGAAGGCGGCGGGATGACGGCGGTCGTTCGCGCCACGGGGTCGTGAATTGGCACTCCGCTTGACCGAGTGCTAATCGCGGTCATAGTCTCGGCTCTGGCACTCCCCACTGGAGAGTGCCAACACAGCGACGGGCAGGTCCGGCACCCGCGACGACGGATCCACCTGGTCGCCACCTCAGACAGTTAACCCCGTGAGATCTCCGAAGGGGGAGGTCGGATCGTGACGACCACCAGCTCCAAGGTTGCCATCAAGCCGCTCGAGGACCGCATCGTGGTCCAGCCGCTCGACGCCGAGCAGACCACCGCCTCTGGCCTGGTCATTCCGGACACCGCGAAGGAGAAGCCCCAGGAGGGCGCCGTCCTCGCCGTGGGTCCGGGCCGCTTCGAGAACGGCGAGCGCCTGCCGCTCGACGTCAAGGTCGGCGATGTCGTGCTCTACAGCAAGTACGGCGGCACCGAGGTGAAGTACAACGGCGAGGAGTTCCTCGTCCTCTCGGCTCGCGACGTGCTCGCGATCATCGAGAAGTAAGTCACCAAGGCACCTGAACCAGATGCTTTGAGCTGCGCCCCTGACCCCCTGGTTTCTCCGCGGGCGTTCAGGGGCGCAGTTTTTTTCTACGATTTCCGAGAGGGCTGAATCGCTCCCATGGCGAAGATCCTGAAGTTCGACGAGGACGCCCGTCGCGCCCTTGAGCGCGGCGTCAACAAGCTGGCCGACACGGTGAAGGTGACGATCGGCCCCAAGGGCCGCAACGTCGTCATCGACAAGAAGTTCGGCGCCCCCACCATCACCAACGACGGTGTCACGATCGCCCGTGAGGTCGAGATCGAGGACCCGTACGAGAACCTCGGCGCCCAGCTCGTGAAGGAGGTGGCGACCAAGACCAACGACATCGCGGGTGACGGCACCACCACCGCCACCGTGCTCGCCCAGGCCCTGGTCCGCGAGGGTCTGCGCAACGTCGCCGCCGGCGCCTCCCCGGCCGCCCTGAAGAAGGGCATCGACGCCGCGGTCAAGGCCGTGTCCGAGGAGCTCCTCGCGACCGCCCGCCCGATCGAGGACAAGTCCGACATCGCCGCCGTCGCCGCGCTCTCCGCGCAGGACCAGCAGGTCGGCGAGCTCATCGCCGAGGCGATGGACAAGGTCGGCAAGGACGGTGTCATCACCGTCGAGGAGTCCAACACCTTCGGCCTGGAGCTGGAGTTCACCGAGGGCATGGCCTTCGACAAGGGCTACCTCTCGCCGTACATGGTCTCCGACCAGGAGCGTATGGAGGCCGTCCTCGACGACCCGTACATCCTGATCAACCAGGGCAAGATCTCCTCCATCCAGGACCTCCTGCCGCTGCTCGAGAAGGTCATCCAGGCCGGTGGCTCCAAGCCGCTGCTGATCATCGCCGAGGACGTCGAGGGCGAGGCCCTCTCCACCCTCGTCGTCAACAAGATCCGCGGCACCTTCAACGCCGTCGCCGTCAAGGCGCCCGGCTTCGGTGACCGCCGCAAGGCGATGCTCCAGGACATGGCCACCCTCACCGGTGCCACCGTCATCTCCGAGGAGGTCGGCCTCAAGCTCGACCAGGCCGGTCTGGACGTGCTGGGCACCGCCCGCCGCGTGACCGTCTCCAAGGACGACACCACGATCGTGGACGGCGCCGGCTCCTCCGAGGACGTCCTCGGCCGCGTCAACCAGATCAAGGCCGAGATCGAGTCCACGGACTCCGACTGGGACCGCGAGAAGCTCCAGGAGCGCCTCGCGAAGCTGGCCGGCGGCGTGTGCGTGATCAAGGTCGGCGCCGCCACCGAGGTGGAGCTGAAGGAGAAGAAGCACCGTCTGGAGGACGCCATCTCCGCGACCCGCGCCGCGGTCGAGGAGGGCATCGTCTCCGGTGGTGGCTCCGCGCTCGTCCACGCCGTCAAGGTCCTGGAGGGCAACCTCGACAAGACCGGCGACGAGGCCACGGGTGTCTCCGTCGTCCGCCGCGCCGCCGTCGAGCCGCTGCGCTGGATCGCCGAGAACGCCGGCCTCGAGGGCTACGTCATCACCGCGAAGGTGGCGGAGCTCGACAAGGGCCAGGGCTTCAACGCCGCGACCGGCGAGTACGGCGACCTCGTCAAGGCCGGCGTCATCGACCCGGTGAAGGTGACGCGCTCCGCCCTGGAGAACGCCGCCTCGATCGCCTCCCTGCTCCTCACCACCGAGACCCTCGTGGTGGAGAAGAAGGAGGAGGAGCCGGCGGACCACGGCCACGGCCACGGTCACGGCCACTCCCACTGACGCCTGAACGTCACGAGGTCTGACGCCTGGACGTCACGAGGCCCGGTGCTCCCGTCGCGGGAGCACCGGGCCTCGCCCGTTCTCGGCCCGTTCCCGGCCGGTGCCCGGTCCTTCCCGGCCGTTCCGGCTCAGCCCTCCACGGCCCCCAGCTGCCCCATCAGCCCGAGCAGGTCGTACTGCCACCAGCCTTCCATGATCTTCCCGTCGTCCCGGAAGCGGTGGATGACCGTGCCGGTCATGGACACCTCCATGCCCGTGGGCTGGAGGCCCATGAAGTCCCCGGTGTGGGTGCCCTGCCAGGTCCAGCGGGTGCAGACCCGGTCGCCCTCGGCGATCTGGTCGTCGACGGTGAAGGTGAAGTCGAAGCCGCCCCGCCACATCTCCACCTCGCGCCGGACGGCGTCCATGCCCATGACGTCCTGCTCGTTGGTCGGATCGTGGTCGTGGTACCCCTCGGCGAGCACCTCGTCGAGCAGCGCCAGCTCCTGCTCGTAGGCAAGCATCTCCAGGAGCCGCCGGGCGTTGGTCTTGTACAGCGCCTCGTCCCGCACGACGTCGAGGTCGGTGAAGGTGGGCATCTCGTCGCAGAGCGCCACCATCTCCCGGAAGATCCGATCGGTCTCCGGGAGCTGCGAATTGCGCATGGCCACGTCGTACGAGGGGAATTCGACGATCTCCACGACGTGCGAGGCGTCGGAGCGGTCCTTGCCGACCATGCTGTGGGTGGCGGTGCGCTTGCCCTTGGTCTGTTCCACCCAACGGTCCATGAGACGGTTCAGGCCGTCGACGTCGCTCGTCTTGCAGTCGATGATTTGCACGAAGGTCATGGCGCCTCCCGGAGCCGCTCCCGGACCCGCTCGAACCCTTCCAGTTTAGGTCCGGGGGGCCGTGGTGCCCTGGCAGCATGGGGGCATGCGGGAGGAGCCGGGGGAGCGGTCGGTCACGGTCGACAACGGTACGGGGATCGTGGTCGTCGGCGACGGCAACCGGATCGTGGCCGGGGCGGCGGCGCCCGTCCGGTCCGCGTACTGGGAGCAGGTGCGCCGCCTCGCCCCGGCCGAACTGGTCGACCGGGAACGGGAGCTGGCGGAGCTCGCCGCATTCAGTCGCGCGGACGCCCCCGGTTACCTGTGGTGGCGGGCGGACGCCTGGGCCGGCAAGACAGCGCTCATGGCCCGGTTCGCGCTGGACCCGCCGCCGGGCGTGCGGATCGTCCCCTTCTTCGTCACCGCCCGCTGGGCCGCCCAGAGCGACGCGGCGGCGTACGTGGACGTGGTCCTGGAACAGCTCGCCGAACTGGCTGCCGAGCCGCTGCCCGCCCTCCTCACCGCCGCCACCCGGCAGGCACACCTGCTGCGCCTGTACGGGGCGGCCGCCCGCGCCTGCGCCGGGCGCGGCGAACGGCTCGTCCTCCTCGTCGACGGGCTGGACGAGGACCGGGGCGTGACCACCGGACCGGACGCCCACTCGATCGCGGCCCTGCTCCCGTACGACCTGCCGGTCATCGTCTCCGGCCGCCTCAACCCGCCGCTCCCGGCCGACGTCCCCGAGACCCACCCGCTGCGCGACCCCGCGGCCGTCCGTCTCCTCGCCCCGTCCCCGTCCGCCCGCGCGGTCCGGGTGGAGGCGGAACGGGAGCTGAAGCACCTCCTCACGGCGGGCGGCCTTCCCTACGACCTGCTGGGCCTGCTCACGGCCGCGGGCGGCGGTCTGACGGCGGACGACCTCGCGGAGCTGACCGAAGAGGTGCCCTACCGGGTGAAGGACGTGCTGCGCACCGGCCCCGGCCGCACCTTCGCCCCGGCAGGCCCCGCCTACCTCCTCGCCCACGAAGAACTCGCCGCCCAGGCCCGGGAGATGCTCGGCACGCGGGAACTGGACCGCTTCCGGGGCCGGTTGCACACCTGGGCGGAGCAGTGGCGGGAGCGCGGCTGGCCGGAGGGGACCCCGGAGTACCTGCTGCGCGGGTACGCGGTGGCGCTGCGGGCGGCGGGAGAGGTGGAGCGGCTGGTGGGCTGCGCGCTGGACGCGGTACGGCACGACCGGCTGCTCGCGGTGACGGGCGGCGACGGGGCGGCCCTCGCGGAGGTGCGGGTGGCGTCGGAGGCCCTCCTCGCGCGCGGTGACCGGCCCGGACTGATTCCGCTGATGCTGCGGCTCGCGGTCCGGCGGGACTGCCTGGAGCTGAGCGGCGGGCTCGTGCGGCCCGAGATCGCGGCGGGGTGGGCCGCCATCGGGGAGGTCGACCGGGCGGTGGCACTGGCGCGCGCCGCGGGGAACGAGCGGGCGGTCGCGGGGCTGTGCGCGGTGGGGGCGACCTTGCTGCGGCGCGGGGACCGGGAGGGGGCGCTGCGGCTCGCCGGGGAGGCGGACGCGCTGGCGCTGCGAGTGCGGGAGACCGACGGGCGGGACAGAGCGGCGGTGGAGGCCGCCATGCTGCTGATCGAGCTCGGTCTCCGCGACCGGGCGGAGCGGCAGATCCGTCGGGTCGGCCACGACCTGGAACGCGAGCGGCCGTTGTACGCCCTGACGCGGGCTTACTGCGCGGCAGGGGAGTTCGAACGCGGGCTCCTGCTCGCGCGCGCCGAGCCGCACATCAGGCTGCGGGCCGGCGCACGCTCGGAGACGGTCCGGTCCCTGGTCGTGGCGGGTCACTATGAGGACGCCGAGCGGGCGGCGCGGGAGCCGGATCCGCATCGCGTGGTCCGGGCCCTGGTCCTGATCCGGAGCGCGACCACGTTCCGGGAGGCCGGCCGGGAGGGGACGGGCGACGCGCTCCTGGCCGAGGGGCTGCGCGAGTGGGACTCCGTGGAGCCGGACGAGGACGGGGAGGGGACCCGCCGCGAGCTGATCGAGGCGCTGGTGGAGGCAGGGGAGTTCACCCTGGCGCGCAGGCCCCGGGACCAGCGGTTCGGCCCGAACGACGAGGAGACCTACGCCGTCGCCCTGGCCAGGATCGGCGAGTGGGACCTGGCCTGGGATGCGGTCCACCGGCTGGGGCGTGAGTGGGTGGAGGGCACCCTGGTGCTCCTCGCCCGTGCCACGGCCGCTCGAGGGCGGGACGTCGAGGCCGAGGAGATGGGCCAGGAACTGGAGGAGGGCGAGTTCCTCGAGGACCTCTGGGAGGTCATCGCGGAGACCCGCCTCCGACGGGGGGAGCCGGACACGGTCGCTCCCTTGCTCGACCGGCTGACCCAGAGCGCCCGTGGCTTCCGCGCGATCGGCGAGTACGTCCGGCAGCTGGCCGCGCGGGGCCGGGTCGAGGAGGCTCGTGGCGTGGTCGCGCGCATGTGCGGACCCGAACACGAGCTCAGGCTCGCCTCCGCGCTGATCGGACCGGCGGCCGAGGCCCTGCACGACGGGGGGTGCGCCGCTGAGGCGAGGGAGCTGTTGGTGTCGGCCGAGGCGGGCAGCCGCAGGCCGCCCCGGTACCAGCTCGTGGAACGGTTGGCGCGGACCGCTCGTGCCCTTGCCGGGGTGGGACGTGAGGAGGCCGCATCGGTTCTGCTCGGCGCCTTGGACGTGGAGGACGGCGACGCGCGTGGCGTGGTGTCGGCGCTGCTGGCCGTCGGGCGGGTCGAGGAAGCCGAGGAACTCGCCCAGGTCGCCGACCCGCTCGCCGACGTGCTCCTGGAGGTCGCCGCCGCCTGGGTCGCGTGCGGGGGCTCCGCGCGTGCGGAAGCGCTGACCCGAATCGGCAAGTACAGGATCGGCGCGGTCGTGGCCGTGGCGTACGCCGAGGCCGGCGACCCGGACAGGGCCGCCGGCCTCGTGCCGAGGCTGTCCGCCGGGCTGGAGGTGATCGAGGTCTCCACCGCTCTGGCCCGTGCCCTGGATCTTCAGGGCCGCCGCGAGGAGGCGGAGCAGTGGTTGGACCAGGCCGTGGGGCTGTCCTGGCCCCTGGCGGCGACCACCGGGATCATGCTGCCCCGTCTCGTCCAGGCCCAACTCGCCCTCGGGCGCCGCGAGGAGGCGACGGCCCTGCTGCACCGGGCCACCCGGTCCTGGCTCGGCTACTACGGCTCCTCCCAACCCGAGTTTCTGCTGCGCGCCTGGGTCCTGCTCGGCGCGTACGACCACGCCCTCGACCTCGCGCGGAGGCTGGAGCCCGACGCCGTCCAGAAGGCACTGCCGCTGCTCGCCGCCGACCTCGCCCGGGCCGGTGAGCACGAGCGCGCGGAGTCCGTGCTCGCCGGGCTGCACCACCTGGGCCCGAGGGGCGCCGCGTCGTACACCGTCCTGGCCGTCGAGCACGACGACCCGGTCAGGGCCCGCGAGCTCACCGCCCTCGCGCTCCACCTGGGGCCCTGGTACGAGGCCCTGCCGGCCGTGCTGGCGCGGGAGCCGGGGGCGGTGGAGCAGGTGGTGGCGGAGGGCGAGCGGCTGCGGGCCCTCCTGCAGGGGCGGACCCGGGCTGGACCGGGCGGGTCAGGCCGACCGTAGGAGATCCGCCGCCCGTACCTCCTCCGCGAACGGCTCCCCCCTCCCGTACCGGGCCACCTCCTCCAGGGCCTGGTCGGCCATGCGGTGGAGTTCGTTGCCGAGGGAGCCGGCGACGTGGGGGGTGAGGAGGACGTTGGGGAGGTCGTAGAGGGGGGAGTCCGGCGGGGGGAGCTCGGGGTCCGTGACGTCGAGGATCGCGTGGAGGCGGCCCGAGCGGAGGTGGGGGAGCAGGGCGTCCTCGTCGACGAGGGAGCCGCGGGCGGTGTTGATCAGGGTCGCGCCGTCGGGCATCGCGGCGAGCTGGGCGGCACCGATCATGCGGTACGTGGCGGGGAGTTGCGGCGCGTGGACGGAGACGACCGTGCTGCGGGCGCAGAGTTCGTCGAGGCCGACGAGCTCGACGCCGGGCGGGGCGGCCGGCACGTACGGGTCGTGGAGGAGGACCTGGAGGTCGAAGGGGCGCAGCAGGTCGAGGACCCGGCGGCCGATGCGGGAGGCGCCGACGATGCCGACGGTCCTGCGGTAGTTGCCCCAGGCGGCGGAGGAGTCGAGCCAGGCGTGGTCGGTACGGAGTTCGGCGTACTGCTGGGCCGAGCGCAGGACCTGTTTCCCGGCGAGCAGGATCGCGGCGAGCGTGTACTCGGCGACGGGCAGGGCGTTCGCGGCGGCCGCCGAGGTGACGCGGATGCCGCGGGCCCAGCAGGCGTCGGTGATGTGGTGCTTGACCGAGCCGGCCGCGTGGACGACGGCCTTGAGACGTGGGGCACGGTCCAGGACCTCGGCGGTGAGCGGGGTGGCGCCCCAGCAGGTGAGGAGCAGTTCGGCCTCGGCGAGGGCGGCGGCCGCCTCGGGGGTGGGCGCCGTCAGGTCGTGGGCGACGAGGTGCGGGTCGGTGCGGGTGAGGGCGGAGAGCCGGGCGCGGTGGTCCTCGGTGAGGAGGCGTTCGGCGACGCCCGGGCCCATCGCGAGGAGGAGGGAGGGGCGGTTGTCAGCGGTCGGGTGCATCGCGGGATCGGTGTTCCTCACTTGACGCTGCCGGCGGTCAGGCCCGCCTTCCAGTGGCGCTGGAGGGAGACGAAGGCGACGACGAGGGGGATGACGGCGAGCAGGGAGCCGGTGACGACGAGGGGGTAGAAGTCGGGTTCGGCGTGGGCGTTGCTGTTCCAGGCGTAGAGGCCGAGGCTCAGCGGGAAGAGCTTCTGGTCCGAGAGCATCACCAGGGGGAGGAAGAAGTTGTTCCAGATCGCCGTGAACTGGAAGAGGAAGACGGTCACGAAGCCCGGCATGACCATGCGGAGCCCGATGGACCAGAAGGTGCGCAGCTCGCCGGCCCCGTCGATGCGGGCGGCCTCCAGGGCCTCGCCGGGGATGTAGCCGGCGCTGAAGACCCGGGCGAGGTAGACGCCGAAGGGGTTGACGAGGACCGGGACCAGGACGGCCCAGTAGGTGTTGACGATGCCCACCTCGCTGGCGAGCAGGTACATGGGCAGCGCGAGCGCCGTGGTGGGGACGAGGACGCCGAGCAGGACGACGCCGAACAGCTTCTCCTTGCCCCGGAAGTCGTACTTGTCGAAGGCGTAGCCGGCGGCGACGCTGATCAGCGAGCAGGCGAGGGCGCCGAGTCCCGCGTAGAGCAGGCTGTTCAGGTACCAGTGGAAGTAGACGCCGTCGTTGTAGGCGGCGAGGCGGGACAGGTTGCCGCCGAGGTCGAAGCCCTCGAAGGAGAAGGCGTCTCCGGCGAGCAGTCCGCCGGCGTCCTTGGTGGCGGCGGTCAGCAGCCACACGAGGGGGAAGAGCGTGTAGACGACGGCGAGGACGAGGGCGCCGTTGACGGCGGTCTTGGACAGCCAGACGCTCCGGGGGCGGTTGCTCATGCCGTCTTCTCCTTCCGGGGATTCCGGGGATTCCGGGGATTCCGGGGACTCCGGGGACTCCGGGGATTCCTGGCATTGCTGGGATTCCGGGCACTGCTCCTGGGACTCCTGGCAGTCCCGGGATTCCTGACAGTCCTGGGATTCCGGCGGTTCCGGCGGCCGGTCAGCCTGGTCACCGCGAAGGAGAGCAGCGCGGCCGTGAGGGCCAGCAGCACGGACGCGGCCGCGGCGAGGCCGTAGTCGTTCCGGTCGAACGCGGCGGTGTACGCGTACATGTTGGGCGTCCAGGTCGAGGTGACGGCCGAGCCGGTGCCCTTGTTCAGGATGAGCGGCTCGGTGAACAGCTGGAGCGAGCCGATGACGGTGAAGAGGGCGACCATCGCCAGCGACGCCTTGATCAGCGGGAGTTTGACGGCGAGGGCGATCCGCCAGGAGCCCGCGCCGTCGACGGTGGCGGCCTCCAGGACGGAGCGGTCGATGGCCTGGAGCGCGGCGTAGAAGATCACCATGTTGTAGCCGAGCCATTCCCACAGCGCGATGTTCACGACGGAGGGGAGGGAGCCCTCGGGGGAGAAGAAGTCGAAGCCGACGCCCCCTGCCTCCATGGCCTGGACGACCGGGCTGAGCTGCGGTGTGTAGAGGTAGACCCAGATCAGCGCGGCGATGATGCCGGGGACGGCGTGCGGCAGGAAGAGCGCGAGCTGGAAGAAGCGGCGGGCGCGGGCGAGCGCGGAGTCGAGCAGCAGGGCGAGGCCCAGGGCCCCGGCGAGCAGCAGCGGAATGTAGAGCACGCAGTATCCGAGCAGCACGCCGAAGCCCTCGCGGAAGGCCCGGTCACCCAGCGCCGCGGTGTAGTTGTCGAGTCCGCTGAAGACGGTCTCGGTGCCGCCGAAGCCGAGTCCCGACTGCTTCTCGGTGAAGAGGCTGAGCCAGACCGCGTAGCCGATCGGCACCACCATCACCGCGGTGAAGAGCAGGAAGAACGGGGTCAGCAGGGTCACCGCCGCGCGGGTGCGGGCCTTCACCGGGTCAGCCCTCGACCTTCAGACCGCGCTTGGTGAGTTCGGCGACGGTGGCGTCGTGGCCGGCCCTGATCGCGTCGCTGATGCCGGGGCCGCCCTTGGCGATCTTGCCGAACTGGTCCTTGATGGCGGTGTTGGTGGTGCCGGTGGTCGGGCCCCACGCCCAGCTCTTGTCGATGGAGGCGCCGGCCTCCTCGAAGAGGGCGTAGATGTCCTGGCCGCCGTAGTAGCTCGCGTCGAAGACCGACTTGGCGACCGGGCGCAGCGAGGTGGCGGCGGGGAAGGCGCTGGAGGTGCCGGAGGAGATGCGGGCCTTCACACCGGCCTCGGTCGTGGACATCCACTCGGCGAACTCGACCGCGGCGGCCTTCTTCTCGCTGTCCTTCGTCACGGCGAAGGAGGTGCCGCCGAGCATGCCGCTGGCGGGGGTGCCCCAGTTCGGCATGGGCGCGACGGCCCACTTGTCGCTCTGCTCGGGCAGGGTGCCCTTGAGGACGCCCGCGCCCCAGGAGGCGCCGAGGTAGCCGATGGTGGTGCCGTTCTTGAGGGAGCCCGTCCACTCGGGGCTGAACGAGGCGTTCTTGTGGACGAGGTCGGCGTCGAGGAGGCCCTGCCAGTAGGCGGCGACCTTGGTGGTGGCCGGATCCGTGGTGTCGATCTTCCAGGTGTCGTTCTCGGCCTTGAACCACTGGGCGCCGGCCTGCCAGGCCATGGCCTCGAAGGTGGTCGGGTCGTCGGGGAAGAAGGTGGCGATCCGGGCCTTGGCGTCGGCCTTCCGCACCTTCTCCGCGGCCGTCCTGAACTCGTCCCAGGTCGTGGGGACGGCGACCTGGTACTTCGCGAAGAGGTCCTTGCGGTAGTAGAAGGCCTGCGGGGCGGCGTCGAAGGGCACCGCCCAGGTCCTGCCGCCGAGGGTGGTGAGCTCCACGGCCTGCGGCAGCAGCTTGGCCCGGTCCTGCTCGGTGAACTCGCCGCCGATGTCCTGCAGGGCGCCCGAGGAGACGAACTCGGGGAGCGAGGAGTACTCGATGGAGACCAGGTCGGGGGCGTTGCCCGCCTTCACGGCGTTGGAGATCTTGGCGTAGCCGCCGGCGGTGCCGGAGGGGATCTCCTCGAACGTCACCCGGATGTTCTTGTGGGAGGCGTTGAAGGCCTCGACGACGTCCTTGGAGCCCTTCGCCCAGCCCCAGAAGGTGATGGTGACGGGCTCGTTCGCCGTGCCCTTGCCGGTGTCGTCACCGCTGCCGCCGCAGGCCGTGAGGACGGCCAGGGCGGTGGCGGTGCCGGCGATGACGCGGGTCGTTCTGCTCCAGGGATTCCAACTACGGCTCACGGCACGGCTCCTGACACGGCGGCGTGGACGGGGTTGGCCGTGATCCTGGGACGCTTCCTGAGCGAAGTCAAGAGCGAAAGATTGATTGATCGAAAAAAGATCAGACCGATCGTGAGGTGCCAGAGCCCGAGCCCGTGCCCGTGCCTGCGGCCGTGCCCTCGCCCGCCTGCGCGCCCGCGCCGCACGAGGCGCGCACGCGCAGCCTCGGCA
The DNA here is from genome assembly GCF_040680975.1 of Streptomyces sp. NPDC051921. NCBI lineage: Bacteria > Bacillati > Actinomycetota > Actinomycetes > Kitasatosporales > Streptomycetaceae > Streptomyces > Streptomyces sp. NPDC051921. The sequence goes on from NZ_JBFAXU010000001.1 coordinate 389,794, forward strand.
GCAGGCTCAGATGCCGCCTCGCCGACTCCTCGCCCGCCCCTTCCGTCAGCCGCTCGACCAGGAGTTCCGTGGCGTGCCGGCCCACCTGTCGCTTGGGCGGGGCGACCGCCGTGAGCGGGGTGTCGGCGAGCGCGGCGACCTCGTCGTCGTACGCGATCAGGGCCAGGTCCTCCGGCACCCGCACGCCCAGCTCGGCGAGCCGCTGCACCATCTGGATCGCGTCCACGTCGTTGTGGACCAGCGCCGCGCTCGCGAGTCCCGAGGTCACCGCGTCGCGCAGGGCCCGTACAGCCCGCTCGAAGCCCTTCGGATCGGTCTCCGCCGGCATGGACTCGATCACCGTGCGCGGGGCCTCCAGGTCCAGGGTCCCCAGGGCCTCCGCGTACCCCGCCCGCACCGCGAGCGCCGTCGGACTGTCCCCGCGGGCCACCAGGAGCGGGGTCGCGTGCCCGAGTCCGAGCAGGTGGCGCAGGGCGAGCAGCACGCCGTGCGCGTGGTCCGAGGACACCCGGTCCAGGCCGTCGAGCGGGGTGCCCGGGGCCGCCCGGCGCTCCAGGAGCACGGCCGGCACCGGCAGTTCGGCCAGCCAGTCCCCGTAGGCGGGCCGGTCCTCCGGCCCGCGCCAGCCGGGCGCGACGAGCACGCCCTCGGCCCCGGCCGCGAGCAGGCCCTCGGTGCGGGCCCGGTCCTCCTCGGGCCGGTAGTCGGAGATCCGCAGGATGAGCCGGGCGCCGGCCCGGGCCGCGGCCTCGTGGGCGCCCCGGATGACCTCCGCGAAGTAGTACGTGGCGGAGGGGGCGAGCAGTCCGAGCACGAGGCCGCCGGCCGCGACGGGCCCGCTGCCGGCGCCCGCGCCGCCGGGCCAGGAGACCTGGCCGTGCACCCGGTCGAGCAACCCCTCGGCGGCCAGTGCCTCGACGTCCCGGCGGGCGGTCACGGGGGAGACCCCGAGCAGTCCGGCCAGGTCGGAGACGCGGGCCGTGCCGCGCTCGCGCACCAGGGCCAGCAGGCGGTCGTGTCGTTCGGCAGCACTCTCGCGCACGGTGCGTCCCCCTTGCGGTGGTGGTGGTCACCCGACCTTAGACCAGGTCCGGGCGAAATGATCGAACGGAAGGAGTTTCGATCATTCGCTCCGTCCCCTCTTGACGTCCGATCGAAGCGTCTTCAGGATTCCGGGCGACGCCGACGTCCCCAGCGAGTTCCAGGGAGCATCATGCCCACGCCGCCCGAGAACCGTGAGCCGGCGGCCGACGAGCCGGTGGCCGACGAGCCCCAGGCCGAAGCGCCGGGAGCCGACGTGCCCGAGAACCGTGAGCTCAGCCCCCACACCGGCTGGACCCGGGCCCACTGGGAGACCGCCGCCGACCGCCTCCTGCGGGCCGTCCGCCCGTACGCCTCGCCGCGCGGCGGACTCGTCGACCTCCCCGGGCCCCGCCCCAGCTGGTCCGGCCCGCGCTCCGACGGACTGGAGGGCTACGCCCGCACCTTCCTCCTCGCCGCCCTCCTCGGCGACGACGCCCACCTCGACCACTACGCCGGAGGACTCGCCGCCGGCACGGAACGCCCCGGCACCGACGGCCCGGACTCCTGGCCGCTCATGGCCGACACCCGCCAGGCGGTCGTCGAGTCCGCCTCCGTCGCCCTCGCCCTGCGCCTCACCCGCACCCGCCTGTGGGACCGGCTCGACGACCGCGTCCGCCGACGGACCGTCGACTGGCTGCTCCCCGCCCTCGGACCGTCCCCCGTCGACAACAACTGGTGGCTGTTCGGCCTCACCGTCGCCGGCTTCCTGCAGGACGCCGGCATCGAGACCGACCGGGCCGCCGCCACGATCGACCGTTCCCTCGACCGGATCGAGAACTGGTGGCTCGGCGACGGCTGGTACAGCGACGGCGACAACCGCGCCTTCGACCACTACAACTCCTGGGCCCTGCACTTCTACCCCGTGCTGCACGCCCACCTCGCCGGCGACCGCGCCCTCCTCGACCGCTACGGCCCCCGGCTGCGCGCCCAGCTCGACGACCACGTGCACCTCTTCGACGCCGACGGCGGCCCGCTCCCGTACGGGCGTTCCCTGACCTACCGCTTCGCCGCCGCCGCGGCGCCCTGGCTCGGCGCCCTCACCGGGCACACCCCGCTCACCCCCGGCGCCACCCGCCGTCTCGCCTCCGGCGCCCTGCGGTACTTCCTCGACCGCGGCGCCACCGACGGGCGCGGACTGCTCACCCTCGGCTGGCACGGCCCGTACGGGCCCGTCGTGCAGTCCTACTCGGGCCCCGGCTCCCCCTACTGGGCGTCCAAGGGCTTCCTCGGTCTGCTGCTCCCCGCCGACCACCCGGTGTGGACCGCCACCGAGGAGCCGCTGCCCGCCGAACGCGGCGACACCGTACGGGCCCTCGGGCCCACCGGCCTGCTCGTCCAGAGCACCGCCGCCGACGGACTCGTCCGCCTCCACAACCACGGCAGCAACCACGTCGGCGAGGACGACGACGCCGGCTACGCCCGCCACGCCTACTCCACCCGTACCGGACCGACCACCGCCCCCGACCCGGCCGACAACCACTTCGCGCTGCTCCGGTCCGACGGCACCGCGACCGTCCGCGGCCCCGCCACGCCGCTGGGCGCCGGACCCGACCGGGCCGCCTCCCTGCACACCCCGCTGCCCGGCGTCCGCGTCCTGTCCGCGACGCTCGCCCACGGCCGCGCCGAGGTCCGCGCCCATGTCGTCCTCGGCGCCCCGGAGGGGACCCCGGTACGGCAGACCGGCTGGGCCACGCACGCCGACGGGCCCGTCTCCCAGCTCCATCCCGTCCACGGCTACGGCGCCGAGGTGACCGAACTCCCCACCGGGGCGACGCTGCAGGGCCCCGGCCCCACCCGTACCCCCGCCGTCCACGGCACCACGAGCGGCCCTGAGGCCCTCTTCGTCGCCCTCGTCTCCCTCACCGCCGAACCCGCGCCCGCCCCCGTCCCCACCCTCGCGACCGTCCGGGTCACGGGCCCCCGGACCCTGTGCGTGACCTGGCAGGACGGCACCACCGCGCGCCTCTCCCTCGCAGTCCCCGTCCCGGAGGGCCAGGACGCGGGCGTGGACCGGTGAGTCACCGCCCGCGCCGGGTGACGGACGCGATCAGGGCGGATACGGCGAAGGTCCCCGCGAGACTCCCCATCGCGACCAGGCCCACGCCGATCACGAAGAGTCCGCTGGCGTCGTCCGACCAGTCGTAGAAGGCTGCGGCGGTCAGTCCGGCCGTCGTGCCGAGCGCGGCGGCCGCGACATGCCGCCGGGACGCCGCCCAGGACACCGGTACCAGCAGCGTCAGGACGAGTCCGACGACCTGCCACGCCTCGTACGGGCCGGTCACCGAGCCGTCCGGGTGCACGTCGCGCTGCTGGTCCCAGCCCAGCCACGCGGCCCAGGCCACGGCCGACGCGACGGACGTCACGAGGAGGGGAACGAGTCTCAGGGGCTTCAGGTCCATGGTCCGAGTGTCCTGTCGTGCCCGGCGCCCGGGCAGAGCCCGCGTACTCAACTCCCGCTGAGTAGCGGCCCTTCCGGGCACCCACGGCGTACCGGACTACTTCGGCCCGTACTTGCGGCCGGCCTTCGACGACACCCCGCCGAGCAGACCGCGCGGGGCCAGCTTCACCACGCCCATGAGCGCCTTGTAGCGGGGATCCGGGATGGACAGCGTCCGTCCGCGGGCGAGATCGGCGAGCGCGGCGGCCACCAGCTTGTCGGCGTCCAGCCACATCCAGCCCGGGATGTTGTCCGTCCCCATTCCCGCCCGCTGGTGGAACTCCGTCCGCACGAAGCCGGGGCACAGCGCCATCAGCCGCACCCCGCTGCCCGCCAGGTCCCGGGCGGCACCCTGGGTGAACTGCACGACCCAGGACTTCGACGCCCCGTACGTGCCGCGCGGCACGAACGCGGCCACCGAGGCGACGTTCACCACCCCGCCCCGGCCCCGCGACCGCATCGACTCCGCCGCCGCCGAGGTCAGCCGCAGCACCGCCTCGCAGTGCACCTTCAGCATCCGCAGCTCGTCGTCCATGGACACCTCCAGGAAGCGGCCCTTGTTGCCGAACCCGGCGTTGTTCACCAGGAGATCGACCGGGCGCCTGTCCTCGGAGAGCCGCGCCTCGACGGCCTTGATGCCCTCCTCCTCGGACAGGTCCGCCGCGAGCACCTCGGCCTCGATCCCGTGCCGGTCGTGCAGCTCGGTGGCCTGCTCGCGCAGCCGCTTCACATCACGCGCCACGAGCACCACGTCATGTCCGTCCGCGGCGAGCCGCCGCGCGAAGGCGGCGCCGATGCCGGCGGTCGCACCCGTAATCAATGCAGTCGTCATACGCGGCACGTTAGCCCGCGCCGTGTGAACGGCGTGTGCGGGAGAACGCCAGGCCCGGGGCGCGGGCCGGCGCCCGGGCGGCACCGGCCTACTCCGGATGCTCCGCACCGTCCCGGGCCGCGTCGTCCTCCGCGTCCTTCCGCCCGTACTTCTCCGTGTAGGTGCGCGCGAGTTCGAGGAGTCCCGACTCCATCCACTCGGCCGCGACCAGCGTCTCCGGCAGGAGCGAGCGGTCGGCGGTCGCGGCGTGGTGCAGCCGGGCGACGGTGATGCCGTGGGCCGGGCGGTGCGCGATCTCCATCCGGTCGCCGGCCCGGACCTCACCCGGGACGATCACCCGGAGCAGCGCGCCCGGTCCGGCCGCCGACCCGTTGAACCGGCGCACCCAGCCGTCCTCCTCGACGAAGCCCGCGAAGGTGCGGCAGGGGATGCGGCCGCCGGTCACCTCCAGGACGACCTCGTCGCCGATCCGCCAGCGCTCGCCGATGAGGGCGTTGTTGACGTCCAGGCCCAGGGTGGTGAGGTTCTCGCCGAAGGAGCCGGGGGCGAAGGCGCGGCCGAGCTCGGCCTCCCACGTGTCCAGGTCCTCGCGGGCGAAGGCGTAGACGGCCCGGTCGGGGCCTCCGTGGAAGCGCAGGTCGCAGACGGCGTCCCCGGCGACCCCGCCCGCCCCGCCGGGAGCGGGCGCGTCGACCCGTACGGGCCCGTCGACCGGGCGCTTGTCGATGCCCGTCCTCCCCGACGGGGCGTTCGTGTAAGTGACCGGTCGGCTCTGTCCGACATTCACACTCAGGAGCTCCATACGGGCACCCTAGGGGGTGTCCCGGAAGACGGACAGGCCTCAAAGGCCGTCTGTGGAATTGGCGGGGTCACCCAAGGGTCGCTTATGCTCGAAGCATGATCGAGGCCCGCCATCTCCGCGTCCTGCGCGCGGTCGCCGCCACCGGCTCCTTCTCCGCCGCCGCGCGGGAGCTCGGCTGCACCCAGCCCGCCGTGAGCCAGCAGATGAAGGCGCTCGAAGCCTCCGTCGGCACCCCGCTGCTCGTCCGCACCGGCCGCGAGATGCGGCTCACCCAGGCCGGCGAGGCCCTGGTCCGGCACGCCTCCGGCATCCTCGCCGGGCTCACCGCCGCCGAGGAGGAGGTCGCCGCCATCGCGGGCCTGCGGGCCGGCCGGGTCCGGCTCGTCTCCTTCCCCAGCGGCAGTTCCACCCTCGTCCCCACCGCGCTCGCCGCGCTGCGCGCCGCCCACCCCGGGACCCGGGTCTCCCTCGTGGAGGCCGAGCCGCCGCGCTCGGTCGAGATGCTCCGCGAGGGCGACTGCGACGTGGCCCTCGCCTTCCGCTACGGAGCGGGCCCGGACGCCTGGGACGACCTGGTGGTCCGGCCGCTGCTCGCCGACCGGCTGGTCGGACTCGTCCCCGAGGGGCACCGGCTCGCCGGTGCGGAGTCCGTCGCGATCGGCGAACTCGCCGAGGACCCCTGGATCGCGGGCTGTCCGCGCTGCCGCCGCCAACTGGTGGACGTCTGTCAGGAAGCGGGCTTCGCCCCGCGGATCGACTTCGCCACCGACGACTACCCGGCCGTGGTGGGCCTGGTGGGCGCGGGCCTCGGCGTGGCGGTGCTGCCGGAGCTCGCGATCGAGTCCGTACGGCCCAAGGGGGCCGTCACCGTGACGGTGGAGCCCGCGGTGGAGCGCGAGATCGTGGCACTGACCCTTCCGGACCTGGCCCATGTCCCGGCCGTCGCCGCCACGCTCGACGAGCTCACGCGTGCCGCGGCGCGCGGTACGGGCCTTGCGGCGGCGCGCGCGTAGCGCCGTTGGAGTGACGCGCCGGTGCGGCCGGACGAGTGGTCCGCCCACCCGCCGTACGGGTGGATCCGGCGTCCCGTACGGCCCAGCGTGCGGGGCCGACGGGGTGACCCTCGCGGGGCCGTTCGCGTGACCTGCGCGGGGCCGTTCGTGTGACGGCCTGCGGGCCGACGGAGTGAAGGTGCTGCGCCCGTCCGTGTGCGTCCGGGGGGCCGCCACGGCGCCGTTCGGGGGGCATCCCCGGCTCGGGCCGGGGCCGTCCGGGCGCTCGGGGTCGGGCCGTCCGGGTGACGGCCGCACCGCACCGGGACGCGGCGTGTGTGTGCGCCGGGCCGCGCCGGGACGCGGCGTGTGTGTGCGCCGGGCCGCGCCGGGGCCGCGCGCCGCACGCCCCCGGGCCGCGTACGGCGCGGCGACCGGGCCCGTCGTGTCACTCCGTCAGATCACGGAGCAAAAACGTTCCTTCAGGCGTGGGCCACGCCTGCCGAGCTCGATGCCGACGCCCGGGTCGCGGCGGCTGGGGCCGCGGTCGCGGCCGTCGTCGTGACCAGGCGGTTTCGAGCCCGGCCCATGAGCTCTTCGCGTTCGTCCTCGGTGAGGCCGCCCCAGACGCCGTAGGGCTCCCGTACGGCGAGCGCGTGTGCCGCGCACTCGGCGCGTACCGGGCACCGCATGCAGACCTCTTTCGCCGAGTTCTCGCGCGCACTCCGTGCCGCGCCGCGCTCTCCCTCGGGGTGGAAGAACAGGGAGCTGTCGACCCCGCGGCAGGCCGCGAGGAGCTGCCAGTCCCACAGATCGGCGTTGGGTCCGGGAAGGCGGGAGAAATCTGCCATTGCGCTAGTCCCCTTGAAACCGTGTCGAACGGATTTTGGTGGGCGGGTGGATGGCTGATCGATGGGGGCCCTTCGCCCCCTGTGGGACTCGGGTACCCGCTCTCGCGGGTTCGACCCGACCGTACAACTACTGACTGAGTAGATGTAAATATGACTCATTGCGAATCTAGCCACAGACACCGCGAAAAGGGAAGAAAACCCGCTAAATGGGGCATAGCTTCGGAGCGAAGGACGGATGACCTGCGACGCTCTCCTCCGCTTACGGGCCCTCACGTAGAGTGCCGAAGGCGGCCGTCCGACCCGTAACTCTTTCGAGTGACCATCGTTGAGAGTGCGGAGGCGGTTGAAGGAACAAGCGCTCGGGCAGGTGTCCGAGGGCGTCAACCGCACAGGTGACGATACGTACCAGCCCTGGAGGCTCAAGGTGACGCGCTTCAGCTGCGAGAGTCGCGGAGGTCAGTCATGACATCCGTCCTCGTCTGCGACGACTCCCCGCTTGCCCGAGAGGCGCTTCGCCGCGCGGTCGCGACCGTGCCCGGCGTCGAGCGCGTGACCACCGCGGCCAACGGCGAGGAAGTCCTCCGCCGCTGGGGCGCGGACCGCTCGGACCTGATCCTGATGGACGTGCGCATGCCCGGCCTGGGCGGCGTGGAGACCGTCCGCCGGCTGCTGTCCGCGGACCCCGGCGCCCGCATCATCATGCTCACGGTCGCCGAGGACCTGGACGGCGTGGCGCTCGCGGTCGCCGCCGGGGCCCGTGGCTATCTGCACAAGGACGCCTCGCGCGCCGAGCTGCGGGCCACCGTCACCCAGGCGCTCGCCGACCCGACCTGGCGGCTCGCCCCGCGCCGGCTGCGCTCGGCCGAGATGGGTGCGGCCCCCACCCTCACCGCCCGCGAGATCCAGGTCCTGGAGGGCATGAGCCACGGCCGGTCCAACGCGGAGATCGGGCGCGAGCTCTTCCTCTCGGAGGACACGGTCAAGACCCACGCCCGGCGCCTCTTCAAGAAGCTGGGCGCCTCCGACCGGGCGCACGCCGTGGCGCTCGGATTCCGCTGGGGCCTGGTCCGCTGACCTGCGGCCACCGGTCGCATCCCCGTCCGCCGCGGGGCGGACGGGGTGGGCTTGTGTCACTTCCCCGCGGAATGCCGCATCCTTGAAGGCGTGGAGTTCCTCGGGGACGAGACGAGCGAGCCGGCGGAAGACAAGCGGAAGGGGAGGGCGCAGGAGATGAGTCCCGGCGCACCTGCTCATAACGCTTCGGTGCACAACTACGGACGCGGTGCCGCGAACGACGCGGCGCCGGGGCACCATGGAGCGATGCGCGACGACGAGACCGTGGGGTCGCCCGTGCCCGCCGGGCAGGGGGAGATCGGTGCCCTCGTTCACCGTGCCGTCGAGGGGGACGAGCAGGCCACGCACGACCTCCTCGCGCGCGTGCACCCGCTCGCCCTGCGCTATTGCCGTACGCGGCTGAACCGGCTGCCCGGTGACGCCCGTCACTTCGTGGAGGACCTCGCCCAGGAGGTCTGCGTGGCCGTCCTCATGGCGCTGCCGCGCTACAAGGACACCGGCAGGCCCTTCGAGGCCTTCGTCTTCGCCATCGCCGGGCACAAGGTCGCCGACCTCCAGCGGGCCGCCATGCGGCACCCCGGGTCGACGGCGGTGCCCTCGGACGAGATGCCCGAGCGGCCCGACGACTCGCTCGGGCCCGAGGAGCGGGCGCTGCTCAGCGACGACGCCGAATGGGCCAAGAAGCTCCTCGCGAACCTCCCGGAGAACCAGCGCGAGCTCCTCGTCCTCCGGGTGGCCGTCGGGCTGACCGCCGAGGAGACCGGGCAGATGCTCGGCATGTCCCCGGGTGCCGTCCGGGTGGCGCAGCACCGTGCGCTGAGCCGACTGCGGGCGCTGGCCGAGCAGTAAGGGTTGCGGGGGGCTCATGTCCCTCACGTATACGTATGATCGTCCAAAGCTTCCCGCTGATCTTGGTCGTGGAATGAGACACGGCTGCGGCCCGTTAGCATGGACATCCGCACCGATCAAGGCCATTGGGGAAGGTGTCATGACCAACGTCGACGGAGTGCCCGAGAAGTTCGCGACACTCGGGCTGACCTACGACGATGTGCTGTTGCTGCCGGGTGCCTCCGAGGTGCTCCCGAACGCGGTCGACACCTCGTCCCGCATCTCCCGGAACGTCCGGGTCAACATCCCGCTGCTCTCGGCGGCGATGGACAAGGTCACCGAGTCCCGCATGGCGATCGCGATGGCTCGTCTTGGCGGCGTCGGCGTGCTGCACCGGAACCTGTCCGTCGAGGACCAGGTGAACCAGGTCGACCTGGTCAAGCGTTCCGAGTCCGGCATGGTGACCGACCCGATCACGGTCCACCCGGAGGCCACCCTCGCCGAGGCCGACGCCCTCTGTGCCAAGTTCCGCATCAGCGGCGTCCCCGTCACCGACCCGGCCGGCAAGCTCCTCGGCATCGTGACCAACCGCGACATGGCCTTCGAGACCGACCGCAGCCGTCAGGTCCGCGAGGTCATGACGCCGATGCCGCTGGTCACCGGCAAGGTCGGCATCTCCGGTGTGGACGCCATGGAGCTGCTGCGCCGCCACAAGATCGAGAAGCTGCCCCTGGTCGACGACAAGGGCGTCCTCAAGGGCCTCATCACGGTCAAGGACTTCGTCAAGGCGGAGAAGTACCCGAACGCCGCCAAGGACGCCGAGGGCCGCCTGCTCGTCGGTGCGGCCGTCGGTGCCAGCCCCGAGGCCCTGGAGCGCGCCCAGGCGCTCGCCGCCGTCGGCGTCGACTTCCTCATCGTCGACACCTCGCACGGCCACAACAGCAACGCCCTGAGCTGGATGGCGAAGATCAAGTCGAGCGTGAACGTCGACGTGATCGGCGGCAACGTCGCCACCCGTGACGGCGCGCAGGCGATGATCGACGCCGGTGTCGACGGCATCAAGGTCGGTGTCGGCCCCGGCTCCATCTGCACCACCCGCGTGGTCGCCGGCATCGGCGTCCCGCAGGTCACCGCGATCTACGAGGCGGGCCTCGCGGCCCGTGCCGCGGGCGTCCCGCTGATCGGCGACGGCGGCCTCCAGTACTCCGGCGACATCGGCAAGGCGCTCGCCGCCGGCGCCGACACGGTGATGCTCGGCAGCCTCCTCGCGGGCTGCGAGGAGTCGCCCGGCGAGCTGCTCTTCATCAACGGCAAGCAGTTCAAGTCGTACCGCGGCATGGGCTCGCTCGGCGCCATGCAGTCGCGCGGCCAGGGCCGGTCCTACTCGAAGGACCGCTACTTCCAGGCCGACGTCACCTCCGACGACAAGCTCGTGCCCGAGGGCATCGAGGGCCAGGTGCCGTACCGGGGCCCGCTCGCCTCCGTCGTCCACCAGCTCGTCGGCGGCCTGCGCCAGACGATGGGCTACGTGGGTGCCGCCACCATCGAGGAGATGGAGTCCAAGGGCCGCTTCGTCCGGATCACCTCGGCGGGCCTCAAGGAGAGCCACCCGCACGACATCCAGATGACCGTCGAGGCGCCGAACTACAGCAGGAAGTAGTCCGCGCTCGGGTGAGGGGGCGGTTCCGGCATGTGGCCGGAACCGCCCCCTCGGCACGTGTCGGGGATACTGGTAGGCGCAGACACAGAGGGAAAGGCCACACAACGTGACTGAGATCGAGATCGGGCGCGGCAAGCGCGGCCGCAGGGCGTACGCGTTCGACGACATCGCCGTCGTACCGAGCCGGCGCACCCGGGACCCGAAGGAGGTCTCGATCGCCTGGCAGATCGACGCCTACCGCTTCGAGCTGCCCTTCCTGGCCGCCCCCATGGACTCCGTCGTGTCGCCGCAGACCGCCATCCGCATCGGTGAGCTCGGCGGCCTGGGCGTGCTGAACCTCGAAGGCCTGTGGACCCGCTACGAGGACCCGCAGCCGCTCCTCGACGAGATCGCCGAGCTCGACGAGGCCACCGCGACCCGTCGTCTGCAGGAGATCTACGCCGCCCCGATCAAGGAGGAGCTGATCGGGCAGCGCATCAAGGAGGTGCGCGACTCGGGTGTGGTCACCGCCGCCGCACTCTCCCCGCAGCGCACCGCGCAGTTCTCCAAGGCCGTGGTCGACGCCGGTGTGGACCTCTTCGTCATCCGCGGCACGACCGTCTCCGCCGAGCACGTCTCCGGCGCAGCCGAGCCGCTGAACCTGAAGCAGTTCATCTACGAGCTCGACGTCCCGGTCATCGTCGGCGGCTGTGCCACCTACACCGCGGCCCTGCACCTGATGCGCACCGGCGCGGCGGGCGTCCTGGTCGGCTTCGGCGGCGGCGCCGCCCACACCACCCGCAACGTGCTCGGCATCCAGGTCCCGATGGCCACCGCCGTCGCCGACGTGGCCGCCGCGCGCCGCGACTACATGGACGAGTCCGGCGGCCGCTACGTGCACGTCATCGCCGACGGTGGCGTGGGCTGGTCGGGCGACCTCCCGAAGGCCGTCGCCTGCGGTGCCGACGCCGTCATGATGGGCTCCCCGCTGGCCCGTGCCACGGACGCGCCCGGCAAGGGCCACCACTGGGGCATGGAGGCCGTCCACGAGGACGTGCCGCGCGGCAAGCTGGTCGACCTGGGCATCGTGGGCACCACCGAGGAGATCCTCACCGGCCCGTCGCACACCCCGGACGGCTCGATGAACTTCTTCGGTGCCCTGCGCCGCGCGATGGCCACCACGGGCTACAGCGAGCTCAAGGAGTTCCAGCGCGTGGAGGTCACGGTCGCGGACGCGCAGCACAAGCGCTGACACCCGCGCCGTACGCGTACGTACGGGGAAGGGCCCCGCACCGGGTGGTGCGGGGCCCTTCCCGTCGTCCGCGGCCCGGTCGGCTCAGGCGGGGCCCGGTCGGCTCAGGCGGCGGCCTTCTTCGACCCGCTGAACGCGGCGAAGGCGGCGAGCGCGAAGAACAGGAAGGTCAGAGGGTCCAGCTCCTCCTTCCACAGCGACGTCAGGACGTCGAAGTGGTCGAGGACGATGTCGGTGGCCGAGGCGTTCAGCTGCTTGCCGAGGATGATCGCCAGGGCGAGCAGCTGGCCGAGGTAGACGGCGCCGAGCGAGAGCACGGCGCTGACCACCGGCAGGGCCGGGTTGTTGCCGCCGGCCTTGCCGGCCGCGAAGCCGACGAGGAAGCCCACGCCGACGGCCGCCCAGCCGATCTCCCGCTCGATGCCGCCGGCGACGGCGCCGTAGACGCCGCCCGCGACGAGTGCGGCGACGAGGGCCGCCACCAGGCCGAGCCCCGCGTTGGAGCGGGCCGGGGGCGCGGGCGGCGCGGGCGGCAGCGGCGCCTGGCCGGGCTCGACGCCCTGCGCGAACGGGTTGCCGGGCGGCGGAACGGACTGGCTCATGGAAAGGAATCCCCCTGGGACGGTGCCGCACGAGTGTGCGATCAAGCGCCCGGAGGCTAGCAGCTCGCCGTGACGGCGCCCAGGGGTTTTCCCGGGGACGGAGGGTGCCTCCGGGAGGCCTTCAGAGGCGGTGCGCCGCTCCGGCCGGGGTCGCGCCACGGGTGTCGAGGAGCAGTTGGGCCTTCACCGCCAGGCCCTGGAGGTCGTAGGTGCGGTGGTGCTGGAGGAGGAGCGTCAGGTCGGCGTGGGCGGTGGCCTCGTAGAGGGAGTCGGCACGGGGGACGGGCAGGTCGCGGACGCGCCAGTCGGGGACGTAGGGGTCGTGGTAGCTGACGACGGCGCCGAGGTCCATGAGGCGGCGGGCGATCTCGTCCGCGGGGGACCCCTGCCGGTCGGCGAGGTCGGGTTTGTAGGTGACGCCGAGCAGCAGGACCCGGGCGCCGCGGGCGGACTTGCCGTGCTCGTTGAGGAGCGTGGCGCAGCGCTGGACGACGTACTGCGGCATGCGCTCGTTGACCTGGCCGGCGAGTTCGACCAGGCGCAGCGGGCGGTGGCCGCCGATGGTGTCGACGGGCGCGCCGTGGCCGCCGACGCCGGGGCCGGGGCGGAAGGCCTGGAAGCCGAAGGGCTTGGTCTCGGCGCAGCGGATGACGTCCCAGAGGTCGACGCCGAGTTCGTGGCAGAGCACCGCCATCTCGTTGACGAGGGCGATGTTGACGTGCCGGAAGTTGGTCTCCAGGAGCTTCACGGTCTCGGCCTCGCGCGGGCCGCGCGCGCGGACCACCTTGTCGGTGAGCCGGCCGTAGAAGGCGGCGGCGGACTCGGTGCAGGCGGGGGTCAGGCCGCCGATCACCTTGGGCGTGCCGGCGAGGGCGTGCGCGCCGTGGGCGCCGCCGTGGCCGCGGCCGCCGGGGTCGAGCCGGCCGGGGGAGTACGCGAGGTGGAAGTCGCGCCCGGCGCGCAGCCCCGACCCGGCTTCGAGGAGCTCGCGCAGGGGGCCCTCGGTGGTGCCGGGCGGCACCGGGGACTCCAGTACGACGGTGGTGTGGGGGCGGAGCCGGGCGGCGAGGGCGCGGGCGGCGTCGGTGACCGCGGTGAGGTCGAGCGCGCCGTCGGGGCCGGGCGGGGTGGGCGCGCAGATGACGGCGGTGCGGACCCGGCCCAGTTCGGCCGGGTTGCCGGCGGGCGAGAAGCCGCTGGCGAGCATCCGGCGGATCTCGGCGGCGGTGAGGGAGCCGTCGACGGGGGGTCGTCCGGCGGCGAGTTCGGCGAGGGGGCGGGGGTCGGTGTCGAAGCCGACGGTGGTGATGCCGGCCGCGGTGGCCGCCTGGGCGAGGGGGAGTCCGTGGTGGCCGAGGCCGATGACGGCGAGATCAGCGGGCATGGGGGTGGGCCGTCCTTCCCAGTAGCCGGAGGGGACGCGGTGCGCAAGCCCTGTGGACCGAAGGGGACGAACGCAATGTCAGACTAGGCGTAAATATGACCGATATGCGGCATTGTGGGGCCGAAGGTCGCCGAGTGTTATCCACAGGGTGGGGTCGAGGCGGTGGCTGAAGTCGGAGGGCCGGGACAGAATCGACGGTGAGCCGGACCACACGGGGCCCGGTTCGCGTGCGGGAAAGACGGGGGACGACGGGAGGCAAGAACGGTGAGGACAGCGACACTGGGACCCGCCGAGCGTGCCGATGCGCTCGCGGCCATGGCCGAGCACGAACTGGACGTGTTGGTCGTCGGCGCCGGGGTCGTCGGCGCGGGCACCGCTCTCGACGCCGTCACCCGAGGCCTTTCCACCGGCCTCGTCGAGGCCCGCGACTGGGCGTCCGGCACCTCCAGCCGGTCGAGCAAGCTGATCCACGGCGGCCTGCGCTATCTCGAGATGCTCGACTTCGCCCTCGTCCGCGAGGCCCTGAAGGAGCGCGGCCTCCTCCTCGAACGCCTCGCCCCCCACCTCGTCAAACCCGTTCCGTTCCTCTACCCCTTGCAGCACCGCGGCTGGGAGCGGCTGTACGCGGGCTCCGGCGTCGCTCTGTACGACACGATGTCGGTCTCCTCGGGCCACGGCCGCGGCCTCCCGGTCCACCGCCACCTCAGTCGCGGGCGGGCCCTCCGCGTCGCCCCCTGCCTGCGGAAGGACGCCCTCGTCGGCGCCCTGCAGTACTACGACGCGCAGATGGACGACGCCCGCTTCGTCACCACGCTCGTGCGCACCGCCGCGAGCTACGGCGCGAAGGTCGCCAGCCGCGCCCGGGTCGTCGGCTTCCTGCGCGAGGGCGAGCGGGTGGTCGGTGCCCGGGTCCAGGACGTGGAGACCGGCGGTGAGTACGAGATCAGGGCCCATCAGATCGTGAACGCCACGGGCGTGTGGACCGACGACACCCAGGCCCTCATCGGCGAGCGCGGCCAGTTCCACGTGCGGGCCTCCAAAGGCATCCACCTGGTCGTGCCCAAGGACCGCATCCACTCCACCAGCGGTCTCATCCTGCGCACCGAGAAGTCCGTCCTCTTCGTCATCCCCTGGGGACGCCACTGGATCATCGGCACCACCGACACCGACTGGGACCTCGACAAGGCCCACCCCGCCGCCTCCAGCGCCGACATCGACTACCTGCTGGAGCACGTCAACACCGTGCTCGCCACACCGCTCACCCGCGACGACGTCGAGGGCGTCTACGCGGGACTGCGGCCGCTGCTGGCCGGCGAGTCCGACGCCACCAGCAAGCTGTCCCGCGAGCACACCGTCGCCCACCCGCTGCCCGGCCTGGTCGTCGTCGCCGGCGGCAAGTACACGACCTACCGCGTGATGGCCAAGGACGCCGTCGACGAGGCCGTCCACGCGCTCGACAAGCGCGTCGCCGCCTGCGTCACCGAGGACATCCCGCTGCTCGGCGCCGAGGGCTACCGGGCGCTGTGGAACGCCCGGGCAGGAATCGCCGCCCGCAGCGGACTCCACGTGGCCCGCGTCGAGCATCTGCTCAACCGCTACGGCTCCCTGACGGAGGAGATCCTCGACCTGATCGCCGCCGAACCGGCGCTCGCCGCGCCCCTGCCGGCCGCGGAGGACTACCTGAAGGCCGAGATCGTCTACGCCGCCTCGCACGAGGGCGCGCGCCACCTGGACGACGTGCTGACCCGGCGCACCAGGATCTCCATCGAGACCTTCGACCGGGGCACGTTGAGCGCCCCCGAGTGCGCGGAACTCATGGCGCCGGTGCTCGGTTGGGACGCCCAGCAGATCGCCAAGGAGGTCGAGCACTACGAGAAACGGGTGGAGGCGGAGCGCGAGTCGCAGCGTCAGCCGGACGACCTGACGGCGGACGCGGCCCGCCTCGGAGCGCCGGACATCGTGCCCATCTGACAGGTGGGCCTTCTCGGACTCCGGACCCGGGGGAGCCGGCGGTCCCGGAGTGAGGGACAATGAGCTCTCTTCCAGGGCGGGTTGCCGCATTGCGCGGGAGCTCCGGACGCGGGCGGGAAACAGGGATCGCAGAGGGGACGCATGTCGGAGGCGGAGCAGTCGCGGGACACGGGGCGGGCACCCCGGCGGGACGCCGCCGCGGGCGCCGCGACCGACGGCGACCGGGGCACGGTCCCGGCGGCGCGCACGGCGGAGCGGAACGAGGACGTGGAGGCGCGCGCGGGCGGGTCCTCGGGCACGGCGGAGAGCGGGCCGGCGGACGTCGGTGACGCCGCGTCGGCGGAGCCCGAGGACGCGCCGCGCGCGGTCGCGGCCGCGGCCGCGCCGGACCCGGCGGAGCCGGAAGGAACCTCCGGGGCGGACGCCTCGGCGGCCGGACCGGCGGACCGGGACGGCGCGCCGGGTGGGTCCGACGCCGTCGCGGCGTCGGGTGACACCCGGGTGACCGGCGCGTCCGGCACGCCGGCGGGCGGCTCCGCGGACGCGGCGGCGCCGCGGGACGCGAAGCCGCAGCTCACGAAGCAGCCGGCGGACGCCGAGCCGAAGGCGGCGAAGCCCGCGGACGTGAAGCCCGCGGACGTGAAGCCCGCGGACGTGAAGCCCGTGGGCGCGCGGCCGGTCGACGGCGGCGCCGACGGGGCGCGCGGGCGCGATCCGCGGGCGGGCGTGGGACTCGCGAAGAGCGGGCGCAGCGGCTCGACCGACGGAGCCGCGCCGGCCGCAGGGTTCGGTGCGGACGCCACCGGAACCGGCGCGCGGACCGGACGCGCTGACGCGCCGTCGGCCGAGGGCCGGCTGCTCGCCGGACGTTACCGGCTGGGCGTGGTCCTGGGCCGCGGCGGCATGGGCACGGTGTGGCGCGCGGTCGACGAGACGCTCGGCCGGACCGTCGCCGTCAAGGAGCTGCGCTTCCCCAACAGCATCGACGACGACGAGAAGCGACGCCTCATCACCCGGACCCTCCGCGAGGCCAAGGCCATCGCCCGGATCCGCAACAACGGCGCCGTGACCGTCTACGACGTCGTCGACGAGGACGACCGCCCGTGGATCGTCATGGAGCTCATCGAGGGCAAGTCCCTCGCCGAGGCCGTGCGCGAGGACGGCACGCTCACCCCGCGTCGCGCCGCCGAGGTCGGTCTCGCCATCCTCGACGTGCTGCGCTCCGCGCACCGCGAGGGCATCCTCCACCGCGACGTGAAGCCGTCCAACGTGCTGATCGCCGAGGACGGCCGGGCCGTCCTCACCGACTTCGGCATCGCCCAGGTCGAGGGCGACCCCTCGATCACCTCCACCGGCATGCTCGTCGGCGCCCCCTCGTACATCTCGCCCGAGCGCGCCCGCGGCCACAAGCCCGGCCCCGCCGCCGACCTCTGGTCGCTCGGCGGCCTGCTCTACGCGGCCGTCGAGGGCACCCCGCCGTACGACAAGGGCTCCGCGATCGCCACGCTCACCGCGGTGATGACCGAGCCCGTCGACCCGCCGAAGAACGCGGGCCCGGAGCTGGAGAAGGTCATCTACGGCCTGCTCGCCAAGGACCCGGCGCAGCGGCTCGACGACGCCGGCGCGCGGGTGCTGCTGCGCGCCGTCCTCGACGCACCGGAGGCGCCGCCGGAGCCCTCCGCCGAGGCCACCCGGGTCGTGCCGCTGCCCCCGCTCCCGGAGGGCCCGCCGGCCGGCGGCCCCGCCAAGCCCGCCGCGCAGAAGCCGGCCCGCGAGAAGACCGCCGAAGCGGCCGCCGAGCGGATGCGGGGCGCCCTGAAGTCGGTGCGCAACGCCGCCGCGGCGGCCAAGTCGGCCCCCGAGCGCAGGACCGGCGCGGGGACCCCGGACCGGCCGGCGTCGAGCAAGGCCTCGCTCACCGACGTCGTCCCGCGCCGCACCCTGGTGATCACCGCCGCGGTCGTGCTCGTCGCGCTGCTCGGCACGATCCTCTACGTCGCCCTCGGCGGCGGCCAGGACGGCGCCGACCAGAGCAAGGGCAAGACGTCCGGCGGCACCACCGCCTCGGCCGGCAGCGCGTCCGGCGGCGCCGACGGCCAGAACACGGACAAGTCGCCCACCGACCCGTCCCAGCAGGGCAGCGGCGGCAAGCCGGGCGCCAACAGCGGCGGCCAGAGCGGCAGCACGCCGTCGGGAACGCCCGGCGGCGATCAGCCCGGCGGTGGCGGCGGCGGGCCGCAGCTGCCCCCCGGCTACGTCATGGTGACCAACGCCCGCTTCCACTTCACCATGGCGATGCCCGCGTCCTTCAAGATGACCGACATAGCGGGCCAGAACTCGGGCGGCATCTTCAACGCCGCCAAGGGCGCGTTCCCGCGCGTCCAGGTCGACTTCAACGACAGCCCGAAGGACGACGCGGCCGCCGCCTGGCGCGCCGCGATGGCCGCGGTCGCCGCGACCAGCAACGGCTACCGGCACATCGGCATCCACCCGGTCGCGTACAAGGGCTACCCGACCGTCGCGGACTGGGAGTTCGAGCGCACCCAGAACGGCGAGCGGATCCGGATACTCAACCGGGGCTTCAAGGTCGACGCCGGGCACGGCTACTCGATCATGGTGAGCTGCCGCGCCGACGCGTGGGACGCCGCGGAGTGCAAGACGCTGCGGGACACCGCGTTCGCCACGTTCAGCCCCAAGGACTGACAGGCGGCACGTATCGTGAGAGGCCCCGTCCGCGAGGGCGGGGCACGGGGGACGTAGGGCGCGTGGGGAGGCGTCGTGGACGACTACGCGGGAAGAGTGCTGGCGGACCGCTACCGCCTGCCCCTGCCGTCGGCGGACGCGGACGAGCTCGTCGAGACGCGCGCCTTCGACACGTACAGCGGCCAGGAAGTGCGCATCCGCCAGGTGCCGCTGCCGGAGGTCGTCGATGCCGAGCTCGTCGACGACGAGCCGTACGCGGGCCCCGGCCGTGCCACCCGCAGCCCGGCCGACCCGGCCGTGCGCCGTGCCGTCGAGGCGGCCCAGGCCGCCGCCCGGATCCCCGACCACCCGCGCCTCGACCAGGTCTTCGACGTGTTCGCGGAGGCCGGCTCGCTGTGGATAGTGAGCGAGTTCGTCGCGGCCACACCGCTCTCCCAGCTCCTCGCGGAGGGGCCGCTCACCCCCTACCGGGCCGCCGAGATCGGCGCCGACCTCCTCACCGCCCTCCGCGCCCTGCACGCGCACGGCTGGACCCACCGCAACGTCACCGCCCGCACGGTCCTGGTCTGCGAGGACGGCCGCGTCGTCCTCACCGGCCTCGCCGCCGGCGCCGCCGAGGAGGCCCTCTGCGGCTACGCCCCGGTCCCGGTGGACGAGGGCCCGCCGTACGGGGCGTACGGCGAGCTGCGGGAGACCTACGAGCAGCCCGGGGCGTACGCCGAGCACGACGGGTACGCGGAGCACGACGGGTACGCGGAGCACGAGGGGGACGGTGAGCACGACGGGGACGGCGGGCATGGCGGCTACGAGGCCCACGGCGCCGACGAGCCGGAGCCCTACGAGCCCTACGAGGCTTCCGAGGCCTACGAAGCCGCCGACTCCTACGGCCCCGACTCCTACGGCCCCGACTCCTACGGCCCCGACTCCTACGGCCCCGACTCCTACGGCCCCGAGGCCTACGGCCAGGGAGCCCGCATCCCCGCGGTCGACGGCCCGGCCGGCGCCGTCCCCTACGGTTCCGTGCCCGCCGCCCGTGAGCCCACTCGTACGGAGCCCGGGGACGACGGGGCCGACTGGACGGGCCGGGGCGGCGACCGCGCCGCAGAGCCGAACGCCCCCGCCACGCCAGGTCCCCCGTCCCGAGCCGGCTACGGCCCCGACGGCGGCACCCCGTACGGACCCGGACACGGTGCAGACCGTCCGGAGTTGCCCCCCGCGCCGGTCGCCCCCGCCATCCCCGCCGTGCCGCCCGCCGCGGACGTGAGGGCGGCCCGCGCCGGGGCCATCGCCGCCTATCGCGCGGGTGCGCGCGCCGCGGCGCGGATCGGTGAGACCGGGGCCCTTCCGGTGCAGCGCCCCGCGCCGCAGACCCCGTCCGAGAGCCCGTCCGATGCCCCGTCGTCGGATGCCCCGTCTTCCGAGGCCCTGCCGGAGCCTCCGCCCGCGGGCCCGCCCGCGGCGCCGGAGCCGCAGTGGTGGTCCCGGGTGGGCGAGGACGACGACGACATAGACGACGCCGACGACGAGACGGGCGGCACCTACGGCGTGCCGCCGCGCGCGTACCTCTCCGGTTCCTGGAGCGACGGCCCGCACGCCGCCCGCGACGGCGGGCGTTCCGTCCCGGCCGGTGGCGGGGGCCAGGGGCCCGTGCTGCCCGCGCTGCCCGCCGGGTACACCGCGGCGGCCCCCCAGCCGCCGCTCGTGCCCGCCGCCGCGCCCCGCTCGCCGGACGGCCCCGGCGACGCGTACCGCGGTCCGGTGACCCGGCTCGCCGCCGAGCGGGCCCGGCAGACCCGGATGGCCGTCGTCGGCGCGGTCACCGAGCGCTGGGCGCCCGAGCAGGCGGGCCCGGTGCACGAGCACTGGCGCCTGGCCCCGCCCATCGGTCCGGCCACCGACCTGTGGGCGCTGGGCGCGCTGCTCTACCGGTCCGTCCAGGGCCACGCCCCGTACCCCGAGGACAGCGCCACCGAGTTGGTGCAGCTGGTCTGCGCCGAGCCGCCGGCCTTCGCCGAGGAATGCGGTCCGCTGCGGCCCGTCGTGGAGTCGCTGCTGCGTCAGGACCCCACCGAGCGCCCCGACGTGGAGGAGCTGAGCGGCTGGCTGCGCTCCCTGGTGCGCTCGGCGCCCGAGCCGGAGGCCGGGATCGGCGTCGTACCGCTGCCGTCCCCGGACGCCACCAAGCTGCCCATCGTGCGCCGCCGCGGCGAGTTGGTGCGGCGCTGGCGCGGCGGCGCGTCGGGCGGTCGGCACCGGCAGGGCAGGGGAGGGCGCGCCCCCCGCGGATCGGCGTACCCGCCCCGTGCCGACGCGGCGCACGTCGACGCGCCGCACTTCGACGTGCCCGTGCACGAGGAGATCCCGCAGCGCGCCCCGCGAGCCCCCCGGGCGCCGGGGCGTCCCTCGGGATCCCCGCGCGCCCTGGGCCGCACGCTGCTGCTCCTGGTCCTCCTGCTGCTCGGCGGAGCGGTCGCGTACGCGGTCTGGTTCATGCCCGAGCGGGGCGAGGAGGGCGGCCGTTCGGCCACGCCGCCGGCGAAGTCCGGCTCGCCGACGCAGAATCCACCGCGGAGCACGGCACCGACCGCCACCGGGAGCCCGTCCACCCGGCCCACGACTCCCGCGGGCACGCCGCCGGCCACCGACCCGTCCGCCCCCGCGCTCGCCGCCGGCTACGTGCTGCGCAAGGACCCGGAGGGCTTCCAGGTCGGAGTGCCGCGCGACTGGCGGCGCAGCCCGATCAACGACGCCGGACAAGTGCGCTACACGGGCGGCGATTTCACGCTGATCGTGGTGCCCGGCCGGGACACGGTGCAGGCGAACGGCTCCGACCCGATGGCGTACCAGCGGACGAAGGAGCGGGAGCTCCAGCCCTGGCGGGACTCGTCCTGGTCCAGCGCCTCGGGGCTGCGCCGGATCGACATCGGCCGACAGGCCATGGCGGTCGGCCAGTTCACCTGGCAGGACAGCACCGGGCGTGAGGTCTTCGTGCGCAATCTGGCGCTGATCGAGGGCGGCCGCTATCACGTCGTCCAGGTCATCGGGCCGGAGAACGAACGGGACAAGGTCTCCGAGATCTACGACCAGGCGGTGAAGGCGTACCGGGCCACCCGCTGAGCCCGCCGGCCCGCCCGCTCGCCGGACGCCCGCCGTCTGCCGCCGACCCGTTCCCGCGCCCTGCCGGCCCCGCCCCGCGGCCTCTCAGACCGTGTCCCGCGCCCCGCTGACCTGCCCTCCCGGACCTCCGGCCCGCCCGGCCGTCCGCGCGTCCGCGCGCGCCCCGGCCGAACCACCGCGCCGCGTACCGGTCCGTGCACCGCCAGTGGCTGAAAACCGCCGCTGGTCACAGACTTGTTCCCAAAGTCGCCCCGAGGTTTCGCGCGCCGCTTCCCCCTCCGTACCCTTGCCTCGGAAGCAAACAGGCGGGGGCACGTGGAACATTCTGAGAGCACCGGCACCGGGCTGCTGCTCGCCGGACGCTACCGGTTGGGCGAGTCCATCGGGCGTGGCGGCATGGGCAAGGTTTGGCGTGCCCACGACGAGGTCCTGCACCGGGTCGTGGCCGTCAAGGAGTTGACGGCGGGCCGGTTCGTGGCCGAGGCCGACCGGCTGGTCCTGCACGCCCGGACGCAGAAGGAGGCGCGCGCGGCGGCCCGGATCACCCATCCGGGCGTGGTCACCGTGCACGACGTCCTGGAGCACGACGACCGGCCGTGGATCGTCATGCAGTACGTGGACGGCCCCTCGCTCGCGGACGCGGCGAAGGAGGCCGGCACGATCGCGCCCCGCGAGGCGGCCCGGATCGGTCTGCACGTGCTCGGCGCCCTGCGCGCGGCGCACGCGGCCGGCGTGCTGCACCGGGACGTGAAGCCCGGCAACGTGCTGCTCGCGCGCGACGGCCGGGTCCTCATCACCGACTTCGGGATCGCCGCGATCGAGGGCGACTCGTCGATCACGCGCACCGGCGAACTCGTCGGCTCCATCGACTACCTGGCGCCCGAGCGGGTGCGCGGCGGTGCCCCCGGCCCCGCCGCCGACCTGTGGTCGCTGGGCGCCACGCTGTACTCGGCGGTGGAGGGCACCTCGCCGTTCCGCCGCGGCTCGCCGATCAGCACGATGCAGGCCGTGGTGACCGAGGAGCCGCCGTACCCGGAGAAGGCCGGCGCGCTCGCCCCCGTCATCGTGGCGTTGCTGCGCAAGGACCCGGAGCAGCGGCCGGGGTCGGACGAGGCCGAGCGGATGCTGCTCGACGCCATGGAGGGCCGGGCGCCGCAGGCGGCGCAGGCCTTCGTGCCGACCCAGCGGGTGGGCGCGGAGGAACTGGCCGCCGCCGCGCCGTCGGCGACGACGCCGCTGCCCGTGCCGCACGACGACCCCTCGGCCATCCAGGCGGGCGGGCCCGCGTCCCCGGAGCCGACGGAGCGCGCGCACGCCTCCGCGACCCCCGCCCCGGCGCCCGCCGGCGCCACCGTCCCCGGACTGCCGGGCGGTGGCGGCGGCTCCGCCGGAGGCCGGGGCCGCTGGCGGCTCGCGCTGCTCGCGGCGGTCGTCGCCGGGCTGCTCGCGGGCGGTGCGGTCTTCGCCGCCATGACCCAGATGGGTGACAAGGGCGACAAGGGCGGCGCCACGCCCCCCACGCAGGGCACGGCCAAGGACGGAAAGGATTCGGCCAAGGGCGGCGTCCCCGCCGGCTGGCACCGGGTCGAGGACCCGGAGGGTTTCAGCCTGCTCGTCCCGGACGGCTGGAAGCGTCAGATGGACGGCGACCAGATCGACTACACGCCGGACGACGGACGCCACCGCATCCGCATCAGCATCGATCCGTCGCCCGACTTCGAGAACCCGTACGTGCACATGCTCGACCTGGAGAAGACGGTGCAGAAGCGGGCCGAGTACCAGCGGGTGCGGCTGACCCAGAACACCTTCCGTGATCAGGTCAATTCCTGTGTCTGGGAGTTCACCTGGATCGAGAAGCAGACCTTCCCGGGGCCCCGCCACGCGATCGACCAGGTGTACTACGGCGACGACGGCACCGAGTACGCCCTGTACATGGCCTCGCCGGAGGACAGCTGGGAGCGGACCCGTGAGCAGTTCGACGTCGTGAAGAAGTACTGGAGAGCCCCTGGAGATGCCGTAAGCCCCTGATCAGGGCTTATGTGCCAGTGATCGCTGGCGCGATGTGCGCGCGTGGTGAAAACGCGTTACTCACGGGTACCCAAAGGGCTGAATGCGCCCTACGCTCGCCCCCATGACGGACTCGCAGGCACTTCCCACCACGGCCCAGGTCGCCGACGCGGCCCCCCTCCGCACCAACCCGGTCGCGCCCGCGCCTGCGGGGGCGCGCACCGCCGCGGACGTGGTCACGCCCGAGCTGGTCGCCCGGCTGACCCGCGGGGTCGCCGGGTCGGGCCGTACCGCCAACCACACCCCCTTCACCGGGGCCAAGCTGGCGGACCTGCCGGAGGCCACCCCCGAGGACGTCGCCGCGGCCTTCACGCGCGCCCGCGCCGCCCAGGCCGTGTGGGCCGCGACCCCCGTCAAGACCCGCGCGGCCGTGCTGCTGCGCTTCCACGACCTGGTCCTCCAGCGCCAGGGCGAGGTCCTGGACCTCATCCAGCTGGAGACCGGCAAGGCCCGCCTGCACGCCCACGAGGAGGTCCAGGCGGTCGCCGTCGCCGCGCGCCACTACGGCCGCAAGGCCCCCGCCTACCTGCGCCCCAAGCACCACACCGGCGTCGTGCCGACCCTCACCAAGGTCACCGAACTGCGCCAGCCGCGCGGGGTGGTGGGCCAGATCGCGCCCTGGAACTACCCGCTGGAGCTGTCCGTCGGCGACGCCCTGCCCGCCTTCGTATCCGGCAACGCCGTCGTCATGAAGCCGGACACCGAGACCGCGCTGACCGCCCTGTGGGCCCGCGACCTGCTGATCGAGGCCGGTCTGCCCGCCGAGGTGTTCCAGGTCGTGCTCGGCGAGGGCCCGGTCGTCGGCCCCGAGGTGGTCCGGCACGCCGACTACGTCTCCTTCACCGGCTCCACCCGCACCGGCCGCGAGGTCGCCCAGGGCGCCGCGGCCCGCCTCGTCGGCGTCAGCCTGGAGCTCGGCGGCAAGAACGCCATGCTGGTCCTGAAGGACGCCGACATCGAGAAGGCCGCCGCGGGTGCCGTCCGCGCCTGCTTCTCCTCCGCCGGCCAGCTGTGCATCTCCATCGAGCGCCTCTACGTGCACGAGTCGGTCGCCGACGCCTTCCTCGACCGCTTCGCCGCCCGCACGAGGGCCATGCGGCTCGGCAACTCCCTCGCCTACGGCGCCGACATGGGCTCCCTCGTCGGCGAGCGCCAGCTGGAGACCGTCACCCGGCACGTCGAGGAGGCCCTCGCCAAGGGCGCCAAGCTCGTCGCCGGCGGCCGCGCCCGCCCCGACATCGGCCCGTACTTCTTCGAGCCGACCATCCTCGACGGCGTCGAGACCCCGATGGCCGTCTGCGCCGAGGAGACCTTCGGTCCGGTCGTCTCGATCTACCGCTTCACGGACGAGGACGAGGTCGTCGACCTCGCCAACGCCACCCCGTACGGCCTGAACTCCTCGGTCTGGACCACCGACTCCCGCCGCGGCCACGCGGTGGCCGCCCGGCTGCGCACCGGCACCGTCAACATCAACGAGGGCTACGCCCCCGCGTACGGCAGCGTGCAGTCCCCGATGGGCGGCATGAAGGACTCCGGCCTCGGCCGGCGCCACGGCTCCGAGGGCATCCTCAAGTACACCGAGGCCCAGACCGTGGCCCAGCAGCGGCTGATCCCGCTCGCGCCCTCCTTCGGGATGGACGACGAGAAGTACGCGGCCTTCATGAGCACGTCCCTGAAGGTCATGAAGGCCCTGCGGCTCCGCTGACCGTCCGCCCCACCCGCCCCTTTCTCGTACGAGGAGAGCCATGACCGCGGTACCCCCTGCCCAGAATCAGGCCGAGGGCGGCTCGGACGCCGCCCACGACTACGACGTCATCGTCGTCGGCTCCGGCTTCGGCGGCTCGGTCACGGCCCTCCGCCTCACCGAGAAGGGCTACCGGGTCGGCGTCCTGGAGGCCGGCCGGCGCTACACCCGCGAGAGCCTGCCGAAGAACTCGTGGGACCTGAAGAACTTCCTGTGGGCCCCGGCCCTCGGTCTCTACGGCATCCAGCGCATCCACCTGCTCGGCAACGTCATGGTGCTCGCCGGCGCCGGCGTGGGCGGCGGCTCCCTCAACTACGCCAACACCCTCTACGAGCCCCTGGCGCCGTTCTTCGACGACCCGCAGTGGAAGGACATCACCGACTGGCGCACGGAGCTCGCGCCCTACTACGACCAGGCGAAGCGGATGCTGGGCGTGCGGCTCAACCCGACGATGACGCCCTCCGACGTGCACCTGAAGGCCACCGCCCAGGCGATGGGGATCGGCGACACCTTCCACATGGCGCCCGTCGGCGTGTTCTTCGGGGACGGTGACGACGCCGACGGTGCCGAGGCGGCGAAGGCGAAGCCGGGCGGCGAGGTCGCCGACCCGTACTTCGGCGGCGCGGGCCCCACCCGCAAGGCCTGCACCGAGTGCGGCGAGTGCATGACCGGCTGCCGGCACGGCGCCAAGAACACCCTCAACGAGAACTACCTCTACCTCGCCGAGAAGGCCGGCGCCGTCGTCCACCCGATGACCTCGGTGGTCGCCGTCACCGAGGACTCGCGCGGCGGCTACGCCGTCAGGACCCTGCCGACCGACAACAAGAAGAAGGGCGCGGGCCGGACCTTCACCGCCCCCCGGGTGGTGATCGCCGCCGGCACGTACGGCACGCAGACGCTGCTCCACCGCATGAAGGACACCGGGCTGCTGCCCCACATCTCGGGCCGGCTGGGTGAGCTCACCCGGACGAACTCCGAGGCGCTGGTCGGCTCGCAGACCACCGACCGCCGCTACCGGAAGCGGCACGGCAAGGACCGGGTCGACTTCACCAGGGGCGTCGCGATCACCTCGTCGATCCACCCGGACGACAACACCCACATCGAGCCGGTCCGCTACGGCAAGGGCTCCAACTCCATGGGCGGCATGACCGTGCTCCAGGTGCCGTACGGCGCGCACCGGGTCCGCAACTGGCTCCTCGAACTGGTCAAGCACCCCGCGCTGGCCGTCCGCTCGCTGTCCAACCGCCGCTGGTCGGAGCGGACCATCATCGGCCTGGTCATGCAGTCCCTGGACAACTCCCTGACCACCTACCGCAAGCCCGGCGGCCTCGGGAAGGGCCTGCTCACCGCCCGCCAGGGTCACGGCGCCCCCAACCCCACCCAGATCGAGGCCGCGACCCGGGCCGCCAGCCTGATGGCCGAGGAGATCAACGGCTTCGCCGGTTCCAACATCGGCGAGCTCATGGGCACCCCGCTCACCGCGCACTTCCTGGGCGGCTGTCCGATCGGCGCGGACGCGGACGCGGGCGTCATCGACCCCTACCACCGCCTCTACGGCCACCCGGGCATCTCCGTGGTCGACGGCGCGGCGGTCTCCGCCAACCTCGGAGTCAACCCGTCCCTGACCATCACGGCGCAGGCGGAGCGGGCGATGTCCTTCTGGCCCAACAAGGGGGAGGAGGACCCGCGCCCGCGCCAGGGCGAGGCGTACGTGCGGCTGGCCCCGGTCGAGCCCAAGTCGCCGGCCGTCCCGGCCGAGGCCTTCGGCGCGCTGAAGCTGCCCTTCCTGGGCATCCCCGCGGTCCCGCCGAAGAAGGCCTGACAGGCGGGTTCGGGAAGGGGCGCGACAAGCCGGTCCGCCACGCCGGTCCGGCACGCCGCCCGGGCGCGGTTTCGGCACGCCGCACGGGGTGCGGTTCCGGCACGCCGGCCGGCGTGTTCCGGGGCCGGCCGGGGTGTGGTTCCGGGACACCGGCCCGGCTGCGGTCCCGGGGCCGGCCGGGTGGACTCCGGAAAAGGTGAAAGGGCGCTGCACCCCCCTCCGAGTGCAGCGCCCCTCCAGCTCTTGGGTGGTGCTGCATAGATGACCGGTGACCTGGGGGATTGGTTGTAGCCGACTCACGAGATCTTTATGTGACGCGCGTCACGTAGGGCGGGGGCGTGCAACACAGGGGCCCCGCGTCGCGATTCCGGTCGCGGACGCAGGGCCCCTGGAGGCGGCACCGGCGTCAGGGCTGCGCGGGCGGTGCCGAGGATGCGGCGCCGGGGGGTGGGGCGCCGCGTCGGGATGGAGGTGTCGGGGGTGTGGGGGAACGGGACGGCGGGTCTCGGGTCGTTCGTTCGGCCGGTTGCGGTCGGTCCCGGGCGTCCCCGGGACCGACCGCCCTTTCTGGGTGACCGGGCTGCTGTCCCCTGCCGTCCGGTCACGCGCGCTGGAGCGAGGTCCCACGGCGTACCGGAGGTACGCCACACGCCCCAGCGAAGCCACGCGTGGTCTCAATCGGGCCCGCCCCTGGCTGGCACGGACACCACGACCAACGAAGCGGCGCGCCGCCCGGTCACGCGCCGTACGGGTGAGGGTGTGACCGAACTCGGGTGCGGGACGGCACTCACATGCGCCGGGGCGGGGCAGTCCCCCGGTCAGATGCGGCCGCGGCACAGCTCCAGCATCGTCATCGCGAGCGCCGTGCCCGGCTTGCCCAGGGCGTCGCGGTAGTGGCCGAGCACCTCCATCTCGCGGGCCAGGTTCACCCGGCGGCCGCCGGAGGAGATGCGCGCCTCCTGGATGACGGCCGAGACGGCCATGCGTTCCTGGATCAGGCCGATGATCCGGTCGTCGAGCGCGTCGATGCGCTCGCGCGCGTCGCCGATCAGGGCCGCGGCCTCGTCGGTGCGGGCGCCGGTCTGCTCGGCGACGGACCTGGTGGCGGAAGCGGCGGCCTTGGCGGCGGACGCGACGGTCGTGGCGGCGGACGCGACGGTCGTGGTGGCGGTCTCGGCGGTCGTGGTGGCGGTCTCGGCGCTCATGGGGGCTCCTCGTGGTGGGTCGGGGTTGCCCCGGAGCGACACGGCCCGGGAAACGCAGAGCGCCCCGGGCCTTGTCGGCCCGGGGCGCCTGGGAAGTCGCTTGTCAGTTGCTCAAGCAGCACGACCATGGCATCCGGACCGGCCGGTGCCATAGGTAAAGACGAAGGTCGAGAGCTTGCGCATGGCGTCAGTATGGACCCCGCCCCGGCCTCGGCGGCAAGCCGGGCCCGGATCGTGAGACGAAGGCCACCCCGGTTCGGATGGTGAGACGAAGGGCAAGGGCGGCGCGCCGGTAGAATCGACAAATAGCCCCCCCTTCGGGGGAACCTCTCCTACCGCCGGAAGGCCGCCGTAGTGTCCTCAGCGCCCCCCGCTGCCGCGCCCGACGTCACCAACCCGGACGTAGTCCTCGTTGTCGACTTCGGCGCCCAGTACGCCCAGCTCATCGCCCGCCGCGTCCGTGAGGCCCGGGTCTACAGCGAGATCGTCCCGTCCACCATGCCGGTGGCCGAGATGCTGGCCAAGAACCCGAAGGCGATCATCCTCTCCGGCGGCCCGTCCTCCGTGTACGCCGAGGGCGCCCCGCGCCTGGACCGCGAGATCTTCGAAGCCGGCGTCCCCGTCTTCGGCATGTGCTACGGCTTCCAGCTGATGGCGACCACCCTCGGCGGCACGGTCGACAACACGGGCGCCCGCGAGTACGGCCGTACGCCGCTGCACGTCAGCAAGGCCGGCTCGACGCTCTTCGAGGGCACCCCGGTCGAGCAGTCGGTGTGGATGTCGCACGGCGACGCCTGCTCCGCCGCCCCCGAGGGCTTCGTCGTCACCGCGTCCACCGACGTCGTGCCGGTCGCCGCCTTCGAGAACGACGAGAAGAAGCTGTACGGCGTCCAGTACCACCCCGAGGTGCTGCACTCCACGCACGGCCAGCAGATCCTGGAGCACTTCCTCTACCGCGGCGCCGGCATCGAGCCCACCTGGACGACCGGCAACGTCATCGAGGAGCAGGTCGCGGCCATCCGCGCCCAGGTCGGCTCCAAGCGCGCCATCTGCGGCCTGTCCGGCGGCGTCGACTCCGCCGTGGCCGCCGCGCTCGTGCAGAAGGCCATCGGCTCGCAGCTCACCTGCGTGTACGTCGACCACGGCCTGATGCGCAAGGGCGAGACCGAGCAGGTCGAGAAGGACTTCGTGGCCGCCACCGGCGTCCAGCTGAAGGTCGTCGACGCCCAGGAGCGCTTCCTCACCGCCCTCGCCGGCGTCTCCGACCCGGAGACCAAGCGCAAGATCATCGGCCGTGAGTTCATCCGCGTCTTCGAGCAGGCTCAGCTGGAGATCCTCCAGGAGGACGGCCCCGAGGTCGCCTTCCTGGTCCAGGGCACCCTGTACCCGGACATCGTGGAGTCCGGCGGCGGCACCGGCACCGCCAACATCAAGTCCCACCACAACGTGGGCGGGCTCCCCGACGACATCGAGTTCGAGCTCGTCGAGCCGCTGCGCCAGCTCTTCAAGGACGAGGTCCGCATGGTCGGCCAGGAGCTCGGCCTGCCGGAGGAGATCGTCCAGCGCCAGCCGTTCCCCGGCCCCGGCCTCGGCATCCGCATCGTCGGCGAGGTCACCAAGGAGCGCCTGGACCTGCTCCGCGAGGCCGACGCCATCGCCCGCGAGGAGCTGACGGCTGCCGGTCTCGACCGCGAGATCTGGCAGTGCCCGGTCGTGCTGCTCGCCGACGTCCGCTCCGTCGGCGTCCAGGGCGACGGCCGCACCTACGGCCACCCGATCGTGCTGCGCCCGGTGTCCTCCGAGGACGCCATGACCGCCGACTGGTCGCGCCTGCCGTACGAGGTCCTCGCCCGGATCTCGACCCGCATCACCAACGAGGTCGCGGACGTCAACCGCGTGGTCCTCGACGTGACCAGCAAGCCGCCGGGCACCATCGAGTGGGAGTGATCCCTCCCCGCCGCGTGTGAAGCCGCCGCCCCCGGACGCCACCGGGGGCGGCGGCTTCCTTTCCGGGGTCTCCGTCCCGGGGTCTCCTCGTTCCGGACCTCCTTCTCGGAGTCTCTTTCCTGAGATCTCCGTCCCGGGGTCTCCGTCCCGGGGTCTCCGTCCCGGGGTCTCCGTCCCGGGGTCTCCGTCCGGGGGTCTCCGTCCCGGGGTCTCCGTCCGGGGTGTACGTCCCCGATCCGCCACGGGATCTGCGTACGGGATCTGGTGAGTTGACCTGCCGGGCGTTACCTTCCGGCGCATGACCGAGATACCGGCACCCGTCCCGGCCCCCGTCCCCGTCGAGCAGCTCCACTTCGCGATGCCGCCTGTGCACGCGACGGCCGGCGAGGAGCGCGCCCACCGCAAGCAGCGGCTCGCCGCCGCGCTCCGGGTGTTCGGGCGGCTCGGATACGAGGAAGGGGTGTCCGGCCACATCACCGCCCGCGACCCCGAGCACCCCGACTGCTACTGGGTGAACCCCTTCGGCGCCCCCTTCGCCGAGCTCACCGCGAGCGACCTCGTCCTGGTCAACGGCGACGGCCAGGTCGTGTACGGCGCCCACCACGTCAACCAGGCCGCCTTCACCGTGCACGCCCAGGTGCACCGGGCGCGGCCCGACGTCGTGGCCGTCGCGCACACCCACTCCACGCACGGGCGGGCGCTCGCCGCGCTCGGCGAGCTGATCGATCCGATCACCCAGGAGGCCTGCGCCTTCTACCAGGACCACGCCCTCTACGACGCCTACACCGGGGTCGCCGTCGACCCCGAGGAAGGGCGCAGGATCGCGATCGCCCTCGGCACCTTCAAGGGGATCGTGCTGCGCAACCACGGGCTGCTCACGGTCGGTTCGTCGGTCGACGCGGCGGCCTGGTGGTTCATC
This sequence comes from Streptomyces sp. NPDC051921, assembly GCF_040680975.1. NCBI lineage: Bacteria > Bacillati > Actinomycetota > Actinomycetes > Kitasatosporales > Streptomycetaceae > Streptomyces > Streptomyces sp. NPDC051921. The sequence goes on from NZ_JBFAXU010000001.1 coordinate 421,065, forward strand.
GCCATGGAGCGGTGCGCGCAGGTGCAGCTGGCCGCGCGGGCGGCGGGCAAGCCGGTGCTCATCGACCACCGCGACGCCGTCACCACCCGCGAACAGCTCGGCAGCGACCTGGTGGCCTGGATCAACTACCAGCCGCTGTGGCGGCGGATCAGCCGCACGGAGCCCGAACTGCTGTCGTAGAAGGTGCTCTTGGCTGCCCTTACGTCAATGTGATGACTCTTCAATCACTCCTGCGCGAGGGGTGCAGAGCCCTCCGCGCGGGCAATGGGTGCGGCACAATTCCCAGGAATCACCAGCCAGTTGACGACGGCACCTGAGGCCGGACGACCGATCGGGAAGTGGGCGGCGCCGTGGCGGTGCAAGAGGCGAGACAGTGCGGAGCGGATCCGGAGGGCGGCGGCTGCCCGCACTGCGGAAGCTCCGGTCACCGGCGGGCCGTCGCCGCCTTCCTCGCCCGGCGCGACGAGCTCGCCGCCGGACACGGGGTGCCCGCCGTCCTCGCCCACTCGCCGGTCGCCTCCCGCCAGTGGGTCTCCGACGAACTCGCCCAGTCCGCCCGCAGCGTCACCGCACGCGGCCGGGAAGCCGGCGGGGCCCGGCGCGGGCGGGTGTACCGCGGCACCCTCGTCGCCGTGTGGAGCGGCGTCCTCGCGCTGCTCCTCGGGCAGGCCCTCACCGCCGTCGGTACCGGCTGGACCGGCACCCGTACCGCCGCCCTGGGCGCCGCCGCGCTGCTCGCCGCCGCCCTGACCGCCGTCGCCCGGCTGCACCGCGACCGCGGTGGGGTCCTCGCCCCGCTGCTCGGCGAGGACAACCGGCTCTCCACCTCCCGTACCGTCGCCGGTGCCTGGCTCCTCCTCTGCGTCTTCGCCGTGCTCCTGCTGTCCCTGCGGCTGGCCGGCGGCGCCCCGCAGGTGGACCTCGGCCTCCGGCGCGGCGCCGGACTGCTCGCCGTGCTCACCCTGGTCGGCCTGACCGCTGTCACGGCCCGGCTGATCGTGGTCCTGCGGGTCGCCGCCCGGCGGTTGCAGAAGGTCCGCGCCGACCGCCCCGGCCCGGCCGACCTGCTCTGCGACGACGACGGCCGGGCCGCGCTCACCGACGTCCAGTACGTCCTGGTCTCCGCCGCCGTCCTGGTCGTCGCCGCCGTACGGCTCGGCCGCGCCCCCGACCGGCTCCCCGAGCTGCCCTGGGCGCTCGTGCTGCTCGTCGCCGTGTCCGTGAGCTGCTACCTCGCCGGCAAGTGCGCCGAGGGCGGCCGGCCCAAGATCTTCTCGATCGTCCGGGCCCGGGAGGCGGGCGACCTCGACGCTCCGATCCGGACCGGCGACGACATCGAGATCCGCGGCACCGGCTTCGTCCCGGCGGGGGCGGCGGGCCCCGATCCGCTCACCCGGCTGGTCGTCCGCATCGGCCCGGTCCACGCCCACGTCCCGCTCGTCCCCGTCCCCGGTGGCTTCGCCAACCCCACCGACACGGCCCTGACCGTCCCCCTTCCGGTGGACGTGGAACCGGGCCGGGTGGAGGTGTCGGTCGTGACGGCGGCCGGGGTGGAGACCAACCGGGTCACGATCGACGTCCTCGACTGACAGGTCGGCCCGCGACCGTCCGTCCGCCCTCGTCTCCCGCCGACTCGTGCGGCACCGGGAATGTCCGCGCACGGGGAATCCGGGGAGAATCGTTCCGCGTAGTAGAGGCAGGGGCGTGGAGAGGCGGCCGGAGATGACGGGACGGACGGACGGAACGACGGGCCGGGGCTCCGGGAGCCCCGGCGGATACGGGGCCGCCGCCGGCGGCGGCCTCGACGGCTGGAAGGCCCTGGCCTCCCGCTACGCGCTGGTGCCGCTACGGATCTTCCTCGGCGTCACCTTCATCTACGCGGGGCTCGACAAGCTCACCGACCCCGGATTCCTCGCCGACACGGGCTCCGGTTCGATCGGCGAGGTGATGCGGGGCGTCCGGGACACCTCGGCGCTGCCCGCCCTCGTCGACCTGGCCCTCAAGAACCCGGTCGGCTTCGGCTACGCCATCGCCCTGGGCGAGCTGGCCGTCGGTCTCGGCACCCTCTTCGGCCTCTTCGCCCGGGTGGCCGCGCTCGGCGGGGCACTGATCTCGCTGAGCCTCTGGCTGACCGTCAGCTGGCAGGTGAACCCGTACTACCTCGGCAACGACCTCGCCTATCTCATGGCCTGGCTCCCGCTGCTGCTCGCCGGTGCTCCCGTGCTCTCGCTGGACGCGCTCCTCGCCGACCGCCGGCGGACGAGATAGGCGATCCAGGAGGCGAAGGCGGCCAGGCCGAGGGCCCCGCACAGCACCGGGATCACCACGTACCAGGCGACCGACCACTCGCCCGCCGCGTCCCCGGCGAAGAGGGTGGCGAGGGTCAGGGCGGCCATGCCCAGGATCAGCCGGCCGGGGCGGAACTCATGAACCGGCACGGGTGACCTCCACCTGTCCGATTCCGACCTCCAGGAAGAGGTCGACGGTGCCGCCCGGGGTGACGCCCGGCGGCGGCGTGAGCGTGCGGGTCTCGTCGAGGTCCGGCGCGATGTCGATGTCGCCCGGCTGCGAGGGCACGTCGGGCGGCGTCGGTGCCGCCGGCGGGACGGGCGGCTGTCCCTGCGCCGACGTCGAGGACCCTGCGGACGGCCGGGCCGGGGCGGCGGGGCCGGCCGGCGTGGCCGGCGTGGCCGGGGTTGCCCTGACCGCCCCCGCGCCGTCCGGGGGCAGCCGGAGGTCGCCGAGGCCCGCCTGGGCGCGCAGCGTCACCGTCACGTTCCGCGGCACGATCACCTCCAGCTTGCCCGCGCCGACCTCCACCCGTGTCGTCACCTTCGTCCCCGCCGGGACGACGAGGCCCGACAGGTCGAGCGTGCCGATCCCGGTGCCCAGCTCGTACTGCGGCCGTACCGCCGCGACCGTGGCCGGACGCCAGGTCTCCCGCGCCCAGACCGTGGAGATCTCCTTCGGCAGCACCGACGCCACCGCGAGCAGGCCCGCCGTGACGAGCATGAGGAAGACCGTGCCGAACCCGGTCCGGCCGACGAGGCTGCTGACGACCAGGCCGAGACCGAACACCGCGAGGGCTGCCGCCAGGCCGATCTGCAGGCTCGTGCCCAGGGGATTCCCGTCCCACGAGAGGCCCGTGCCCAGACCGCCCGCGATCAGGGCGAGCAGGAACACCAGGCCCCCGATGGACGGCGGGCCCGTGCGCACCCGGGTCGAGGGCGTCGGCCGGCTCGGCCGCTCGGGGTCCGGGCCCCACTGGCTGCCGGGGGTCGGCACCACGCCGTCGATCGTGCCGTCCTCGTCGAGCACGCCGTGCGGGCCCCACAGATAGCCGACGGCCACCTTGCCGGTCGAGCCGTCCTTCACTATCGGGTCCCGCCACCAGGACGGGAACTCCACCAGCGGAGGCGCCTTCGTCTCCGGCGGGGCCTCGGCGACCGCGAGCGCCGCGGCCGCGTCTATCCGGCCGCCCTCCTCGGCGGTCGCCACGACCGACTGCCGCCGCTGCGACCAGACCGCCGCGCCGCTCACCGCGAGGGACAGGATCAGCGCGAACGCCAGCGTCCCCCCGTTGTGCAGCATCGACAGGAAGACGCCGCAGCCCACGAGCGCCATCAGCACGGCGGTCAGCGAGGAGCCCGAGACCCGGCCGGTCAGCAGCCGACGGCCCTCGCTCTCCTCCTCGCCCGCGAGCGGTATCAGCAGCCACGCGAACCCGTAGAAGATCAGCCCGACGCCGCCGGTCACGGCGAGCACGCCGAGCGCGATCCGGAAGATCACCGGGTCGAGGTCGAAGTGCCGGCCGAGACCGCCGCACACGCCGGCCACGACCTTCTGCCCGCGCGAGCGCCGCAGCGGCGGGGCGGGCGGGGCCTCCGCCGGCGGCGGGGCCTCGTGGGGCGAAGGCGTCGTACTCGTCATGCCTCCATGGTGACCGCCCGTGACGCCCCGCGGCACCGGGACCGACCCTGCCTTGACCCTGATCTTCCGGTCGGCGGGGACCCCGAGACGGTTCCAGGGTCGATATCCGGGCCGACCCTGATGCCCGGGGAGGGCCGAACGTGTGACGATCAGTCCATGCCCGTAGCCGCCCGTGTCCCGGACCTCGACGAACCGCCCGTGCGCAAGCTGTACCGCAGCGCCGACGGGCGGTGGCTCGGCGGTGTCGCGCGCGGCCTCGCCGGACACCTCGGCCTGCCCGTGATCTGGGTGCGCGCGTTCTTCGTGGCCCTGCTGCTCGCGGACGGCCTCGGCGCCCTGCTCTACGCGGTGTTCTGGATCGTCGTGCCGCTCGGTGTCGGCGGTCGCTCCGCCCCGCGGCCCGTGTTCGAGACCACGGCGGACGGCCGCAGACGCCTCCGCAAGCCCGACCGGGGCCAGATCTTCGCGCTGATGGCGCTCGGACTCGGCATCGCGCTCTTCCTCGGCAATCTCGACTTCGACCGGCAGGCCGGCCGTTATGTCTGGCCGTCCCTGCTGATCGGCGTCGGTGTCGTCCTCGTCTGGCGGCAGGCGGACAACGCCCGCCGGGCCAGCTGGACCGACCCCGGCCGGCGCCGCCGCGTCCTCCAGCTCGTGCGCGGGCTCGTGGGCGTCGCCCTGGTCGGCACGGGACTCGCCGTGTTCATCGTGGTGCGCGGCTCGGTCGCCCAGCTCGGCACGGCGCTGACCGCCGCCGTCGCCGTCCTCACCGGGATAGCGCTGCTCGCCGGGCCCTGGCTGGTCCGGATGTCGCAGGACCTGAGCGAGGAGCGCACGCTGCGCATCCGCGCCCAGGAGCGCGCCGAGGTCGCCGCCCACGTCCACGACTCCGTGCTGCACACCCTCACCCTGATCCAGCGCAACGCCGACGACCCCGGCGAGGTCCGCCGGCTCGCCCGCGCCCAGGAGCGGGAGCTGCGCAACTGGCTGTACAAGCCGGAGGGCACGGGAAAGGACGAGGACGAGGAGCCGGCCACGCTCGCCGAGGCGGTCAAGCGGGCCGCGGCCGAGGTCGAGGACAAGCACGGCGTCCCGCTGGAGGTCGTGATCGTCGGCGACTGTCCGCTCGACGAGAAACTGGGCGCGCAGATGCAGGCCGCGCGCGAGGCGATGGTCAACGCGGCCAAGTACGGTGGCGAGGGCGGGCCGGTGCAGGTCTACGCGGAGGTGGAGGGCCGGACGGTCTTCGTCTCCGTGAAGGACCGCGGGCCCGGCTTCGACCCGGACGCGGTGCCGGACGACCGGATGGGCGTACGAGAATCGATCATCGGCCGGATGCAGCGCAACGGCGGATCGGCGCGGCTGAGATCCGTACCGGGCGGGGGCACCGAAGTGGAGCTGGAGATGGAGAGGGCGGACGGATGAGCGACGAGACCGAGACCGGGAGTGCGGCGGAGGCACGGGGCACGGAGCGCCGGGTACGGGTCGTGCTCGTCGACGACCACCGCATGTTCCGGACCGGGGTGCAGGCCGAGATCGGCCGCACCGACGTGACCGGCGTCGAGGTGGTCGGTGAGGCCGCCGACGTGGACCAGGCGGTCACGGTGATCAACGCCACCCGCCCCGAGGTCGTCCTCCTCGACGTGCATCTGCCGGGTGGCGGCGGTGTCGAGGTGCTGCGCCGCTGCGCGAGTCTGATGGCGGCGGCGGAGGACCCGGTCCGCTTCCTGGCCCTGTCGGTGTCCGACGCGGCCGAGGACGTGATCGGGGTCATCCGCGGCGGCGCCCGCGGCTACGTCACCAAGACCATCACCGGCACCGACCTGGTCGACTCGATCTTCCGGGTCCAGGAGGGCGACGCCGTCTTCTCCCCGCGCCTGGCCGGCTTCGTCCTCGACGCCTTCGCCTCGACGGACGCCCCGCCGGTCGACGAGGACCTGGACCGGCTCACCCAGCGGGAGCGCGAGGTGCTGCGGCTGATCGCCCGCGGCTACGCGTACAAGGAGATCGCCAAGCAGCTCTTCATCTCGGTGAAGACGGTCGAGTCCCACGTCTCGGCGGTGCTCCGCAAGCTCCAGCTCTCCAACCGGCACGAGCTGACCCGTTGGGCGACCGCCCGCCGTCTGGTCTGACCGGCCGCGCCGGTGGCGTGAGCCGGAGCCCGGCTCACCCCACCCGGGTGGCGCCGGCGAAGGGCATCTCGTCGATCGGGGCGACCCGGACGGGGGCACCGGGGCGCGGGGCGTGGATCATCTGCCCGCCGCCGATGTAGAGGCCGACGTGGCTGATGCCGGAGTAGAAGAAGACCAGGTCGCCCGGGGCCAGTTCGGAGCGCGAGACCCGGCGGCCGGCGTTGATCTGGGTGTACGTGGTGCGCGGCAGCGAAACCCCCGCCGCGCGCCACGAGGCCTGGGTGAGCCCCGAGCAGTCGTAGGCGGAGGGGCCCGTCGCCCCCCACACGTACGGCTTGCCGAGCTGGGCCCGGGCGAAGGCGATGGCCTCGGCGGCGCGGCTGGTGGGTGCTGTGATCGGGCCGCGCGGCAGGGAGTCCCGGTCGGCCCGGTCCACCGTCCCCGAGCCGCCCGACGCGCGGGAAGCGTCATGCGATCCGCCTGCCACGGAGGCCTCGTAACGGGCCCGTTCCTCGGCGGTGAGCCGGGCGAGCAGGGCGCGGGCCGCGTCCAGCTTCCCCTGCACGGCGGCCTTCTGCCGCCGCAGCTCGGCCTCGTGCGTCCGCAGCTCCCGCAGCCGCACCTCCGACTCGCCGCGCAGCTGCCGTACGGCCGTCAGCTCGCGCCGTACCGACGCGATGGCCGCCGCCTGCCGGTCCCCGGCCTTCTCGGCCAGCGCGGCCCGCTCCAGGTACTGGTCGGGGTCGGAGGTCAGGGCGAGCTGGATCGCCGGGTCGAGCCCGCCGGAGCGGTACTGCGCGGCGGCGATCGAGCCGAGCGCCTCGCGCGAGCGGTTGAGCCGGTCGGTCCTGCGGGCGGCCTCGTCGCGCAGCCGGTCGAAGCCGGCCCGCGCCAGGTCGGCCTGCTCCTTCGCGCCGTTGTACTTCTCGGTCGCGACCTCGGCCTCTTCGTACAGCCGGTCCACCTCGGTCTTGACCTGAGCGGGGGTCGGGCGGGGCGCGGCGTGCCCGGATCCCTCGAAGACGGTCGCGGTGGCGGCGGAGGCCAGGGCCAGGGTGGCGGCCGTGCGGGCGGCCTGGCCGCCGAGCGGGGACTGCTTGGGCTTGCGGTGCGCTGCCACGAGGGCGGGTCACATCCTCTCCCTGTGGGGGACGCCGCCCGCCGGGGCCGGCGGCGGCCCGCACAGGGGAACGCGCCGCCGCCGGTTTTCTCGGCGGGGGTGACCGACAGCCGTCGGAGTCCGGCGGTGGTGGGGAGCCGGTCACCTGGGGGAGGACGCTAAACCTGGCGGCCGCCCGGCGGCGGTGCGTTGACCGCTATTGGCGGCGGATGGCTCTCCGGGACCGTTCTCTTTCGCGCGGGCGGCGCGCCCGCGGTGCTTCCGGCAGCCCCCTGACCGAAGCCCGGGAGAAGGTGGACCCGGCCCGGGGCCGGTGATATGGCCCCGGTTAGGCTCCGCCCCATGGACGTACTCATTCATGTCTTCGTCGCCCTGCACATCATCGGGATCGGCGCCCTGCTCGGCGGATTCCTGACCCAGATGAAGGCGATGGGGGCCGGTACGGCCCGCTTCACCCCGGCGATGCTGCACGGCGCCCTGACCATGCTGATCACCGGCGTCGCCCTCGTCGGCCTCAACCAGGCCGACGACCAGACGGTGAACAACGTCAAGATCGGCGTGAAGCTCGCCGTCCTCGTCGTGATCCTCGGCCTCGTCTACGTCAAGCGCGACGACGAGAAGGTCGACAAGGCGCTGTTCGGTGCGGTCGGCGGCCTGACCGTCGCGAACATCTTCATCGCCACGCTCTGGGTGTGACCGCGGCCCGCGGCGTGCGGGCCGTGGTCCGGGCGCACGCTCAGACCGGGCGCACGCTCCCGTAGATCGGCATGTAGTAGATCGACTCCTCGCGCACGTACGCCCCCGGCTTCGGCGCGTGGATCATCTTGCCGCCGCCGATGTAGATGCCGACGTGACTGATGTCGTCGTAGAAGAAGACCAGATCGCCGGGGAGCAGGTCGCCCGTGGCGATCCGGTCGCCGACCTTCACCTGGTCCCAGGTGGTCCGCGGCAGGTCGACCCCGGCCGCGCGCCAGGCGGCCTGGGTGAGCCCGGAGCAGTCGTACGAGCTGGGGCCGGTCGCCCCCCACACGTACGGCTTGCCGATCTGGGCGCGCGCGAAGGCCAGCGCCTCGGCGGCCTTCGCCGCGTACGTGGAACCCGAACCCGAGGGCGGCGGCGTACTCGGATCCGGCGTCGGCGTGGGCGTCGGCCGGGTCTGCTCCTGCCGCCTGCGCTCGGCCTCGGCCGCCGCCTTCGCCGCCTCCGCCTCGGCCTGCGCCTCCGCCTTCCGGCGGGCCTCGGCCTGCCGCTTCCGCTCCAGCTCGGCGAGCCGCGCCTTCTCCTCGGCCGTCAGCTTCGCGAGCAGCGTGCGCGCCTCGGCGAGCTTGGCCTGCACGGTCTCCTTGGTGCCGCGCAGCTTCTTCTGCGCGGCGGTCAGCTCCGTCAGGCTCCGGGCGGCGGCCGCCCGCTGCTTCGCCGCGGCGGCGCGCTTCGCCTCGTAGTCCGCGACCGCCGTGCGCTGCTTCTGCGAGAGGCGGTCCATCAGGTGCGTCTGGTCGAAGTAGTCCTGCGGGCTGTCCGCGAAGATCAGGGTGGCGGTCGGGCCGACCGCGCCGGCCCGGTACTGCGCCGCCGCGAACGCGCCGAGGGCCCGGCGCGACTCGTTGATCTCCTCCGTGCGGCGGGCCGCCTCGTCGAGCATCCGGCCGACCGCGCGCCGCTGCCGGTCGGTGGCCTCCTTGGCGCGGTCGTACTCCTGCGTCGCCGCTCCGGCCTCCCGGTACAGCCGGTCGACCTTCTTCTGGACCTCCTCGACCGAGGGCTTCGCCGGCTGCGTGGGCACGGCGTGGGCGCTCTGTCCGGACAGCAGCGTCACGGAGGCGAGGGCGGCCGTCGTGACACCGACGGCGGGGGCGTGGGGGCGGGTCGTGCGCGGCTTGCGATGGGACGCCAAGGCCGGCATCTCCTTCCTGGACGCCGAGAGGCACCCGGCCGCGCGGTGTCGGCCGTGGGGGAGGCGGGCCTGGATCGGCGTGGGCTTCCCGCTCGGCGCGGTTCGCCGACGGTGGAGAGGGATAGGGGACGGGCCGCTTGGGCGAGCACGCTAGCGAGCCGTGGGACGGGTGGGAAGCCCGGTGCGCCTTATGTCCGATACATTTTCGTGACCTGATGTGGACCGATACCCTCCGCATCCTTCCGCCTCCCTTCGGTCACTTTCGGACGGGGCAACCGCCTGTCGGTCCGGCGGCCTAAACTCGGGAGGCGATGAGCAGCCTCTTTGACGACAGCTTCCTGGCGAGCCTCCAGAACCACTCCTCGGAGGAGCCTCCGCCCCTTCCCGAGGACGACGAGCACGGCGCCCCGGCCGTGGAGGAGGTCCCGCACGACCTCTTCGGGGAGCACTTCGACGCGCCCCCGGCCGGACGGGACCCGTACTACCGCGACGGCGCCCACCGCCCCGTCGTGGACCCCGCCGCACTCCTGGACGGGCTGAACGAGCAGCAGCGCGCCGCCGTCGTGCACACCGGCTCCCCGCTGCTCATCGTCGCCGGTGCCGGCTCCGGCAAGACCCGGGTGCTCACCCACCGCATCGCCCACCTCCTGGCCACCCGGCACGTCCACCCCGGCCAGATACTGGCGATCACCTTCACCAACAAGGCCGCCGGCGAGATGAAGGAGCGCGTCGAGCAGCTCGTCGGCCCGCGTGCCAACGCCATGTGGGTGTCCACCTTCCACAGCGCGTGCGTGCGCATCCTGCGCCGCGAGTCGAAGAAGCTCGGCTTCACGTCCTCGTTCTCGATCTACGACGCCGCCGACTCCAAGCGTCTGATGTCCCTGGTCTGCCGCGACCTGGACCTCGACCCCAAGCGCTTCCCGCCGAAGTCCTTCAGCGCCAAGGTCTCCAACCTCAAGAACGAGCTCATCGACGAGGAGACCTTCGCCGACCAGGCCGCCGACGGCTTCGAGAAGACCCTCGCCGAGGCCTACCGGATGTACCAGGCCCGGCTGCGCGAGGCGAACGCGCTGGACTTCGACGACATCATCATGACCACGGTCCACCTGCTGCAGGCCTTCCCGGACGTCGCCGAGCACTACCGCCGCCGCTTCCGGCACGTCCTGGTCGACGAGTACCAGGACACCAACCACGCCCAGTACACGCTCGTACGGGAGCTGGTCGGCACCGGATACGAGGACCTCGGCCCGGCCGAGCTGTGCGTCGTCGGCGACGCCGACCAGTCGATCTACGCCTTCCGCGGTGCCACCATCCGCAACATCCTCCAGTTCGAGGAGGACTACCCGGACGCGACGACGATCCTCCTGGAGCAGAACTACCGCTCCACGCAGACGATCCTGTCCGCCGCCAACGCCGTCATCGAGCGCAACGAGTCCCGCCGCCCCAAGAACCTGTGGACCAACGCGGGTGCCGGCGCGCAGATCACCGGCTACGTCGCCGACACCGAGCACGACGAGGCCCAGTTCGTCGCCGACGAGATCGACCGGCTCACCGACGCGGGCGAGGCCAAGGCCGGCGACGTCGCCGTCTTCTACCGCACGAACGCCCAGTCCCGCGTCTTCGAAGAGATCTTCATCCGCGTCGGACTCCCCTACAAGGTCGTCGGCGGCGTGCGCTTCTACGAGCGCAAGGAGGTCCGTGACGTCCTCGCCTACCTGCGCGTCCTCGCCAACCCCGAGGACAACGTGCCGCTGCGCCGCATCCTCAACGTCCCCAAGCGGGGCATCGGCGAGCGCGCCGAGGCGATGATCGACGCCCTCGCGCTGCGCGAGAAGATCACCTTCCCGCAGGCGCTCAAGCGCGTCGACGAGGCGTACGGGATGGCGGCCCGCTCCGCCAACGCCGTCAAGCGCTTCAACACGCTCATGGAGGAGCTGCGCACCATCGTCGACTCGGGCGCCGGACCGGCCGTGGTCCTGGAGGCCGTGCTCGAACGCACCGGTTACCTGGCCGAACTGCAGGCCTCCACGGACCCGCAGGACGAGACCCGCATCGAGAACCTGCAGGAACTCGCGGCCGTGGCCCTGGAGTTCGAGCAGGAGCGCGGCGAAGAGGGCGGCACGCTCTCCGAGTTCCTGGAGCAGGTCGCGCTCGTCGCCGACTCCGACCAGATCCCCGACGAGGACGAGGAGGGCGCGGGGGTCATCACCCTGATGACCCTCCACACCGCCAAGGGCCTGGAGTTCCCGGTCGTCTTCCTCACCGGCATGGAGGACGGCGTCTTCCCGCACATGCGCGCCCTCGGCCAGACCAAGGAGCTGGAGGAGGAGCGGCGGCTCGCGTACGTGGGCATCACGCGCGCCCGCGAGCGCCTCTACCTGACCCGCTCCGCGATGCGCAGCGCCTGGGGCCAGCCCTCGTACAACCCGGCCTCGCGCTTCCTGGAGGAGATCCCCACCGCGTACCTGGAGTGGAAGCGGACCGGACCGATGGCCAAGCCGGCCGGGCCGACCTCGGGCATCACGTCCTCGCTGTCCTCCTCGCGCACCCGGTCCGGCCCGTCGGGCTTCGCCACCCGCCGGACGAGCGACAAGCCGGTGATCTCGCTCCAGGTCGGCGACCGGGTCACCCACGACCAGTTCGGCCTCGGCACGGTCATGGGTGTGCAGGGCGCGGGCGCGGACGCGCAGGCGACGATCGACTTCGGCGGCGAGAAGCCGAAGCGGCTGCTGCTGCGGTACGCGCCGGTCGAGAAGCTGTAGGCGCCCGGCCACCGGCGTCGGGAGCTGGATGCCCGGCGCCGGGCACCGGACGCCGTGCGCCGGGCACCGGACGCCGTGCGCAAGAGGAAGGGCCCCGGCCGGAGTTCGGCGGGGCCCTTCCCCTTGGCGTCGGACGCGGGGGTCAGCTCAGCGGGTTGAGCCCGTGGCTGAGCAGCCAGGGCAGCGGGTCGATGGCCGCGCCGCCGTTCGGCCTGACCTCGAAGTGGAGGTGCGGGCCGGTGGAGTTGCCGGAGTTGCCGGAGTAGGCGATGACCTCGCCGGCCTTCACCTTCCCGGAACGGATCTTGGTGCTGCTCAGGTGGCAGTACCAGGTCTCCGTGCCGTCCGGGGCGGTCACGATCGCCATGTTGCCGTAGGCGCTGTTCCACTGCGTGCGCACGGTGCCGTCGGTCGCGGCCATCACCTTCGTGCCGTACTGCACGGGGAAGTCGATGCCGGTGTGCGTGGACATCCAGTTGACGCCGGCCTGACCGAAGCGGGCGCTGAGCTGGTGCAGCTTGACCGGGAGCATGAACTTGGGGCGGAGGGCCTCCTTGCGGGCGGCCTCCTCCTCGCGCTTCTTCCGCTCCGCGTCCTGGCGCAACTTCAGGTCGATGCGCTCCTGGGTGCGGCTCGCGCGGTCGCCGAAGTCGCGGGCGTCGGCGCTGAGCGCGGCGAGCTGGGTGTCCAGCTTGCTGTTGGCGGCGACCTGCTTGACCGAGGCCGGGTCGGCGGCGGCCATGGACGTCGTGTCGTCCTGGGTGCCGGCGCCGTCGGTGAGACCGCTGACGGAGGCCGCCGCGATGCCGGCGACGCCCATGACGCACGCGGACGGAACGGCGACCGTCAGGAGCGCGGAGCGCTTGGCGGGCGTACGGCGCCGACCGCGGCTGCCGCCGCCGCCGGCACGGCGCACGGGGCGAGCGGCGACGCCGGCGTCGGGGGCCGGGTCCAGGTCCTGGGCGAGATCGGGGTCGATCTCCAGGGCGATCATGGTCTCGGCGTCGTGGAAGGCGTCGAGCTCCTGGTCGAGGTGCTCGACGTTCTCGACGAGCTCGGGCTCGAAGGCCGGCTGCTCGTCGTAGGTGGCGGTCTCGTACGCCGCGGTCTCGTAGGCGGCGGCGTCGTACCCGGCCGTCTCGTACCCGGCCGTCTCGTACCCGGAGGTCTCGTACCCGGCCGTCTCGTACGAGGACGTCTCGTACGAAGGCGTTTCGTAGGTCGCCGTCTCGGGCGACGCGTAGGAGTCGTACGACTCGTAGGACGCGAAGGTCTCGTGCGAGAAGTCGTACGCGGGCTCGGGGGACTGCTCCGGCGTGTACTGCTGCGGGACGACCGCCTCGGTGGCGGCGTGGTTCCAGGCGGTGGCGTCGTACGTGCCCGTCTCGAAGCCGGGAGTCGTCCACTGGGCCGTGGCGTCGTAGGAGGCGAAGGCCGCCGCCTCGTACTGGCCCGTCTGCTGCGCCTCGGTCCAGGCGGAGGCGTCCCACTGGCCGGTGGCGGTGTACGCGCCGTGGGAACCGGTGTCCCACTGGCCGCTGTAGTCGGTGTAGCCGCCGTACGCGCTCTGGTCGGCGTAACCGCTGTGGCTGGTCTGACCTGCGTCGTAGCCCGTGTCGTAGGTGCCGAACAGGGGGTCGACGGCGTAGCTGCCCGTGGTCTGGGTGGCGTCCGTGACGTACCCGGCGTGGGGGTGCTGGTCGTTCACCAACTTCTCTCTCGCCTCGGCAGCAGGGGGGTCAAGCAGTGGCGTGACTGTACCCGGCGGTACGCGCGCCCGACAATCTTCGTGGGGTTTCGAGCCGCCAGGAAACGGGCAATCGGCCGTCTTTCGGCGGGTTACGGAGAGAGCTTTGGCTCTGTGTTCGAAGAACGTTCGAAGAACGGTTGCCGTCTGGCGCTCCGTCAGGCCACCGAGGCGGCTCCCGCGGACCCGTCCCGCGCGCCGACGGCCGGACCGCCGTCGTCCAGCGCCTCGAGGATGCCCGCCGCGACGGTCGGATGCACCGGCAGCGCGAGGTGCCCGATACCGCTGACGCGCACGTTGTGGACGATCAGGTCCGGGTGGTCGAGACGGGCCGTCTCCACCGGGACCATCACCTGGTCCAGGTCGCTCCAGTAGCTCACGAACCGGGTGCGGCAGCCCGGCGCCGGACCCGCGAGCTCGCGCAGCACCTCCGAGCCGGGCCGCATCTGGCGCACCAGCGGATGGGCGTCGCCCAGCAGGGGCACGAACGTGGTGCCGGAGTGCGGGGTCCCCAGCATGACCAGGGTCCGCACCCGGGCGTCACCGCCGAGGCACTGGACGTAATAACGGGCGACGAGCCCGCCGAGGCTGTGGCCCACCAGGTCGATCTCGGCATGCCCGGTCCGGGCGAGCAACTCCTCCACGCGGCGCCCGAGCAGCTCGGCGGCGGTCCGCAGGTCGCAGGTCAGCAGGGAGTAGTCGACCGACTCGACGCGGTCACGGCCGTGCCGGGCGAGCGCGCGGCGCAGCAGGACGAACACGGAGCGGTTGTCGACGAAGCCGTGCACCAGCGCGACCGGGCGCGGGCCGCTCCCCGACTCCTCGGACGGAGTCGTCCGACGACGTTCGGTGATCAGGCCGGAGGGGTAGAGGACCAGACGGCCGGCCAGGACGGCGAGCTCCAGGGCGCCCGCCTTCATCCGGTCGGCCAGCCGAGTGGCGATCCGGTCGGTGAGTGCGGTGGGGAAGAGATCCATCGCCGACCACCTCCGTCCCGTACGGCGGTGCGCCGCACCTCCGTGCCGTGCGGCTGGCGGCGCGGTGGTACGGCGACCCCGTGTGGCGGCTCCATCGCGGAGCGAGCAATGTCCCACGTGTGATTTCCCCCTCGCCGCCCACCGCGAAACGGCCGGGTGCGGGATGCTGGCGATAACGTTCGTTCACCTCCCCGGCAACGAGGCGCGGGGGGTCGCATGTGGAGGCAGTCATGGGTGTGACCGGTCCGATCCGCGTGGTGGTCGCCAAGCCGGGTCTCGACGGCCACGATCGCGGGGCCAAGGTGATCGCGCGGGCGCTCCGCGACGCCGGCATGGAGGTGATCTACACCGGGCTCCACCAGACGCCCGAGCAGATCGTCGACACCGCGATCCAGGAGGACGCCGACGCGATCGGCCTCTCGATCCTCTCCGGCGCCCACAACACGCTGTTCGTGAAGGTCCTGGAGCTCCTGAAGGAGCGCGACGCGGAGGACATCAAGGTCTTCGGCGGCGGCATCATCCCGGACGCGGACATCCCGCCGCTGAAGGAGAAGGGCGTGGCGGAGATCTTCACGCCGGGCGCGACGACGACGTCGATCGTGGACTGGGTGAACGCGAACGTCCGCGTGGCGGCCTGAGCCGCGGCGGCCGGGACGACGGCGCGTAGACGATTCGGGGCGACCCCGGGCCGAGGCCCGGGGTCGCCCCTTTCGCGGTGGGGGGCAGGTGTGCGGGTACGGCGGGGCTGCGCGTGCGGTGCGGCAGCCGCCCCGGGCGGGCGTCGCGGGGACGGGGCCGGGCGACGGCGCCGTGGGCCCACGGCCGAGGACGTCAGGACGCCCCGGACAGCTCCGCGTGCATCGCGGCCCGGAGCTCCAGGGTGGAGACGAGGCGCTGGAAGGCCTCGGACCAGTAGGCGCCGGCCCCGGGGGAGGCGTCCTCGGGCTCGGCGGGCAGCGCGGTCAGGGCGGAGAGCTGGGGGGCGGTCGCGGGTGACAGGCAGCGCTCGGCGAGGCCCATCACGCCGCTGAAGCTCCACGGGTAGCTGCCCGCGTCCCGGGCGATGTCCAGCGCGTCGACGACCGCCCGGCCGAGCGCCTCCGACCACGGCACCGTGCACACGCCGAGCAGCTGGAACGCCTCCGAGAGGCCGTGTGCCGCGATGAACGAGGCCACCCAGGCGGCCCGCTCCTCCTCCGGGAGCGTCGAGAGGAGCTGGGCGCGCTCCGCCAGCGAGGACGTGCCCGGGCCGGTGGCCTGCGGGGCCGCCGGGGAGCCCAGCAGGGCGCGCGACCAGGCCGCGTTCCGCTGGCGCACGGCGGCGCGGCACCAGGCCGCGTGGAGCTCGCCGCGCCAGTCGTCCGTGACCGGCAGGGCGACGATCTCCTCGGGCGTCCGCCCGCCGAGCTTCACGGGCCAGCAGCCCAGCGGCGCCGCCTCCACCAGCTGCCCGAGCCACCAGGAGCGCTCGCCGCGCCCCGTGGGCGGGGTGGGCGTCACCCCGTCGTGCCGCATGCCCGCGTCGCACTCGTGCGGCGCCTCGACGACGATCGTCTCCGCCCCCTCCGTACGGTCCAGGGACACGCACGACGCGGCCCGTTCCGCCATGCGAGCGGCGAGCGCCGAGGCCGGCAGCGCGGACAGCAGCTCGGCCGCCGTGGCCCGGACGTTCCGGCTGCGGTCGGACAGGGCGGCCTCCAGGAACTCCTCGTCCGCCGGACCGAGGCCGGCCCGCAACGAGTCCAGGAACATCAGCCGGTCCTCGGCCCGCTCCGAGCTCCAGGTCGAGGCGAGCAGTTCGCGGCCCCGGGCCGGATCGTCGGCCCGTACGGCGGAGAGCAGGGCGACCCGCTCCGCGAAGAGCCCCTCCTCCCACAGCGCTGGCACCGCGTCGAGGTCCCCTGGGTCGGGGAGCGTGCCGCCCCCGCCGGTGCCCCGCAGCGCGAACTTCCACTCCGGGTTGAGCCGGGCCAGCCACAGTCCGCGCGGCCCGGCGAGGGCCAGGGCCTGCGGCCGCAGATCGGACCGGGCCCGCGCGGCGTCGAGCAGCGCGGGCAGCGCGGCGGCCGGCGGGCGGTAGCCGTGTTCGTTGGCGGCGGCCAGCCACTGGGGCAGCAACTCGGCCAGGTCCGGGGCCGCCCCGCGCCGCCCCCCGGACGGCGCGGGCGCGGCCCGGCCCGCGAGGAGCTGCCCCAGTCGGCGCCGGGCCCGCTCCGGCAACGGCCTGCGCCCGTCCTCGGGGGCGACCTCCAGCGGAGCCGCGGCGGGCCCGGGGCGCAGCCCCGCCCTGCGCCGCAGGGTGTGCACGGCGGCGGCGTCGAGCAACGCGACCGGTGCCGCGTCGCCGCCGCTTCTCCCGCTCCCCGCGAGCGGCTTCCGGTCGGTGCCCAGCAGCGCCGACGTGACGAGCTCTTCCCAGGCGTCCATGGGCTCCTCCAGAGGTGTGTTCGAGAGCAGTCGACGAGCGGTCGACCGGGCGGTCTTCGAGCGGCCGGACCGGCGGTCGGGCGACCGGTCAGACGAGCGGCACCGTCTCGCCGGGCGCGTCGGCGGACCATGCGGCCAGCGGAGTGAAGCCCTGGTGCCCGACCTCGCCGAACACGGTCACCGGTCCGCCGCCCGACAGCGCGATCAGCCGCCACAGGCCGGGACGACCCTGCGCGGCGCGCGTCAGCGGTACGGCTTCGCGGGCGTCGACGAGTGCCCCGTCACCACCGGGGGCCGGGCCGTCGTCCCCGCGAGCGGGCGGCCGGGCGTCCGCGAGCTGCCAGCCGTGCTCCGCGCGGGCCGGGACGACGTCGGCGAGGGTGACCGGCCAGGTGTCGAGCCAGGGGTCCTCCCGCAGGGCCCGGCCGTAGCTGTCGAGGGCGGCGCCGACCGGGCCGCCGCCGGGCGGGGCGGCCTCGCCGGCGGGCGTGGCGAACTGCTCGACCAGTTCCGCGCGGAGTCCGCCGCCCGATGCGTACGGGCGCAGCTCGGCGTCCAGCACGAGGCCGACGGGGAAGGCCGGCTGCGGCGCCCGGCCCGCCGCGCCGAAGGAGAGGAGCAGGGCCGTGCGGCCACTGGCCCGGCCGTGCAGCCAGATGCGGCGCGTCGTCAGACGGCTGTCCGCCGTGTCGTACTGGGCGAGCACCAGCCAGTGGTCCCGCAGCGTGGGGCCTTCCGGCGGGGCCGACAGGCCGACCCTGCTCCGTACCGTCGCTGCCAGCGGTCCCGGCAGCCGGTCGGCGGACAGCCAGGCACGGTCGAGGAGGTGGGTCAGCGCGCACTCCTCCAGGAGTCGCACCGGCCAGTCCGGTCCGGAGCCCGGGATCGCCCCCAACTCCCTCACCCGGCCGGCGAGTCCGGGCGCCTGTGCGTCGACCATGCGGGCCGCGGTCTCCTCCCACGGCCCGTACCCCGCGCGCTCGGCCGAGGCGAGGCCGCCGCGCAGCAGGTCGGCGAGCCGCCGCTCCAGCTCCTCCGCGCCCGCGGTGATCCGGGCCGCCCTCCGCTCGGCCCGGCGCCGGGCCGCCTCCGGATCGGCCGGCCCGGCCTCGGTCCCGGCCTCCGCCCGCGAGGGACTCCCGGCCCGGGCACGCCGGGAGTCCCTCCCGGCCTCCGCCCGCGAGGGACTCCCGGCCCGGGTACGCCGGCCCGCGAGCCACTCCTCCGCCCACTCCGGGGCCTCGGCGGCGGCGTCGACGCCCCCGCCGGACCACAGGAGCAGCAGTCCCAGCGCGTGCTTGCACGGGAACTTCCGGCTCGGGCAACTGCACTGGTACGCCGGTCCCGTGGTGTCCACGACCGTGCGGTACGGCGTCCTGCCGCTGCCCCTGCACAGGCCCCACACCACTCCCTGGCCGCCCGTCGCCGTACCCGCAGCCGTGCCCGTACCCGTCGCCGTACCCGTACCCGTGCCCGTCGCCGTCCCGGTCCCGGTCGCCGTGCCCGTGCCGGACCACGGGCCGGGTGTCCCCAGCTTGCTTCCCGCCTTGCGCGACGCGTCGTCAGGAGCCAGTGCCAGCACCTGTTCCGCCGTCCAGCGCACCCCCTGCTCAGTCATGCGAACGACCGTACGGGCCGCCACTGACAACGGGCCCGGACACCGGCCCGCCCGCGGTTGTCCACAGCCCCGGGCGATTGTCAGTGCGATGGTGCACCGTGGATCGCACAGCAGGTCGAACGATCTGGAGGGGGACCCATGACCCTGCCCGAAAGCACCACGACCACCACCGCGGACGCCTCCCGCGCAGCGGCCCTGCGGCCCCACGCCGAGGACGCCTTCGCCCACGAACTCGCCGCGCTGGCCGCCGCCGACGACCGGCCGCGCCCCGCCCGCTGGCGGCTCTCGCCCTGGGCCGTCGCCACCTATCTCCTCGGCGGCACGCTCCCCGACGGCACGGTGATCACACCCAAGTACGTCGGTCCGCGCCGCATCGTCGAGGTCGCCGTCACCACGCTCGCCACCGACCGCGCCCTGCTCCTGCTCGGCGTGCCCGGCACCGCCAAGACCTGGGTCTCCGAGCACCTCGCCGCCGCCGTCAGCGGCGACTCCACGCTGCTCGTCCAGGGCACCGCCGGTACGCCCGAGGAGGCGATCCGCTACGGCTGGAACTACGCCCAGCTGCTCGCCCACGGCCCCAGCCGCGGCGCTCTCGTGCCCAGCCCGGTCATGCGGGCCATGGCGCAGGGCATGACGGCCCGCGTCGAGGAGCTGACCCGCATCCCCGCCGACGTGCAGGACACGCTCATCACCATCCTCTCCGAGAAGACCCTCCCGGTCCCGGAGCTGGGCGAGGAAGTACAGGCGGTCGGCGGCTTCAACCTGATCGCCACGGCCAACGACCGCGACCGCGGCGTCAACGAGCTCTCCAGCGCCCTGCGCCGCCGCTTCAACACCGTCGTGCTGCCGCTTCCCGCGACCCCGGACGCCGAGGTGGACATCGTGGCGCGGCGCGTCGACCAGATCGGACGCTCGCTCGAACTGCCGGCCGTGCCGGAGGGCGTGGAGGAGATCCGCCGGGTCGTCACCGTCTTCCGCGAGCTGCGCGACGGGATGACCACCGACGGCCGCACCAAGCTCAAGTCCCCCTCCGGGACGCTGTCGACGGCCGAGGCGATCTCCGTCGTCACCGGCGGCCTGGCCCTCGCCGCCCACTTCGGCGACGGCGTCCTGCGCTCCGCCGACATCGCCGCCGGCCTGCTCGGCGCGGTGGTCCGCGACCCGGCCAACGACCGGGTGATCTGGCAGGAGTACCTGGAGACGGTGGTCCGCGAGAGAGACGGCTGGAAGGACTTCTACCGCGCCTGCCGCGAGGTGAGCGCGTGACCCGGGCCCCCGACGCACGCCCGTCCGCGCGCAAGGGCCCGTCCGCGGCGCCCGGCGATGCCGCCCCCGCCGGGCCCCCGCCCGGGCCGCTCGTGCTCGGGGTGCGGCATCACGGGCCCGGGTCGGCCCGGGCCGTGCGCGCGGCGCTCGACGCCGGGCGGCCCAAGGCCGTGCTCGTCGAGGGGCCGCCCGAAGGGGACGCGCTGGTGGCGCTCGCCGCCGACGAGGAGATGCGGCCCCCGGTCGCGTTGCTCGCGCACGCCGTCGACGACCCGGGGCGCGCCGCGTTCTGGCCGATGGCCGCGTTCTCGCCCGAGTGGGTCGCCATCCGCTGGGCCCTCGCGCACGGCGCCGAGGTCCGCTTCATCGACCTGCCGGCCGCCCACACCCTCGCCGCCACCGACCCCACCTGGGGCGACGAGGACGAGGCCGCCGACCAGGGGCTGCGCGTCGATCCGATCGCCGAGCTCGCCGAGGCCGCCGGCTACGACGACGCCGAGCGCTGGTGGGAGGACGTCGTCGAACTACGCGGCGGCGCCGACCCGTTCGCCCCCTTCGAGGCCCTCGCCGAGGCGATGGGCGCCCTGCGCGAGGCGTACGGGCACGGCGGCCACCCGCGCGACCTGGTACGTGAGGCGTACATGCGGCTCCGGCTGCGCGCCGCGCAGAAGGAGTTCGGCGACGACGTCGCCGTCGTCTGCGGCGCCTGGCACGTTCCCGCCCTGCGGCGCCGGACGACGGTCACCGCCGACCGGGCCCTGCTCAAGGGCCTGCCCAAGGTGAAGACCGAGCTGACCTGGGTCCCCTGGACCCACCGCCGCCTCGCCCGCCGCTCCGGCTACGGCGCCGGCATCGAGGCGCCCGGCTGGTACGCGCACCTGTTCGCCGCCGCCGACCGGCCCGTCGAGCGCTGGATGACCGAGGTCGCCCGGCTCCTCAGGGACGAGGACCTGGCGGTGTCCTCCGCCCACGTCATCGAGGCCGTGCGGCTCGCCGACACCCTCGCCGTCGTGCGCGGCCGCCCGCTGCCCGGGCTCGGCGAGACCACCGACGCCGTCCGAGCCGTCATGTGCGACGGCTCCGACGTCCCGCTCGACCTGGTCCGCGACCGGCTCGTCGTCGGGGACGTCCTGGGCACCGTCCCGGCCGGCGCCCCCGCCGTACCCCTCCAGCGCGACCTCGAACGGCTCCAGCGCGGACTGCGCCTCAAGCCCGAGGCGCACGAGCGCGAGCTCGAACTCGATCTGCGCAAGGACAACGACGCCGCCCGCAGCCGACTGCTGCACCGGCTCCGGCTGCTCGGCGTCGGCTGGGGCGCCCCCGTCGCGGGACGCGGCTCCACCGGCACCTTCCGGGAGACCTGGCGGCTGTGCTGGCAGCCCGAGCTGCACGTCCAGGTCGCCGAGGCGGGCGTGTGGGGCACCACCGTCGAGGGCGCCGCCACCGCCAGGGCCGAGGCGGAGGCCGTGGCGGCCGACGACCTCGCCGCCGTCACGGCCCTCGCCGAGCAGTGCCTGCTCGCCGGGCTCACCGAGGCGCTGCCCGCCGTGCTGCACGCCCTCGCCGACCGGGCCGCCCTCGACACCGATGTCGCCCACCTCGCCCAGGCCCTGCCCTCGCTGGCCCGTTCCCTGCGCTACGGGGACGTGCGCGCCACCGACACCGCCGCACTCGGCGAGGTCGCCGCCGGACTGGCCGAGCGGATCTGCGTCGGCCTGCCGCCCGCCTGCACCGGACTCGACGCCGACGCCGCCGCGGAGATGCGCGTACGCGTCGACGGCGTCCACACGGCGCTCGCCCTGCTGACCACCGGGCCCGAGCGGCCGGCAGGACCGAATGCACCTGAGGGGCCGGACGGCCCCGTTGCACCCGAGGGGTCGGGCAGACCCGGTGAGCCGGATGGGGAGGGCGGATCGGGCGGGCCGGACCGGCCCGACGGCCTCGCCGCCCCCGACCTCGCCGCCACCGGCCTCGCCGATCGCTGGGCCGGAGTGCTGCGGCGGCTGGCCGGGCGCGAGCGGGTGCCGGGGGTGCTGCGAGGGCGGGCCGCTCGGCTGCTGCTGGACGACGGGCGACTCCAGGCCGACGAGACCGCCCGGCTGATGGGGCTGGCGCTGTCGTCCGGGACCCCGCCCGCCGACGCCGCCGGCTGGATCGAGGGCTTCGTCGGTGGGGCCTCCGGAGGCGGGCTGCTCCTCGTGCACGACGAGCGGCTGCTCGGCCTGGTCGACGACTGGCTGAGCACCGTGCCGGCCGAGGCGTTCACCGACGTGCTGCCGCTGTTGCGCCGCACCTTCGCCGCGTACGAGCCGGGTGTCCGCCGGACGCTCGGCGAGCTCGTCGCCCGCGGCCCTGCGACCGGCGGCCCCACCGGGCCCGCGGTCACCACGCCCGGCTTCTCCGCCACCCCCGACCAGGAGCGCGCCGACGGCGTGCTGCCCCTGCTCCACCTCATCCTCGGCACGGAAGGACAGTGAGGACACCATGAGGACCGAGCGTCCCGTCATGAACAGCGCCACCACGTCCGCCGCCGACGAGCGGCTGCGCCGCTGGCGGCTGGTGCTCGGCGGCGGCGAGGCCGACGGCACCGGCCGCGCCCTCGACGGCACCGACGCCGCCATGGACGGCGCCCTCGCCGCCCTCTACGGGGGGCGGGACGGCGACCGGAGGGGCGGCGCGGACCGCTCGGCCGGTCTCGGCGGCTCCGCGCCCTCCGTCGCCCGCTGGCTCGGCGACATCCGCACGTACTTCCCCAGCTCCGTCGTCCAGGTCATGCAGCGCGACGCGATCGACCGGCTCGGTCTGTCCACGCTGCTCCTGGAGCCCGAGATGCTGGCGGCCGTCGAGCCGGACGTGCACCTCGTCGGCACCCTGCTCTCGCTCAGCAAGGCCATGCCGGAGACCACCAAGGAGACCGCGCGGGCCGTCGTCCGCAAGGTCGTCGACGACCTGGAGAAACGGCTCGCCACCCGCACCCGCTCCACCCTCACCGGTGCCCTCGACCGCTCGGCGCGGATCTCCCGCCCCCGGCACCGGGACATCGACTGGGACCGCACCGTGCGCGCCAACCTCGCGCACTACCTCCCCGAGTACCGCACGGTCGTCCCCGAGCGTCTGATCGGCTACGGCCGGGCCTCCCGGTCGGTCAAGAAGGAGGTCGTCCTCTGCGTCGACCAGTCCGGGTCCATGGCCGCCTCCGTCGTCTACGCCTCCGTCTTCGGCGCCGTCCTCGCCTCCATGCGCGCGATCGCCACCCGCCTCGTCGTCTTCGACACCGCCGTCGTCGACCTCACCGACCGGCTCGACGACCCGGTCGACGTCCTCTTCGGCACCCAGCTCGGCGGCGGCACGGACATCAACCGGGCCCTCGCGCACTGCCAGTCCAGGATCACCCGGCCGGCCGACACCGTCGTCGTCCTCATCAGTGATCTCTACGAGGGCGGCATACGCGACGAGATGCTGAAGCGGGTCGCCGCGATGAAGGCCTCGGGCGTGCAGTTCGTCTGCCTGCTCGCCCTCTCCGACGAGGGCGCCCCCGCCTACGACCGGGAGCACGCGGCCGCCCTCGCCGCGCTCGGTGCCCCCGCCTTCGCCTGCACCCCGGACCTGTTCCCCGAGGTCATGGCCGCCGCCCTGGAGAAGCGCCCGCTGCCCGTACCGGCGGCGTGACGACCGCTGCGGAATCCGTCGTCCGTCGGCCACCCGGACGCGCGCCCGGCCTGTCACTGAGGCCCATATCACAATCCCGTCCGCGCGGTCCTCACCCGGCCGCCCTGCGTGCCGTGAGGTGGGCAACGGCCCTTCCCCGCCTGCCCCGAGGGTGCGGTCGGCCCGCACCTCCGCCCCTACGGAACGCCCCGCCGCCCCTACGATCTGTGACCCGTATCACCGCCCCGTTGTGATCTGCGATTTAGGGACCCACGTCCCTCGGGGATAACCTGCGAGACGGACATGCCGCGTCCACGGACACCGTGTACGCCTCCCTAGTGACAGCGCAGTCACGTTGCCCTTCGCGGCACGCCCACGCAGACAACGAACCGCGATCATCTAGAAAAGGGACGCGCGTGGACCTGTTCGAGTACCAGGCGAGGGACCTCTTCGCCAAGCACGGTGTACCGGTGCTGGCCGGTGAAGTCATCGACACGCCTGAGGCGGCGCGCGAGGCCACCGAGCGGCTTGGCGGCAAGTCGGTCGTCAAGGCGCAGGTGAAGGTCGGCGGCCGCGGCAAGGCCGGCGGCGTCAAGCTCGCCGCCACCCCGGACGAGGCCGTCGCCCGCGCGACGGACATCCTGGGCATGGACATCAAGGGCCACACGGTCCACAAGGTGATGATCGCGGAGACCGCTCCGGAGATCCTCGAGGAGTACTACGTCTCGTACCTCCTCGACCGCACCAACCGCACCTTCCTCGCCATGGCCTCCGTCGCCGGTGGCATGGACATCGAGGAGGTCGCCGCCACGACCCCCGAGAAGCTCGCGAAGGTCCCGGTCGACGCCAACAAGGGTGTCGACATCGAGAAGGCCCGTGAGATCGTCGCCCAGGCCCAGTTCCCGGCCGAGGTCGCCGAGAAGGTCGCCGAGGTCCTCGTGACCCTGTGGAAGACCTTCATCGCCGAGGACGCCCTCCTCGTCGAGGTCAACCCGCTGGCCAAGGTCGCCTCCGGCGACATCCTGGCCCTGGACGGCAAGGTGTCCCTGGACGCCAACGCCGACTTCCGCCAGCCCGAGCACGAGGCGCTCGAGGACAAGGCCGCAGCCAACCCGCTCGAGGCTGCCGCCAAGGCCAAGGGCCTCAACTACGTCAAGCTCGACGGCGAGGTCGGCATCATCGGCAACGGCGCCGGCCTGGTCATGTCGACCCTGGACGTCGTCGCGTACGCCGGTGAGAACCACGGCGGCGTGAAGCCCGCCAACTTCCTCGACATCGGCGGCGGCGCCTCCGCCGAGGTCATGGCGAACGGCCTGGAGATCATCCTCGGCGACCCGGACGTCAAGTCCGTGTTCGTCAACGTCTTCGGTGGCATCACCGCCTGTGACGAGGTCGCCAACGGCATCGTCCAGGCCCTGGAGCTCCTCGCCTCCCGTGGCGACGAGGTCACCAAGCCGCTGGTCGTGCGCCTCGACGGCAACAACGCGGAGCTGGGTCGCAAGATCCTGTCGGACGCCAACCACCCGCTGGTGCAGCG
Source organism: Streptomyces sp. NPDC051921 (assembly GCF_040680975.1). Classification (NCBI taxonomy): domain Bacteria; kingdom Bacillati; phylum Actinomycetota; class Actinomycetes; order Kitasatosporales; family Streptomycetaceae; genus Streptomyces; species Streptomyces sp. NPDC051921. The sequence continues at coordinate 446,123 of NZ_JBFAXU010000001.1, forward strand.
TGTGGACACCATGGACGGCGCGGCCGACAAGGCCGCCGAGCTCGCGGCTGCGAAGTAAGGGAAGAGGGACAGAACAGCCATGGCTATCTTCCTCAACAAGGACAGCAAGGTCATCGTCCAGGGCATGACCGGTGCCACGGGCATGAAGCACACCAAGCTCATGCTGGGTGACGGCACCAACATCGTCGGTGGCGTGAACCCGCGCAAGGCCGGCACGACCGTCGACTTCGACGGCACCGAGATCCCGGTCTTCGGCACCGTCGCCGAGGCGATGAAGGAGACCGGCGCCAACGTCTCGGTCCTCTTCGTCCCGCCGGCCTTCGCCAAGGCCGCCGTGGTCGAGGCGATCGACGCCGAGATCCCGCTCGCCGTCGTCATCACCGAGGGCATCGCCGTCCACGACTCCGCCGCGTTCTACGCGTACGCCGTGGAGAAGGGCAACAAGACCCGCCTCATCGGCCCGAACTGCCCCGGTCTCATCACCCCGGGCCAGTCCAACGCCGGCATCATCCCGGGCGACATCACGAAGCCGGGCCGCATCGGTCTGGTCTCGAAGTCCGGCACGCTGACGTACCAGATGATGTACGAGCTCCGTGACATCGGCTTCTCCTCCGCCGTCGGCATCGGTGGCGACCCGGTCATCGGCACCACGCACATCGACGCCCTGGCGGCCTTCGAGGCCGACCCGGACACCGACCTGATCGTCATGATCGGCGAGATCGGCGGCGACGCCGAGGAGCGTGCGGCCGACTTCATCAAGGCCAACGTCACCAAGCCGGTCGTCGGCTACGTCGCGGGCTTCACCGCCCCCGAGGGCAAGACCATGGGCCACGCCGGCGCCATCGTCTCCGGCTCCTCCGGCACCGCCCAGGCGAAGAAGGAGGCCCTCGAGGCCGCCGGTGTCAAGGTCGGCAAGACCCCGACCGAGACCGCCAAGCTGGCGCGCGCGATCCTCGCGGGCTGAAGCGGGCTGAATCGCACAGCAGCCTGACGGCCCGACGGGCCGTGAGCGAAGGGCCCCGCCCCTCCGGGTGACCGGAGGGGCGGGGCCCTGTGCGTCCGCGCCGCCGCCGGAGCCGCCCTGCTGAAGCGTTTCCTCTACTCGGCGGTCGGCACCAGCCGTTCCGGGCCCGGGTGCGGAGCGGTACGCAGCATGTCGAGGAGCTCCTTGTCCTGGGGGCGCAGCTTCTGCGGGCCGCCGCGGACCGGGACGCCCTCGACGACCTCGCCGGGCGCGTTCACCGGCACGTAGCGGGTCGGCGCGGTCGCCACGGTGAAGGCCGTGACGCCGATCAGCGCCACCGACACCCCGAAGACCGCCCGCGTGAGCCGCCGGGCCCGCCGCTCGCTGCCCGACCGCACGCTGCGGGCCGCGGGCAGCGTCGGCGTCGGTGCCTCCGCGACGAGCGCGCTCAGCCGGTCGTGCAGCAGCTCAGGGTCGGCGAGCTCGGGCAACCGCTGCGCGATGGCCGAACGGGCGTGGAGCAGCCGGTTCCCGGCTGCCGGGGTGCTCGCCTCGGTCTCGGCCGCCGTCTCCGGCAGGTCGAGGCCGAGTCCGTCGTAGAGCAGGACGGTACGGCGGTACGGGGGCGGCAGCTCCAGGAGTGCGTCGAGCAGGGCGCGCCGGGAGGCCTCGGCCGGCGGGGCGTCGGGGTGCCGGTGGCGCCGCCGGAAGCGGTGCCAGGGCGAGAGCGCGTACTCGTACGCCGCCGCGCGCACCCAGCCCACCGGATCGCGGTCGACCGCGACCTCGGGCCAGTGCTGCCAGGCGTAGTGGAACGCGTGCTCGACGGACTCCCGGGAGAGCGAGCGGCGGCCCGTGAGCAGATACGCCTGGTGCACGAGGGAGGGAGCGGCGTACGCGTAGAGGGCGTCGAACGCCTCCTCGGCCGTGAGCCCGTCGCGGGCACCGGCCTCCGGCACCTCGCCTCCTGCGCCGCCCTCCGGGACCGTGGCGCCGGCATCGGCGCCGAACGCCGGCCCGTCGGCCGGGCGGCGGCGCGACGTGGCATCGCGGCGCGACGTCGCGGCCCGGCCGCTGTCCACCGACGCGCGCGCGTCGTCGGACGCGGTGAGAGCCGCGGTGGCGGGCCCGGTGGGAACCGTGGTGGCGGAGCCGGTGGGAGCCGCGTCGGCGGAGGTGGTGAGAGCCGCGTCGGCGGAGCTGGAAGGAACCCCGGCGGCGGAGCCGGTCGGAACCGCGTCGGCGGAGCTCGTGGGAACCCCGGCGGCGGAGCTGGACAGAACCGCGTCGGCGGACCCGGTGGGAGTCGCGTCGACGGGGGGTGCCTCGATGACCGCCGCGCCGGGGGATGTGTCCGTGGAGGCCGGCGCCGTGCTGCCGCTCGGCGCGGTCGCCGGAAGCGGCGCGGGCCGGTCCGCGTGCGCCACGGCGGCCTCGGGCGCCCCGGCGCCGCTCCCGGCCGGCTGCGGGCGCCCCTCCGGCGGTCGCGGAGCATCCGCGGCCCGCGCCGCCGGACCCGCCTTCGACGCCGGCGGCGTCTTCGGAGGGCCGGCCGTGCCCTTCGCGGCCGCACGCGGGCGGGTCTGCGCCGGGGAGGGGCGGGCGGGCTTCTCCGGCTCCGGGGACGCCGGCTCCTCGTAGATGCCGAGGAGCTTCGCGTATGCCTCCCGCTTACGCCCTCTGGGTGCACTGCGGCCGGTCTCCCAGGAGCGGACGGTGGACCGGGTGACGCCCAAGGCCTCCGCGACCTGGTCCTCGCTCAGGGAGAGGGCCTCCCGCAGCCGCCGCCGCTCCTTGGGGGACGGGAGCGAGAAGGACGGACTCGTCGGACTCATCGGCGTCGACCTCCCGCGGCGCTTCTCTGGGCGGAAAAGTACATAAACGTATCTTGAGCGACACAACGGCCATTCGCCTGTTACAGGGGCGAACAGCGTGTCGCTGGCAGCATGGCCTCCGTGACCCACGTGACCGAGCCGCACCCGCCGCCGGCGGCGCCCGACGTCAGGGTCCAGGGCGGTCGCTCCGCCGCCCTGGCCACGGCCTTCGTGCGCGGCGGCCTCGCGGCCGGGCTCGGCCTCGGAGCGTTCGCCGTTCTCGTCATCGGCGCCTGGATCGCCTCGCCCCACGCCGACGGCGGCCCCGGCGGCGCGTTGCACACCGCCGCCGGTCTCTGGCTGCTCGCCCACGGCGCCGACCTGATCCGCGTGGAGACCGCCACCGGCGTTCCGGCGCCCCTCGGCGTCACCCCGCTGCTGCTCAGCGCCCTGCCGCTGTGGCTGGCGCACCGGGTGGCCCGCGACACCGCCGACCCCGGCGACGCCCGTCCGGCGCCCTCGCCCGTCGCCGGGGTCGCCGCCGTCGCCTCGGGATACCTGCTGGTCGCGGCGGTGGTCGTGGTCTACACGGAGGCCGGCACGCTTCCCGCCGACCTGTTCACCACGGGAGTCTGGGCCCCCGCCGCCGTCCTCGCCGCCGCGGGTGCCGGCGCCTGGGCGGCGCACGGCCGGCCGCTGCCGGGACGGGAGCGGAGCGAGATCGCCCTGCGCGCCGCCGGGCTCGCCCTGGTGGTGCTGCTCGGCGGCGGCGCGCTGCTCGCGGCGGGCTCCTTGCTGGGGCACGTGGGCGAGGCGCAGGCGTCCTTCAACGGCCTCGCGGGGGAGTGGTCGGGCCGGGCGTCCGTCGCCCTCCTCGGGCTCGCGCTGCTGCCGAACGCCGCCGTCTGGGGCGCTGCCTACGGGCTCGGCCCCGGTTTCGCCCTCGGCACCGGCGCGCTGGTCACCCCCCTCGGCTTCACCGGCGCTCCCGCGGTCCCCGCCTTCCCGCTGCTCGCGGCGCTCCCCGGCCACGGGCCGGGCGGCTGGCCGCAGGCGGCCGCCGCCGCGGTTCCCGCCCTGGCCGCCCTGGCCCTGGGGCGCCGCGTCGGGCGGGCGGGCCGCGCCTGGTCCGGGCAGGAGACGGCGCTGAGCGTGCTGGCCGGGGCCTCGGTCTGCGGCGCGGCGGTCGCGGTGCTCGCCGCTGTGGCCGGCGGGCCGCTCGGCACGGGACGGCTCGCGGCCTTCGGCCCCGTGTGGTGGCAGACGGGCGCGGCGGCCGTGCTGTGGTGCGCGGGCGTCGGCCTGCCGACCGCCCTCGCCGTACGGGCCTGGGGCCTCCGCGGTCTCAGGAAGGCGGCGGAACGCGCGGCGGGCGCGCCGGATCCGGACCTCGGCGCGACGGGCGCGTCCGGCGCGCCCCTGCCCGTGCCCGCGGCCTCGTCGGCGTCCGCGGCGTCCGCGGTCTCGTCCGTGTCCGCGGCCCTGTCCGCGCTCCTGCACCTGTCCGTCCCGGCGCGGGCCGGGGGGAGCCCGGAGGAGGACCCGCAGGACCTCCCGGGTGCCCCGGGTGTGCAGGGCGCCCTGGAGACCGCGGGCACGGGCCCCTTGCCGCGGTCCCTGTCGGAGACGGCCGGCGGGCTCGACGCCCTGGACGGCCTCGACCTCCTCGACCCGCTCGACCCCCTCGACGACGACTCCGGCGACGAGGCCTACGGCTTCCTGCCCGCCGCCTGGGAACCGCCCGCCGGGCCCCCGGCGGAGCCCCCGGCCCCGCCGCCCGAGCGGGCGTGACTCCGCACGCCTACTCCCGTACCCCGAACGTGTCCTGCAGCGGCTTCGGCAGCAGTTCGTTGCACGCCAGCCGGCTCTGCTTGGTCAGGGCGTCCGCCCGGCACTCGTAGAAGTCGCGGTAGGCGAGGTGCATCGCGAAGCCGCTCGCGACGATCATCAGGGCCACCGAGGACGCCACCAGGCCGCTGATCGCGGCCGTCCGCTTCGACCGGGCCGCGGTCGCCGCCTGGCCCGGCGCGGCCGGCGTCTGCGGGCCCTCGCCCTCCCCGGCGGCCGCGGCCTTCACCTTCGCGCGCAGGGCGCTGATCGCCCAGTACAGGCCGAGGGCGCCGAGCAGCAGCGCGAGCTCGGGGATGTCGAAGATCGCGAAGAAGAAGGCCCACATGCCCGAGAGCACCGCGTACCGGGCCCGCCGCTGCGCCGGGTCGGTGGGGTCCCAGCGCAGGCCGGGGCCCTGGCCGCCGTCGGGGCCGCCCTGGCCGCCCGAGGGGCGCTCGGGGCGGCGGCCGAAGCCGTCGGAGGATCGTCCGGGCTGACTGCTGCTCCAGCCGGGACCGGCCGGGGAGCCGCCGCCCTCCGGGTCCTCCTGCCCCTCCGGGCCCTCCGGACGCCGCGGCTGCCACGGCTGGTCCGGCTGTCCCTCCGGCGGCGGTGCGAACGGGTTGTTGTCGTTCGTGGACTGGCGATCCGGCATGTGCTGGACGTCTTCCCTCTGTCTGGTGTGCCCGGGTGTGGTGTGGCGCGCGGCCCTGGTGTGGCGGGTCGTCGGACCCTGACGCTACCGCCCGGTCCCGCCCCCGTCCCGTGGGGGCCGTCCGGAGTGCCGGTATCGTTGCTGACGGTCGGGCCCTTCGTAGGGTTCCCCGTATCGAGGGACGCGATTCGTTCGTACGACCGCACAAACACCACGGAAAGAGTGACCCAGTGGCTGCCGCCCGCCTCGTCGTCCTGGTCTCCGGTTCCGGCACGAACCTCCAGGCCCTGCTCGACGCCATCGCCGCCGACCCCGAGGGTTACGGCGCCGAGGTCGTCGCCGTCGGCGCCGACCGCGAGGGCATCGCCGGGCTCGACCGGGCCGAGCGCGCCGGGCTGCCCACCTTCGTCTGCCGGGTGAAGGACCACGCGAGCCGCGAGGAGTGGGACCGCGCCCTGACCGAGGCCACCGCCGCGTACGAGCCCGACCTCGTCGTCTCGGCCGGCTTCATGAAGATCGTCGGCAAGGAGTTCCTGGCCCGCTTCGGCGGGCAGGTCGTGAACACCCACCCGGCTCTTCTCCCCAGTTTTCCCGGTGCCCACGGCGTCCGCGACGCCCTCGCCTACGGCGCGAAGGTCACCGGATGCACCGTCCACTTCGTCGACGACGGTGTCGACACCGGCCCGATCATCGCCCAGGGCGTGGTCGAGGTGCGGGACGAGGACGATGAAGCCGCGCTCCACGAGCGCATCAAGGAAGTCGAGCGCTCGCTGCTCGTCGAGGTCGTGGGGCGCCTCGCCCGCAACGGCTACAGCATTGAGGGACGAAAGGTTCATGTCGGTGAACACGGACACCGTTAAGCCCATCCGCCGCGCGCTGATCAGCGTCTACGACAAGACGGGGCTCGAAGAGCTGGCCCGTGGTCTGCACGAGGCCGGCGTCGAGCTGGTCTCCACCGGCTCCACCGCCTCGAAGATCGCCGCGGCCGGCGTCCCGGTCACCAAGGTCGAGGAGCTGACCGGCTTCCCGGAGTGCCTGGACGGCCGCGTCAAGACGCTGCACCCGCGCGTCCACGCCGGCATCCTCGCCGACCTGCGCCTGGAGTCGCACCGCGAGCAGCTCGCCGAGCTGGGCGTGGAGCCCTTCGACCTGGTCGTCGTGAACCTGTACCCGTTCCGCGAGACGGTGGCCTCCGGCGCCACCCCGGACGAGTGCGTCGAGCAGATCGACATCGGCGGCCCGTCCATGGTCCGCGCCGCGGCCAAGAACCACCCGTCCGTGGCCATCGTCACCGACCCCGGCGCCTACGCCGCGGTCCTCCGGGCGGTCAAGGAGGGCGGCTTCACGCTGGGCCTGCGCAAGCGCTTCGCCGCCCAGGCCTTCCAGCACACCGCCGCGTACGACGTCGCCGTCGCGTCCTGGTTCGCCGACGACTACGCCGCCGCCGACGACAGCGGCTTCCCCGACTTCCTGGGCGCCACCTACGAGCGCAAGAACGTGCTGCGCTACGGCGAGAACCCGCACCAGGGCGCCGCGCTCTACGTCGACGGCACGGGCGGCCTCGCCGAGGCCGAGCAGCTGCACGGCAAGGAGATGTCCTACAACAACTACACGGACACCGACGCCGCGCGCCGGGCCGCGTACGACCACGCCGAGCCGTGCGTCGCGATCATCAAGCACGCCAACCCGTGCGGCATCGCGGTCGGCGCCGACGTCGCCGAGGCCCACCGCAAGGCCCACGCCTGCGACCCGCTGTCCGCGTTCGGCGGCGTCATCGCCGTCAACCGCCCCGTGTCCGTCGCGATGGCCGAGCAGGTCGCCGAGATCTTCACCGAGGTCATCGTGGCCCCCGGCTACGAGGACGGCGCCGTCGAGGTCCTCGCCAAGAAGAAGAACATCCGCGTGCTGCGCGCCGAGGGCGCCCCGGCCAACCCGGTCGAGGTCAAGCCGATCGACGGCGGTGCCCTGCTCCAGGTCACCGACCGCCTGCAGGCCGACGGCGACGACCCGGCCAACTGGACCCTCGCCACCGGCGAAGCCCTCTCCGAGGCCGAGCTCGCCGAGCTCGCCTTCGCCTGGAAGGCCTGCCGCGCGGTCAAGTCCAACGCGATCCTGCTCGCCAAGGACGGCGCCTCGGTCGGCGTCGGCATGGGCCAGGTCAACCGCGTCGACTCCGCGAAGCTGGCCGTCGAGCGGGCCGGCGAGGAGCGCGCCGCCGGCTCGTACGCCGCCTCGGACGCCTTCTTCCCCTTCCCCGACGGCCTGGAGATCCTCACCGCCGCCGGTGTGAAGGCGGTCGTGCAGCCGGGCGGGTCGGTCCGCGACGAGCTGGTCGTCGAGGCCGCAAAGAAGGCGGGCGTGACCATGTACTTCACCGGTACGCGCCACTTCTTCCACTGACGGTGACGGGGACCGTGACGGTCCCCTGATCGACGACCCGGGCGGGCTCCGGCCCGCCCGAGTCGTCGATTCCGCCGGTCGAGTGGACTCTGTTCTAATGGGTTGCTCTTTTGTCGGCGGCTGGTCCCTGGGGGCGCGGTGTTGGATGTGCAGAGCAGTTCCGCGGCGGAGCCCTCCGCCCCCGAGGCCGACGGCGGCCCGCCGGGCGGTGGCCCCACGCCGGCGCCGGTGCTCCCGTACGCCGTCCTCGCGACCGTCCTCGGCGCCCTGTACTTCCTCTACTCGTGGGTCCAGTACGACCGCTTCCGTACGCCCTCCTGGGACCTCGGCATCTTCGAGCAGTCCGTCCGGGCCTACGCCGAGCTGCGTGCCCCGATCGTCGACATCAAGGGCCCCGGCTTCCTCATACTCGGGGACCATTTCAGCCCGGTGACCGCGCTCCTCGCGCCGCTCTACTGGGTGTGGTCCTCCCCGCTCGCTCTTCTCTTCGCCCAGGCCGCGCTCTTCGCCGCCTCCGCCGTCGTCGTCGGCCGCACCGCCCAGCAGGTGCTCGGCAGCCGTGCCGCGGGGATCGGCCTCGCCGTGGCGTACGGGCTCTCCTGGGGCCTCCAGGAGGCGGTCAAGTCCGACTTCCACGAGATCGCCTTCGCCGTCCCGCTGCTCGCCCTCACCTGCCGGGCGCTGCTCCTGGGCCGCTGGACCGCGGCCGTCGCCTGGTCCGCGCCGCTCGTCCTCGTCAAGGAGGACATGGGCCTGACCGTCGCCATGGTCGGCGCGGTCCTCTTCGTCAAGGGACAGAAGCGCCTCGGTGCCGCCCTCGCCGGCTTCGGCACCGTCTTCTTCGCGCTCACCGTGCTCGTCCTCATCCCGGCCGCGAGCCGGGTCGGCCAGTACGACTACTGGGCCAAGATCGAGAAGTCCGGTGACGGCGCGAACGTCTCCTTCCTCGACTCCGTCGTCGGCGCCTTCCAGCACGGCGAGAAGTGGGAGATGGTCCTCTTCCTCGTCGGCATCACCGGCTTCCTCTGCCTGCGCTCCCCGCTGATGCTGCTCGTCCTGCCGACGCTCGCCTGGCGCTTCCTCTCCCACGACCCCAACCACTGGGGCATGTTCTGGCACTACAACGCGATCCTCATGCCGGTGGTCTTCCTGGCCCTGGTCGACGGGGTCCGCGCCGTGCGCACCTCGCCGCGGCCCTGGCTCGCGGCGTACGGGAAGGTCGTCGTCCCCGTGGTCACGGCGATCGCGATCGTGCACGCCCTGGACATGCCGCTGCGCGAGCTGCTGCGCTCGGAGACGTACGCGGTGGACGCCCGCACCCTGGACGCGCGGCGGGCGGTGGCCGCGGTGCCGGAGGGCAGCAGCGTGGAGACGAACGTGACGCTCATGCCGCACCTGACCGGTGACCACACCGTCTACTGGGTCGGCGGCGCGCAGGGTGTGAGCCCCGACTACCTGGCCCTCGACCTCAGCTCCGGCTGGTCCCAGCCGGTCACCGACCCGGTGGGCCTGGCCTCCCAGCTGCACCCGGAGGCGCGGTACGCGGTGTCGGCGCAGGCGGGACAGTTCGTGGTGCTGAAGCGGCAGTGACGCCGCGGACATGCCGAAGGGGCCCGGTTCCAGGACGGAACCGGGCCCCTTCGCGCGGGCGCCGGATCAGTAGCGCGGGCGGTTGAACCAGGCGCCGGCCTGCGGGGTCACCATCGAAGCGAGGATGATGCCGCCGATGGCGAGGCTGATGACGCCGCTGACCGCGCCGGAGGCCTGGCCGGAGGTGAAGTTGCCGAGGGAGCCGAGGATCATCAGCGAGGCGTAGATGATCGTGATGACACGGATCGCGGTGCCGCCGGTGGCGAACTTCACGCCGAGGAAGATCCCCAGGCCCGCGAGCAGCAGCAGGAGGACGACGACGATGAAGCCGAGGCCGGCGAGGCCCGTCTCCATGTCCGAGTCGGCCGTGCCCGAGGCCGCCGCGAAGATGATGCCGAAACCGATGCCGGCGAGGATCTGCAGGCCGGAGATGACGTAGAGGATCACGCGGGCGGCCGTCATCAGGCCGGGCATCTTCGCGGGACCCTGGGGGTAGCCGCCGGGGCCGCCCGGGTACGGGCCGACCGGCGGGGCGGCCGGGTAGCCGTAGCCCTGCTGGGGCGGGACGCCCTGCGGGGTCTGCTGCGGGTAGCCGTAGCCGGGCTGCCCCTGCGGCTGGCCGTAGCCGGGCTGCTGCCCCTGCGGCTGCCCGTAAGGATTGTTCGGATCGCCGAAGCTCATCGGGAGGTTCCTCCGTTGATTCTTGTGCGGGGACGACGCGGCCCGCGCGGAGGAAGAGTGACCATCTGTTTCACCACGTATGAGCGGTTCTGCCCCCCGGCACTGCCCGCGGCACTGCGCAGATCATCGTGGTCAAAACGTCCACCCGTTGTCCAGTCGATACGCAGCGCGGTTGTGCAAGTGCAATCTCCGGCTCCGAATTGGAATCAGGCGGGGGTCATCCGGGAGGATGGCCGCATGAGCGCCCAGATTCTCGATGGCAAGGCCACCGCAGCCGCGATCAAGTCCGATCTGACCGTCCGCGTGGCGGCCCTCAAGGAGCGGGGCGTCACGCCCGGTCTCGGCACCGTCCTGGTCGGCGACGACCCGGGCAGCCAGAAGTACGTCGCGGGCAAGCACCGCGACTGCGCCCAGGTCGGCATCGCCTCCATCCAGCGCGAACTGCCCGCCACCGCCACGCAGGAGGAGATCGAGGCGGTCGTCCGGGAGCTGAACGAGGACCCGTCCTGCACCGGCTACATCGTGCAGCTCCCGCTGCCCAAGGGCATCGACGAGAACCGCATCCTGGAGCTGATGGACCCGGCCAAGGACGCCGACGGCCTGCACCCGATGAACCTCGGCCGGCTGGTCCTCAACGAGCCGGCCCCGCTGCCCTGCACGCCGAACGGCGTCATCACGCTGCTGCGTCGGCACGGCGTGGAGATCAAGGGCGCCGAGGTCGTGGTCGTCGGCCGCGGTGTCACCATCGGGCGCCCGATGCCGCTGCTGCTGACCCGCCGCTCCGAGAACGCCACCGTGACCCAGTGCCACACCGGCACCAAGGACCTGGCTGCCCACCTGCGACGCGCGGACATCATCGTGGCGGCGGCCGGCGTCGGCCATCTGATCAAGCCGGAGGACGTCAAGCCGGGCGCCGCCGTGCTCGACGTGGGCGTCTCCCGCGACGCCGACGGCAAGATCGTCGGCGATGTGCACCCGGGTGTCGCCGAGGTCGCCGGCTGGATCTCGCCGAACCCCGGCGGTGTCGGCCCGATGACCCGCGCCCAGCTCCTGGTGAACGTCGTCGAGGCCGCCGAGCGCGCGGCCGGGGTGCTCTGACGGTGTCCTCCTCCGACACGCCGGAGGAGCCGGACGCGGACACGCGGGACGAGACCGCGGAGGGTGCTGCCGTCCCGCGCCGCCACCCGCGGGCGAAGCTCACCACCACGACCGCGCGTCCCGAGGGCGGCGGCCGGGCGGCGCCCGGCGACGCACCGGCGCCCGCGCGCCAGTGGCCGCTGCTGACCGTGCTCGGACTGACCGCGCTCGGGCTGCTGATCGTCGGCGCCGACCTGTTCCCGCAGTCGTTCCGGGTCGGCACCCTGCTGGTCGGGGGGGCGCTGCTGACGGGCGCGGCGCTGCGTCGCGCGCTGCCCTCGGTCGGGATGCTGGCGGTGCGCTCCCGGTTCACCGACATGGTCACGTACGGGGTGATGGGCGGCCTGATCGTGCTGCTCGCGCTGATGGTCCAGCCGGAGCCGTGGCTGCGCATCCCGTTCCTGGAGGACGTCCTCCACCTCACGGTGACGTGATCCCGTCGTGCGACAGGCGCCCGCCCTCTCCCCCGTGGGAGGGCGGGCGCCGCCGTGATCAAGGGTCATGTACGTGCCAAAAGCCCTTCAAGCTCCGCCGGTTCCTTGTGGCACGGAAGTGACCATTCCGGTACTTGGTGTCCGGTAGCCGGGTGGCAGTGAGCCGTCCCACAAGGGGGTGGGAACCGGGTGGGGCCCGGGTCGGATAGCCTGATCGCTGGATATCTCTTCACGTCGAGACACCGATCGATCAAGAGGGGTATCCCACACCAGGGGCAGGGACCCCCACCGCCAGCTGTCTTACGGAGATCGCCATGACCCGCACTCCCGTGAATGTCACCGTGACCGGCGCGGCCGGCCAGATCGGCTACGCGCTGCTCTTCCGCATCGCCTCCGGCCACCTGCTCGGCGCGGACGTGCCGGTCAAGCTCCGCCTCCTGGAGATCCCGCAGGGCGTCAAGGCCGCCGAGGGCACCGCCATGGAGCTCGACGACTGCGCCTTCCCGCTGCTCAAGGGCATCGACATCTTCGACGACCCGAACAAGGGCTTCGAGGGCGCCAACATCGGCCTGCTCGTCGGCGCCCGCCCGCGCGGCCCGGGCATGGAGCGCGGCGACCTGCTCGCCGCGAACGGCGGCATCTTCAAGCCGCAGGGCGAGGCCATCGCCGCCCACGCCGCGGACGACATCAAGGTCCTCGTCGTCGGCAACCCGGCCAACACCAACGCCCTCATCGCCCAGTCCGCCGCCAAGGGCGTCCCGGCCGAGCGCTTCACCGCGATGACCCGCCTGGACCACAACCGCGCCCTGACGCAGCTGGCCCAGAAGACCGGCTCCCCGGTCACGGACATCAAGCGCCTCACCATCTGGGGCAACCACTCCGCGACCCAGTACCCGGACATCTTCCACGCGCAGATCGCCGGCAAGAACGCCGCCGAGGCCGTGAACGACCAGGCGTGGCTGGCCGACACCTTCATCCCGACCGTCGCCAAGCGCGGCGCCGCGATCATCGACGCCCGTGGCGCGTCCTCCGCCGCCTCCGCCGCGAACGCCGCCATCGACCACGTCCACACGTGGGTCAACGGCACCGCCGAGGGCGACTGGACCTCCATGGGTGTCCCGTCCGACGGCTCCTACGGCGTCCCGGAGGGCCTGATCTCCTCCTTCCCCGTCACCTGCAAGGACGGCGCGTACGAGATCGTCCAGGGCCTGGAGATCAACGAGTTCTCCCGCGCCCGCATCGACGCCTCCGTCAAGGAGCTGTCGGAGGAGCGCGACGCGGTCCGCGAGCTCGGCCTCATCTGAGTCCCGCGGCTCCCGGGACTCTCGTAGTCCCGGAGCGCCCGTGGTCCCGCGGCTCCCGCGGCCACCGCAGTACGCACACGGCACCCCCGGCCCCTTCGGCCGGGGGTGCCGTGCGTTCTATGCTGTCCCCCCGGTTCCCGTCAACTCGGCGGAATCCACGCGTAGTTCGGTACTTCGGGGGATCAATTGACGCAGTCGCCGCCCTTCTTACCGCAGCAACCCGGTCCGTCGCCCGCCGCGGCCCGCGGCAATCCCGCCACGAGCGAGGCCACCCGGCTGCTCTGTGCCGGCACCTACCTCGACGAGACCTTCCGCGACGCCGTCATCGAGCAGCTCTACGTCCACGAGGAACGCGTCGCCGCACCGTCGCTCGGCGTCGACGCGGCCCGCGTCCTGGCCCACGCCCTGCGCGCCCGCCGCATCGAACTCGGCTGGTCGGCCGCTGTCCTCGGCCTCTGGGTCGTCTCCTTCGCCCTCACCCAGGGCCTTGTCATGCTCCTGGCCGTGCCCTTCGTCCTGCTCGCCGTCGCCCGCTGGATCCGCGGCGGCGCGCGCCGCGCGCCCTGGTACCGCGCCGTCCCCACCTTCCTGCTGCGCTGGTACGCCCGGCTGATGCTGTTCATGAACGTCGTGATGCTGGTGTCCGCCGCCTTCGGGCAGGAGGTGGGCGACTGGTGGCTCCTCTCGGAGTACCTGGGCTACGGCAACCCGAACGCACTCACCGCTCTCCTGCTCGACAGCACCGCGGGGTCGGGCATCGGCTCCCTCGAGGTCTGGATCACCCTCGCGGTGCCGTTCCTCATCGCCGCCGCGGTGGGCGCGCAGCACGGCCAGTTCGCCCGGGCGCTCACCAGAGAACTCCACCGCGACCGCTTCGCGGACCTCCAGGGCGACCCCGCCGAACGGGCCCAGGGGGCCCGCTACCGGCGGCTGCGCGACCGGATCCGGGTCGAACAGCACGCGCGGCTGGTGATGTACCGCTCCGAAAACCCGTTCTGCGGCGCGGGTGAACCGCACGAGCCGTGGTCGCTCTCCGTCGAGCTCCGGCCCCGCAAGGACCTGGACGGCGGCGCGCCCGAGCCGCTCGACAACAGCGCGATCATGCGGCACATCGTCCCGCTCGTGGAGGCGCTGCGCCTGCCCTCCCCGCACGGCTCGCCGGAGCTCCAGGCGGGCGTACGGGACCGGTTGCGCCACCTGGAGACGGACGAGGTCGTCTTCCTGCCCGTCGACGGACTGCCGAGCCGCGCGGCCGCCCCGTACACGCCCGAGGGCTTCGAGCGGCACCGCTCCGGCGCGATCGAGGAGGGCGGCGAGACCCGCCGCCACTTCCTGCGGATCAGGGTCGGCGGCTGGGGCGAGGAGATCGTCACCACCGTCTTCGTCCGCGTGCACACCCAGGGCGGCATGCTGATGCTGGAGGTCGCCCCGCACGTGCTGCGGCCGGTGGCCGAACTGTTCCGGTACGCCGACCGGAACGCCCACCGCTACCGCCACAACCACCACTTCGGCCGGGCCGTCCAGGCCCTCGGGCAGACCCCGCGGTCCGCCGGGCAGGCCATGGTCACCGTGTGGCAGGCCTTCGGTCACGGCTGGCGGCTCTCCACCGAGGGGTACGCGGGCGCGCTGCCCGAGGGCCCGCTGCACTCCGTGCGCGAGCTCGGCTCCGACGACAAGGCCTCCCTCTTCCAGGAGATGGACGTCAGCCGCTACCTGAAGAGCATCCAGGACCGGGTCACGAACGGCGTGACCGTGGCGCTGCGTCAGGCCGGATACGAGACGGCCGAGTTCGAGCAGAAGATCGTCCACATCGCCGAGGGCGCCACGTTCATCGAGGGCACCAGGGGGAACGTCACCATCGGCGATCACAACACCGTCAGCAGCAAGACCTTCACCACGACGAAGACCGGAGGCGACCGTGGCTGAGAACCAGAATCCCGTGAACCCGGCGGCCGGCGGCATCCACGTCAGCAACGCCGGTGGCAACGTCACCATCGGCGACCACAACACGGTGTCGTACACGGTGCGGGGCTCCGAGCCCGCCCGCGACCCGCGCCAGGAGGAGCTCCTCCGGGCCGTCCGCGAGCTGCGCGCCGACCTGACCCGCATCGTCGCCTCGGAGCAGACGACCGCGCTCGACGCCGAACTCTCCGACGCGGAGGACGAGATCCAGGGCACGGGCGCCGCCGGTCCCGGCCGCCTCACCCGCCTGCGCCAGGCCCTGGCCGACGCGGGCGCCGTCACCGGCATCTTCGCCTCGGCCGCAGCCGTCGGCCAGGCCGTCGGCGTGCTGCTCGGAGGATGAGATGAGCCGTGACGGGGGCGGCGGAGCGTGGTGGAACGACGAGAAGCAGAGCTGGGAGACGGGTCCGGCACGGCCTCCGGCGGGGTCCGGCCCGGGTGCGGCGCCGCCCGGCGGCGGTGTGCCGGCCCCGCCGCCGCCCGGCTCCGAGGGGCCGGGCGCGGCGGGGCCGGGAACAGGGACCGGCCCCGTACCGGCTCCGGGAACGGGTCTCGGCCCGGTGCCGTATCCGGGGGCCGTCCCCGGATACGGGCCGGTGCCGGCGGTGCCCGTGCCGCCCGTGCCGCCCATGCCTCCGCAGGCGCCGCCCGGGGCGCCGGGGAGCCCGGGGGCGGGGCGGCGGAACGCCGTGATCGCCGGAGTCGTCGTGGCCGTGCTCGTCGCCGGGTCCGTCGGCGGCTGGTTCCTGTGGGGAAGGGACGGGAACGACGGCGGTACGGGCCGGGGCCCGACGGCGGCGCCCAGCGTGTCCGCGTCGACCTCGGGCTCGGCGTCCGGGACGGACGGGACGCCCTCCGGAACGGCGTCGGGCTCCCCGTCGCCCTCGGCCGGCGCCCCTCCCGCCGGGTTCCGGCTCGTCGAGGAGAGCGGCTTCGCCCTCGCCGTACCCGAGGGATGGAACCGCACCACCTCCGGGAAGAGCGTCTTCTACAACGCGCCCGACGGCCTCAGCCTGGTGCAGGTCTATCCCCTCGACGAGCCGGGGATCACCCCCTACGAGGCGCTGCGGCTGACCTCGCGGGACCTCGCGGCACAGAACCCCGGCTACAGCGAGATCAGCCTCGCGCGGACCGGGCCGGGCGACGACTCCGTCGAGCTGGTCTACGCCTACGACCGCACCGAGGGGCGCCGGAAGGTCGTCGACCGGGCCTTCGTCGGCGGTGACGGGAGGCAGTACGCGGTGCTCGCCGCCGGGCCCGAGAGCGCCTGGCCCGAGCAGCGGAAGACGCTGGACACGGCCCTGGAGTTCTTCGAGCCGTGACCGGCCCGGCCGTGACCGGCCCGGCCGTGACCGGCCCGGTCGTGACGGGTCAGGCCGTGACCGGCCCGGTCGTGACCGGTCAGGCCGTGAGGAGCTGACGGGCCAGTTCGCCGACCTCGCTCAGCGCGCGGGCGTGCAGTCCGTGCCCGAAGGTGATCCGGGTCGCACCGAGCCGGCCGAGCTCGGCGTGCGAAGGATCGCCGGGCCGGGCCAGGAAGTTGAGCGGGCCCTCGACGCCCGCCGCGCGGAGCCGGGGGAGGTCCTCGGCCGGCGCGAGGATCGGGAAGACGCAGTCCGCGCCCGCCGCCGTGTACCGGCGGGCGCGTTCGGCGGCCTCGTCGGGCGTCCCGCCGTGGAGGTACGTGTCCACGCGCGCGTTGACGAAAAGCGCGGGCCCCGCCGCCTCCCGTACCGCCGCGATGCGTTCGGCGTGCTCGCGCGGATCGCGCAGGCGGTGCGTGCCGCGTTCGGAGTCCTCCAGGTTGAGGCCGACCGCCCCGGTCTCCAGGACCCGCGCGACCAGTTCCTTCGCCGACAGGCCGTAGCCGTCCTCGAGATCGGCGGTGACCGGTACGGAGACGGCCCGGACGATCCGCGCCACCGCCGCGAACATCTCGACGGCCGGGGTCTGCCCGTCCGCGTACCCGAGCGCGGCGGCGACGCCCGCGCTCGGGGTGGCCAGGGCCGGGAAGCCGGCCTCCTCGAAGACACGGGCGGTGGCGGCGTCCCACGGGCCGGGCAGCACGAGGGGGCGGCCGCCGGGCCGCGTGTCGTGCAGGGCGCGCAGCCGCTCGGCCGGGCTCACGTCGCCGCTCACCGCTTGTACGCCCCGGGGGTGTAGTGGCCCGGGGTGAAGCGGCAGGTGACGCCGATCCGGTTCCAGGAGTTGATCACCGTGATCGCGCCGATGACGTGCGCGAGCTCGGTCTCGTCGAACTGCGCGGCGGCCTCCGCGTACACCTCGTCGGGCACGAAGCCGTCGGTGAGGACGGTGACCGCCTCGGTCAGGGCGAGGGCGGCCAGCTCGCGCTCCGTGTAGAAGTGCCGCGACTCGCGCCAGGCGGACAGCTGGACGATCCGCTGCACGGTCTCGCCGGCCGCGAGCGCGTCCTTGGTGTGCATGTCCAGGCAGAAGCCGCAGTTGTTGATCTGCGAGGCGCGGATCTTGATCAGCTCGTAGAGGGTCGGGTCGACGTGCTTCGCCGCGGCGATCTCCAGACCGATCATGGCCTTGTAGAACTCGGGGTGCTTCTCGGCGAACGCGAGCCGGGGCGCGTGCTCCGCTGCGTAGGCGGTGGGGGTGGCGGGGGAAGCCGTCTCGGTGAGCGTCATGGTGATCACCGTACGGTTCGGATGGCGCCCGGGTATGGTCCATTCTCATGGCGAATGACTGGGCCACTTTCGGTGCCGATCTGCATCTGGAGCTCTCCGGGAAGGGCCTCCGCAACGGGCTGATGGACGCCCTGCGCGAGGCCGTGCGCAGCGGGCGGCTGGCGGCCGGGACCCGGCTGCCGTCCTCGCGTTCCCTCGCCGCCGACCTGGGAGTGGCCCGCAACACGGTCGCCGACGCGTACGCGGAACTCGTCGCCGAGGGGTGGCTCACGGCACGGCAGGGCTCCGGCACGCGGGTGGCCCCGCGGTCCGCACCGCGCCGCCGTACGGCGCCGAGCCGGGTCGCCGGCGCCCCGGCCGCGACCGGGAAGCCGACGTACAACCTGCGGCCCGGCACGCCCGACCTGGCCTCCTTCCCGCGCGCCGACTGGCTCAAGGCGGCCCGCAAGGCGCTGATGACGGCACCCAACGAGGCCTTCGGGTACGGCGATCCGCGTGGCCGGATCGAACTGCGCACCGTCCTCGCCGAGTACCTGGCGCGGGCGCGGGGCGTGTACGCGCGACCCGAACGCATCATGATCTGCTCGGGGTTCGTGCACGGCCTGATGCTGATGGGGCAAGTGCTGCGGGCTCGGGGGGTGCGGGAGGTGGCCGTGGAGTCGTACGGCCTCGACATCCACTGGGCGCTGCTCGAACGCGCGGGCCTGCGGATCCCGGCCCTGCCGTTCGATGAAAGGGGCACGCGGACGGAGGAGTTGGGGTCGCTGGGCGGAGGGGTCGGAGCGGTCCTCATGACCCCCGCCCACCAGTTCCCCATGGGCGGCGCGCTGCGGCCCGACCGGCGGGCGGCCGCCGTCGACTGGGCGAGGGCCGCCGGGGGGCTGATCCTGGAGGACGACTACGACGGGGAGTTCCGCTACGACCGGCAGCCGGTCGGCGCGCTCCAGGGCCTCGACCCGGAACGGGTCGTCTACATGGGCACCGCGAGCAAGTCCCTCGCGCCGGGGCTGCGGCTGGCGTGGATGGTGTTGCCGGAGCACCTGGTGGACGAGGTGGCGGCGGCGAAGGGGGCGGTCGACTGGGTGTCGAGCGTCACGGACCAGCTGACCTTCGCGGAGTTCCTCCGGTCGGGCGCGTACGACCGCCACGTGCGTGCCATGCGTCTGCGCTACCGGCGCCGCCGCGACCAGCTGGTCGCGGCCGTGGCCACGCGCTCGCCGGAGACGCGGGTCAGCGGCATCGCGGCCGGCCTCCACGCGGTCCTCGACCTGCCGGCCGGCACCGAGGCCGCGGTCGTCCGCTCTGCCGCCTTCCAGGGGCTGGCCCTCACCGGCCTCGACGCCTTCCGCCACCCCTCCACCCCGCCCACCAGGGACGCCCTGGTCGTCGGCTACGCGACCCCGCCGGACAGCGCCTGGTCAGGCGTCCTGGAGGCGCTGTCCCGCGTCCTCCCGTAGACCCGCCGCCCGCCGCCCGCCACCGCGCGCGGTGGGCGCCGCGCTCAGTCGGTCTCCACCGTCTCGACGGTCCGCGCCGTCGACGGCGCCTCGCCGAAGCGGGCCAGGGTCAAGGACCCCGCCACCGCGATGGCGAAACCGAGGAAGGCCAGCCAGGAGAGGCCCTCGCGCGTGCGGTCGCCGAGCCAGACGACGCCGACGATCGCCGGGCCGATCGTCTCGCCGAGCACGAGCCCGGCCGTCGCGGTGGTGACCGAGCCGCTGTGGAGGGCGGAGGTGTACAGGAGGAACGCCGCGCCACCGCCCACGAGGAGGGCGTAGAGCGCGGGGTCCGTGAGGTCCGCCGAGTCGATCAGACGCACGGCGACCTCCACGACCCCGAAGCCCACGCCGCCCGCGAGGCCGAGCGCCAGGGCCCGGGGCCGCTCGGGCAGGCGACCCGCCGCCGCCCCGACCAGCAGGACGCCGAAGGCCGCGACGAGCAGCCCCCACTCCAGGCCCGCCCCGACGTCCTCGTGGCCCTCCTTGCCGGAGGCGAGAGCCAGCATGGCGAGCCCGAGGCACACCAGACCGACGGCCGCCCATTCGATCCGGCGCAGCCGGACCCTGAGCACCCGTGAGGCGATCACCGCCGTCACGGCGAGGCTCGCCGCGAGCGCCGCCCCGACCGCGTAGATCGGCAGTGTCCGCAGCGCGACGATCTGGAGCACGAAGCCGAGCCCGTCCAGGCCGAGCCCGGCCACGTACCGCCACTGCCGCAGCGCCCGCCACATCAGCGTGACGTCGACCCCGCCGCCCGTTCCGGGCTCGGCGGCCCTGGCGCCCATCGCCTGGAGCACCGAAGCGGCGCCGAAGCAGAAAGCGGAACCCAGTGCGCACAACATCCCAAGAAGCACGAAAGGGACTCTAGTGCGACGGGGATCGGCCACGCGTTCAGGCCGGGCCTACACTGTGCGGTCGCAAGCAGGCGCGGGTCGGCGCCGTACGGACAGGGGAGGACAGGCGATGCGCAGACTGAGGTCCGGCACGGTGATACTCGGCGGCGTGAGCATGCTCGCGGCGACGCTGACCGCGTGCGGCTCCGAGCCCGACCGCCGGTGCATCGACCCGATGACGTACAAGGAACTCCCGGACTACAAGTGCGAGTCCGGCGGCAGCAGCGACGGCTCCTCCCACAGCGGCGGCCGCTACTACTACGGCGGCTCCTCCCGCGACGGCTCGGTCAGCGGCGGCAGCTTCGACAGGTCCGCCGTCGACAGCGGTGGCTTCGGCGGCCACCACTCCTCCTCCGGCGGCTGAACCGCCCCATGGAGCGCCACACCATCGAGCCCCGCCCCGGCTGGCAGCGGACGGTCGAGGAGCAGGGCCTGATCTACCCGCTGACCCGCTACCCCGACGACTCGCTGCGCCCCTACTGGGACGAGAGCGCCTACTACTCCTTCACCCTCCCCGAGGTCGAGGCGCTGGAAGAGGTCGTCGAGGAACTGCACGCCATGTGCCTGGCGGCCGCCGCGCACATCGTGGAGAAGGACCGGTTCGCGGAGCTCGGGATCACCGACCCCCGGCTCCGGGCGCGGGTCGCCGAGGCCTGGCACCGCCGGGAGGAACTGCCCACTCTCTACGGGCGGTTCGACCTCCGGTACGACGGCACGGGGCCGGCCAAGATGTTGGAGTACAACGCCGACACCCCCACCTCCCTCGTGGAGGCCGCGAGCCCGCAGTGGTTCTGGATGGAGGAGCGCTTCCCCGGCGCCGACCAGTGGAACTCCCTGCACGAGCGGCTCGTCGACGCCTGGCGGCGCCAGGCGCACCTGCTGCCGCCCGGCAGCCCCGTCCACTTCGTCCACTCCGACGGCGACGAGCTCGGCGAGGACCTGATGACCGTCGCGTACCTGCGCGAGACCGCCCAGCAGGCCGGTCTCGCCACGGAGGCGCTGTCGGTGGAGCGGATCGGCTGGGACCGGATCTCCGGGCGCTTCGTGGACGACCGGCTCCGCTTCATCCGCGCCTGCTTCAAGCTCTACCCGTGGGAGTGGCTCACCACCGACCGCTTCGGGCCCCACGTCCTCGACACCCTCGACAACGGCGGCGGCACGGGCACCACCTGCTGGATCGAGCCCGCCTGGAAGATGCTGCTCTCCAACAAGGCGCTCCTCGCCCTCCTCTGGGAGCTGTACCCCGGGCACCCCAACCTGCTCCCCGCCTACCTCGACGGCCCGCGCGAGCTCGCCGCCGCCGACGGCCCCGGTTACGTCTCCAAGCCGCTGCTCGGGCGCGAGGGCGCGGGCGTCACGATCCACGAGCCGGGCGCCGCCCCGGTGCCCCGGCGCGACGACGAGCCCTGCTGCTACCAGGAGTCGGCTCCGCTGCCCGATTTCGACGGCAACCGGGTGGTGCTCGGCGCGTGGACCGTCGGGGACGAGGCGGCGGGGCTCGGGATCAGGGAGTCGGCGGGCCCGATCACGGACGAGTACGCCCGCTTCGTCCCGCACGTCATCCTCTGACGGCGACAGCGACAGCGACGGCGACGGCGACGGTCCGGGAGCTGGGCCTGCGGGCGACGCCGGGGCGGCGGTCCGCCCCGCGCTGATCCGCGACGTAGTCCCGCAGCGGTGCGGGCTTCAGACCCGCCGCGTCCGCGAGGTCGAGCGCCCGCCTCAGGTCCTGCTCGATCGTTTCGTTGAAGTGCAGCAGGATGATGTCGCCCGCCTTGAGGCTCGGTGCCGGCGGGGTCCACGGGCCCCAGGTGGTCAGGTCGTGCGTCCAGGTCACCAGCGCCTCGGCGCCGCAGGCGCGGGCGGTGGTCCGGGTCGTCGCGTCTTACGTGCCGTACGGCGGGCGCAGCAGCCGGGGGCCGTCGCCGAACTCGGCGAGGTGCGCGTCGCGTGCGCCGCAGACCTCGGCCCGCCGGCCGGCGGCGTCCAGGGTCGTCAGGTCGGGGTGGCCGACCGTGTGGTTCTCGACCCGGGAGCGGCCCTGGTCGAGCAGCGTGTGGAAGTAGCCCTCGTCGTACGAGTAGGCGCCCGGCAGCAGGAAGAGCGAGGCGGGCACCCGCCGGTCGAGCAGCAGCCTCGCGGCGGCCGGGTCGTGGTACCAGCCGTCGTCGATGGTGATGAAGACGACGGGGTCGGTGGTCTCGACGTGGGAGACGACCGGGACGGGCTCGGGCCAGGCCGCCCGCGGGGCGGCGTGGGCGGAACCGGCGAACGCGCCGAGCAGCGCGACGGGGACGAGTGCGGCGAGCGCGCCGCGCAGCGCGCGACGCAGACGGGGTCTCGACATGGCGGCCATCGTTGGCCTAGACCAACTGGGGTGTCAATGGGTGCACTCGGCCACTCCCGCACCCCGTGAAACGGACCCGCGCGCTCCCCCTCGCCGGAGGGGGAAGGGCCCGGCCGACCAGGCCGGCCGGACCCTTCTCCTGCGAACCCGTCGGGTCTCCTGGGCGGCAGCCCGGACCGTCGGTCTCGGGAGTCGCCCCGGACCGTTGGTCTGCTGGCGTCGCCCCGGACCGTTGGTCTGCTGGCGTCGCCCCGGACCGTTGGTCTGCTGGCGTCGCCCCGGACCGTCGGTCTCCTGGGCGACACCCCGGTGCGCCCGGCTGTGGGGCCGTCAGTCGGAGAGCACCGCCCTCAGCTGCTCGAGCCCCCAGTCCAGGTCCTCCTTGCCGATGACCAGCGGCGGGGCGATCCGGATCGTCGAGCCATGGGTGTCCTTCACCAGGACGCCGCGCTCCATCAGCTTCTCCGAGATCTGCCGGCCCGTGCCCTTCTCCGGGACGATGTCGACGCCCGCCCACAGGCCGCGCCCGCGGACCGCCTCCACCGCGCCGCCGCCCACGAGCAGACCCAGTTCCGCGTGCAGGTGCTCGCCGAGCTCGGCCGCCCGCTGCTGGTACTCCCCGGTCCGCAGCATCGCGATGACCTCCAGGGCCACCGCACAGGCCAGCGGGTTGCCGCCGAAGGTCGAGCCGTGTTCGCCCGGACGGAACACGCCGAGGACGTCCCGGTCCGCGACCACCGCCGACACCGGCACCACACCGCCGCCGAGCGCCTTGCCCAGGATGTAGACGTCCGGCACCACGTCCTCGTGCTCGCAGGCGAAGGTCTTGCCGGTACGGCCCAGGCCCGACTGGATCTCGTCCGCCATGAACAGCACGTTCCGCCGGGCCGTCAGCTCCCGTACCCCGCGCAGGTATCCGGGCGGGGGCACGAGGACCCCCGCCTCGCCCTGGATCGGTTCGAGGAGCACCGCCACCGTGTTCTCGGTGACCGCAGTCTCCAGGGCGGTCAGGTCCCCGTACGGCACGATCTCGAAGCCCGGCGTGTAGGGGCCGTAGTGGTCGCGGGCCTCGTGGTCCGTGGAGAAGCTGACGATCGTCGTGGTGCGGCCGTGGAAGTTGTTGCCCGCGACCACGATCTTCGCGTGCCCGTCCGGCACGCCCTTCACCTCGTACCCCCACTTCCGGGCGGTCTTCACCGCCGTCTCCACCGCCTCCGCGCCGGTGTTCATCGGCAGCACCATCTCCTTGCCGCACAGCTCGGCCAGGCGGGTGCAGAACTCCCCGAAGCGGTCGTGGTGGAAGGCGCGCGAGGTGAGCGTCACCCGCTCCAGCTGCGCCCGCGCGGCATCGAGGAGGCGCCGGTTGCCGTGGCCGAAGTTGAGCGCCGAATAGCCGGCGAGCATGTCGAGGAAGCGGCGGCCCTCGACATCGGTCATCCACGCCCCCTCGGCGGAGGCGACGACCACGGGAAGGGGGTGGTAGTTGTGGGCGCTGTGCGCGTCCGCGGCAGCGATCTCGTCTTGCGTTCTCGACACGGGATCTCCGTTCGTCCTGCGGCCTGGGGCGGGTGTGGCTCCCTTTTCTTATCGTCGCTCGGATGCCGGACGGGGAAACCTACGTGTCGGCGCGCCCGCTAGTCTGGAAACACGCGCGGCGACTGGCGAACGGGGAAGCGACCCCGGGGGAGCCGTGCGCGGCAGACCACACGAGGTGCCGCCCGCCTGGGCATCACGGGACGACCGACCAGGTCCCGTGTGGTGCCGCCAGGCAGCCGCACCGGGGCCCCTGCCCGGAGGACGCCATGACCCTTCCCAGCCAGCACCCCGAACTTCCCGCCCAGCACGCGGACCTTCCCGCGCACCACCCCGCGCTCTCGGCGACCGACCCCGAACTCGCCGCGCTCGTCGGCGCCGAGGAACGGCTCCAGGCCGAGACCCTGCGGCTCATCCCCAGCGAGAACTACGTCTCCGCCGCCGTCCTCGAAGCCTCCGGCACCGTGCTGCAGAACAAGTACAGCGAGGGCTACCCCAGCCGCCGCTACTACGAGGGCCAGCAGAACATCGACCAGGTCGAGACCCTCGCCGTCGAGCGCGCCAAGGCCCTCTTCGGTGTCGACCACGCCAACGTGCAGCCCTACTCGGGCTCCCCGGCCAACCTGGCCGTCTACCTCGCCTTCGCCCAGCCCGGCGACACCGTGATGGGCATGGCCCTGCCCATGGGCGGCCACCTCACCCACGGCTGGGGCGTCTCCGCCACCGGCACCTGGTTCCGCGGCGTCCAGTACGGCGTGCGCAAGGACACCGGGCTCATCGACTTCGACCAGGTCCGCGAGCTCGCCCTCGCCGAACGCCCGAAGGTGATCTTCTGCGGCGGCACCGCGCTGCCCCGCACCATCGACTTCGCCGCCTTCGGCGAGATCGCCCGTGAGGCCGGCGCCGTGCTCGTCGCCGACGTCGCCCACATCGCCGGCCTCATCGCGGGCGGCGCCCACCCCTCCCCGGTGCCGCACGTCGACGTGATCTCCACGACCACCCACAAGACCCTCCGCGGCCCGCGCGGCGCCATGCTGATGTCCCGCGAGGAGCACGCCAAGGCCCTCGACAAGGCCGTCTTCCCCGGCCTCCAGGGCGGCCCGCACAACCAGACCACCGCGGCCATCGCCGTCGCCCTGCGCGAGGCGGCCCAGCCCTCCTTCCGCGACTACGCCCACGCGGTCGTCGCCAACGCCCGGGCCCTCGCCGAGGCACTCCTCGCCCGCGGCTTCGACCTGGTCTCCGGCGGCACCGACAACCACCTGATCCTCATGGACCTCACCCCCAAGGAGGTGCCCGGCAAGGTCGCCGCCAAGGCCCTCGACCGGGCCGGGATCGTCGTCAACTACAACACCGTCCCCTACGACCCCCGGAAGCCCTTCGACCCCTCCGGCGTCCGCATCGGCACCCCCTCCCTCACCTCCCGAGGCCTCGACGCCTCCCACATGGCGCAGGTCGCCGACTGGATCGACCGGGGTGTCGCGGCCGCCGGCAAGGGCGACGAGGACGCCCTCGCCGTGATCCGCGCCGAGGTCGCCGAGCTCATGGGCGCCTTCCCGGCGCCCGGTCTGCCGGTCTGAGCCCCCCGGCGTCCCACCGGACTCACCGGACGGAGGCGGCGACCCGCAGCGCCTCCGCCCGGTCCGGTATCCCCTCCAGACGGAGCGTCAGCGCGCCCCCGCCCCTCGTCCACAGGAGCGTGGGGCCCGCCGGGCGCACCGAGTGCGTCCACGCCGCTCCCGAGGCGTCCGTCATCGGGAAGGTCAGTACGTGCGGACGGGCGAACCAGTACGCCTCCGTGCCGTCCGGCAGCGTCACCCACTCCGGCTGGACCCGCACGAGCTTGGCGAAGCCGAGGTCGAGCCGGGCCGGGAACGCGTCCAGCCGCACCGCGCGGCCGCCCGCCGTCCGCCAGCACAACCCGACCACCCCGCGGGGCTCCGCACCCGTGACCGTCACCGCGTCCGGCGGCCCGAGCGCCCCGGGTACCGGCGGCGCGAAGCCGGCCCTGCGCCCCGCCTCCGCGAGCGGCACCGGATCCGGGCAGCCCGGGACGGCCGCCGGGCCCGGCGCGGGCGGCGCCCCCGGCTCGTACCGCACGTCGACCCCGCCGAAGCCCAGCCACTCCACGACCGTCGCCCGCACCGGGGGAGTGAGCACCACGACCATGAGCAGCCCCGAGAGAGAGGCGACCAGGGCCTTCCACCGGCGCCGCAGCCACCGCCACCGGTCGGGCGGCGGCGCCGGGACGGGCACCCCCTCGGCCAGGAGCTGCGCGAGCACCCGCTCGGCCATCGTCGCCCCGTCCACGTCCGGCACTCTCAGGTCCCGCCCGAGCGCCCGCAGCTCCTCCTCCAGACCCCGCTTCCCGCCGTCAGTCATGCTCGTCACCTCCCTTCAGCGCCGTCCCCAGCCTCTTCAGCGCCCGGCTCAGCCGGGACTTCACCGTCCCGCGAGGCCAGCCGAGCGCCTCGGCCGTCTCCGCCTCGTCCAGCTCCAGCAGATAGCGGTGCACCACCACCTGGCGGTGCTCCTCACCCAGAGCGTCCAGCGCCGCCCGCAGCCGCCGGCGCCGCTCGTCCTCCTCCGCCGCCACCGCCGGGTCCGCGCCCTCCGGTATCAGCGGCTCGCCCGCGAGCAGCTCCGCCTCACGCCCCGCCACGGCCCGCTGCCGACCGGCCGAGCGGAGTGTGTTCCTCGTCTCATTGGCGATGATGCTGAGCAGCCACGGCCGGAACGACGCCCCCTCCTTGAACCGCCCCAGCGAGCGATACGCCTTGAAGAAGGCCTGCTGCACCACGTCCTCGGCGTCCACCCCCGCCCCACAGGCCACCGCCGCCCGCAGCGCCACCGCCGTATGAGCGCGGACCAGCTCCGCGTACGCCTCCGGCTCCCCGGCGCATACCCGTGCGATCACCGCGGCCTCGTCCTCGACCAGGCCCCCCTCCCGCGTCCCCACACCTTTGATACACCGGCAGTCCGGGATCGGTTCCCACACCTGAGAGAATGATGAGCATGGCCTCTGACCGACCTCGTGTGCTCTCCGGAATCCAGCCCACCGCAGGCTCGTTCCACCTCGGCAACTACCTCGGCGCCGTGCGCCAGTGGGTGGCTCTGCAGGAATCCCACGACGCCTTCTACATGGTCGTGGACCTGCACGCGATCACGGTCCCGCAGGACCCGGCCGAGCTGCGCGCCAACACCCGGCTCGCCGCCGCCCAGCTGCTCGCCGCGGGCCTCGACCCGGAGCGCTGCACCCTCTTCGTCCAGAGCCACGTCCCCGAGCACGCCCAGCTCGGCTGGGTCATGAACTGCCTCACCGGCTTCGGCGAGGCCTCGCGCATGACGCAGTTCAAGGACAAGTCCGCCAAGCAGGGTGCCGACCGCGCGACCGTCGGCCTCTTCACGTACCCGATCCTCCAGGTCGCCGACATCCTGCTCTACCAGGCCCACCAGGTCCCGGTCGGCGAGGACCAGCGCCAGCACATCGAGCTGACCCGCGACCTCGCCGAGCGCTTCAACGGGCGCTTCGGCCAGACGTTCACGATCCCGGCGCCGTACATCCTCAAGGAGACGGCGAAGATCTACGACCTGCAGGACCCGGCGATCAAGATGAGCAAGTCGGCGTCCACCCCCAAGGGCCTGATCAACCTGCTCGACGACCCGAAGACGACGGCGAAGAAGGTCAAGAGCGCGGTCACCGACACCGACACGGTCATCCGCTTCGACCCGGAGAACAAGGCCGGCGTCTCCAACCTCCTCACCATCATGTCCGTGCTCACCGACACGTCGGTCGCCGACCTGGAGAAGAGCTACGAGGGCAAGATGTACGGCGCCCTGAAGACCGACCTCGCCGAGGTCATGGTGGACTTCGTCACTCCCTTCCGGACCCGGACCCAGGAATACCTGGACGACCCGGAGACGCTGGACTCGGTCCTGGCCAAGGGTGCGGAGAAGGCGCGCGCGGTCGCCGCGGAGACGCTGGCGCAGGCCTACGAGCGGATCGGTTTCCTGCCCGCCAAGCACTGAGCCGGGCACGGGGCCCAAGGACCCTGGCCGAAAGGGTGGTGCAGGCCGCACACTGGCGGCTGCACCACCAGACACGTTTCGACGGACGACGGAGGAGAACGACGTGGGGACCGTAACGATCGGCGTCTCGATCGCGGTCCCGGAGCCTCACGGCAGCCTGCTCCAGGAGCGGCGCGCGGGCTTCGGGGATCCCGCCGCGCACGGCATCCCCACGCACGTCACCCTGCTCCCGCCGACCGAGGTCGACGAGGACCGCCTGCCCGAGATCGAGGCTCACCTCGCCGGCATCGCCGCGCTGAGCGACCCCTTCGCGATGCGGCTCGACGGCACCGGCACCTTCCGGCCGCTCTCCCCGGTCGTCTTCGTCAAGCTCGTCGAGGGCGCCGAAGGCTGCGACCTGCTCCAGCAGCGGATCCGGGACGCGGCCGGCCCGGTCCCGCGCGAGCTCCTGTTCCCGTACCACCCGCACGTCACCGTCGCCCACGGCATCCCCGACCCGGCGATGGACCGCGCCTTCGAGGAGCTCGCCGACTACGCGGCGGACTGGACCTGCTGCTCCTTCGCCCTGTACGAGCAGGGCGCGGACGAGGTGTGGCGCAAGCTGTACGACTACGAGTTCGGCAGCGGCCGGGCGGGTACCGCCGTCACCGCCGTGCCGGCGCAGGGCGGCAGCCCGGTCGACGAGCCGACCGCCACCCTCTAGCCCCGCGCCGGGCGCACCGACCCCCCTTCACCTGGCCGTATCCGGTGGTGCGGGCCCCGCGCGGCTGCCCGCGCGGCGCCGCTCGCCCAGCGTCTCCCGCTCCCGCCCGCCCCGGTCGGCCCGACCCGGGCCGCCCGCTCCCGGGCCGCCCCGCCGGGGCCGACCGCTTCCGGCCCGCCCCGCCCGAGCGACCGCGCCCGACCCGGCCCGACCGCTGTCGGCCCGCCCGCCCGAGCGACTGCGCCCCGCCGCACGCCCCGCCCCGGGCTACACCGGCAGCCGCCGGAACATCCCCCTCGGCACGTGCCGCAGCGCCGACATCACCACGCGGAGCGCACCCGGCACCCAGACCGTCTCCGAGCGGCGCCGCAGCCCGAGCTCGATGGCCGTCGCGACCGCCTCCGGGGTGGTCGCCAGCGGGGCCTCGTCGAGGCCCGCGGTCATCTTCGAGCGGACGAACCCGGGCCGGACCACCATGACGTGCACGCCGGTGCCGTGCAGCGCGTCCCCGAGGCCCTGTGCGAAGGCGTCGAGGCCGGCCTTCGACGAGCCGTAGATGAAGTTGGCCCGTCGGGCCCGCTCGCCGGCCACCGACGAGAGCACGACGAGCGAGCCGTGCCCCTGCGCCTGGAGGGCCTGGGCGCAGACCAGGCCCGCGGAGACCGCGCCGGTGTAGTTGGTCTGGGCGACCCGGACGGCCGCGAGGGGGTCGGACTCGTCGCGCGCCTGGTCGCCGAGCACGCCGAAGGCGAGCAGCACCATGTCGATGTCGCCCTCCGTGAAGAGCTTGCCGAGCCGCTCCTCGTGGGACTCGGTGTCGAGCGCGTCGAAGGGGACGGTGCGCACGTCCGCGCCGAGCGCCCGCAGCGAGTCCGCGGCGGTGGTCAGGGCGGGGGAGGGGCGGCCGGCCAGCCACACGGTGCGGGTGCGGCGGGCGACCAGGCGGCGGGCGGTGGCGAGGCCGATCTCGGAGGTGCCGCCGAGAACGAGCAGGGACTGGGGGGCGCCGAAGGCGTCCTTCATGGCGTTCACGCTCCTCGGGAAGGGACGGGTGGGGGGGCGGGGGTCAGAGCCCCAGACGCCGCGACAGGTCGGAGACGAAGACCGACCGCGGGTCGAGGGTGGCGCGCAGCTCGCGGAAGTCGCCGAGCCTCGGGTACATCGCGGCGAGCAGCTCGGGCCGCAGCCGCGAGTCCTTGGCGAGGTAGACCCGGCCGCCGGCGGCCACGACCTCCTCGTCGAGCTCGTCGAGGAAGGCACCGAGGCCGCTGAGCGAGGCCGGGATGTCGAGCGCGAGGGTCCAGCCGGGCAGCGGGAAGGAGAGCCAGCCGGGGTCGGCCTCGCCGAAGCGCTTCAGCACGGCGAGGAAGGACGGACAGCCGCGGCTCGCGATCCGCCGCACGACCCGGCGCAGGGTCTCCTCGTGCCCGTGCCCGACGACGAACTGGTACTGCACGAAGCCGCTCCGCCCGTAGACCCGGTTCCAGTGCGGGACGCCGTCGAGGGGGTGGAAGAACGAGGAGAGCCGCTGCAGCCGGCCGGTGGGCCGGCGGGGCGCCCTGCGGTACCAGAGCTCGTTGAAGACGCCCACGCCGGTGCGGCCGAGCAGGCCCTCGGGGACGTACGCGGGGGCGGCGGGCAGCCGGCCGGGCCGGAAGTCGAGCGGAGCACGGCGGGCCCGGCGCGGCAGTGCCTCGTACGGGGCGTGGTCGCCGCGGGTCAGGACGGCGCGGCCGGTCGCGGCGCCGCGCGCGAGCAGGTCGATCCAGGCGACGGAGTAGCGGTAGCGGTGGTCGGTGGCGGTGAGCCGGGCCATCAGGTCGTCGAGGTCGGCCGCGCGCTCGGTGACGACGTACATCAGCGAGGTCTCGACGGGCAGCAGCCGGAGGGTGACGGAGAGGATCACGCCGGTCAGGCCCATGCCGCCGGCGGTGGCGTCGAAGAGCGGGGTGCCGGGGGCGAGCGTGTGCACCTGTCCGTCGGCGGTGAGCAGGTCGAGGGAGACGACGTGCCGGGCGAAGGAGCCGGAGACGTGGTGGTTCTTGCCGTGGATGTCGGCGCCGACGGCCCCGCCGACGGTGACGTAGCGGGTGCCGGGGGTGACGGGCACGAACCAGCCGAGCGGCAGCAGCACCTCCATCAGGTGGTGCAGGCTGACGCCGGCGTCACAGACGACGAGCCCGGCGTCGGCGTCGATCGCGCGGATCCGGGCCAGGGCCGTCATGTCGAGCACGCACCCGCCGGCGTTCTGGGCGGCGTCGCCGTAGGCCCGGCCGAGACCGCGGGCGATCGACCCGCGGGCGCCGCAGGCGCGCACGGCGGCGGCGGCCTCCTCGTACGTGCGGGGGCGGACCACCCGGGCGAGGGTGGGGGCGGTGCGGCCCCAGCCGGTGAGCGTGTCGTACGTGTCGTCCGCGTCGTCCGCGTCGAGCTCCTCGAAGCCGTCGTGGGCTGCACCGCCGTCGCCCGCGACGGCTTCGGCTTCGGCGTCGGTGTCGGCTTCGGCGTCGGTGTCGGCGTCGGTGTCGCCGTCGACGGAGTCGGCCGCGTCGTAGGGGGGCGCGACACCCGTCTCGATGTCGGTCTCGGCTGCCATGGAAGCGACCGTATCGCCGGGACTGTCGCTTATGCCGGGATTGGCGGGCGGTTCGTCGAAATGGGTGATTAAACGAGTGTCAGGAAAGCGTGCCGACCCGTAGGACACCTCCGCGCGTCAGAGTCGCCCCTGGTTGACGGCGAACGGGGAGGCGAGTGAGGCGGATGCGATACGGGGACTGGGCCGCGGCCGACCAGCGGGTCCTCGCCGCGCTGCGCTCCTGCGGGCGTCACGCCGCCGTGGCCGCCGCCGCCCGGGCGCTCTCCCACGGCGGCGAGCACGCGGCGCTGTGGCTCGCCGCCGGGCTGAGCGCCGCCGCGCTCGACCCGTCGCGCCGTGCGGGCTGGCTGCGCGGTACCGCCGTGATCGGCGCCGCCCACCTCGCGGGCATGGGCGTCAAACGGGTCGTACGGCGTCCCCGGCCGCGCCCCGAGGACTACACGCCCCTGGTCCGCACCGCCGGCCGGCACTCCTTCCCCAGCTGTCACGCAAGCTCCGCCGCCGCGGCGGCCGTCGCCTTCGCCGCCCTGCATCCGCCCGTCCGGCACGCCGCCGTCCCGGCCGCCGCCGCCATGTGCCTCTCCCGGCTCGTCGTCGGCGTCCACTACCCGACCGACGTCGCCGCCGGAGCCCTCCTGGGTGTGGCCGCCGCTGCCGCCGGCCACCGCTGGGTCACCGGAGGCCCCCGTGACTGAGCCCACGACGGGCCGCGCCGCCACCGCCCTGCTCGACGCGCCCGTCGCCCCGCCGCTGCGCCGCCCCCGGCGCGGGACCCTCGCCGTCGCCCGCGGGCTCGTACGGACCGCCCGGCCCCGCCAGTGGGTCAAGAACAGCCTCGTCGTCGCCGCGCCCGTCGCCGCCGGGCAGCTCGGCTCCTGGCACCACGCTGCCCGACTCGGACTGGTCTTCGCCCTCTTCACGGCCGCCGCCTCGGCCGTCTACCTCGTCAACGACGCCCGCGACGCCGACGCCGACCGCGCCCACCCCGTCAAGCGGCACCGCCCCGTCGCCGCCGGACTCGTCCCCGTACCCCTCGCCCACGCCACCGGTGCCGTGCTCGGGCTCGGGGCCGCGGTCGCGAGCGCCCTGCTGTGCAACGCGATGACAGCGCTGCTGATCACCGCCTACCTCGCCATGCAACTCGCCTACTGCGTCCGCCTCAAGCACGTCCTCGTCGTCGACCTCACCGTCGTCACCACCGGATTCCTCATGCGGGCGGTGATCGGCGGAGTCGCCCTCGGCATCCCGCTCTCCCGCTGGTTCCTCATCACCACCGGCTTCGGGGCGCTGTTCATGGTGGCGGCCAAGCGCTACTCGGAGGCCGTGCAGATGCAGGACGCGGGAGGCGCGACCCGCGCGCTGCTCACCCAGTACACGACCGGATACCTGCGCTTCGTCTGGCAGTTGGCGGCAGGGGTCGCCGTCCTCGGCTACTGCCTGTGGGCCCTGGAGGGCGACGGAGTCGCCACCGGCACGCTGCTCCCGTGGCGTCAGCTCTCCGTCGTCGCCTTCGTCCTGGCGGTGCTCCGCTACGCCGTGTACGCCGACCGCGGCACGGCCGGCGAGCCGGAGGAGGTCGTCCTGCGCGACCGACCGCTCGCCGTCATCGGCCTGGTGTGGGCGGCGATGTACGGCATGGCGGTCATGGGCCTGTGAGCGGCACGACCGCGGGGCGCGTGCGCCGGACGCTCCGTGACGGCGGTGTGCGCCGGGCCCTCCTCGGCGACGGGGTGCCCCGGAGCCTCCCCGGGCGCGGCACGCGCCGCGAGGTGCTCGGCTTCGCCGTCGCCGGGCTCGCCGCGTACGCCGCCGACCTCGCGCTCTTCCTGTGGCTGCGCGGGCCGCTCGGCGTCGACCCGATCACCGCCAAGGCCCTGTCCTTCCTCGCCGGCTGCACGGTCGCCTACCTCGGCAACGCACTCGGCACCTACCGGCGGCGGGCCGTCGCCCTGCGCGAGTACGGCGTCTTCTTCGCCGTGAACGTGGCGGGCGCCGTCGTCCAGCTGCTGTGCCTCGCCGTCTCCCACCACGGCCTCGGACTCACCTCGGCCCGCGCCGACACGATGTCGGGACTCGGCGTGGGCATGGTCATGGCGACCATGCTGCGATTCTGGGGCACACGGACCCTGGTGTTCCGGACTCCGTCACCCGAGGAAGAGGCGCGTACGCCATGGACTGGCTGACCAAACTCCCCGTCGTCGGCCCGTGGGTCATCCGCTTCATGAGAACCCACGCCTGGCGTTCGTACGAGCGGCTCGACGAGGTCCACTGGGCCCGGCTCGCCGCCGCCATCACCTTCCTCAGCTTCCTCGCCCTCTTCCCGCTGATCACCGTCGGTGCCGCGGTCGGCGCCGCGCTGCTCTCCCCCGAACAGCTCGACCGGATCGAGGCGAAGATCGCCGAGCAGGTCCCGGGCATCTCCGACCAGCTCGACATCGGCGGCCTCGTCGACAACGCGGCGACCGTCGGCCTCGTCGCCGGCGCCGTGCTGCTCTTCATGGGCATCGGCTGGGTCGGCTCGATGCGCGAATGCCTGCGCGCCGTGTGGGGCCTGGACGACGTCGAAGAGGACAACCCGGTCCTGCGCAAGGGCAAGGACACGCTCGTGCTGCTCGGCCTCGGCGCGGTCATGCTGGGTTCGCTCGCCGCGTCCTGGCTCGGCTCGACCGCCGTCGGCTGGAGCGCCGACCGGCTCGGCGTCTCGCACTCCGGGGCCGGCGGATTCTTCCTGGAGGCCGCCGCGATCGTGGTCGCGGTCGTCGCCGACTTCCTCATCCTGGCGTTCGTGCTGACCATGCTGCCGGGCGTCGAGCCGCGGCGCCGCGACCTGGTGATCGCGGCGCTGACCGGCGCGGTCGGCTTCGAACTCCTGAAGCTGCTGCTCGGCGGCTACATGAAGGGCGTCGCGGCGAAGTCGATGTACGGGGCGTTCGGCGTGCCGGTCGCCCTGCTGCTGTGGATCAACTTCACCGCGAAGCTGCTGCTCTTCTGCGCGGCCTGGACGGCGACGGGGGTCAGGGATTCACAGGAGTCCCGTCAACTGGAGACGCAGGAGACGCAGGAGACGGAGGAGAGGCGGGAGCAGCCGGGGACTCAGGGGACTCAGGGG
Organism: Streptomyces sp. NPDC051921; assembly: GCF_040680975.1. Taxonomy (NCBI): domain Bacteria; kingdom Bacillati; phylum Actinomycetota; class Actinomycetes; order Kitasatosporales; family Streptomycetaceae; genus Streptomyces; species Streptomyces sp. NPDC051921. Next base: position 480,257 of record NZ_JBFAXU010000001.1, read on the forward strand.
ACTCAGGGGACTCGGCCGACTCAGGAGAATCCGGGGACGCCGGGGACACCGCAGCCTCCGAAGCCTTAGGCGAGCCCGCCCCCTCGGACGATGCCGGAGCCCCGGCACCGGACGTCGGACCCTCCTCGGCGCTCGAACCCCCCGTGGAGTCCGAGGCCTTCGTGGAGTCCGCATCGTCCGTGGAGTCCGAGGCCTTCGTGGAGTCCGGAGCCTCGGAAGGCTCCGCCGCCCCCTGCGGCTTCCGGCGTCGGGCCGAAGCGGCCAGCGGCCAGCGGCGGTTGACCAGGAAGGCGGCACCCGCGAGCAGCACGAGCACGCCGCCCGCCACGGCCAGCGCGATCCCCGCGCCGCCCGACTTCCCCTTCGCGACGGCCGCGTGCTCGGCGCCCGCCGGGGCGTTCTTGCCGGGGGCGGGCGCGGTGCCGTTCGACGTGTCCGCGCCGTTCCCCGGGGTCGTCCGGGCCGACTTCGGCGGCACCAGCTCGCCGACCGGGGTCACCTTGCCGGTGGCGGCGAAGCCCCAGTCGAGCAGCCGGGCCGTCTCCTTGTAGACGGCGTGCTGCTCCTTCGAGGACGGGTTCATCACGGTGACGAGCAGGACCCGGCCGTTGCGCTCCGCGACGCCCGTGAAGGTCGCGCCGGCGTGCGTGGTGTTGCCGTTCTTGACGCCGGCGATGCCTTGGTACGCGGGAACGCCGAGGTCGCCGGTGAGCAGCCGGTTGGTGTTCTGGATCTCGAAGGCCTCGCGCTGCTTGCCGGGCTTCTGTTCGCCGGGGAACTTCGCCCGGGCGGTCGCGGCGTACTCCCGGAAGTCCGGGTTCTGCATCCCGTGGCGGGCGATGAGGGTGAGGTCGTACGCGGAGGAGACCTGGCGCGGGGCGTCGTAGCCGTCCGGGGAGACGACGAAGGTGTCGAGGGCCTGGAGGTCGTCCGCCTGCGCCTGCATGTCGGCGACGGTCTGCGCGACGCCGTTGTTCATCGCCGACAGGACGTGCACGGCGTCGTTGCCGGAGCGCAGGAAGACGCCGAGCCACAGGTCGTGGACGCTGTATGTCTGCTTCTCCTTGATGCCGACCAGGCTGGACCCGGCGCCCATGCCCGCCAGGTCCTGGGGGAGCACGGTGTGGTTCAGCGTCTTCGGGAACTTGGGCAGCAGGGTATCCGCGAACAGCATCTTGAGCGTGGAGGCGGGCGCGAGCTTCCAGTGCGCGTTGTGCGCGGCGAGCACCTGGCCGCTCTCCGCGTCGGCCACGATCCACGAGCGCGCGCTGAGCTCCTTCGGCAGCACCGGGGCGCCGGGGCCCAGCTGCACCTGGGTGCCGGGCTGGGCGAGGCGCGTCCCGCCGATGCTGGACATGAGGGCGGGCGGCTTGGGCTGCTGGTCCTTGTCGTCCGCGTGCGCGGGAGCGGCGAGGAAGGGGAGCAGGGTGGCGGCGGCGGTCGCCGACAGGGCGGCCTTCGCGGTCATCTTCGAAGCGGACACGATCGAGAACGTACATCCCCGGAAGCGGGTTCCGAACCCCGCGGGGCGGTTCGTCCCCGCTCGTCCACCCGTCCGCAGGGGCCGTGGGGCGGCCGGTGATACTGGGACCATGAAGCTCAGCCGTCCCGTCTCCTGGTTCCTGCTCGCGTTCGGAGCATGGAGCTGGCTCATCTGGATCACTTTCGTCAAAAACCTATGGAACGACGCAAGCGGTCTCGCCTTCGACGACGCAGGCGATCCGACGGCCTACTTCTGGGTGCACCTGCTGCTGGCCGTCACGTCCTTTGTTCTGGGGACGGGCGTCGGGGTGATCGGGTTGCGCGGGGTGCGCGCCCTTCGGCACGAACGCGGATAGGGGTTCTCGGGCGTGGTCGTCTTCCTGCTGGTCCTGGTCGTGGTCCTCGCCCTCCTGGGGGCGGTCCACCGGTACGTGTGGCGGCGCCTCGTGCGCGACCTGACGGTGCCCGGCGGGGCCGCCCGCCGGCTCGGTACGGCGGCGGCGGTCCTGCTGCCGCTCCTGTCGCTCGCCGCGCTCGTCTCGGGGCGGGCCGGCGCCCCCTTCGTCCTCCAGCAGGCCGTCGCCTGGCCGGGCTTCCTCTGGCTCGCGCTGCTCCTGTACGTGACGCTCGCCCTGGTGGTGACGGAGCCGCTGCGGCCGCTGCTGCGGCGGTGGCTCGCCCGGCGGCAGGCGGGCACCCGGGCTCCGGCGCCGGAAGCCGTCCCCGCTGCCGTGGGGTCCGCTCCGGCGGACGTGCCGGCCCCTGCCGGGACACCGGCCGCGGAGCCGACCACACCGGCCGCGGATCCGACGACGCCGGGCGTGGCGCCGACCACACCGGCCACCGGGGCCGCTGCCGCGGAGCCGGCCGCCCCGGTGGCCGGCGGCGGCGCCGACCTCTCCCGCCGCCTCTTCGTCAACCGGCTCGTCACCGGCACCGCGGCCGCCGTCGCCGTCGGGACCGTCGGGTACGGGACGTACGGGGTGCTGCGCGGGCCGCGGGTGAAGCGGGTGACCGTGCCGCTGGCCAAGCTGCCGCGCGGGGCGCACGGGTACCGGATCGCGGTGGTGTCGGACATCCACCTCGGGCCGATCCTGGGGCGCGCCCACACCCAGCGGATCGTCGACACGATCAACGCCACCCAGCCCGATCTCGTCGCCGTCGTCGGTGACCTGGTCGACGGCACGGTCGAGAACCTCGGCCCAGCCGCCGAGCCGCTCGCCCGCCTGCGGGCCCGCGACGGCGCGTTCTTCGTGACCGGCAACCACGAGTACTTCTCCGGCGCCGACGCCTGGGTCGACCACGTCCGCGAGCTCGGCCTGCACCCCCTGCGCAACGCGCGCGTCGAGATCGGCGCCGGCTTCGACCTCGCGGGCGTGGACGACGTCGCGGGCGAGAGCGAGGGGCAGGGGCCGGACTTCGTGAAGGCGCTCGGGGACCGGGACCGGGCCCGCACCGCGGTCCTGCTGGCGCACCAGCCGATCGTCATCGACGACGCCGTGCGCCACGGGGTCGACCTCCAGCTGTCCGGCCATACCCACGGGGGCCAGCTCTGGCCCGGCAACTACCTGGCGGAGCTGGCCAATCCGACGGTCGCGGGCCTGGAGCGGTACGGCGACACCCAGCTGTACGTGTCGCGGGGTGCGGGCGCCTGGGGGCCGCCCGTCCGCGTCGGCGCGCCGTCCGACATCACCGTCGTGGAGCTGGCCTCGAAGCAGGCGTGACGGACGGGGGACCGGGCCGAATCACGGGTCGTTCCGGGGGTGTTCACAGGCGATCCACAGGCGGCCCACAGGTCGCGTCACGCAGCGCGTCGTGCCGGATACGTACTGGCGAGTACCGCTGAGTCCCCTGAAATCCCTAATCCCTGGACATATACGTGCAGTGTGAAGGTTTACCCTTCCACTAGTGAAGACCGTGTGATTGGGTGACGCCATCGCGGCCGGTCGTTTTCCGCCGCGACAGGGGTGGGAACGCGAAAAGGGAAGATCGATGCGGTCTGCGGTCCGTCTGCGAATTCTGATCACTTGTGGGGCTCTGGTGGTCGCGGGGATCGGAGGCTGGCAGTTGCTGCCCTCCGATGACGTGCGCTCCGATCCGATCACCATCGGGACCACGGACGAGGTGACCTCGCTCGACCCGGCCGGGGCCTATGACGCCGGTTCCTGGGCGATGTACAGCAACGTCTTCCAGTCATTGCTGACCTTCAAGCCGGGCTTCACCACGCCGGTTCCGGACGCCGCGAAGAGCTGCCGGTTCGTCGGCTCGAAGCTGACGACGTACGAGTGCACGCTCCGCGACGACCTCACCTTCTCCAACGGGCGCAAGATCACCGGCGACGACGTCCGCTACTCGTTCGAGCGGATGATGACGATCAGGACGGACGTCGGTCCGGCGCCGCTCTTCCCGACCCTGCAGAAGGTCGTGGCCCGTGGCCAGAAGGTGACCTTCCAGCTCAGCGGCCGGGACGCCACCTTCCCGCTGAAGCTCGCGACCGGTGCCGGCTCGATCGTCGACCACACGACGTACCCGGCCAAGTCGCTGCGCAAGGACACCGTGGTGGACGGCTCGGGTCCGTACGTCCTGAAGGAGTACCAGCCGGGCGTCAGCGCCCGTCTGGAGCCCAACCCCCACTACCGGGGCGCCATCACCAAGGCCGGCCGCCCGGTGGTCGTGAAGTACTTCAAGGAGTCGCAGCAGCTCGCCGACGCCTGGAAGGGCAAGCAGGTCGACGTGACGCACCGGCAGATGCCGCCGGCCTTCCTCGACAAGCTCAACGAGTCGACGCCGGACGACATCAAGGTCACCGAGGCGGCGAGCGCCGAGATCCGCAACCTCAACTTCAACGTGCGCCCCGACTCGGCGATGGCGAAGAAGGCGGTCCGGCAGGCCGTCGCCGCGGTCATCGACCGCCCGGCCATCACCACCGGCCCGTACCAGGGCACCGTCGAGCCGCTGTACTCCCTCATCCCGCAGGGCTTCGTCGGCCACAGCACCGCCTTCTACGACACCTACCCGGAGCCCAGCAAGGCCAAGGCCAAGAGCCTGCTGAAGGCCGCGGACGTCGACACCCCGGTGAAGTTCACCCTCGGCTACCGCAAGGACGCCACCTACGCCGCCGAGGCCGCCGAGCTGAAGAAGCAGTTGGAGGAGACGGGCCTCTTCGAGGTCACGATCGTCCCGGTCGCGTGGACCGAGTTCCAGAAGGAGTACGCGCAGGGCAAGTTCGACGCCTACACGGTCGGCTGGCTCCCCGACTTCCCGGACTCCGACAGCTTCACGGCCCCGCTCGTCGGCACGCACAACACCCTGCACAACAAGTTCTCCAGCGCGAGGATCGACTCGCTGATCGCCGCGACGCAGCAGTACAGCGACCGCGCGCGGGCGACCGCCGACTTCAAGGCCATCCAGGACGAGGTCGCCAAGGACGTCCCGCTGGTGCCGCTGTGGCAGAAGAAGGACTACGTGCTGTCGACGGACGAGGTCGCCGGATCGCAGTACCTGTCGGACGGCACCGGTATCTGGCGCCTCTGGGAGCTCAGCTGGATCTAGGGGTGTCCCGCGCCCCACGGACTCGAAAGGGGCCCCGGACCACCCGCCGTGGTCCGGGGCCCCTTTCGTGCGCCGTGGGTCTGCGCGCGGCCGCGCCGTCAGGACTTGCGGCCGGCGGTCCGCTTGGGCTTGCCCGAGGCCGCCATCCCGGCCGCCGTCGGCATGAAGTCGGACAGGACGTCGTGGACGTCCGTGACCAGCGGGCGCAGGATCCGGAAGCGGGACAGCGAGATCGCCCGGGCGGTGACCGGGGCGAGCCGCTCCACCAGGCGGCGGCTGTTGGCGGCGCCCTCGGAGCGGTCGTACACCCAGAACAGCACCAGGCCCATCTGCTGGAGCCAGAGCAGCCGCGGCAGCGGCTCCGCGAGTTCGCGGTCGACCTTCACCGCGGCCCCGCGGATGACCCGCCGGTGCACCTCGATGGCCGCCTCGCGCGGGCCCTCCGACTCGGGGGAGAAGGGGCTGAGCGGGCTGTCCGGGTCGGCGGCGTTCTTGAAGAACTGGGACGCGAACTCGTGGTACGGCTCCGCGATGTCGAGCCAGGCGAGCAGCACCCCGCGGATCCGGGCGGTCAGGTCCTTCTCGCCGCCCTCGAGGATGGGCTCGACGGCCCGCTGGTGTTCCTCGGCGATCCGGTCGTAGAAGCCCTGGACGAGGTGCTCCTTGGACGAGAAGTAGTAGTACGCGTTGCCGACGGAGACGCCGGCCTCCTGCGCGATGGCCCGCATCGTCGTCTTGTCGTAGCCGCGCTCCTTGAACAGGCGGAGCGCGGTCTCCAGGATGAGCGCGCGGGTCTGCTCGCTCTTCGGCGCCTTGGCGGGCTTGTCCGTCGGCTGCCCGTCGGCGTCCGTGCCCTGCTTCTCTTCCATCGCGACCTCCACGGGCCCTGAGCCTAGCCGGACGAGCCGGGTGCCTCGCACTGTCCCTCCGTGCAGCCGGTGCGCTCGGACCTCAGCGCCTCGCGCCACCTGGCGGCCGCGAGGACCGTCGCCCGGGCGAACGGCTGCCCGGCCGGGGTGGCCAGCCAGTGGGCCTTGGGCCGGTGTTCGGCCAGGGCCCAGAGGCAGACGATCCACGCGGCGGTCGAGCGGTAGACCTGGCCGCCGTCCCCGACCGCCGTGATCTCCCGCAGGGTGGCGTCGTGGTCGAGGGCCGGGAAGCGCCGCCGCGCCTCCCGGGAGCCGGCCGGGACGAGGTCCAGGGGGACGAGCTGGGGCTGGCGGATCAGCCAGTGCCGCAGGTGGACGCAGAGCGGGCAGTCCGCGTCGTAGAGGACGGTCAGGCGCCGTACGGGCGCGCTCGACGTCATCGGGGTGCCGGGCCGGGCGGGCGGGGGCGGCTCAGGCGCCGGTGGCCGGGGTGGCCCACGGGTTGGGCCCCTGGGGGCCCGGGTGGCCGCCCCCGGCGGGGTCGGTCCAGCCCTGCGGCGGCACCGGCGGGACCTGGCCGCGCTCCAGGACGCCCCGGCGGCGGATCTTGTTGAGGACGTAGACGTTGGCGAGGTGCATCACGCCGAGCACGAGCAGGACGACGCCGAGCTTCACCGACAGTGCCTCGAAGAGCTGCCGGGCGTCGACGACGGCTTGGTCCTGGCTCAGGTGGAGGGCGACGAAGCCGAGGTTGACGAGGTAGAAGCCGACGACGAGCAGGTGGTTCACGGCGTCCGCGAGCTTCTCGTTCCCGTGCAGCACGTCGGCCAGGAAGACCTTGCCGTTGCGGCTGAGGGTGCGGGCGACCCAGACGGTGAGCCCGACGCTGATGAGCAGGTAGATGACGTACGCGACGACAGTGAGGTCCATGCCCTCACGCTCCCTTGAACGCGTTCAAAGCTGACGGACATGAATGTAGACCTCATCTTGAACATGTTCAAGCGGGGGCGGAGGGGAGAGCGAATCTCCTGGTGGGGACGGCCTCCGGGCTCTAGGGTCGGCCGCATGACACTTGCTCACGACGTGGCAGGCGACGGCCGTTCCACCGTCCTGCTCCTGCACTCCGGCGTCTGCGACCGGCGCATGTGGGACGCGCAGTTCACCGCCCTCGCGGCGGCCGGGTACCGCGTGGTCCGATGCGACCTCCGGGGCTTCGGTGACAGCCCCGTCGACCGCCCGCACGTCCACGCCGACGACGTGGCCGCACTGCTGGACCACCTCGGCGCCGAACGCGCCGCCCTCGTCGGCTCCTCCTTCGGCGGCGAGGTCGCCCTGGAGTTCGCCGTGCGCCACCCGGGCCGCACCACCTCCCTCGCGCTGCTCTGCGCGGCCGCCCCCGGCCACGAGGCGAGCCCGGAGCTGCGCGACTTCTTCGGGCGCGAGAACACCCTGCTGGAAGCCGACGACCTCCCCGGCGCCGTCGACCTCAACGTCGACTTCTGGCTCGGTCCGGACGCGGGGGCCGACGCCCGGGAGCTGGTCCGGCGCATGCAGGCCCGCGCCTTCGAGCTCCAGCTCGCCGCCCCCGAGGAGTTCGCGCCTTGGCCCGTGGAGGTCACCGACGCCGACCTCGCCGCGATCGACGTCCCGGTCCTCGCCCTCACCGGCGCCCATGACGTCCCGGACTTCCGGGCCGTCGCGACCCGGCTCGCCGGTCTCCTCCCTGACGTCCGCCACCTCGAACTGGACTGGGCCGGCCATCTGCCGGCCCTGGAGCGCCCCGCGGAGACCACCCGGCTCGTCGAGGACTTCCTCAACCGGTCCTGAAGCCCCGCACCCCCGGCACGAGCGCCGTTCCCAGGCAGCAGCCCGCCACCGCCACCGCCGCGACCACAAGGGGCAGTCCGGGCCCCCAGGTGGCGGCGGCCGGCGGGGCCAGGGCGTAGCCCAGGGGCATCGCCGCGAAGGAGAGCAGCCAGTCGTACGAGGTCACGCGCGCCAGCGCGTGCTCCGGGACGGCCCGCTGCACCGCGGTCTCCCACACCGGGGTGAGGAAGCCCAGGCCGGCCTGCGCGAGCCCGTACGCCCCGATCGTGAGCGGCGCGGGCGCCCCGGCGGCCAGGAGCAGCAGCGGCAGCGCGTACGTGGCGAGGCCGAGGTTCGCGGCGAGGATCGGACGCCCGGGGCGGATCCGGTCGGCGGCCAGCGAGCCGAGCAGCAGCCCGATCGCCCCCACCTGGAGGAACACCGCCCAGGCGAGGTCGCCGCCCAGCCGGTCCAGGGCGATCGCGGGTCCGAGCGTCATCAGGACCGCGGCGGCCCCGTTCCAGGCGCTGTGCCCGATGAGGCTCGTCCAGTACCAGTCGCGGGTGCGGACCTCCCGCCAGCCCTCCTTCAGGTCGGCCAGGAGCGAGCGCCGCGGAACCTCCACCCGCGCCACCCGCACGGCGCACAGCAGGGCGGCGCTGACGCCGAAGCTCGCCGCGTCCAGGACGAAGGCCCAGCCGGGCCCCACCGTGAGGATCAGCGTCCCGGCGAGGGCCGGGCCGCCGACCCGGCTCACGCTGTAGGCCACCGCCATCGCCGCGTTGGCCCGCTGCAGTGACCCCGCCGGGACCGTGCCCTTGACCAGCGGCGCGGCGGTCGGTGTCGCGAAGGCGCCGGCCGCGCCGCCGAGCACCTCGACGCCCGCGATGACCGCGAGCGACGGGGTGCCGCTCAGCAGCTGGATCCCGACGACGAGTTGGGTGACGCACCGGACGAGGTCCATCGCCAGCGCCACCGTGCGGGCGTCGAACCGGTCGCCGACGACGCCGCCCAGCGGCAGCAGGAGCAGCTTCGGGACCATCGAGCAGGCGAGCACGAGCGCGAGCGCCGAGGTGGAGCCGGTCGCCTTCAGGACCGCGAGGGCGAGGGCGGCGGGGATGACGGCGTCGCCGAGGAGGGAGAGCGTGCGCCCGGCGAAGAGGAGCCGGAAGGAGCGGGTGCGCAGCGGATGGGGGACGGGCTCGGTGAAGGCGGGCATGCGCCGCAGAGTATTTCGGTGCCGAATAATTCGTCAACGAAATACTTTTGCGCGTCCTCCCCGAATGGGGCCCGCCCCCGACGTACGATCACTCCATGGCACCACCCACCGAGGAACCGCGCGCGACCCCGCGCGAGGCGCCGCGCGACTGGACCGACGAGCACGTGGCCCGCTGGCAGCCCGTCCTGCCCGGCCTCGACCCGGTCGTCGAGGGCGCGGTCACCCGGATGAAGAAGCTCTCCGTCCACCTCCGCCGGGTGCGCGAGCAGTCCCTCGTCGACTTCGACCTGGAACGCCACGAGTTCGACACGCTGCACAAGCTCGCCGGCCGCGGCGGCAGCGCCGCCCCCTCCGAGCTGGCCCAGGACCTCGACCTCGCCCCCGCCTCCGTCACCGGCCGGCTCGACGCGCTGGAGAAGCGCGGCTTCGTCCGCCGCACCCAGTCCACGACCGACCGCCGCCGCGTGATCGTCGAACTGACCGGGCCCGGCCGCGAGACCTGGCTCGGCGCCATGGACGTCCTCGGCCACGAGGAGGAGCGCCTCCTCGGCATCCTGGGACCCGAGGAGCGGGAGAACCTCAACGACATGCTCCGCCGGATCATGATCGTCGCCGAACAGGACGCCACCGCCCAGCCCTGGCACGGCTAGCCGGGGGTGCGTCGCCGATACCGTCGGGCTCGGGGCGTCCGGCACCGCTCCCTGATCCGGCCTGATCGAGAAGGCCACGCTCCTAGCGCTCGGCCCCACGGAACGCGGCAGCGGCTATCCCCTTGATCCGCGCGAGCTCCTCGTCGGCGCTCTTGCCGGTCGACAGCAGCGAGTACACGAGCACGCGGTCCAGGTCGGGCGTGGTGAACACGCCGCTCGTGTAACCCTTGTTGGACCCCGTCTTGCCCCACACGACCAGGCCGCTGTCGAGCCGGAACGACATCAGTCCGCCGTAGCTGAAGTTCGCCCCGGGCACCGACGGCGTCGTGAACAGCAGCCGCCGCTCGGCCGGGCGCAGCAGTCCACCGCGTATCAGCGCCGTCGTGAAGTGCCGCAGATCCGACGCGTTCGACACGAGCCCGCCCTCCGCCCAGGCCCAGTCGTCGGCCGGCAGCCGGGTGTGCCGCAGGCCGAGCGGCCGCAGCACCCGGTCGTGCAGCTCCTCCGCGTACGTCCGGCCGGTCACCTTCTCGATCGCGAGCCCGAGGACGAAGGTGTTGATGCCGTTGTACTGGACCGTCGTCCCCGGGGCCGCCGGCGTCCCGCAGGAGACCGCCGACGTGACGACCTCCACCGGCGTGCCGGGGCGGGCGCACCGGGGCTTCTGCAGCCCGCTGGTGTGGCTGAGGAGCTGCCCGACGGTGATCGGTGCGAACGAGTCCGGCAGCAGGCCCGGCAGCAGTTCCTGGACCGTGTCGTCGAGCGACAGGCGCCCCTCGCCGACCAGTTGGAGCGCGACGGTGGAGGTGAACAGCTTGGTGACGCTGCCTATCGCGAACTCGGCCTCGGTCGGCGCGGTCCACTCGCCGGCCGTCCCGGTCCACCGTCCGTCCCGCCCGGTCACCTTCACCATGGCGCCCCGCACGTAGTCGTCGGGCAGTCCGGCGAGCGCCTTGCGCAGCGCCGCCGGGTCGACCCTGCCGGCGGCGGGCGCCACCACGGAGGGGGTCGGCGTCGCCGCGCTCGCGGGCACGGCCGCCCCCGCCACCACCAGTGCGGCCACTGCCGCCGCCGTCGTCCAACGCGCCTTGTTCATCCATGAGTTCGTCATGGATCAAGGTTCCCGCGCGGCCGACCCCCGGCACCATCGGGGACGACCCTGGTCCGCCCCTGAGGGCGGACCCTGAGGATCACCGGGAAGCGCGGCCGGCAACCCTGAGGACCACTCAGACGCTCAGCGAACGGGCGTAGTTGAGCTGCCCCATGACCCAGTGGATGGTGTCCGGGCCGGTCGCCGGGATCATCGTCGCGTGGTGCCGGCCGCCGCTCGTCACCGTGACCTGGATGAAGCCGGTGGTCTGCTTCTCCTTCATCAGCAGGAACAGCAGACCGAGCAGGCACAGCAGGAAGAAGATGATGGCGAGCACGATCGCGACCGTGGGGATCTTCTCCTCGGTCCGCGACATGTCCATCGCGTTCCACACCGCGCCCTTCAGCGGCATCGCCCCGGCCGGCGTGATGATCTGGTCGCCGACCACCGTGATGTCACCGAGGCTCAGCAGCGGGGCCCCCGCGCCCGCCCCCACCGGCATCGGCGCGTGCTGCGGCGGCACGGGCACGCCCGCGGCCACGGTCGGCTGGTAGGACGGCGGGGGCGTCTGCGGGTAGCCGTACCCCGGCGTCCCGGCCGGCTGGCCCGGTCCCCACTCGTAGCTTCCCGAGTCCTCTGCCTTGTAAGGGTTCGGCTCGCTCATGTTTCCCCGTCCTTCCTGGGCTTCAACGCTGCCCCAGATCCTGGCACATGAGCCCGCGTCGGCGGAGAGCGTGTGCCGGGGAACGCGAAGGGTCCCGCCTCCCTGGAGGGGGACGGGACCCGGACACGAACCGGCGGACGGCGTCCGCGCGTTCGTGAAGGCTAGAAGCGACGCGTGATCAGCGCGCGCTTCACTTCCTGGATCGCCTTCGTGACCTCGATGCCACGCGGGCAGGCGTCCGTGCAGTTGAACGTCGTGCGGCAACGCCACACGCCGTCCTTGTCGTTCAGGATCTCCAGGCGCTGCTCGCCCGCCTCGTCACGCGAGTCGAAGATGAAGCGGTGCGCGTTGACGATCGCGGCCGGACCGAAGTACTGGCCGTCGTTCCAGAAGACCGGGCAGGACGACGTGCACGCGGCGCACAGGATGCACTTGGTGGTGTCGTCGAAGCGCTCGCGGTCCTCGGCGGACTGCAGGCGCTCGCGGGTCGGCTCGTTGCCCTTGGTGACCAGGAACGGCATGACGTCCCGGTACGCCTGGAAGAAGGGCTCCATGTCGACCACGAGGTCCTTCATCACCGTGAGGCCCTTGATGGCCTCGACGGTGATCGGCTTCTCGGGGTTGATGTCCTTGATCAGCGTCTTGCAGGCGAGCCTGTTCTTGCCGTTGATCCGCATCGCGTCCGAGCCGCAGATGCCGTGCGCGCACGAGCGGCGGAAGGTCAGCGTGCCGTCCAGATCCCACTTGATCTTGTGAAGGGCGTCGAGCACGCGCTCCTTCGGGTCGATCTCGATCTGGAAGTCCTCCCAGACCGCCGCGTCCGAGACCTCGGGGTTGTAGCGGCGGATCCGGACGGTGACCGTGATGTACGGGGAGGCGGCGGACTCCGCCTCGACCTTGTCCAGTACGGGGGTAGCCATCAGTACTTACGCTCCATCGGCTGGTAGCGGGTCTGGACGACCGGCTTGTAGTCGAGACGGACGGTCTCGGAGCCGTCCTCGCCGACCTCGCGGTACGCCATGGTGTGGCGCATGAAGTTGACGTCGTCGCGGTTCGGGTAGTCCTCGCGGTAGTGACCGCCGCGGGACTCCTTGCGCGCCAGGGCCGAGACGGCCATGACCTCGGCCAGCTCAAGCAGGTTGCCCAGCTCGATGGCCTCCAGGAGGTCGGTGTTGAAGCGCTTGCCCTTGTCCTGGATGGACACGTTCTTGTAGCGCTCGCGCAGCTCGGCGATCTTCTCGACGGCCGTCTTGATGGTCTGCTCCGTACGGAACACCATCACGTTGGCGTCCATCGTCTCCTGGAGCTCGCGGCGCAGGTCGGCGACCCGCTCGTTGCCCGTGGAGTTGCGCAGGTTCTCGATCTGCGTGACGACCATGGACTCCGGGTTCTCCGGGAGCTCGACGAAGTCGGCCTTGGCCGAGTACTCCGCGGCGGCGATGCCGGAGCGCTTGCCGAAGACGTTGATGTCGAGCAGCGAGTTGGTGCCGAGACGGTTGGCGCCGTGCACGGAGACACAGGCGACCTCGCCGGCCGCGTACAGACCCGGGACGACGGTGGTGTTGTCCGACAGGACCTCACCCTCGACGTTGGTCGGGATGCCGCCCATGGCGTAGTGCGCGGTGGGCTGGATCGGGATCGGGTCCGTGTAGGGCTCGATGCCGAGGTACGTACGCGCGAACTCGGTGATGTCCGGGAGCTTGGCGTCGAGCTGCTCCGGCGGGAGGTGCGTCAGGTCCAGGTAGACGTGGTCGCCCTCGGGACCGCAGCCGCGGCCCTCACGGATCTCCGTGTAGATGGAGCGGGAGACGACGTCACGGGACGCGAGGTCCTTCATGACCGGCGCGTACTTCTCCATGAAGCGCTCGCCGTCCTTGTTGCGGAGGATGCCGCCCTCACCACGGGCGCCCTCCGTCAGCAGGATGCCCATGCGCCAGATGCCCGTCGGGTGGAACTGGAAGAACTCCATGTCCTCCAGCGGCAGACCGCGGCGGTAGCACGCGGCCTGGCCGTCACCGGTCAGGGTGTGGGCGTTGGAGGTCACCTTGAAGAACTTGCCGGTGCCGCCGGACGCGTAGATCACGGCCTTCGCCTGGAAGACGTGGATCTCGCCGGTGGCCAGCTCGTAGGCGACCACACCGGCGGAGTGCTTGACCCCGTCGACCTCGGTGATCAGCTGGTCCAGGACGTAGAACTCGTTGAAGAACTCCACGCCCTCCTTGACGCAGTTCTGGTACAGCGTCTGGAGGATCATGTGGCCGGTGCGGTCCGCGGCGTAGCAGGACCGGCGGACCGGGGCCTCGCCGTGGTTGCGCGAGTGACCGCCGAAGCGGCGCTGGTCGATGGTGCCGTTCGGGGTCCGGTTGAACGGCAGACCCATCTTCTCCAGGTCGAGGACGGCGTCGATGGCCTCCTTCGCCAGGATCTCGGCGGCGTCCTGGTCGACCAGGTAGTCACCGCCCTTGACCGTGTCGAAGGTGTGCCACTCCCAGTTGTCCTCCTCCACGTTGGCCAGCGCGGCGGCCATGCCGCCCTGCGCGGCGCCCGTGTGGGAGCGGGTGGGGTAGAGCTTCGTCAGCACGGCGGTGCGGCTGCGCTTCGTCGCCTCGATGGCGGCGCGCATGCCGGCGCCGCCGGCGCCGACGATGACGGTGTCGTACTTGTGGAACTTCATGACGTGGTTACCTCAGCCCCGTGCCTAGCGGATGTTCGGGTCGAAGGTGAAGATCACCAGCGTGCCCAGAAGGATGGTGAACACCGTGGCGGTGTACAGCAGGCCCTTGAGCCACAGGCGCGTGTTGGCACGCTCCGCGTAGTCGTTGATGACCGTGCGGAGGCCGTTGGCGCCGTGCAGCATCGCGAGCCACAGCATCAGCAGGTCCCAGACCTGCCAGAACGGGGACGCCCAGCGGCCGGCCACGAAGGCGAAGCCGATCTTGGAGACGCCGCCGTCCAGGAAGAGCTGGATCAGCAGGTGGCCGAGGACCAGGACGACGAGGACGACACCCGAGAGGCGCATGAAGAGCCACGCGGCCATCTCGAAGTTGCCCCGGGTCGCCCGCGGGGTCTTGCCGGTGCGCTTGCGGGGGGCCTCGATGTACGGGGCCGGGTTGTCCACGCCGTACGGGGCCGCGCCCTCGACGGGACCGATGGCGGAAGTGGTGTCAGCGGACATGTCTGGCGTCAGCTCCCGAACAGTTCACGTGCGGCGTGGCCGAGGACGGGGTACAGCGAGCCCGCCATCAGCACGACCCAGATGCCCACGACGGTCCAGAGCATCTGCTTCTGGTAGCGCGGGCCCTTGGACCAGAAGTCCACGGCGATGACACGGAGACCGTTCAGCGCGTGGAAGAGGATGGCGGCGACGAGGCCGTACTCGAGGAGTGCGACGATCGGCGTCTTGTACGTCGCCACGACATCGTCGTACGCCTCGGGGGAGACGCGGACGAGAGCGGTGTCCAGCACGTGTACGAACAGGAAGAAGAAGATGAGGACGCCGGTGACTCGGTGAGCCACCCAGGACCACATTCCTTCCCGGCCGCGGTACAGCGTTCCAGCCGGCACGGAAAAACCCTCCGGGAGCGGGGATCAGGGCCGGCCGGCTTCTCTGTCGGTCAGACCCGGCCGGGTACGGTCCACCGGCCCCGGTCATCGTAGCGACGACTTGTCGGTTCGCTCGCGCGGGGTCCATCGGTGTGATCAAACAGGCACGGACGGGCTATCGTTAGGCCCCGAATCGCCGTATACCGGGCGAACTCACCACGTGGCGATCGAACGGGTGAGCCGCGAACGGGCGAGCCGGCGGAGCTCGTCGGCGGCCACGACCCGTTCCTCCTCCCTTTCGTTGCCGAGACGTGACCGGATGCCCGCCAGGACCTGGTCCAGCCGCTCGCCGGCCGGGACGCCGTCCAGGCTGATCACGAAGGCGTGCCCGAAGCTGCTCTCGTACGCCGCGAGGGCGGCGCGCAGCGCGGTGCGGGCGGCCGGCGGCGCGTCCGGGTGGGGCAGGGTCGAGGTCTCGTAGGACAGCGCCTCGTCCAGATCGGGCCCGGACAGGTCGTAGCCGGCCTCGTCGGCGGCGGCGAGCAGCGCGTCGAGGGTCGGGTACGGCCGGTGCGCGGCCACCCGTTCGGCCCAGCGGCGGCTTCCGCAGCAGTCGAGCAGCAGCCCCTCGGCGAGCTCGGGGGAGGCCGCGTTGAAACGCACGAGCCCGCTGAGGTGCCGTCCGGCGCCCTGCTGGGCAGGTATGGCGGGGGAGACCGGGGGCCGACAGGGGGCGGCATGCGTGTCGCTGGTCAGCGGAGGCTCCGGGAGCGGTGGCGGAGAGGGGAGACCGATGGGGTGGATGTGACGCCACGCTATCGGCGGGAAGGGGGAAGTGTCCGACGGATGCGCGAATTTCACCTGGACGAGTGGGTTTCGTCGAAGGGGTGGACGGAAGGACCGGAAACCCCCGGGATGCCGTGATTCGCGCGTTGAGGGAGGATTCCGAGTGATGCGGTACTCCATACGGGGGCCCCGTAGGGGCCCCGCACTGATGGCGGCCGCGGTGGCACTGGTCACCGTGGCGGCCTGCTCGAACGGATCCTCCCCGGGGCCGCCCGCCGCCTCCGGCACGGGCGCCACCGCCTCGACCGCGGTGCCCACCTCGGCGGCGCCGCCACCGAGCCCGACGCCCACGAGGACCTACCCCCTCTCCGCCGCGCCCCGGGTGATCCCCGCCGTCCGCGCCCACGAGGCGGCCCGCGGCCCCGGCTGGAAGCCCGGCCCGGACGCCGGCGTCGTCGTGCCGGCGAAGGACGAGGCCGCGCTCGCCGACGAGGCCCGGCTGATCGCGGGCGAGCTGCGCGTCCCGTACCGGGGCACCGCGGCCGCCCGCCCGGGGGACGTCAGCCTGGCCCTCGACGGGCAGGGCGCCCCGGAGTCGTACACCCTGACCGTCCGCGACGGCGGGGTCCGGATCACCGGACCTGACCAGGCGGGCGTCTTCTACGGCACCCGTACGCTCAAGCAGTCCGTCAGGTCCACCGGCGCGATGCCCGAGGGCGTGGTCACCGACGCGCCCGCGAAGCCGCGGCGCGGACTGATGGTCGACATCGCCCGCAAGTACTTCACCGCCGGCTGGATCGAGGGCCGGCTGCGCGAGATGGCCGACCTCAAGCTCAACGAGCTCGGCCTGCACTTCTCCGACGACCAGGGCTTCCGCATCGCCTCGGACAGCCACCCCGAGGTGGTTTCCGCGAAGCACCTCAGCAAGGCCGAGGTGCGGCGGATCGTGGCCCTCGCCGCGAGCCTGCACATCGCGGTCGTCCCGGAGATCGACTCGCCGGGACACCTGGGCGCGGTCATCGCCGCCCACCCCGAGCTCCAGCTGGTCAGCGCGAGCGGGCGCACCCCGCGGGGCGCGGTCGACATCTCCGAGCCCGCCTCGGCGAAGATCGTCGACGAGCTGCTCCGCGAGTACCAGGGACTGTTCCCGGGCGCCGACTGGCACCTGGGCGGCGACGAGTACGTGGCCCTGATGTCGAAGAACCCCGAGGCGGCCTACCCGCAGCTCGCCCGCGCCGCGACCGCGAAGTACGGCGCGTCCGGCCGCGTGCAGGACCTCGCGACCGGCTGGCTCGACGACCGCGCGGCGGTCGTCCGGCCGAGCGGCAGGGCCCTGCGCGCCTGGAACGACGGCTTCTCCACCGGCGGCGTGGTGAGCGCGGCCAAGGACCTGCAGGTCGCGTACTGGACCGGCAAGGAGATCGGCGCCCGCCAGCCCGTCTCGTACCTGAGCGCGGGGCGGAAGCTCCTCAACTACAACGACGAGTACCTCTACTACGTCCTCGGCCAGCCGAACAAGTTCACCTACCCGACCGGCCGCCGCATCTACGCGGAGTGGACCCCGCTCGTCCTGCGCGGCAGCACCCCCGTCCCCGCGCGCTACGACTCCCAGATCCTCGGCGGCAGTTTCGCCGTCTGGGGCGACTTCCCGAACGCGCAGACCCAGACCCAGGTGGCGAACGGCATCCGCATGCCCCTGACGGCGACGGCCCAGAAGCTGTGGGACGCGCGGAAGCCGGTCCTGAGCTGGGAGGCGTTCACGGCGCTCGCGGGGCGGGTGCGCTGACGTACTCACCCCGGACTGAGTGATTTCGCCGTGGCGGCGGCCTTCCGGCGGCTCGTAGGTTCCGGTCATGCCCAGAACGAACCCGAACGGCCGGTCGTACGCCGTCGCTCCCCTGCTCCTCGCCGCCGCGGCCGCCGACGTCCTGGCCGCGTGGGCGGCCTTCGACGTGCGCGGCCTGTTCCTCGGCCCGCTCGCGGACCACCCCGACCCGGCGGGCTTCGGCGACCTGGACCTGATGATGGCCGGCACCGCCCAGTGCGTGGTGCTCCCGGCGACCGCGGCGCTCTTCGTGCTCTGGTTCCGGGGCCGGGACAAGGGGGTGGAGGCCGGCTGGACCGGGCGCGTCTGGTGGGCCGCCCTCGCCCTCGCCGCGCTCGCGCTGGCCGTCGGGACCTGGCGGTACGCCTCCGCCACCACCGTGCCCGCGTTCGTCACGGGCTCGACGTGGCTGGGCGCCGCCGACGCCCTGAACGCCGTCGTCGCTCTCCTCGGGATCCTTTACGTACGCCGTCTGACCCCTATGCAGGGCACGAACACCACTGGCATGATTCCGGCCGCGCAGTGACGAAAAAGCGTCGGGCGGCGCAGTAGTGGAAGTATGGCGTCCGCATCGTTGGCGAGGAGGCGTCCATGACGTCCGAGACGAGCACGAGCCTGCAGGAACTGATCGACGGAGCGGACGCACGGGGCCTCGCGGCCGCCGGGCTGGCGTGCCTGGACCGGTGTCTGCCGCTGCTCGCGCCCGAGCGCGCCGAGGTGTTGCGGCCCGTGTGGGCCGCGGTGGCGCGCGGGGACGGCGGGGCGTGGGCCGAGGCCGTCGGCAAGGCGCGGGTCGAGCTGGACGGCGCGGGCGGCGAGGACGCGGACGCCGGCGGAGTCGTCACGATGGTGCGCACGATGCTCGACGGCGTTCCCGCCGAGTGGGCCGAGGGGCCGCTGCGGGACTGGTCCGGGCAGTGCTCCACGATCGCGCTCACCGTGCACCGCCTGTACGACGCGACCGAGGCCGGCCCGCTGCACGCCGGCGAACTCCGCCGCCAGCAGGCCGTGCTGGAAGCGGCCGCGCACGGGCCGACCGGTCTGCGCCGGGCCCGCGAGCTGTCCATCGAGGGCGGACGGGTGCTGCGCGCGGTCGTCTCGCGCCGGGCACGGACCGCCTGAGCTCCCACGCGGCCCGAGCCGGCGAAGCGCGGGGGTGGCCGGCGCCGGCCACCCCCGCGCTTCGTACGGGACCTCGGGTCAGGCCTCCGGCCGCGGCTCCTCGATGTGCAGCGAGGCGATCGCCTCGGCGATCTCCCGCTCGGCCCGCGCCTTGTCGAGGCCGAGCCCCGCGAGCGGGCCCTTGCCGTCCTCGAACTCCATGAGGGCGAGCAGGATGTGCTCGGTGCCCACGAAGTTGTGCCCGAGGCGCAGGGCCTCGCGGAACGTGAGCTCCAGGACCTTCTTGGCGTCCGCGTCGTACGGGATGAGCGCGGGCACCTCCTCGACCGCCGGCGGCAGTGTCGCGGTGACCGTCTCACGGATCCGCTCCAGGGCGACGCCCTGGCCGACGATCCAGCGCCCGGCGAGCCCGTCGGGCTCGGCGAGCAGGCCGAGCGTCAGGTGCGCCGGGACCGTCTTGTCGTTACGGGCCGCGGAGGCCTCGTTCTGCGCAGCCATCACCACGTTCCGGGCCCGCGGCGTGAAGCGGCTGAAGCCGGCGTTCGGGTCCATCTTCGCCGCGTCCACCTCCTTGTCGTCCTTGGGGACGAAGCGCTTCTGGGCGGCCTGCCGGGTGACGCCCATGCTCTTGCCGATGTCGGTCCAGGAGGCGCCGGCCCGCCTGGCCTGGTCCACGAAGTGGCCGATGAGGTGGTCGGCGACCTCGCCGAGGTGGTCCGCCGCGATGACCGCTCCGGAGAGCTGGTCGAGGGCGTCCGGGTGGGACTTCTTGATCGCGTCGATCAGGTCGTCGAGACGCACGGGGTTGGTCATGCCGAGGGGATTCGTCATAGGTGCAACCCTAGGTTGACAGTGGAGGCATGTCAACGAGTGGTTGACAGTTGGTGTTGGGGAGTCGACGGCGGTCGTGGGCGGATCGGGGGTGAAGGGGCAAAAGCAAACGGGCGCCTCTGGGGAGGCGCCCGAAAAGGAAGACGACCGGGGCCGCCACCCCCCACAGGAGAGGCCCCGGTCGTCGTCCGCGGAGCCGCAGCACGGCCCCGTACTCCTAACAGCGCCGTGCGTGCGTTTTCTGTCACACCCCGCTCCGCCCCTGCTGACGCGGTACGAAGTTGCGAGTTGTACAAAGAACGGGACCCGCGTGGACGTGGCGCCCGAAAAGGACGTAGCGTTCTGCTGCGCCCGGGCGGCGTGGCGGTGACGACCAGCCGCGATGAGCGCGACGACGAACAGGTGTGGGGAGTGCTGGGGGACGAGGCGGAGCTGACGGCCGCAGTGCTCGCCGCGCAGGACGGCGACGAGGACGCCTTCCGTGCCGTGTACCGGGCGGTGCATCCCCGGCTCCTCGGCTACATACGGACCCTCGTCGGCGAGGCGGACGCCGAGGACGTCGCCTCCGAGAGCTGGCTGCAGATCGCCCGCGACCTCGACCGCTTCAGCGGTGACGCCGACCGCTTCCGCGGCTGGGCGGCCCGGATCGCCCGCAACCGCGCCCTCGATCACCTCCGGATGCGCGGCCGACGCCCTGCCGTCGGCGGCGACGAGACCGAACTCACCGACAAGCCCGCCGACTCCGACACCGCGGACGAGGCACTGGAAGCCCTGGCCACCGGCCGCACCATGCACCTCATCGCACAACTGCCGCAGGACCAGGCCGAGGCCGTCGTCCTGCGGGTCGTCGTCGGCCTCGACGCCAAGAGCGCGGCCGACACCCTCGGCAAGCGGCCCGGCGCGGTCCGTACCGCCGCCCACCGCGGCCTCAAGAAGCTCGCCGAACTCCTCGGCGCGCCCGGACCCGACGGGGACGCCACCCCACTGGACGGTGTCCCTCCGCAGCGTGGCCGACGGCCGGGGGTCACGACTCCCGGCGGTGTGACGCAATCGCGCGCGCGGACGCAGAAGGACATGTGATGGCCGACGAGCGGTACCAGTGGCTCGACCAGGAGGCCGCGGAGCGGCTGCTGCGCGGCGAGCCGGTCGACTCCGTCGACGACGTGTCCCGCGCGCAGGCCGAGATCCTCGCGCGGGCGCTCGACGCTGCCCGGACGCCGGTCGCCCTCGAACGGGCGGGCGAACTTCCCGGCGAGGCCGCCGCCCTCGCCGCCTTCCGCAAGGTCGTCGCCGAGCGCGCGGCGGAGGCCGTCGTACCCGGATCCGCCGGTCGTGCCACGACCGACCTCGGCGCCGTCCGCATCGCCCGCGTCCTGCCCGGCCGCGGCTGGGGACGCTCCCTGCGCTACGGCCTCGCCGCCGCGTTCGCCGCCGTCACGGTCGGCGGAGTGGCCGTCGCCGCCGGTACGGGAATGCTCCCGCTGACCGGCGAACCGGCGCCCGGGCGCTCGGTCACGGCCGCCGACACCACCGGCCCGAACGTCTCCGGCTCGCCGACCGGCGGCACCGGCACCGAGGTGCCCGGCGTCCCCACCGGTCCCGACGATCGGACCGCCGCTCCCGGCGCCACCGACGGCCCGACCACCGCCACGGCGGGGCCGGGCGGCGACGCCACCGCCACCCCCGGCACGAACCCGGGCGGGGCGGTGAACGAAGGCGACCAGTACCGCGACAAGGTGATCAAGGCCTGTCAGGACTTCCGCGCGGGCAGGCTCCCCGACAGCGGCCGGGAGCGGATCACGAGTGCGCTCAGGAGCGGTGAGACCGTGAAGCGCTACTGCGACCGGATCCTCTCCGGTGTGCCGGCCACCGCCACCACCAAGCCCTCCGCCGGGCGCACGCCCTCGGGCAGCGGCGGCTCCGGGAACGGCGGCTCCGGCAGCGGTTCCGACACGGGCGGCGCCGACGGCGACGACAAGAGCGATCGAGGCGAACAGGACCACGGCCGCGACAAGGGCCGCGGGCACGCGGCCAAGGACCGGCAAGCGGGCTCGCACGGGCCCGGGAAGCACGGCTCCGACCGCTCCCGTTCATAGCGCCGAAAGGCGGGTGTGACACTTTTCGACCCGCCGACGCTGTACTGAATGAGCCGACTGGTCATCGGCGAGCGCACGGAGCCGGGGTTCCCCCCGTACCTTCGGCTCGGCGCACCGGCGCGGGTGGGACACGTTCCCCCGGTCCCACCCGCGCCCCTTCCTCCTCAGCCGCCCTCGACCCCGCGGCTACCAGTGCACGACGACCTTGTCGCCCACCTTCACCTGGTCGAACAGCACCGCGAGCTTCCCCTTGTCCCGCACGTTGACGCAGCCGTGCGAGGCCCCGTTGTAGCCGCGGGCCGCGAAGTCCGCCGAGTAGTGCACGGCCTGGCCCCGGCTGAAGAACATCGCGTACGGCATCGGCGTGTGGTAGATCGTCGACGTCCAGTCGCGGGCCTTCCACTCGACCTTGAACTCGCCCTCGCGGGTCGGCGTGTTCTCCGAGCCGAAACGCACGTCGAACGACGACACGACCTTGCCGTCGATCATCCAGGCCAGCGTGCGGCTCTCCTTGCTGATGCACAGCACGCGACCGGTCAGGCAGCGCGGGTCGGGCGCGTCCAGCTTGTTGGTGGTGGCCGGACGCAGCTCGTCGGCGGTCGGCTCGCGCGTCATGCCGATCAGCTTCTGCCAGGTGGTCTCGTCGACCGTGCCCGTCTGCGGCAGCTCACGCTTCTTCTGGAAGGCCTTCACCGCGCCCGCGGTCATCGTCCCGAAGAAGCCGGTGGGCGCCCGATCGAAGTAGCCGACCTGCCGCAGCCGCGCCTGGAGCTCGCGCACCTGCGCGGTCTCGTCGCCGTCGTCCATGATCACCTTGGTCTTCGGCGGCTCGGTGGTGGCCGAGGCCGAGGGCGTCCCGGTGGACGGCGTGGCGGGCGAGGACGGCTTGTCGTCGCCCGTGGCGCTCGCCGTCGGTGCCGCCGTGGTGGGTGCCGGGCTGACCGTGCCCTTCCCGGTGTCACTGGCCTGGGCCGTACAGCCGGCGGCCAGGGCCACGGCCGTGGCGACCAGAACAGCCCTGCGTATGACGGACGAACGCTTCATCTCAGCCCCCCGGGAACGACGTGTCTACACAAGGGATGCTTCCCGCACCCGGGAGGTTGCGCATGTGACCGAAAAGAGACGTGCATCCTGTGAGGAAGGTCCCAGCGTGCTGCACTCCTCCACGTCGTACGGGCGCCACTACAGTCCGTCGCGAGGGTCGGTACCGCTCAGTAGCAGGTCTTCACGGGAGGCACACATGGCGCGCGAGTCGGAGTCCGGACTGCCCATCGAGCCGGTCTACGGGCCGGAGTCCCTGGAGGGCTGGGATCCGGCGGAGAAGCTGGGCGAGCCGGGCGGCTACCCCTTCACGCGCGGTGTCTACCCGTCGATGTACACCGGCCGGCCGTGGACCATGCGCCAGTACGCCGGTTTCGGCACCGCCGTGGAGTCCAACGCCCGCTACAAGCAGCTGATCGACAACGGCACCATGGGCCTGTCGGTCGCCTTCGACCTGCCGACCCAGATGGGCCACGACTCCGACGCGCCGATCGCGCACGGAGAGGTCGGCAAGGTCGGCGTCGCCATCGACTCCCTCGACGACATGCGGGTCCTCTTCGACGGCATCCCGCTGGACAAGGTGTCCACGTCGATGACCATCAACGCCCCCGCCGCCCTGCTGCTCCTGCTCTACCAGCTCGTCGGCGAGGAGCAGGGCGTCCCCGCGGACCAGCTCACCGGCACGATCCAGAACGACGTGCTGAAGGAGTACATCGCCCGCGGCACGTACATCTTCCCGCCCAAGCCCTCGCTGCGCCTGATCGCCGACATCTTCAAGTACTGCAAGGCCGAGATCCCGAAGTGGAACACGATCTCGATCTCCGGCTACCACATGGCCGAGGCAGGCGCCTCGCCCGCGCAGGAGATCGCGTTCACCCTGGCCGACGGCATCGAGTACGTCCGGACCGCCGTCGCCGCGGGCATGGACGTGGACGACTTCGCGCCACGCCTCTCCTTCTTCTTCGTGGCCCGCACGACCATCCTGGAGGAGGTCGCCAAGTTCCGCGCCGCGCGCCGGATCTGGGCGCGGGTGATGAAGGAGGAGTTCGGCGCGAAGAACCCCAAGTCGCTGATGCTCCGCTTCCACACCCAGACCGCCGGCGTGCAGCTCACCGCGCAGCAGCCCGAGGTCAACCTGGTCCGCGTCGCCGTCCAGGGCCTCGCCGCGGTCCTCGGCGGCACCCAGTCGCTGCACACCAACTCCTTCGACGAGGCGATCGCGCTGCCGACGGACAAGTCCGCCCGCCTGGCCCTGCGCACCCAGCAGGTGCTCGCCTACGAGACCGACGTCACCACCACCGTCGACCCCTTCGCCGGCTCCTACGTCGTGGAGAAGATGACCGACGACGTCGAGGCCGCGGCCCGGGAACTGATGACGAAGGTCGAGGACCTGGGCGGCGCGGTCAGCGCGATCGAGCGCGGCTTCCAGAAGAACGAGATCGAGCGCTCCGCGTACCGGATCGCGCAGCAGACCGACTCCGGCGAGCGGGTCGTCGTCGGCGTCAACCGCTACACGATCGACGTCGAGGAGCCCTACGAGCCGCTGCGCGTCGACCCGGCCATCGAGGCCCAGCAGGCCGACCGGCTCGCCAAGCTGCGCGCCGAGCGCGACCGGGCGGCCGTGGACGCCGCCCTGGCCGAGCTGAAGGAGGCTGCGGGGAGCGCAGCGGGCACGGTCAACGTCCTCTACCCGATGAAGGCGGCTCTCAAGGCCCGCGCCACCGTCGGCGAGGTCTGCAACGCCCTGCGCGAGGTCTGGGGCACCTACGTCCCCACCGACGCGTTCTGACACACCGCCCGACGCCGCCGTACGGGCCTCGGGGCCGGCGGCTGATCTTCCGCGATGCGAAACACCCGAGCGGAGTGTCGCACCCCCGTGCGACACTCCGCTTCATGCTGGGTGTCACCGATCTGCCGACCTATCTCGCGGGCCTCGTCCTCATCATCCTGCTCCCGGGGCCGAACTCGCTGTACGTGCTGTCCGTCGCCGCCCGCAAGGGCACACGCACCGGATACAAGGCCGCCGCCGGGGTGTTCACCGGCGACACGGTCCTGATGACCCTCGCCGCACTCGGCGCGGCCTCGCTGCTGCAGACCACGCCGCTGCTCTTCATGATCGTGAAGTACGCGGGCGCGGGCTATCTGGCCTGGATGGCGTACGGGATGCTGCGCGCCGCCCTGGCGATGTGGCGCTCCCGCGGCGCGTCCCTGGCCGACGAGGCGGACGACGCCGCCGAGGGGACCGGGCCGGTGGAGCGCCCCTACCGCAGGGCGCTGATCATCAGCCTGTTCAACCCCAAGGCGATCCTCTTCCTGATCTCCTTCTTCGTGCAGTTCGTGGACCCGTCCTACGCCTACCCGGCGCTGTCCTTCCTGGTCCTCGGCACCCTGCTGCAGCTCGGCAGCTTCCTCTACCTGACGACCCTCATATTCGGCGGCACGCGCCTCGCCGCCGCCTTCCGGCGCCGCAAGCGCCTCTCCGCGGGCGCGACCTCGGCCGCCGGCGCGCTCTTCCTCGGCTTCGCCGTGAAGCTCTCGCTCAGCAGCGCCGCCTGACCGGTTGACCCTCACACCGTGTGAGGCCGTTCCGTAGGGGGCGTCATGTTCACCATCGGAGACTTCGCCCGGCACGGGCGGGTGTCGGTCCGCATGCTGCGTCATTACGACGCCATCGGACTGCTGCGCCCGGCCCACGTCGACCCGCACAGCGGCTACCGCTTCTACTCCGCGGACCAGCTCGCCCGGCTCAACCGCGTCATCGCGCTCAAGGACCTCGGCTTCACCCTCGAACAGGTGGGGACGATCCTCGGCGACGCGATCGGCGCCGACGAGCTCCGCGGGATGTTGCGCCTGCGCCAGGCCGAGCTGGAGACGGCCCTGGGGGAGGCGCGGGCCCGGCTCGCCCAGGTCGGCGCGCGGCTCCGAGCCATCGAGAGCGAGGGACGCATGTCCACGCAGGACGTCGTCGTCAAGAAGGTCCCCGCCGTGCGGATCGCCGAGCTGAGCGGAACGGCCGGCAGTTTCGGCCCGAAGGACATCAGCCCGGTCATCGGCCCGCTGTACGACGAGCTGTGCGGCCGGCTGGAGGCCGCCGGCGTCAGCGGCTTCGGGCCGGGGATCGCGTACTACGAGGACGCGGGCAGGGGTGACGGCTCGGTCCTCGTGCACGCGGGCATGACCGTCCCCGAGGGGACGGAGGCGGAGGGCGTCCTGGTGCACGTCCTGCCCGGCATCGAGGAGGCCGCCACCATCGTCCACCGGGGCTCCATGGACGACATCCTCCCGACCGCGCAGACCCTGGCCGGCTGGATCGACACCAACGGCTACCGGTCCACCGGATACGCCCGCGAGCTGTACCTGGAGTGCCCCGAGGACCCGGCCGGCTGGGTGACCGAGATCCAGGAGCCCGTCACCCGCGCCTGACGGGAGCAGCCCCCGCGGTCATCTGCCGCCCAGCGCCCGCCGCTTCAGCCTCAGCGCGCGGCGGGCCAGGCGGCGCAGGCCCGGGTGCCGGGGGACCGGCAGGCCGCCGGGAAGGCCGAGCGAGGTGAGCCGGCGGCGGGTGAAGTGGTGCCGCGTGGGTGCGGCGAGAGGGCCGGACAGATGCCGTACGGCCGCCTCCCGCAGGTCCGGTCGGACCTTCGGCTGCATCGCGAAGCCGACCGCGGTGACCAGGCTCTCCAGCTGGGGCAGGCCCATCGGTTCCCGGCCGGACCCCTCCAGGTCGGGGACCAGCGCGTCCACGAGGACCACGGGCACCCGGTTGCTGTTCTGGTACGGCGAGAGCCGGGTGAGCAGGGACCGGGTGCCGACCCGGGCGGCCTCGATGCCGTAGAAGGCGCTCGCGGTGAACAGCGCGGTGGAGAAGCAGCCCACCACGAGCGCGGGCCGCAGCTCGCGGTAGAGCACCTCGGCGAGCACCGGCCGGTCCAGGACGGTCAGCTCGGCGCCGAGCGCCTCCGCCTCCCGTACGAGCGCCTTCGACCAGGCGTCGGGGGCCGTCGGGTGCGGCTTGAAGACGAGGCGGCGGTGACCGCGGGCGACCGCGCCGCGGACCATGCGCAGGTGCAGTTCCCCCTCCTCCTCGGGGGTGAGGAGGGAGAGCGCCGCCAGGTACTGGCCGAGCAGCAGGGCGGGGCCCTCCTCGGTGGCCGCGGGGCCCGAGAGCTCTTCCACGACCTTGGTGAAGGCCGCCGTCGGCACGGTCTCGGGGACCGCCCCGAACTCGGCCAGCAGTAGCGGCGCGAGTCCCGGCACCAGGTCCAGGTGGAGCAGTCGGCGCACCCGCTCGCCGACCAGCGGGTCGATCTTGTTGCGGGTGGGGCCGTAGCTCATCAGCCCGTCCGCGTACACGTCGATCGGCGCGTCCGGGAAGAGCTGGGCGATCGTGAGGGCGGGTGCCACCTGGAGGGACTCCACGACGAGTTCGACCCGGTCGGTGCCGAGTGCCCAGAGCCGCCGCAGATGCCGCTGGAGCAGCGGCAGGTCGTCCGGGCGGGGCGTCCAGCCGCCCGGGTGGAGCGGCTCGATCGTCTCGTTCCAGTTCAGCACCTCGTCGAAGCGGCCGCGCAGCCGCTCGAAGCCGGGCATCCGGTCCAGCGCGGTGGTCGTCTCGGGCACGGCCGCGTTCGTCGAGACGAGCAGCACGCGCCGGCCGGCCGGACGGAAGCAGCCGCTGTCGATCGCGGCGGCCAGGGTGGCCGCCCCGTAGAGGGTGGAGGCGTAGAAGATCTGCGTGGTGCCGCCGTTCATGCCGCCGTCACCTCCGAGGAGGCCGGGGCCGGAGCGGCCTGCGCCGGGGCAGAAGCGTCCGGGGCCGGGGCGGTCGGAGCCGGGGCCGGACGGCGGCGCTTGAGCCGGCGCAGCGGGGCCGCGCGGTCCGCGCCCATCGCCGTCAGCGCCTCCGCGAGGACGTCCTGCGGCATCCGCCGCAGCGCCCCCGCGCTCATGGCCCGCAATTTCCGTCCCACTCCCGGTTCGAATTTGGCCATGTTTCCGATGTGGTGGGAAATCACTGCGCAATAGGTCCGCACGGCCTTGGGCAACAGCCGGTCCGCATCCGCATCTTTCTTCGTATCCTCGATCACCTGATCGAAAGCCCGAATGAAATCGAGCTGCCGCACGTCCCCGACCTGGGTCAGCGAGTTGGCGACACCGCGCCGGTAGAAGATTCCGAGATCACTGGTGACCGCGAAGGATTCCGCCTCCCGGTGCAGCCGCCAGATCCACGGCCGGTCCTCGGCCGTCCGCAGCCCGTGCGGGAAGTGCAGCAGGCCCCGGTCGAGCAGCCGTCGGTGGTACATCCCGGCCCAGGCGTACGGGTAGTCCACCGAGGTCGTCCGGTCGGCCGGCAGGATCGCGTCCCGCGGCCGCAGCAGCTCGTGCCGGCGCCCGACCGGCGCCCGCCGCACCGACCGGTTCCGGCCGGTCACCCGGACGTGGTCGGTGCGCAGGAAGTCGCAGTCCAGCTCGTCCATGGTCGCGACCAGGCCCGCGTAGAAACCGGGGGAGAGCCAGTCGTCCCCGTCGAGGAAGGCCAGGTAGCGGCCGCGGGCCGCGTCCAGGCCGGTGTTGCGGGCGGTTGCCAGCCCCTCGTTGCGCGGGTGCCGGACCAGCCTCGCCCCCGGGATCTCGCGCTCGGCCCGTGCCAGGAGCTCCGGAGTCCCGTCCGTCGAACAGTCGTCGACCAGCAGGAACTCGAAGTCCTCGCGGGCGTTCGCACGCAGGCTTCTGAGGGTGTCGGGGGCGTATGTCTGCACGTTGTAGAACGGCACGACGACGGAGAGCTTGACCACGCGGCCGACGCTAGGCGCCGCCCCGGCATTAGTCCTGACCGACAAGGGGATGCCCGGTGAACACGAAGCGGCGGGCCTCTTAACCACCCCGCATCAGCCCCCCTTCCTGTCCGTTTCCCGCAATGCGTCATGGTGCTGTTAACCATTTGTTGTGGCCCAGTTGGGCCGCGAATCCCCCTTCCCTTCTAGCGTCCTCGACGTGCCATCACGTACCGAACGAGCGGCGCGCGTCGCCGTCCTCGCCGACTCCGACACCCGGTGGAAATGGGGCGTGCTCACCGCACGCAGAATCACCGCGGAAAGCGCCGAGAACGAAGATCCCCAGGGATTCGTGCTGCGCGGCCGCGCCACCCCCACCACCCGCCAGCTCGCCGAGACCGCGGTGTCCGACACCGCCCCGCGCGAGGTGACGGGGACGGAGTTCCTGCGCGAGGTCCGGGACGCGGCGGCGCGCGGCGAGGGCTACGACGTCATCGTCCTCGCCCTGGTCGGCGGCACCGTCCGCGCCATGCTCCACGGTCTCGCCGAACTCTCCCTGCAGCGCCGCCCGGTGATCGTCACCGGCTACGTCGGCGTCGTCTACGAGAAGCTCGCCGACGGGCTCCTGCTGCGCCACGGCGCCGACGTCGTGCTCGCCAACTCCCGTCACGACGCCGACCGTTTCCGCGCCGTGTACGAGGGCGTCGGCGCCGACCCGGACGCCGTCGTCGAGGCCGCGCTGCCCTTCCTGGGCGGCGCCCCGTACACCCCCGAGCCCGGCCGCGACACCCTCGTCCTCGCCGCCCAGCCCTCCGTGCCCGTCACCAAGGCCGAACGCGCCTACGTGCTGCGCCGGCTGGTCGAGCACGCCCGGCGCCACCCGCAGCGCGAGGTGCTCCTCAAGCTGCGCTCCCGGCCCGGCGAGCACACCACGCACCTGGAGGAGTTCCCGTACCAGAAGCTGGTGCGCGACCTGCCGGTGCCGCCCAACTTCCGCCTCGTGTACGGGCACATGGGCGAGGTGCTGGACCGCACCGACCTGCTGGTCACCGTCTCCTCCACGGCCGCCCTCGAAGCCCTGCACCGGCGGATCCCGACCGCGGTCCTCACCGACCTGGGGGTCCGCGAGGCGCTCGGCAACCACCACTTCATCGGTTCCGGCCTCCTCACCTCCTTCGACCGGCTCGACAACGGCGCCGTACCGAAGCCGGACGAGGACTGGCTGTCCCGCCAGGGCGTGGGAGCCGCGGGACTGCCCGGCGCGATCCCGTACGAGAAGGCCTTCGACGCCGCCCGCGAGCGGGTCGCCGAGCTCCTCGACGGCCCCGCGCTGCCGCCGGTCGCCCCGTACTACACGTCCGAGACCGCCGGCGGCTACCTGCCCGGCATCCTCGCCCGCCACCGCCTCGACGTCACCGCGCCCGAGCCCCGCGAGAGCGGGGTGCGCCGGGTCGTCCGCGAGGCCGCGCGCGGCGCCTACCGCCACGGCGTGCAGCGCGTCGCCCCCGTCATCCGCCGCCTGGGAGAACTGTGATGCCCACCCCGACCGTGCTCGCCGTGATCCCCGCGCGGGGCGGCTCCAAGGGCGTCCCCGCCAAGAACGTCGCCGCCGTGGCCGGCGTCCCGCTGGTCGGCCGCGCCGTCCGTGCCTGCCTCGCGGCCCCGCACGTCACCGACGTCGTCGTCTCCACCGACGACTCCGGCATCGCCGCGGCCGCCCGCGCCTTCGGCGCGGAGGCGGTCCGGCGTCCCGCCGAACTCTCCGGGGACACCGCCACCAGCGAGTCGGCCGTCCTGCACGCGATGGACGCCTTCGAGGCCACCCACGGGCGCGCCGCCGACGTGGTCCTCCTCGTCCAGTGCACCAGCCCCTTCCTCACCGCGGACGAGGTCGACGAGACCGCCGCGAGGATCGTCTCGGGCGGGGCCGACACCGCCTTCACCGCCGCCCCCAGCCACGGCTTCCTGTGGAAGGACACGGCCGAGGGCGCCACCGGGGTCAACCACGACAAGGCCCACCGGCCGCGCCGCCAGGACCGCGAGGCCGAGTACCTGGAGACCGGTGCCGTCTACGCGATGGACGCCGGGGGCTTCCGCACCCACCGGCACCGCTTCTTCGGCCGCACCGCGCTCGTCGTCACGGACCCGGCCCGCGTGCTGGAGATCGACGACCCGCACGACCTGGCCCGCGCCCGCGCCCTCGCGCCGCTGCTCGACGAGGCCGCCACCCCGGCGCTCGCCGACGTCGACGCCGTGGTCCTCGACTTCGACGGCACGCAGACCGACGACCGCGTCCACATCGACGCCGACGGACGCGAGTTCGTCTCCGTGCACCGCGGCGACGGCCTCGGCATCGCCGCCCTGCGCAAGGCCGGCGTCCCGCTGCTCATCCTCTCCACCGAGGCGAACCCGGTCGTCGCCGCCCGCGCCCGCAAGCTGCGCATCCCCGTGCTGCACGGCGTGGACCGCAAGGACCTGGCCCTCAAGCAGTGGTGCGACGAGCAGGGAGTCGACCCGCAACGGGTGCTCTACGCCGGCAACGACGTCAACGACCTGCCCTGCTTCCACCTCGTCGGCTGGCCCGTCGCGGTGGGCAGCGCCCACGACTCCGTACGGGCCGCCGCCCGCGCGGTCACCCACACCCCCGGCGGCTCCGGAGCGATCCGCGAGATCGCCGCCTGGCTCCTCGGACCCGAGCTCCACATCCCCGAGCCCCACACCCCCGACGCATAAGGAACCACCATCATGACCAACCGCCTTCGCACCCTCGGCAGCAAGACCGCCGGCCCGGGTCAGCCCGTCTACATCACGGGTGAGATCGGCATCAACCACAACGGTGACCTGAACAACGCCTTCGCGCTCATCGACGTGGCCGCCGAGGCGGGCTGTGACGCCGTCAAGTTCCAGAAGCGCACCCCCGAGATCTGCACCCCGCGCGACCAGTGGGACATCGAGCGCGACACCCCCTGGGGCCGGATGACGTACATCGACTACCGCCACCGCGTCGAGTTCGGCGAGGACGAGTACCGCGCCATCGACGAGCACTGCAGGAAGCGCGGCATCGAGTGGTTCGCCTCCCCGTGGGACACCGAGGCCGTCGCCTTCCTGGAGAAGTTCGACGTCCCCGCGCACAAGGTGGCCTCCGCCTCCCTCACCGACGACGAGCTGCTGCGCGAGCTGCGCGCCACCGGCCGCACGGTGATCCTGTCCACCGGCATGTCCACCTCGAAGCAGATCCGCCACGCGGTCGAGGTCCTGGGCAGCGACAACATCCTGCTCTGCCACGCCACCTCCACCTACCCGGCCAAGGCCGAGGAGCTGAACCTGCGCGTCATCCAGACGCTGCAGGAGGAGTACCCGAACGTCCCGATCGGCTACTCCGGCCACGAGACCGGCCTGCAGACCACCCTCGCCGCCGTCGCCCTCGGCGCCGCGTTCGTCGAGCGCCACATCACCCTCGACCGCGCCATGTGGGGCTCCGACCAGGCCGCCTCCGTCGAGCCGCAGGGCCTGCAGCGCCTGGTCCGTGACATCCGCACGATCGAGACCGCCCTCGGCGACGGCGTCAAGAAGGTCTACGAGTCCGAGCTCGGCCCGATGAAGAAGCTCCGCCGGGTCCCGGGACTCGTCGCCGCATGACCGGCCGGCTGGCGTTCGTCGAGAGTCCGGTCCAGCTCCTGAACGTCCTGGAATGGGCCCACGCCGCGGCCCTCCGGGACGAACCGCCCCGCCTCGGCGCGGTCCCGCCCCAGCCGGACCGGCGTCGCAGCACGGCGGGCCCCGCTCCGACCCCGCCGGCGGATCCCTCGCCTGCACCCGCCGGCCTCACCGTGGTCGTGCTCTCGCCGACCGACCCCATGTCCCGCGGCCAGCTGCGCCGGATGGCGCAGCTGGCCAGGGACGAGGGGGTCACCGTGAAGTGGCAGGACGCGCGGCAGGGCAAGGGGGCCGTGGCGAAGACGCTCAGGGAGCTCGCGGGGCCGCTGCGCGCCGCCGAACGCGTCATCGTCGGAGACCCCTTCTCCCGCTACGTCCAGCTGCTGCTCGGCCTCTTCGGCCCCCACCGGGTCACCGTCGTCGACGACGGCACCGCCACCATGGAGTTCGCCGCCCAACTCGCGCGCGGCGAGCGCCTGGTGCGCTGGCACCGGCGGGGCAGCGGGGGCCCGCGCGAGCTGGTGCTCGCTCCGGTGACCTCGCTCGCCCGCCGCAAGCTCGCGCCGGGCCGCCGCCGCACCGTGGAGATCTTCACCTCGCTGCCCGTCGAGCCGCCGCCGGGCACGACCGTCACGGTCAACGACTTCGCCTGGACCCGGTCCCGCTTCGGCCCGCCCCGGCTCACCCGCGGCTCCGACCTGGTCGGCACCTCCCTGGTGGAGACCGGGGTCGTCGACCCCGACGAGTACCTGCGGGCCGTCACCGTCCTGGCCCGCACCCACGGCGCCACCCGTTACTTCGCCCACCGCCGCGAGAGCACCGACAAACTGCACCGCATCGCCGTCGAGACCGGCCTGGAGGTGGTCCGTCCCGACCTCCCGCTGGAGCTGATCGCCCGCCGCGGCCCCATCGGCCGCACGATCGTCAGCTTCCCCTCCACGGTCGTGCACACCCTGCCCCTGGCCCTCGTCGGCACCGGGGTGAAGGTCGCCGTGTGCGAGATCGCCCCCGAGTGGCTCCGCGAGAACGCCTCACCGCGCGCCCAGGGCTTCCTGGCGGGTGTCGCCGGCACCGCGACCCGTACCGAAAGACTCGAATTCGGGTAAGCGTACCCACAGAGGGTGACCGTCACGCCCGAGGAACGAGGTTTCTTTCCCCTAACGGGCTGAACTTTTCGTGATCAACGGGCAGTTGATCTCTCCGGGGGCCTACCCTTCAAAAGGTGAACCAGTTGAAGTCCCGTGAGCCCGGCCCCGGGGCGGCGCCCGCAGCGCTGCCCGGAACGCTGTCCGAACCCCTGCGTGCCGAACTGATCGCGTTCCGCAGGGACTTGCACATGCATCCCGAGCTCGGCAACCAGGAGTTCCGTACCACCGCCGCGCTCAAGACCCGCCTGGAGGCCGCCGGGCTGCGCCCGCAGGTGCTTCCTGGGGGCACCGGGCTCATCTGTGACATCGGGACGTGGGACCGCGGCCGGCCGATGCTGGCGATCCGCGCCGACCTGGACGCGCTGCCCATCCCGGACGTCAAGACGGTCTCCTACCGGTCCACCGAGCCGAACCGCGCCCACGCCTGCGGCCACGACGTCCACACGACGGCCGTTCTGGGCGCCGGGCTCGTGCTCGCCGAGCTGGACCGCCAGGGCAGGCTGCCCGCGGCCGTACGGCTGGTGTTCCAGCCCGCCGAGGAGGTGCTGCCGGGCGGCGCCGCCGACGCCATCGCCGCGGGCGTCCTGGACGGCGTCGGGCGGATCATCGCCGTGCACTGCGACCCGAGGGTCGACGCCGGCAAGATCGGCCTGCGGGTCGGGCCCATCACCTCCGCCTGCGACCGCCTGGAGATCACCCTCGACGGCCCCGGCGGCCACACCGCCCGCCCGCACCTGACCACGGACCTGGTCACGGCCGCCGCCCGGGTCGCCGTCGACGTCCCCGCGGTCCTGGCCCGCCGGGTGGACGCCCGCTCCGGCCTGTCCGTCACCTGGGGCCGCATCGAGGCCGGCCACGCGCCGAACGTCATCCCGCAGCACGCCGAGCTCTCCGGCACCGTCCGCTGCCTCGACCTGCCCGCCTGGCGCGACGCCCCCGACCTGGTGCACGCGGCGATCGACGAGGTCGCCACCCTCCACCGGGCCAAGTCGACCGTCGAGTACGTCCGCGGCGTGCCGCCGGTCGTCAACGACCCGGTCATCGTGGAGCTGCTCCGCGACGCGATGTCCGCCCGGCGCGGACCGTACGCGATCGAGGACACCGAGCAGTCCCTCGGTGGCGAGGACTTCTCCTGGTACCTGGAGCACGTGCCCGGCGCCATGGCCCGGCTCGGCGTCCGCGCCCCCGGCGACACCCGCGTCCGCGACCTGCACGCGGGCGACTTCGATGTGGACGAGCGGTCCATCGGGGTGGCCGTGGAGCTCTTCACGGCGGCGGCGCTCATCGACGGCGCGCCGAAGGTCTGATCCGGTTCGTGGTCCGACGCGCCGATCCCGTGTTGGAGCAACTGCCGAAATCCGGACTTTAAGTACGACTTATAGGGTGGCCGGACTGCGTTCATCCGTCCGGCCCCAGCCCTCGGCGTGTCGATTCGGGGCCCGGCCCGTAGGCCCGCACCAGCGTGTATGACGGGCCGTATCGGGCCGGACGCCACGGGTTGCCTGTTGGCCGGTTCGCGTCGATCCGATAACGACTCATGAACGGGTCTTTAACTGACATCTACGCGCGTTACGATCGCCGCGAAACCAGCGCCGGAAGAGGCGCTTTCGGTCAGTCTTGAAGGGACCCTCCTCTTGCGCCGGATCACCAGGATCACCACCGTGGGCATCGCCTCCGCGGCGCTCGCGCTGTCCGCCACCGCGTGCGGCAAGTCGTCGACGGACTCCGGTTCGAGCTCCAGCAGCTCCAGCGCCGGTGCCACCAAGGCCGCCATCGCCTACGACATCGGCGGTCGCGGCGACCAGTCCTTCAACGACGCCGCCTACGAGGGCCTGAAGAAGGCCGAGGACGACCTCGGCGTCAAGGGCGCCGAGGCCGAGCCGTCCGCGGGTGAGGGCGACGCCGACAAGGTGCAGCGCCTCACCGCGCTGGCCCGCGCCGGCAACAACCCGGTCATCGGTGTCGGCTTCGCCTACGCCCCGGCCATCGAGAAGGTCGCCAAGGCCTACCCGAAGACCACCTTCG
Source organism: Streptomyces sp. NPDC051921 (assembly GCF_040680975.1). Lineage (NCBI taxonomy): Bacteria > Bacillati > Actinomycetota > Actinomycetes > Kitasatosporales > Streptomycetaceae > Streptomyces > Streptomyces sp. NPDC051921. Next base: position 515,437 of record NZ_JBFAXU010000001.1, read on the forward strand.
GCCTGATCGACGACACGTCGAAGACCGGCAAGAACATCGCCAACCTGGTCTTCAACGAGGAGCAGGGCTCCTACCTGGCCGGTGTCGCCGCCGCCAAGGCCACCAAGTCCAACAAGGTCGGCTTCATCGGCGGTGTCGAGGTTCCGCTGATCAAGAAGTTCGAGGCGGGCTTCACCCAGGGCGTCAAGGACACCAACCCGAAGGTCGAGGTGCTCACCCAGTACCTGACCCAGCCGCCGAACTTCGACGGCTTCTCGAAGCCGGACCTCGGCAAGGCCGCCGCGCAGGGCCAGCTCGACAAGGGCGCCGACGTGATCTACGCGGCCGCCGGTCTCGCCGGCTCCGGCGCGATCGAGGCCACCGCCAAGGCCGGCAAGTGGGCCATCGGTGTGGACTCGGACCAGTACAACCAGAAGGGTCTGGCCGCCTACAAGGACCACATCCTGACCTCGGTCACCAAGGACGTGTCGGACTCCGTCTACAACCTGATCAAGTCGGTCAAGGACGGCAAGCCGCAGAGCGGTGAGATCCGCTACGGCCTCGCCACGGACGGCGTCGGCCTGGCCGACTCCAACCCGGCGTACACCAAGATGACCGACGTGACCGCCGCTGTCGAGCAGGCGAAGAAGGCCATCATCGACGGCAAGATCACGGTCAAGACCGCGCCGTAACGGCGCCCAGGTCAGACCTGAACCGAGGGCCCGGCGACGGTGGGACGCCCCCACCGGAGCCGGGCCCCGGACCCATTCCCGTACGGGTTTTCAATTTTCGGCAGTGCTACGCGTGTAGATGTCCCAGCGGCACGATAACTTCGCCCCGCCCTGCCCGTCCGCTCCCGCTCCTTCCGGCCAAGGAGAGTGCGCCATCAACGCGTCCAGCCCCCCTGCCGTAGAACTCCACGGCATCACCAAGCGCTTCCCCGGCGTCGTCGCCAACAAGGACATCGCCATCACCGTCCGCAAGGGCACCGTGCATGCCCTCATCGGCGAGAACGGTGCCGGCAAGTCGACCCTGATGAAGATCCTCTACGGCATGCAGAAGCCGGACGAGGGCACCATCGCCATCGACGGCGAGCAGGTCAGCTTCTCCAGCCCCGGCGATGCCATCGCGCGCGGCATCGGCATGGTGCACCAGCACTTCATGCTCGCCGACAACCTCACCGTCCTGGAGAACGTCGTCCTCGGCGGCGAGAAGCTCTACGGCATCGGTGCCAAGGCCCGCAAGAAGATCAAGGAGATCTCCGAGGCGTACGGCCTCGGCGTCCGCCCCGACGCGCTGGTCGAGGACCTCGGCGTCGCCGACCGGCAGCGCGTGGAGATCCTCAAGGTCCTCTACCGCGGCGCCAAGATCCTCATCCTCGACGAGCCGACCGCCGTGCTGGTCCCGCAGGAGGTCGACGCGCTCTTCGACAACCTGCGCGAGCTCAAGGCCGAGGGCCTGACCGTCATCTTCATCTCGCACAAGCTGGGCGAGGTCCTGAAGGTCGCCGACGACATCACCGTCATCCGCCGCGGCACCACCGTGGGCACCGCCGACCCGAAGACCGCCACCACCAAGCAGCTCGCCGAGCTGATGGTCGGTACCGAGCTGCCGTCGCCGGAGACCCGCGAGTCGACCGTCACCGACGTGCCCATGCTCCGCGTCCAGGGGCTGACGCTGACCGAGGCCGGCGCCGCGGCCGCCGCGCCGCTGACCACGGCCGCGCCGCCGGACCCGTCCGGCGCGGTCGGGGTGCAGGAGGTCGGCGAGGGCCGCAAGCTCCTCGACGACATCGCCCTGACCATCCACAAGGGCGAGATCCTGGGCATCGCCGGCGTCGAGGGCAACGGCCAGACCGAGCTCATCGAAGCCCTCATGGGCATGAACAGCCCCGACGCGGGTGTCATCACCCTCGACGGCGACGACATCTCGGCGCTCTCGGTGCGCAGGCGCCGCGAGGGCGGCATCGGTTACATCCCCGAGGACCGTCACCGCCACGGCCTGCTCCTCGAGGCCCCGCTCTGGGAGAACCGCATCCTCGGTCACGTCACCGAGGCGCCCAACTCCAAGCGCGGCATCCTCGACCCGAAGGCCGCCCGCAAGGACACCGAGCGGATCGTGCGCGAGTACGACGTCCGCACCCCCGGCATCGACGTCACCGCCGCCTCCCTGTCCGGCGGCAACCAGCAGAAGCTGATCGTCGGCCGCGAGATGAGCCACGCCCCGAAGTTCCTGATCGCCGCCCACCCCACGCGCGGTGTGGACGTCGGCGCCCAGGCGCAGATCTGGGACGCGATCCGCGACGCCCGCCGCGAGGGCCTGGCCGTGCTGCTGATCTCCGCCGACCTCGACGAGCTCATCGGCCTGTCCGACACCCTCAAGGTCATGTACCGCGGCAAGCTCGTCGCGGACGCCGACCCCGCCACCATCACGCCCGAGCAGCTGGGCTCCGCCATGACCGGCGCGGCCACCGGCCAGCTCGAAGGCACCGAAGAGCAGCCCGAAGACGGTGACGCCCGATGATGAAAATCGACAAGGACAAGCTGATCATCGGGGCCGCGGGCCCGGTGCTCGCCCTGGTCACCTCGTTCGTGCTCACCGTGCTGGTGCTGCTCGCGACCGGCCTCGACCCCATCGAGCCGATCCGGCTGATGATCGAGAACGCCGGGTACTCCGATATCCAGGTCCTGATCGTCAACTACACCGGAATCCTCTACCTGGCGGCGCTCGCCGTCGCCATCGGCTTCCGGATGAACCTCTTCAACATCGGCGTCGACGGCCAGTACCGGCTCGCCGCGATGGTCTCCGCCCTGGTCGGTGCCTCGATCGAGCTGCCCGGCCCGCTGCACATCCTGGTGATCGTGCTCGTCGCGATCCTCACCGGCGCCTTCTGGGCCGGCATCGCCGGCATCCTGAAGACCACCCGCGGTGTCTCCGAGGTCGTCTCGACGATCATGCTCAACGCGATCGCGACCTCTCTGGTGGCCTGGCTGATCCTGCCGAAGAACTTCGGCGTCCAGCCGGAGGGCTCCAACAACCTCACCACCGGTGAGATCTCCGAGTCCGGCTGGTTCCCGGGCATCGACATGGGCGAGGGCAACGGAGAGATCTACGGCTTCACCTTCGTCGCCCTGGCGCTCGGCGTCGTCTACTGGTTCGTCCTCAACCGGACCAAGTTCGGCTTCGACCTGCGCGCCACCGGCGCCAGCGAGTCCGCCGCCCAGGCGAGCGGTGTCGACGCCAAGAAGATGATCCTCACCTCGATGCTGCTCTCCGGCGCCCTCGCCGGTCTGTCCGGCATGCCGACCCTGCTCGGCGAGACCCACACCTACAGCCTCGACTTCCCCGTCGGCGTCGGCTTCACCGCCATCACCGTCGCCCTGCTCGGCCGCAACCACCCGGTCGGCATCCTCTTCGCGGCCCTCCTGTTCGCCTTCCTGGAGAAGGCGTCGTCGTCGCTCGACGTCGCGGGCTATCCGAAGGAGATCACGCAGATCATGCAGGGCATCATCGTGATCGCCGTGGTCGTCTCCTACGAACTCGTCCGCCGTTACGGCCTCCGCCGCCAGCAGCAGAAGGTCGGCGAGGAACTCGCCGCCGGCGGCGCCATCAAGACCGACAAGGAGGTTGCGGCATGAGCACGGGCACCGCCACCAAGCCGAGCGCCGCGCCCAAGAAGGCGGGCGGCCGCCGCAAGCTGACCTGGCCCTGGATCCTGTTGATCGTCGCGGCCGGTCTCGTCCTGTTCTCCCTGGTCCGGGTCGTCTCCGGGGCCAACGACCTCACCTCGGTCGGCCAGGTCTCCGGCGCGCTCCAGCTCGCCGTGCCGATCGGCCTCGCCGGTCTCGGCGGTCTGTGGTCCGAGCGCGCGGGCGTCGTCAACATCGGTCTCGAGGGCATGATGGTCCTCGGCACCTGGTTCGGCGCCTGGGCCGGCTACCAGTGGGGTCCGTGGACCGGTGTCCTCGTCGGTCTGCTCGGCGGTGCGCTGGGCGGCCTGCTGCACGCGATCATCACCGTCACGTTCAACGTGAACCACATCGTCTCCGGTGTGGCGATCAACATCCTCGCGGTCGGCTTCACCCAGTACCTGTCGAACTTCACGTTCGCCGAGGCCGAGGGCGGCTCCTCCAAGCAGTCCCCGCGCATCGACCAGATCACCGAGATCACCATCCCGGGCCTCTCGGACTGGCTGCAGGACCTCCAGGCCAAGCACTGGTTCCTGATCTCCGACCTGGCCGGCATCGTCGGCGGTCTGGTGACCAACCTGTCGCTGCTGACCGTGGTCGCGATCCTGCTGATCCCGGGCACCTGGTGGGTGCTGTGGCGCACGGCCTTCGGCCTGCGGCTGCGCTCCTGCGGTGAGAACCCGGTGGCGGCCGAGTCCCTCGGCGTGAACGTCTACAAGTACAAGTACATCGCCGTCACCGTCTCCGGCGCCCTCGCGGGCCTCGGCGGCGCGTTCCTGGCGATCGTCTCCACCGGCATCTACCAGGAGGGCCAGACCGGCGGTCGCGGTTACATCGGTCTCGCCGCGATGATCTTCGGCAACTGGATGCCGGGCGGCATGGCGATGGGCGCCGGCCTGTTCGGCTTCACCGACAGCCTGAAGCTGCGCGGCGGCGCCGAGAACGTCCACGCGCTGCTGCTGCTCGTCGCCCTGCTCCTGGTGATCGCCGCGCTGTGGCAGATGTACCGGAAGAAGTGGGTGGTCGCCGCGATCGGCGCCGTCTTCGCCGTCGGCTTCTTCTTCTGGTACGTGCTGACCGACGAGGTCCCGAGCCAGTTCGTCGACGCCGCCCCGTACGTCACCACGCTGCTCGTGCTGGCCCTGTCGGCGCAGCGGCTGCGGATGCCGAAGGCGGACGGTCTGCCGTACCGGAAGGGCCAGGGCAAGTGACCCCGGCCGCCCCCGAGCCGGACTGGGAGCTGCTGCGGACGACGGCGCGCCGGGTGATGTCCCGGGCCTACGCCCCGTACTCCGGCTTCCCGGTCGGCGCGGCGGCGCTCGTCGACGACGGGCGGGTGGTCGCCGGCTGCAACGTGGAGAACGCCTCGTTCGGACTCGGGCTGTGCGCCGAGTGCGGCCTGGTGTCGGAGCTCCAGGCGACCGGCGGCGGCCGGCTGACGCACTTCGTGTGCGTGGACGGCAGCGGCGGCCCGCTGGTGCCGTGCGGCCGGTGCAGGCAGCTGCTGTACGAGTTCGGGGGACCCGAGCTCGTCCTGGAGACGCCCGCCGGGTTCACGACGCTGGCCGAGATGCTGCCGCAGGCCTTCGGCCCGGACCACCTGTCGAAGTAGTACCGAGGAGCGGCCCTTCCGCCACCATGGAGGGGCCGCTCCCGTCTTCCTCCCCGCACCACCCTCTATGCGCGTAGAAAGAGGCACCACCATGGACGTCATCTCCGTCATCCGCACCAAGCGGGACAAGGGCGAGCTGAGCCCGGAGCAGATCGACTGGGTCATCGACGCCTACACCCGCGGCGTGGTCGCCGACGAGCAGATGTCCGCCCTGGCCATGGCCATCCTGCTGAACGGCATGAACCGCGACGAGATCGCCCGCTGGACCGCCGCGATGATCGCGAGCGGCGAGCGCATGAACTTCGACGCGCTCTCCCGCCCCACCGCCGACAAGCACTCCACCGGCGGCGTCGGCGACAAGATCACCCTGCCGCTCGCCCCGCTGGTCGCCGCGTGCGGCGCGGCCGTCCCGCAGCTCTCCGGCCGCGGCCTCGGCCACACCGGCGGAACCCTCGACAAGCTGGAGTCGATCCCGGGCTGGCGCGCGCTGCTCTCCAACGAGGAGATGCTGCACGTCCTCGACACGACCGGCGCGGTGATCTGCGCGGCGGGCGACGGCCTGGCGCCGGCGGACAAGAAGCTCTACGCGCTCCGCGACGTCACGGGCACGGTCGAGGCCATCCCGCTCATCGCCTCCTCGATCATGTCGAAGAAGATCGCCGAGGGCACCGGCTCCCTGGTCCTGGACGTGAAGGTCGGCACCGGCGCCTTCATGAAGAACATCGAGGACGCCCGCGAGCTCGCCTCCACCATGGTCGCCCTCGGCACGGACAGCGGCGTCAAGACGGTCGCCCTGCTCACCGACATGTCGACGCCGCTCGGCCTCACCGCCGGCAACGCGCTCGAGGTCCGCGAGTCGGTCGAGGTCCTCGCGGGCGGTGGCCCGGCGGACGTCGTCGAGCTCACCGTCGCCCTCGCCCGCGAGATGCTGGCCGCGGCCGGCATCAAGGACGCCGACCCGGCGAAGGCCCTCGCGGACGGCTCCGCGATGGACGTCTGGCGCCGCATGATCGCCGCCCAGGGCGGCGACCCGGACGCCACCCTCCCGGTCGCCCGCGAGCAGCACGTCGTGACGGCCCCGTCCTCCGGCGTCCTGACCCGCCTCGACGCCTACGACATCGGCATCGCCGCCTGGCGCCTCGGCGCCGGCCGCGCCCGCAAGGAGGACCCGGTGCAGGCCGGTGCCGGCGTCGAGCTGCACGCCAAGCCGGGCGACACCGTCACCGCGGGCCAGCCCCTCCTGACCCTCCACACGGACACCCCGGAGAAGTTCGAGTACGCCCTGCAGTCCCTGGACGCGGCCTGGGACATCGCCCCGGAGGGCACGTCCTTCACGCCGAACCCGATCGTGCTGGACCGCATCGCGTGACGCCGTGATCGCCTCTGGCATGTGCCGGTGACGCCTTCGGGCGAACGGGGTCGATGGACGTCCATCGACCCCGTTCGGCATGCTGGGACCGGTGACGCGCCGAGAGGGGAGACCGTCATGGGCGCACTCACCGTCGACCACTCCTCCCCCGGCTACGAGTGGACCGCCCCCAGCAGCCCCGGCAGCTCCCGCATGTGGCCGAAGACCCGCGTGCCCGGGCCCGCCAGCCGCTCCGCCCGGGTCAGACCCCCGCAGTAGCCGAAGGCGCGCATGCCGGCCGCGCGGGCCGCCCGGACACCGTACGCGCTGTCCTCGACGACCGCGCAGCGCTCCGGCGGCACCCCCATCGAAGCCGCCGCGTGCAGGAAGAGGTCCGGCGCCGGCTTCCCCCGGGCCACGTCGCGGGCACTGAAGACGCGGCCCTCGAAACGGTCCAGGAGGCCCGTGCGGGTCAGATTGCGGCGGATCGAGGCATGGCTGCCGTTCGAGGCCAGGCAGTACGGGACGGACAACGCGTCCAGGACCTCCGTGACGCCTTCGACCACCGTGAGCTCCGCGTCGAGCGCCTGCTCGTACAGGTCGCGGAAGGGGGCGTGCCAGTCCGCGGGGAGCGGGCGACCGCGGCGCTCCTCCACCAGCGCGGTCCAGATCTCCGTCGGGGAGCCCACGAAGTGCTCCACCAGCTCGGCCTCCGTGAAGTCGGCGCCCAGCTCCGCGAAGACCTGCCGGTCCACCCGGCAGTAGATCCGCTCGCTGTCCACCAGAACACCGTCACAGTCGAAGATCACCAGTTCGACGCGATCATGAGTCATGGCCCGAGCCTACGGGGCGATGAGTTCCGGGCACGCCAGCGGTCTGCCAGGTGTGGACACGTCTCGCACTCTTGAACTGCGGCTCTCCGGGCGGCCCGACCCGGACGACGTCGGCCGCCTCTGTGCCCTGCTCGACGCGGCCGAGCCCTGCCGCGTCGTCTGCGAGATCGGGGGACTCGTGCGGGCCGATCTCACCGCCGTGGACGCGCTCGCGCGGGTGCGGCTCGCCGCACGGCGGCGCGGCCACCGACTCGAGTTCCGGGGCGCCGCTCCGGAGCTGCGCGGGGTGCTCCGGCTCGTCGGGCTCGACGAGCTCCTGTGAGCGTCAGGCGTCGAGGCGCTCCGGGAGGTCGAACAGCGGGAACCAGCGCTTCGTGTCCAGGAAGAAGTCCATCCCGCCGATCTTCCCGTCGTTCAGCTGGAGGACGATCAGCGCCCACGGCGCGAAGCCGCCCTCCGGGTCCGGGTGGTAGTGCGCGAAGGCCGGCTGGCCGTTCGCCACGGTCGGCACGAGCTTCGAGCCGCGGCACACCTCGCCGACGCCGAGCATCCAGCCCACGATGTCCTCGTGGCCGCGCAGCCACAGGTCGTAGGGCGGCATGGACATCGTCGCGTCCTCGTGGAGGAGCGCCGTCAAGGCCTGCATGTCGTAGCCCTCGAAGGCGGCCACATAGCGGTCGAGCAGGGCCTTCTGCTCCTCGTCCAGCGGGTCCGCGGCGTCCGACGCGGCCGGGGCCTGGTCCGCGATGGTCGCACGGGCCCGCTGCAACGCGCTGTTGACCGCGGCGACGGTGAGACCCAGCAGCTCGGCCACCTCGCTCGCCTTCCAGGCGAGCACCTCGCGCAGGATCAGCACCGCCCGCTGCTTCGGCGGCAGATACTGCAGGGCGGCCACGAACGCCAGCCGCACCGTCTCGCGCGAGACCGCGGTCTCCGCCGGGTCGGCCACCGAGGGCAGCACGCGGCCGTCCGGCACCGGCTCCAGCCAGGTGACCTCCGGGCGCTCGTTGAGCCGGGCCTGCGCGACCGGCGTCGGGTCCGTCAGATCCATCGGACGGGCCCGCCGATTGCCCGCGGTGAGCGAGTCCAGGCACACGTTCGTGGCGATCCGGTACAGCCACGAGCGGAGGGAGGAGCGGCCCTCGAAGGAGTCGAGCGAGCGCCAGGCGCGGACCATCGTGTCCTGCACGGCGTCCTCCGCCTCGAAGGCGGAGCCCAGCATCCGGTAGCAGTAACCGGTCAGCTCCGTGCGGTACTTCTCCAGGTCCTCGGTCATCTGCGCAGCCACCGGTCCACCCCGCTCGCCCCTCACCGGCGCCCGTTCGACGCCGATGAGGGGAAGCTACCGCAGGCCACTGACAACCGGGGCCGGTTCCCGTCAGGTGCCCGGCTTGCGCCCGTACACGAACACGTCGTCACCGTTGCGGAGCAGGCTCCAGTACGCCTTGGCGTCCTTCTGCGTCATGTTGACGCAGCCGGCCGAACCCGGCGGGTTCCACATCGACTTGGTGACCGAGTGGAAGGCCTGGCCGCCGTCGAAGAACTGCGCGTACGGCATCGACACGTGGTAAAGCGTCGACCAGTGGTTGATGTTGCGCCAGTAGATCTTCTTCGCGCCGGTCCGCGTCTCGGAGCCGTCCCGGCCCGTGCGCACCGGCACCGGGCCGTACTTCAGCTTGGAGCCGTCCTGGATCCAGCTGAGCTGGCGGGTCAGGTCGACACAGGCGATCCGGCCCTTGTTGGTCGGACACTTGCGGTCCTTGTTGGGATTGGTCCCGGCCGCGCGCTGCGCGAGCATCGTGGACATCGTCCGCCAGGTGATCGTCCCGGCGTACCCCTGGGTCGGGGTGATCCCGTGCTTGGCCTGGAAGGCCTGGATGGCCTTGCAGTCGGCGAGGGACTGCTTGCCGTCGACCGGCCGGCCGAGGAACTTCTCCACCTGCTTCTGGTACGGGCCGGTCGTGACGTTGCACGACGCGGCCTGTGCCGGCGTGGCGGCGAGCGCCACCGTCATGGGTACCACCAGAGACGTGACCGCGAGCCCGATGCCCGCGCGTCTGCGTATTCCGTTCATGATCGTCAACTCCCCCTAGAGTCCTGACCCGTTTGACGCTCGGGGGAGTCGAACAGTTGCAGTGCCTCAGGCCACCGTGGCCAGTCCGTGACGTCGGGCCTCCGCCCGCGCGCTGCGCGTCCCGTAGAGCGTGATCGACACGACCCCGAGTACCGCGACCAGACCGAGCAGGACCGTCCCGGCCCAGCCGCCCGCGTGGAAGGCCACCGCGCCGAGCGTGCCGCCCGCGCTGCTGCCCAGGTAGTACGCGGACTGGTAGAGCGCCGAGGCCTGCGCGCGGCCCGTCCTGGCCGTACGGCTCACCGAGGACGAGGCGACCGCGTGTCCCGCGAAGAAGCCGGCCGTGATCAGGACCAGCCCCGCGAGCACCGCGGGCAGCGCGTCGGCGAGCGAGAGCAGCAGGCCGGCCGTCGTCGTGGAGACCGCGAGGTAGAGCGCCCCGCGCCGGCCCATCCGGCCGACCAGCTTGCCGGCCGCGGCCGAGGAGACCGTACCGACCAGGTAGACGAGGAAGATCGAGCCGACCACGCCCTGCGGCAGCGAGAACGGCGCCTCGACCAGGCGGTAGCCGATCACCGTGTACACGGCGCCGAACACCGTCATGAACAGCGCGCCGATCGCGTACAGACGCAGCAGCAGCGGATCCGCGAGGTGCCCGCGGACGCTCCTCGCCAGCGCCCTCGGGGCGAGCGGGCCGGGGGTGAAGTGCCGCGCCTTCGGCAGCAGCGCCCGGAAGGCGAGCGCGCACACCGCGGCCATCAGGCCGACGGCCGCCAGACCGGCCCGCCAGCCCCACAGCTGGGCCACCCAGCCGGTGACGATCCGGCCGCTCATGCCGCCGATGGAGTTGCCCGCGACGAACAGGCCGATCGCCGCGACCAGCGCCCTCGGCCGCACCTCCTCGGCCAGGAACGCCATCGCCGAGGCCGGCACGCCGGCGAGGGCGGCGCCCTGCAGCGCGCGCAGCGCGACCAGGCTCTCCAGGTTCGGGGCCAGCGGCACGAGGAGGCCGACGGCGACGGCGACCGCGAGCGACACCGTCATCATCGAGCGGCGCCCGAAGCGCTCGGACAGCGCACTGAGGGGCAGGACGCACAGGGCGAGCGCGCCGGTCGCGGCGGACACCGTCCAGGAGGCGGCCGACGCGGTGGCGCCGAACGCGGCCGAGACGGCGGGGAGGAGCGCCTGCGTGGAGTAGAGGAGGGCGAAGGTGGCCACTCCGGCGGCGAACAGCGCGAGGCTCATCCGGCGGTAGCCGGGGGCGCCGGGGGCGAGACGGGACTCGGCGGGGCTGGATTCGGCGACCGTGCTGGTGGCGGCCGCCTTGGTACTGGCGTCAGGCATGTCTCGAACGTAGGACGCCCCGCTTCATGCGTCCAATGCACGGAACTGCTGTAATCGTTCCCATGCTGCATGAGTACAGGTCACAGCCTCGCCTGTCACCGAACAGTAACGAAGAAGACATGGGACTGCTGCTGGCGCCCCGGCTCGCGTACTTCGCCGCCGTCGCCCGGCACGAGCACGTGACCCGCGCCGCCGCCGAGATGGGCGTGCCGCAGTCGACCCTCTCCCGGGCCGTGGTCCGGCTCGAAGAGGACCTCGGCGTCGCCCTGTTCGCCCGCCGCGGCCGCACGGTCTCCCTCACCCCCGCCGGCCGCCGCTTCCTCTCCTCCGCCGAACGCGCGCTCACCGAGGTCGAGCGGGCCGCCGACTCCGTACGGGCCGACGCCGACCCCACGGCCGGCCGGGTCGCCTTCGGCTTCCTGCACACCATGGGCTCCGAGACCGTGCCCGGGCTCATCCGCGCCTTCCGGGTCGACCACCCCAAGGTCCGCTTCACCCTGGTGCAGAACTACGGCGAGGCGATGATCGAACGGCTCCGGGCCGGCGACCTCGACCTGTGCCTCACCTCGCCCGTGCCGGACGCCCCCGACCTGGTCGCCCGCCGCCTGGACGAACAGCGGCTGCGGCTCGTCGTCCCCGACGACCACCGCCTCGCCTCCCGCAAGCGCATCCGCCTGGCCGAGGCCGCCGACGAGACCTTCGTGACGCTGGAACCCGGCTACGGACTCCGCCGCATCACCGACGACCTGTGCGCCCAGGCGGGCTTCACACCGCGGGTCGCCTTCGAGGGCGAGGAGGCCGAGACCCTGCGCGGACTGGTCGCCGCGGGCCTCGGCGTCGCCCTCCTCCCGCCGCCGGCCGTCGCCCGCCCCGGCGTCGTCGAACTGGGCGTGACCTCGCCGCGCGCGGTCCGCGAGATCGGCGTGGCCTGGCTCGACGGGCACCCGGACACCCCGCCCGTCGCGGCCTTCAAGAAGTTCCTGCTGAGCAAGCGGGGCAGCCTGCTGCCCGAGTGACTACCGGAGCGAGCGCCCGAAACCCGCCGCCAGCGGCATCCGCAGTCCCAACGGCGGCGGCGCGGCCATCGCGTCCGCGAGCGGCCGGCTCGGCGCGTGCCCGAACAGCGCCCAGAGCGCGAAGTCGGCTGCCAGGGCGTGGACTTCGTCGTGGTACTGGCGCAGTGCGTGCCCGTCCGCGTGCACCTCGAAGCGGCAGGTGTCCCGGTTCGACTTCTTGGCCCGCTCGGCGTAGCGGTAGGACAGCTCGGGGTCGGTCCGGGCGTCGTTCGTGCCGTGCACGATCAGCACCCTCCGGCCCACCAGTTGCCGCACGGGCTCCGGCTCGGCCGCCCGGTCGTCCTCCGGCAGCCACGGGGCGACCGCCAGCACCGCGGCCACCGCCGTGTGCCCCCCGGCGCGCAGTGCCGCCCGGGCGCCCATGCCGCGCCCGGCGAGGCACACCGGCACGTCCCCGTACCGCCGCACCGCCTCGGCCACCGCCCAGGAGGCGTCCGCCGCCAACTGCGCGTCCGTGCCGTTCCATCCGCGCCCCCGGTAGCGGACGACGTGCGCGACGAGCCCGTCCGACCGGCCGGCCCGCACCAACTGCCGTCCCAGCGGCAGCACCGTCGCGTGCGCCCGGACCGAGGCCCGCCGCCCCGACGCGGGCTCGCCGTCCGGAAGCAGCAGGACCACCCCGCCCGCCTCGGTCACCGGGTTCGTGGCTCCGACGGGCCGCCCGAGCCGGGGTCTCCGGGAGTCGCTCGGTCCCACAAGTGCGTAGTGCGCCATGACAGAACAGTCTCAGAAGCGGAGGTGTACACCACCCGTACGCGCGGTCTCTGTTACGTATCGTCGGCCGGGCGAACGCCCGCCTCTCCTATGCCCGTTCGAAGCAGTGCATCTCGCCGACCGTGACAAAGCCCTTCCGCGCGTACCAGTGCCGTGGCCAGTCGTCGGCCATGGCGGTGAGGAAGGTCGTGGTGCAGCCGGCGGTCGCGGCCAGACGGACGGCGGTGTCCAGGACGACTCCGGCGTGGCCCTGGCCGAGGTGGGTCCCGGCCGTGACGAGGTCCTCGATCTGGGCGACACCCGAGGCCGGGTCCATGTAGAGGTCCGCCCAGGAGGCGACCTCGCCGTACTCGTCGTGGGAGGCCAGGAAGCGGACGTCGTCGGCGCCGCGGCGGCGGGCCGCGCGGCGTTCCACCAGCGCGTGGACCGTGTCGGCGTCGGCGTCCGGCAGGAAACGCTTCCAGCTCTCGGCCACGGGGCCGCGCAGGGCCGGCAGGTCCACCTCGCGGGCGCCGCCGAGCTCCGGGACCGGGCCGGTGTGGCGCATGACGAGGACGGCGGTGCGGGTGTAGCCGGCCCGGGCGAGGGGACCGGAGCAGGCTTCCGCGACGGCCGTGTCCGGGACGTAGACGCTGCGGTGCGCCAGATGGGACATGGCCTCTTCGACCACGGCGGGCAGGGTCTCGGGGTCGGGCGCGCCGTCGACCAGGACGTTGTTGTTGCCGTGGGACAGTGCGAAGGTGTCGTCGAGCGCGGCGAAGCAGCCGGGGAATTCGACGGTCCGCTCGGCCTGCCGGCGGGTGAACGCGATCAGGAAGGCCTGGATCCGGCGCAGTTCGGGGTCGGCGTCGGACGCGTCCGATGGTGTGGTCATACCGGCAGGCTAGGTGCGCGCGGCCGGTGGCCGCACCGGAAATTCCGGCTGGCCGATCCGGCGCGACGGGGCGCGCTCTACGCGCGTAGGCGCTAGAGTGCGGAAATGACGAGCCAGATCCCCAGCACCCCCTCGGCGGACCAGATCCGTCGCGCCCCGAAGGTCCTGCTGCACGACCACCTCGACGGCGGTCTGCGCCCCGGCACGATCATCGAACTCGCCCGGACCCAGGGCTACGAGAGCCTCCCCGAGACCGAGCCCGACAAGCTCGGCATCTGGTTCCGCGAGGCCGCCGACTCCGGCTCCCTGGAGCGCTACCTGGAGACCTTCGCGCACACCTGCGCCGTCATGCAGACCCGCGAGGCCCTCGTCCGCGTCGCCGCCGAGTGCGCGGTCGACCTCGCCGAGGACGGCGTCGTCTACGCCGAGGTCCGCTACGCCCCCGAGCAGCACCTGGAGGCCGGTCTCACCCTCGAAGAGGTCGTCGAGGCCGTCAACGAGGGCTTCCGCGAGGGCGAGCGGCAGGCCCGGGCCAACGGGCACCGCATCCGGGTGGGCGCGCTGCTCACCGCGATGCGGCACGCCGCCCGCGCGCTGGAGATCGCCGAACTCGCCAACCGTTACCGCGACTCCGGTGTCGTCGGCTTCGACATCGCGGGCGCCGAGGCCGGCTTCCCGCCCACCCGTCACCTCGACGCCTTCGAGTACCTCAAGCGGGAGAACAACCACTTCACCATCCACGCCGGAGAGGCCTTCGGTCTGCCGTCGATCTGGCAGGCCCTCCAGTGGTGCGGCGCCGACCGGCTCGGTCACGGCGTGCGGATCATCGACGACATCGAGGTCGCCGACGACGGCTCGGTGGCCCTCGGCCGGCTCGCCGCGTACGTCCGGGACAAGCGCATCCCGCTGGAGATGTGCCCCACCTCGAACCTGCAGACCGGCGCCGCGGCCTCCTACGCGGAGCACCCCATCGGGCTGCTCCGCAAGCTGCACTTCCGTGCCACGGTCAACACCGACAACCGCCTGATGAGCGGCACCAGCATGAGCCGCGAATTCGAATTCCTGGTCGAGGCATTCGACTACACGCTCGACGACATGCAGTGGTTCACGGTCAATGCGATGAAATCAGCGTTCATTCCTTTCGATGAACGACTGGCGATGATCAATGACGTGATCAAGCCGGGGTATGCCGAGCTGAAGTCCGAATGGCTGTTCCAGCAGACGGCCACCACCAGCGACTCTTCTCCTCAGGCGGGCTGACCGGCCGCCTCGGGGGCGGGCAGCGCGGCGGCCGGGCGTGGCGCGCCCGGCCGCATTTCGGTGTTTGCGGTGCGCAACTTTGCTGGTTAGTTTGCGTAGCCACTCTGCATTCCCCGAATTCCCCATGTTCTCAGGGCCCTCCCGTGCCCCGAGACGCACCCGAGATTCCCGAGGAAGATTTTCTGATGAAGCAGTCTGCCGCCAAGACGCTCGGTGTCGCCGCGCTCGGTGCCGCTTTCGCCGCTGCCGCCGCCGGAACGGCCGCCGCCGCCCCGGCCTCGCTGCCGGTCGGCACCGACGCGCTGGGTCTGGTCACCAGCGTCGCGCCGCTGGGCGACGGCGTCACCGAGCTCCCCGACGGTGCGGCCGAGGCCCTCGGTGGCGGCGAGACCGCCCTCGGCTCCGGTGTCGAGCAGGGTGTGAACGCCCTGCCGGGTGCGGTCGAGCAGGCCGACAACCTCCCGGGCGAGCTGCAGAAGCAGGCCCAGGACCTGCCGCTCGAAGGCGCGCAGAGCGGCCTCGCGGCCACCCCGCTCGGCGCGGCCGGCGGCCTCCTCGGCGGCCTGCCGGTGGGCTCCGTGCTCGGCGGCGGCCTGGGCGGCGGCCTGCCGCTCTGAGGCGCCCCGCGCACAACACGCCCGAGGGCGCCCCTCCCATGACCGGGAGGGGCGCCCTCGGGCTTGTGTGCGGACGTACCGGGTACGCGCGTCGGCTACCAGGCCGGGCTCGGCGACTTCTCCGCCGGCAGCAGCACCCACAGCGCCAGGTAGAGCAGGAACTGCGGGCCGGGCAGCAGGCACGAGGCCAGGAAGATCACGCGCATCGTCCAGGCGGAGATGCCGAAGCGCCGGGCCAGCGCCGCGCACACTCCGCCGATCACGCGTCCGTCACGAGGGCGGGTCAGTGCGGCCATGGTGGGCTCCTTCGGAGTCTCGCGGGGGCCGTCCGTCCGGCCCCCGATCTGCCTCCATCCTGGCCCGCGGTGCCGGACAAAACGTCGGTCTACGGGGCGATCCCGACCCTGGGAATCGTCGGGGTCGCCCCCTGAGAGCCCCGCTCCCTCCTCCTCCTGCCGGAGGAGGACCCGAGGGAGGCGCCGGCCGCGGAGCCGTGTGAGGGACCCGACCCCCGCGAGGGCCCGGAAGCCGGCCCGCGGGAGGCGCCCGCCGCACCGGCGCGGCGCAGCCGTGCCCGTGCGGCCGGGACGACCAGGACGTGCGCCAGCGCCACGCCCACCGTGTTCAGCAGGAGCGAGTCCACGTCCACGACCTGTCCGGGCACGGCCGTCTGCAGCAGTTCGACCGCCAGCGACACCAGCGCGCCCGCCGCCGTCGTCCGGGTCAGGGACGCCCACGGCGAGACGGTGAGCCGGCCGTCGGACATCGGGAGCAGCACCCCGAGCGGGGCCAGGAGGAGCAGCCCGCCGCCGATCCGCCGGACGGCCTCGGCCGGGCCGAGCGCCAGGTCGCCCCTGATCCCGGCCAGCGGGGTCAGGTTGGGCGCGGTCACCCAGGCCACGTCGCGTGGGCGGAGCGTCACCCAGGCCACGAGCAGCAGATGGGCGAGGAGGAGGACGAACCCCGCCACGCGTACGACCACGGCGACACTGTCGCCGGAACTGCCCGAACCGCCCGAACCTTGACGCTGCACGCCCCCCAAGACGCGATGTCCGGCGGAATCGGTTCCGCCGCGCGCCCCACGGGCTTCACGACCGGCCCTGCGGAAGGTTTACGGGGTGGTCAGGACGCCGTGGCCGGTGTCGACGGGACCGCCGACTCCGGACGCTCCTTCAGCTCCCGCGGGCAGCTGTAGCGCCGCGGCGCGTACGTGCCGGGGCCGCCCAGGACCACCGAGTCGCCGCCGGTGCCGGAGGCGCCCGCCGCGCTCTCCGCGAACGTGCACACGATCTGCGCGAGCGCGGTCGGAGGCAGGTCCTCCGGCTGGCGGCTGAGCCGCAGCGTGCCCGCCGGGTCGTCCTTGTGGCCGGCCTTCACCACGAGCGGGCCCTTCACCGCGGTGGTGAAACCGGCCTGGCGCTCCTCGTCCGACGGCTCGCTCTCCAGCTGGGCGAGCAGCGCCGAGGCGGTGCGGACCGGATCGCCCGAGACCTTCTCCTCCGGCAGCGGCGACCGGCGGTCCACCGCCTCCAGTTGGGCCCCGCACAGCAGGTACACCCGCAGCGGCACTCCCTGCGCCGCGGGCTCGTCCGCGGCGCCCGTGACGCTGCACGGCACCCGCGAGGGCGCCGCGCCCGCGTCCACCGGCACCGAGGTCGTCCTGATGCCGCAGCCGGTGACCAGTCCGGCGGCCAGGGTCGCGCCCAGGGCGAGCAGGGCACCCGTACGCCGACGTCTCAACTCTCCTCCACCTCGCCCTGGCTGCTGCGGGTCTGCAGTTCCCGCGCGATCCCCGAAGCGTCCCGGGGCAGTCGCAGCACGAACACCGCGCCGTCCACCCGGCCCTCGTCGTCCGTCGAGTTGGCGGCCGTGATCGAACCGCCGTGGATCAGGGCGTTCTCCATGGCGATCGACAGACCCAGACCGCTGCCGTCCGACCGCGGCCGGGAGGCGCTCGCCTTGTAGAAGCGGTCGAAGACGTGCGGCAGGACCTCGACGGGGATGCCGGGGCCGTGGTCCCGCACCGCGATCACCAGCTCCTCCGCGGTCTCGCCGGTCTTCTCGTCCTCGGTCCGCTCGGTCCGCACCGACACCCGCACCGGCGAGCCGCCGTGCTTGAGGGCGTTGCCGATCAGATTGGCGAGGATCACGTCGAGGCGGCGCGGGTCGAGCCGGGACACGACGCCGCGCTCGGCGTCCAGGTCCACCGCGTCGAGCCAGGCCCGCGCGTCGATGCAGGCGGTGATCTGGTCGGCGATGTCGACGTCGTCGAGGACCAGCCGGGCGGTGCCCGCGTCGAAGCGGGTCACCTCCATCAGGTTCTCCACCAGGTCGTTGAGGCGCCGCGTCTCGCTGACGACCAGCGCGACGGCCGGCGCGATCATCGGGTCGAGCGTGTCCTGCTCGTCCTCCAGGACCTCCGTCACGGCGGTCAGCGCGGTCAGCGGCGTGCGCAGCTCGTGCGACATGTCGGCGACGAAGCGGGCGCTCGCCTCCTCCCGCGCGCTCATGTCCGCGACCTTCTTCTGGAGCGACTCCGCCGCGCTGTTGAACGTACGGGAGAGGTCGGCCAGTTCGTCGTTGCCGGAGACCCGCAGGCGGGTGTCCAGCTTGCCCTCGCCGAGCTGCCGGGCGGCCTCCCCGAGCCGGTGCACGGGACGCAGCACGGTCGTCGCCGCGACCTGGGCGAGCAGTACCGAGCCGATCACGGCGAGGCCGGTGGCGATGCCGAGGGACCAGGCCAGCGAGTTCAGGTCGGCCTTCTCCGCGGCGAGCGACTTGAACATGTAGCCGGTCGGCCCGCCGCCGTCGATCTTCGTCCCGCCGACCAGGTACGGCGTCGAGCCACGCTGGGTCCGCTGCCAGAACAGGTGGTACGGGTAGGCGTTGGCCTCCGAGACCGGCCGCTTCGTCTCCACCGCCGTCTGCAGCGACCGCGGCACGTCCGTGAGCGTGAACCTGTCAGGATCCGAGGCGCCCACGATCGGCTTGCCCGCGTCCCGCTCACCGATCAGCAGCACGCTGTAGCCGGCGCTGCCGCTCGCCATCTGCTCGGCGGTGCGCCGCAGCTCGTCCTCGGTGGGCCGCAGCGGCAGGGACGCCGCCCGGTTCTGCATCTCCTGGCGGAAGTCGTTGAGGGCGCTGTCCTGGGTGCGCTTGAGCACGGCCTCGCGGTTGAGCCAGTACGCGATGCCGGAGGCCGACACGGCCGCGGTGAGCGCGACCAGGGCGAAGACGACGACGAGCCGGAGGCGCAGGCTGGTGAACCTGAGCACCGAGATGATCCCTTTGCTCACGCAGGGACGTCCAGCCGGTAGCCCACACCTCGTACGGTACGGATCAGGGTCGGCGAGGACGGCACGTCCTCCACCTTGGCGCGCAGCCGCTGCACGCAGGCGTCGACGAGCCGCGAGTCGCCCAGGTAGTCGTGCTCCCACACGAGCCGCAGCAACTGCTGGCGCGACAGGGCCTGTCCGGGCCGCCGGCTCAGCTCCAGGAGCAGCCGCAGCTCGGTCGGCGTGAGCTGCAGGTCCTCGCCGTTCTTCGTCACGGTCATCGCCGAGCGGTCGATCACCAGCGAGCCGAAGGTGGCGGAGTCGGTGGACTCCCGCTCGCCGCGCCGCAGCACGGCACGGATCCGGGCGTCGAGCACCCGGCCCTGCACCGGCTTCACCACGTAGTCGTCGGCACCGGACTCCAGGCCCACGACCACGTCGATGTCGTCGCTGCGGGCCGTGAGCAGGATGATCGGCAACTGGTCCGTGCGCCGGATGCGGCGGCACACCTCGAAACCGTCGATGCCGGGCAGCATCACGTCCAGCACGACCAGGTCGGGCCGCTGTTCCTTCAGCAGCTTCAGACCGTCCTCTCCCGTCGCCGCGGTGGCCACACGGTGGCCCTGGCGGGACAGCGAGAGTTCGAGGGCCGTGCGGATGGCGTCGTCGTCCTCGATCAGCAACAGGAAAGGCACGGCCTCATTCTGTCGCATGCGGCCGTCCGAGTTCGACCGTCCGGCCGGTCCTCCCTTCCCGACCCGACCGACCCCCCGCCTGTGACACGGCTGTGACAGTCGGCGGACACCGCGATGAAGTCGGCCGGGCAGGCTTTTCGACATCAAGGACCTACGGACTCCAACCGACGGGGGGCGCGAGATGAACGCACTGCACAGCACCACCTCAAGCGCAGTTGTCACGCGCCTCCACGACGTCACGCGGAGCACCGAGAAGTCCGGCGCGGTGAACGGGCGGGGGTGCGTTCGCAGCGTCGGGCGTCAGCACAAGGCGCCGTACATGGTCGCCGTGGCTGACGGGGGAGCGGCGTACGGGGAGGTCACGGGGGAGCGTTCCTGCTCGGAGGCCGAGTTCACGGCCTACGTCCAGGAGCGCCGGGCCTCCCTGTACGCCACCGCCTACCACCTGACCGGTGACCGTTTCGAGGCCGAGGACCTGCTCCAGAGCGCGCTGTTCTCCACGTACCGCGCCTGGGACCGGATCAGCGACAAGGCCGCGGTCGGCGGCTACCTGCGCCGCACGATGACGAACCTGCACATCAGCGCCTGGCGGCGGCGCAAGCTCAACGAGTACCCGACCGAGGAGCTCCCGGAGACGGTGGGCGAGACGGACGCGATGCGCGGCACCGAACTGCGCGCGGTCCTCTGGCAGGCGCTGGCCCGTCTGCCCGAGCTCCAGCGCACGATGCTGGTCCTGCGCTACTACGAGGGCCGGACCGACCCGGAGATCGCGGAGATCCTGGACATCAGTGTCGGCACGGTGAAGTCGAGCATCTGGCGCTCGCTGCGGCGACTGCGCGAGGACGAGGTGCTGAGCTTCGGCCGTGACGAGGAGGAGTCCTTCGGCGAGCTGGTGGCCTGAAGGCGAGGGGGGAACACGGGGGGTCCCACGGGGGACACGGGGCCCCACGGGGGAAACACGGGGGCCGTACGGGGGTACGGGGGAACACCGGCGAGGGCCGGGCAGGATCGGGGATCCTGTCCGGCCCTCGGCGTGTCCGGGGTCGGGTCGAGGCCGGCGCCCGGGGCGGTCGGCCACCAGGGCACGGCCGGGCGCCGGGTCCGTGCGTCAGCGGGTCGCCGGCGTGCGGCGGCGGCCGGCCGCCGCGGCGGCGAGGCGGCCCAGGGCCTCGTCCCTGGCGCAGGGATGGGCGCCCAGGGCGGTCTGGCGGGCGACGATCGACCGCTCGGCCCGCATCAGGCGCCAGCCGCGGCGCAGCAGGAACGGCACCGACTTGCGGCCCTCCTTGAGGTCACGCAGCAGCCGGCGGCGGAAGGTCGTCGAGGGACGGCCGCGCAGGCACAGCGCGTCGGCGAGGACGCCGAGCTCACGGCAGCGCTCCACGATGTCGGCGGCGAAGATGCCCTCCGCGACGAACAGCGGGGTCCGCTCGATGTCGAGCGCCTCGCGGCCCACCCGCGCGCTGGTGGCGATGTCGTACACGGGCACGTGGGTCCGTCCCGTGCGGCACAGCTCGACGACGGCGGCGACGGCGGCGTCCGCGTCCCAGGAGAGCGGGGAGTCCCAGTCGATGTCCGAGCTGCCCTCGACGGTGGGCAGGGACGGGTCGTCGGCCTCCTTGTAGAAGTCGTCGAGGCGCAGGACCGGCAGACCGGTGCGGGCGGCGAGGGACGACTTGCCGGAGCCGGAAGGGCCCGCGAGCAGGACGACCCGGGTCGGGATCGGTTGGGAACTCACGGGACACCAGTGTGAACCATTCCCCCGTAAAGGGGATCCCCGAGGTGACCCGTTGGTATCGAGCATCACACCTCCGCTACCGTCTGTGGGCGCCCGATCACCCCCCGAAGCCGTTGGAAGGATCTCCATGGCGCGTCACGCACAGTCCCGGACCCCCCGTCGCAGCACCCTGCTGAAGGCGGGGCTCACCGTCACGGCGGCCGGCGCCGCCCTGCTCGGCGCGGGCGCCGCGGCGCAGGCCGCCGACGGGGTGGGGGTGCCGCTGCCGGCCGACTCGCTGACCCAGGTGGACGGCGCCGCCGCCCTGGAGGGCGTCGGCCACGGCGTCGCGCCGCTGACGCAGCTCCAGATCGACCCGCTGGCCAACACCGGCGTGGACCCGCTCGACAACGGACTCGGCACGCAGGTCGCCGACTTCAAGCCGGTCGGCACGAACCTGGTGACCGACCACGTCACCAAGGGCGGCGCGCTGGCCGACCTGCCGGTGGCGGGGCCGCTGGCGCAGGGGCTGCTGCCGTAGCCGGTTCCCGCGGGGCATGACGGTAGGCCCCCGGCCGGACGGACGCCGGGGGCCTACCGCTGGGGCGCCTCAGTACGAGGAGCCGCTCGCGCCCAGCGAACCCGTCGGGTGCCAGACGGTCTTCGTCTCCAGGAACGCGGTCATGCGGTCCGTGCCCGGGGACTCGGTGAAGTCCTCCGTGCGCGGGCGCAGGACGCGCTTCAGGTTGTCCGCCGCGGCGATCTCCAGGTCGCGGGCCAGTTCGGCGTCCGCGCCCGTCAGGTCGATCGCGTTGACGTCGAGGTGGGCCGCCAGGTGCGGGCCCATCTCGGCGGCCTTGCCGGACAGGATGTTGACCACGCCACCGGGCAGGTCGGAGGTGGCGAGCACCTCGCCGAGCGAGAGGGCCGGGAGGGGGGACTTCTCGCTCGCGATGACGACGGCGGTGTTGCCGGTCGCGATGACCGGGGCGATCACCGAGACCAGGCCCAGGAAGGACGAGTCCTGCGGGGCCACGACCGTGACGACACCCGTGGGCTCCGGGGTCGACAGGTTGAAGTACGGGCCGGCGACAGGGTTGGCACCGCCGACGACCTGGGCGATCTTGTCGGTCCAGCCCGCGTACCAGACCCAGCGGTCGATCGCCGCGTCCACGACCACCGCCGCCTTCGACTTCGACAGGCCCTCGGCCTCGCCGACCTCGCGGACGAACTGGTCCCGGCGACCCTCCAGCATCTCGGCGACGCGGTAGAGGACCTGGCCGCGGTTGTACGCGGTCGCGCCCGCCCAGCCGCCGAAGGCCTTGCGCGCCGCGACGACCGCGTCCCGCGCGTCCTTGCGGGAGGACAGCGGAGCGTTGGCCAGCCACTTGCCCTTGCCCGCCGCGTCAGCGGCCGATGCCTTCGTCGTCACCTCGTACACCCGGCCGCTCTCGGAGCGGGGGAACTTTCCCCCGATGTACAGCTTGTATGTCTTCTGGACGCTCAGACGCTGCTCTGACTTCTCAGACATCGAGGTAGGCCTCCAGACCGTGACGGCCGCCCTCGCGGCCGAAGCCCGACTCCTTGTAGCCGCCGAAGGGCGAGGTCGGGTCGAACTTGTTGAACGTGTTGGCCCACACGACGCCGGCCCGGAGCTTGTTGGCGACCGCGAGGATGCGGGAGCCCTTCTCCGTCCAGATGCCCGCCGACAGGCCGTACTGGCTGTTGTTGGCCTTGGCGACGGCCTCGTCCGGCGTACGGAAGGTCAGCACCGACAGGACCGGGCCGAAGATCTCGTCGCGGGCGACGGTGTGCGCCTGGGTGACGTTCGTGAAGAGCGTCGGGGCGAACCAGTAGCCGGCGGTCGGGATCTCGCAGGCGGCCGACCAGCGCTCGGCGCCCTCCGCCTCACCCTGCTCGACGAGCGAGGTGATCCGGGCCAGCTGCTCCTCGGAGTTGATGGCGCCGATGTCGGTGTTCTTGTCGAGCGGGTCGCCCAGGCGCAGGGTGCTCAGGCGGCGCTTGAGCGAGTCGAGCAGCTCGTCGTGGACCGACTCCTGCACCAGCAGGCGGGAGCCCGCGCAGCAGACCTGGCCCTGGTTGAAGAAGATGCCGTTGACGATGCCCTCGACGGCCTGGTCGATCGGCGCGTCGTCGAAGACGATGTTGGCGCCCTTGCCGCCCAGCTCCAGGGTGAGCTTCTTGTCCGTGCCGGCCACGGACTTGGCGATGGCGCGGCCGACCGCGGTCGAGCCGGTGAAGGCGACCTTGTTGACGTCCGGGTGCTCGACGAGGGCCGCGCCCGTGGCGCCGTAGCCGGGGAGGATGTTGACGACGCCCCTGGGCAGACCCGCCTGGCGGCAGATGTCCGCGAAGAACAGGGCGGAGAGCGGTGTGGTCTCGGCCGGCTTCAGGACGACCGTGTTGCCGGTCGCGAGCGCCGGGGCGATCTTCCACGCCAGCATCAGAAGCGGGAAGTTCCAGGGGATCACCTGGCCGGCCACGCCCAGCGGGCGCGGGTTCGCGCCGTACCCCGCGTGGTCGAGCTTGTCGGCCCAGCCCGCGTAGTAGAAGAAGTGGGCGGCGACCAGGGGGAGGTCCGCGTCGCGGGTCTCCTTGATCGGCTTGCCGTTGTCCAGGGTCTCCAGGACGGCCAGCTCGCGGCTGCGCTCCTGGATGATCCGGGCGATCCGGAACAGGTACTTGGCGCGCTCGGAGCCGGGCAGCGCCGACCACTTCTCGAACGCCTTCCGGGCCGCCTTCACCGCGCGGTCCACGTCCTCGGTGCCCGCCTGGGCGATCTCGGAGAGGACTTCCTCGGTGGAGGGGGAGACGGTCTTGAAGACCTTGCCGTCCGCGGCCTCGACGAACTCGCCGTCGATGAACAGGCCGTAGGAGGGGGCGATGTCGACGACGGACCGGGACTCGGGCGCCGGTGCGTACTCGAATACAGATGCCATGTTGATCAGTCCACCGTCACGTAATCGGGGCCGGAGTAGTGGCCGGTCGCCAGCTTCTGACGCTGCATCAGCAGGTCGTTGAGCAGGCTGGAGGCACCGAACCGGAACCAGTGGTTGTCCAGCCAGTCCGCGCCGGCGGTCTCGTTGACCAGGACCAGGAACTTGATGGCTTCCTTCGTGTTGCGGATGCCGCCGGCCGGCTTCACACCGATCTGCACGCCGGTCTGGGCGCGGAAGTCGCGCACGGCCTCCAGCATCAGGAGCGTGTTGGCGGGGGTGGCGTTGACCGCGACCTTGCCGGTCGAGGTCTTGATGAAGTCCGCGCCGGCCATCATCCCGAGCCAGGAGGCGCGGCGGATGTTGTCGTACGTGGACAGCTCGCCCGTCTCGAAGATCACCTTCAGCCGGGCGCGGTCGCCGCACTCGGCCTTGATGGCGGCGATCTGCTCGTACACCTCCAGGTAGCGGCCGGCGAGGAAGGCGCCACGGTCGATGACCATGTCGATCTCGTCGGCGCCGGCGGCGATGGCGTCGGCCGTGTCGGCGATCTTCACCGGCAGGGCGGCGCGCCCGGCGGGGAAGGCGGTGGCGACGGAGGCGACCTTGACGTCGGAGCCCTTCAGGGCGGCCTTGGCGGTGGCCACCATGTCGGGGTAGACGCAGACGGCGGCGGTCGTCGGGGTCGTGCGGTCGGTGGGATCGGGGTTGACGGCCTTGGCGGCGAGCGCCCGGACCTTGCCCGGGGTGTCCGCGCCTTCGAGCGTCGTCAGGTCGATCATCGAGATGGCCAGGTCGATGGCATAGGCCTTGGCCGTGGTCTTGATCGATCGTGTACCGAGGGACGCGGCGCGCGCCTCCAGGCCGACGGCGTCGACGCCGGGCAGCCCGTGGAGGAAGCGGCGCAGCGTGCTGTCGGACGCGGTCACGTCGGCGAAAGTAGTTGCTGCGTTTGCAGTGGTGGGCATGGTCACCAGTCGAGCATATCTACGCGCGTAGCGGCGTGTACAGGGGGCCGCTCGTCCGAGCGTGCGAAAGCGCAGGTGGGTGCGGGGGAGAGGTGGGGCGGGTGAGTCCTGTCACATGCCTGTGACATGGAGCGGACAAGTCCAGAACCCAAGATCAATAACGTTTCTCCTGCAGCCAGCCAGAACTCACCGGCCCCAACCGAACGAGATGTCAGCGGCATGCGGCTCTCCCATCCACCTTGACTGTCTTCAGGAGTCGTTATGCGCACCGCCCTTCGCACCGCCGTCGCCACCGCCCTCCTCGCGGGCCTCGCGATCACCCCGGCCGTCGCCGCCGGATCCGCCTTCGCGGCGGACGGCCCCGCTGCCACCGCGGAGGGCACGACCACGGGCGACTTCGTTCAGCGCAACTTCCCCGACGGCACCTACGCGAAGGTGTACAAGCTCGGTGCCGCGGCCTACCGCGCCGAGATCTTCGGCAAGGACTCCGGCATCGGCACGCTGGAGACCGCCAACCGTCCGGCGGCCCTCGACGACGCCGGCAGCTACTTCGTTCTCACCAACGAAGGCGAGATGTACCACTGGCGCGGATACCGCGTCACCGGGGCCAAGCCCGGCGTCTACCAGCTGGCCGACGGCACCCTCCTGGAGCTCGGCAAGAACCCGAAGGACGGGCGCCCGGGGCTGCAGAAGATCGACCGCGTGACGGGCAAGGGCAGCGGCTTCAGCTACCTGTACGCCACCAACTCGGTCTGGTACTTCGGCTCCGGCTTGGTCGTCCTGGGCGCGGACGGCGCGTTCGCCGCGTACGACCCCTTCACCGAGCGGCAGGGCGCCCCGGTCCACGTCAGCGCCGAGCCCAAGCCGCAGCCCCAGCCGCCGGCCGAGATCATCAGCGGCCCCACCACCATCGGCGAGTGCACCGTCACCGAGGTCATCGCCTCGTCCTACGGCAACGGCTGGACCGTCACCCTCACCAACGACCTGACGAAGGGCCCCGAGGCCGTCCTCAAGGACGGCAAGGGCAAGGCCCTGTCCACGATCGACCGTGCCCACCCGTTCGACTCCGTCAACGGCATGAAGATCGAGCGCGCCGACACCCGCACGCCGCGCTTCGGGCAGCACACCAACGGCGGCGACACCGCGCCGTACCGCTGGAACGACTTCCCGAAGCTCCCGAAGGACTGCGGGAAGAAGCCCGCCGCCACGCCCACGACTCCGGCGACGAGCGCCCCGCAGACCGGTACCCAGGGCGGCCAGACCAGCGTCGTCCCCAAGGGCGGGGTCGCCGCCGGCGCGGAGCTCGGCACCGTCGAGCAGGCCAACGACACCGCGCTGTTCGCCTCCTCCGCGGGCGCCGCCGCTGTCGTCGCCGCCGGCCTCGGCTTCGCCGCCATGCGCCGCCGCGCCGCCGACCGCGCCTGACCCGAGCACACCCCCCGCGGCACACACCCCTGACAGCGCCGCACTTCCCCCGGCGGGCCGCCCTCCTCCTCGGCGGCCCGCCGCACCCCTTTCCCGGAGCACGACCATGACCCGCCGCCCTCTCCTCCTCGCCCTGGCCGGCGCCACCGCCGTCCTCGCGCTCTCCGGCTGCGCCTCGCCCGCCGACCCCGCGGCCGCGCCCGCGCGCCCGACGGTCCCCGCCCCGCGGGTCACGACCACCGCCGCGCCCGCCCCGGCCGAACAGCTCGCGACCGCGCCCCTGGCCCGCTCCGAACCCGTCCGGGTCCGGGTGCCCGCCGCCGGCGTCGACACCGGGCCGATCCTCGAGCTCGGCCTGAACCAGGACGGCAGCGTCCAGGTCCCCTCGGTCGCCCAGGCGGACCGGATCGGCTGGTACGGCAAGGGCGTCACGCCCGGCGAGACCGGCCCCGCGATCCTCATCGGCCACTACGACACCGCGAACGGCCCCGCCGTCCTGCGGAACGTGGGCCGCATCCACGTCGGCGACCGCGTCACCGTCACGCGCGCCGACGGCACGGACGCGGTGTTCCGCGTGCGCGAGCTGGAACAGGTCGACAAGAAGGCCTTCCCGACCGAGAAGGTGTACGGCGACACCCGGCGCCCCGAACTCCGCCTGATCACCTGCGGCGGCGAGCTGGTGGACGGGCACCGCCCGGACAACATCGTGGTGTACGCGGACCTGGTGGCGGCCCCGGCGGCCTGAGCGGCGGCCCGGCGCCCCGGGGCCCGGCCCCCTCCTGCCGAGCCCCCTGGGCCCTCCGCGCGCGGCTGAGGCAGAATCGGGCGCATGACGACCCCCGAGCCGCCCGCCGCACAGCCCTCCGAGCCTGCCGAGGAGGACCGTGTCTTCCGGTCGCCCCTGGGCATCGCGGGCGGGGTCTTCCTGATCGTGCTCGCCGCGGTCTTCGGGGTGGACTCGATCGTCCGCGGCGAGGGCCGCACGCCCTGGCTGGCACTCGCCTCGATGATCTTCGTGATCCCGTTGATCGTGGCCTTCACGATCCGCCCCGCCGTCTACGCCAACGACCGGCGGCTGCGCATCCGCAACCCCTTCCGTACCATCACGCTGCCCTGGGGCGCGGTCGCCGACGTCCGGGCCAGCTACTCCAGCGAGGCCTTCACGCACGCCGGCGGCAGGTACCAGCTGTGGGCCGTCCCCGTCTCGCTGCGCCAGCGGAAGAAGGCCGCCCGCAGTGCCGCCAGGGCCTCGCAGGACGACCCGCACGGGCGCACCTCGACGACCGCCGACGTCACCGACAGCAAGGCCCGCACGGCCCCCGCCGACCAGACCGTGGCCGACATCCGAGAGCTCGCCGAGCGCTTCGCCGACCGCCCGGCGGCCCAGGGCGAGCCGTCGATCCGCTGGGCCTACGAGATCCTCGCCCCGACCGCCGCGGGCCTCGTCCTGCTCGTCATCCTCATGGCGACCGGCTGAGGCCGGCGGCACCGCCCCGCCGCCTCACGGCGGGCCCGGCCACACCAGCAGCATGTAGCCGCCCAGCCACGCCGAGGACAGGGCGGCGCCGCCCAGCACCACGGCCGCGGCCGGAAGACGTGCGCGGGCCACGGCCAGCGCCACGGGCAGCAGGAGCGGGAAGCCCGGTACGAGGAAGCGGGCGCGCGGGAAGTAGACGCCGCCGCTGCCCAGGACGACCAGCAGCAGCACCCCGGTGAAGACGAGGAGCGGCAGCGGCTGGCCGTCCGCCACGGACAACGCGTACAGGGCCGCCGAAAGGACCAGGACGGCCGAGACCGCCACCAGGAACAGCTGCGGGTGGCGGGAGTAGACCAGCAGGTCACGCAGGACGCGCAGGGTGTCCGCACCGCCGTCCCACTCGTTCTCCCAGGTCCGCTGCACCGCGAAGTAGCCGTCCCAGCGGCCCAGCCGCAGCCCCACCCAGCCCACGAAGCCGAGCCAGCCCAGCGGGGCCGTGACGGCCGCCGCGAGGGCCTGCCGCTCACCGCGCCGCGCCGCGAGCAGGGCCGTCACCGACACGGCCGCCGCGACCGCGATCCCCGTCGGGCGGGTCAGCCCGGCCGCCACGGCGAGGCCCGCCGCCCACGCCCAGCGACCGCTCAGGACCGCGTACAGCGCACCCGCGGCGAGCGCCGTGAACAGCGACTCCGTGTAGCCCATCCACTGCACCACCGCCGCCGGTGACGCGCCCCACAGCACCGCGAGCACCGTGCCCGTACGGCGCCCGTGCAGCCGCTCGCCCACCGCGAAGATCCCCAGGGCGGCGGCCAGCGAGCAGAGCCCGGCGAGGACCAGGGCCACGGAGGCGCGGGAGCCCGGGGTGACGGCCGCGCAGGCCTTCACCAGGGCCGGGTAGAGCGGGAAGAACGCCAGGTTGTTGTGGTTGGTGCGGGTGCCCAGCTCGTGGTCGTAGCCGTGGTCGGCGATCCCCAGGTACCAGCCCGAGTCCCACGAGGTGGCGATCGTCGGCCACACCCCGTGGCCCTTGAGATGTGCCCAGCGCGCGAGGACGAGCAGCCCCAGGAGACGTACGGCCAGATAGCCGAGGAGGGCGGGGCCGGCCCGGCGGAGCAGCCGGGGGCGCGGTCGGGGAGCGGGCCTGCGCGCGGCCGGGACGGAGGGGCGCGGGGTCAGCACCGGGGGCACGGGGGACACCGGGTCACCCTGGCGCGGGGCACTCGGACACGGGGGGTGCGTTAGGGCGTCTGCCGTAGCGAATTCACCCGGGCGGGAAGACCGGAGGGCCCGTACGGAATCGTTTCCGTACGGGCCCTCCGGCGCGCGGGCGCGTGCGGAGTCGTTTCCGTACGGGCCCTCCGGTGCCTGGGCGCGTGCGGAGTCGATTCCGTGGGGCCCTCCGGTGCGCGGGCGCCGCGGCACCGGAGCGCTTCGGCGACCGGGCGTCGGCCGGGCGTTCCGGTGCGGTCCGCCCGCACCGGGCGGATCACAGACCGGCGGCCTCCGCCAGGTCCTTCTTGATCGCGTTCAGGACCTCGGTGCCTGTCGCGCGGGACGTCGCCAGCTCGCTCGCGTCGGCGACCGGGACCACGACCTCCAGGTAGCACTTGAGCTTGGGCTCGGTGCCGCTCGGACGGACGATCACACGGGCCTTGTAGTCGCCCTCCAGGTGGTAGCGCAGACCGTCCGTCGGGGGCAGCGACTCCGTGCCCTTCGTCAGGTCCTCCGCCGAGACGACGGTGAGCCCGGCGAGCTTGACCGGCGGCCTCTCGCGCAGCGCGGCCATCGCGTCGGCGATGACGCTCAGGTCCTCGACGCGCACGGACAGCTGGTCCGTGGCGTGCAGGCCGTGCGCGACCGCCAGGTCGTCCAGCAGGTCGGTGAGCGTGCGGTCGCGCTCCTTCAGCTCCGAGGCCAGCTCGGCGACGAGCAGCGCCGCCGTGATGCCGTCCTTGTCGCGGACGCCCTCGGGGTCGACGCAGTAGCCGAGCGCCTCCTCGTAGCCGTAGCGCAGGCCCTCGACGCGAGCGATCCACTTGAAGCCGGTGAGGGTCTCCTCGTAGCCCACGCCGGCCGCCTCGGCGATCCGCCCGAGCAGCGAGGACGACACGATCGACTCGGCGAACACGCCCCGCGCGCCCTTGTGGACCAGGTGCGCGGCCAGCAGCGCGCCCACCTCGTCGCCGCGGAGCATGCGCCAGCCGCCGTCGACGGAGGTGTCCGGGACGGCGACGGCACAGCGGTCGGCGTCCGGGTCGTTGGCGATCACGATGTCGGGGTCCACGGCGCGGGCCGCCTCGAAGGCGAGGTCCATCGCGCCGGGCTCCTCCGGGTTGGGGAACGCGACGGTCGGGAACGCCGGGTCGGGATCCGCCTGCTCGGCGACGAGCGCCGGCGGGGGGAAGCCGTGCCGGGCGAAGGCCGCCGTCAGCACGTCCTTGCCGACGCCGTGCATGGCCGTGTAGACGGTCCGCACGGTGCGGGGGGACCCCGGGGTCAGCACGGCGTCGGTACGGGCCAGGTAGGCCTCCAGGACCTCGTCGCCGAGCACGTCCCAGCCGGACTCCGGGCGCGGCACGTCCGCGAGCACGCGCACGGCGTCGATCTCGGCGGCGATCTCCGCGTCGGCCGGCGGCACGATCTGCGAGCCGTCGCCCAGGTACACCTTGTAGCCGTTGTCGCGCGGCGGGTTGTGACTCGCGGTCACCTCGACGCCGGCCACGGCACCCAGATGCCTTATCGCGTACGCCAGGACGGGCGTCGGCAGCGGGCGCGGCAGCAGCGCGGCGCGCAGGCCGGCGCCGATCATCACGGCGGCGGTGTCGCGGGCGAAGTCCGCGGACTTGTAGCGGGCGTCGTAGCCGACGACGACGAGGCCGCCGGTCTGCCCCTTGGCCTTGAGGTACGCGGCGAGGCCGGCGGCGGCGCGGATGACCACGGCGCGGTTCATGCGCATGGGGCCGGCCCCCAGCTCGCCACGGAGCCCGGCGGTGCCGAACTGCAGCGTGCCGGCGAAGCGGGCGGCGAGCTCGTCGGTGACCCCGCGGTCGAGGAGCGCGGCGAGCTCCTCACGGGTCTCCGGGTCGGGATCCTCGGCGAGCCACGCCTGGGCCCGGGCGAGGAGGTCGTCCTGCGTCACGGTGGTGTGCCTTTCGGAGAGTGTGCGGGCGGAGCGAAAGCGTGCGGGCGTTTCGAGCGGGGCTTTTCTTTTCCCCACCCCGCCCCTTCCCGTAACCGGGGGCTACGCCCCCGGACCCCCGCGGCGGGCGGGGACGGGACCTTCGCCCGGCCCTGTCGGGCCGGAGCCGGACCTGCCCCTGCTCCAGAACCTGTCAGGTCGGAGCCCGGGCCAGGGTGGCGTCCCCGGACGTCGGTGGACCGCCGGCCGGTCGGGGCCGTGCCGCCGAGGGCTTCGCCTCGGTCTCGGCGCCTCGGGCCGGAACCCCGGAGCGCGGACACCCGGTCCCCGGCCCCGGGACCCGAACGTCAGGTCCCGGATCCCAGCGTCAGCGCTCGGGCCCTCGGTCCCGAAGCCTCGTCGGTCCCGGACGTTCGGTCCGAACGTCAGGTCTGGATCCCTGGAACCCCGGAACCCGGATCCCCGGAACCCGGGGGTCTCGGGCCCTCGGTCCCGAACGTCAGGCCCGAACCGTCCTCGGTCCCGAACCGCCCCCGGTCCCGAACCGATCCTCGGTCCCGGAGCCCGGTCCCGGCCAGTACGCGCGGGGCTGCGTGCGCAGCCCCGCAAGGGCCGGGGCGGGGAGGTCCGCCCGTACGGGGCGGGCGGCAGCTCGGGCGCCGGGGCCGGAGGCCCGCCCCGGCTCCGGGAAGGGAGGGGAGGGGAGGGGGAGGGGGAGGGGCGCGGCGGACCGCGGCGGGTGGGATCAGATGCGGTCGAGGACCCGGGTGAGGAGTTCGCCCATGCGCGCCGCGGAGTCGCGACCCGCCTGGAGGACCTCCTCGTGGTTCAGGGGCTCTCCGGAGAGACCCGCCGCGAGGTTGGTGACCAGGGAGATGCCCAGGACCTCCGCGCCGGCCTCGCGCGCAGCGATGGCCTCCAGGACGGTGGACATGCCGACCAGGTCGCCGCCCATGACGCGGACCATGTTGATTTCGGCCGGGGTCTCGTAGTGCGGGCCGGGGAACTGGACGTACACGCCCTCCTCCAGCGTCTCGTCGACCTCCTTGCACAGCGCGCGCAGCCGCGGCGAGTACAGGTCGGTGAGGTCCACGAAGTTCGCGCCGACGATCGGCGAGGCCGCCGTCAGGTTGAGGTGGTCGCTGATCAGGACCGGCTGGCCGGGGCGCATGCCCTCGCGCAGGCCGCCGCAGCCGTTGGTCAGGACGATCGTCTTGCAGCCGGCGGCGACGGCCGTGCGGACGCCGTGCGCGACGGCGGCGACGCCGCGGCCCTCGTAGTAGTGGGTGCGGCCGAGGAAGACCAGGGCGCGCTTCTCGCCGATCTTGTACGAGCGGATCTTGCCGCCGTGGCCCTCGACGGCCGGCGGCGGGAAGCCGGGCAGTTCGGTGACCGGGAACTCGGCCTCGGGCGCGCCGAGCGCGTCGACGGCCGGGGCCCAGCCGGAGCCCATGACCAGGGCGACGTCGTGGTTCTCGACTCCGGTCAGCTCGCGAAGGCGCGCGGCGGCGGCCTCGGCGGCCTCGTACGGGGTGGCAGTAGCGTTCACTGACTCTCTCGCCTCGGGGAGGGGGGTCCGAGGGGAGCCCCGGACGGATTTGATACGCGCAGAAGCCTAGCCCGAGAATCCCTACGCGCGTAGATGACGTCGCGCACGGACCTGCGATCGTTGTCTTGTCGTTTCCGACAAAGAGGACGGGATGCGGCCCTCCCCCTCCGGCGGCGGCGTCAGCAGGGGCGCTTGCGCAGCTCCATCACGTAGTCGTGCGGCGCGCCCGCCGACTCGGCCGCGTCGGCGACCTCGCCGAGGTAGCGGGCGGACGGCAGGCCCCCTTCGTACGCGTTGAGCACGTACACCCACGCCGGCTCCTCGCCGTCGAGCGTGTGCACCCGGACCCGCATACGCCGGTAGATGTCGAGGCCGACGCCCTCCCAGCGGTCCATCGAGTCCTCGTCCATCGGAGCGATGTCGTACAGCGCGACGAAGACCTGGGAGCGCGGCGCCTCCACGATGGTCGCCAGCGCCCCCTCCCAGCCCATCTGCTCCCCGCCGAAGGTCAGCCGCCAGCCGTTCAGCCAGCCGGTACCGCGCAGCGGGGAATGCGGTGCGCGGCGCGTCATGAGCCGCGCGTCGAGGTTGCCGGCGTACGCGGCGTAGAGCGACATGGGGTCGAGGGTACGGGAGGGGGCGGGGTGGAGGGTGAAGTCCGTGGTGGCGGCCTCTTGGCCGGATCTCGACGGTGCCCGCGGGGGTCGCACGACCCGCCGGTGAGGCCCCGGCGCGTGGCCCGGCCGCGCGTACGGGACAATGGAACACGCACTTGAAGCGTGCGGGACAATGGCGTACGCACTGCAGCCCAGCGGGGGGACCCCCCGGCAGAACGAGAGCGCGAGGCGTAGATCCCAGTGACCCGGATCGTGATCATCGGCGGCGGACCCGGCGGATACGAGGCGGCCCTGGTGGGCGCCCAACTCGGCGCGGAGGTGACCGTCGTCGACTGCGACGGACTCGGCGGCGCGTCCGTCCTCACCGACTGCGTTCCCTCCAAGACCCTGATCGCCACCGCCGAGGTGATGACCACCTTCGACTCCTCCTACGAGGAGCTGGGCATCATCGTCGCGGACGACACCCCGCACATCGAGCAGGCGGCCCGCGTCGTCGGCGTGGACCTGGGCAAGGTCAACCGGCGTGTGAAGCGGCTCGCGCTCGCCCAGTCGCACGACATCACCGCCTCCGTGACCCGGGCCGGCGCCCGCGTCCTGCGCGGCCGCGGCCGGCTCGACGGGCGGCAGGCGATGGACGGCTCCCGTCAGGTGGTCGTCACCGCCGCCGACGGCTCCGAGGAGACCCTCACCGCCGACGCCGTGCTCATCGCCACCGGCGGGCACCCGCGCGAGCTGCCGGACGCCAAGCCGGACGGCGAGCGGATCCTCAACTGGACCCAGGTCTACGACCTCAAGGAGCTCCCGGAGGAGCTCATCGTGGTCGGTTCCGGTGTCACCGGTGCCGAGTTCGCCGGCGCGTACCAGGCCCTCGGCTCCCGGGTCACCCTGGTGTCGAGCCGTGACCGCGTCCTCCCCGGCGAGGACCCGGACGCCGCCGCCGTCCTCGAGGACGTCTTCCGGCGCCGTGGCATGAACGTCATGGCCCGCTCCCGCGCCGAGTCCGCCAAGCGGGTCGGCGACCGGGTCGAGGTCACCCTCTCCGACGGCCGCGTCATCTCCGGCACCCACTGCCTCATGGCCGTCGGCGCCATCCCCAACACGGCCGGAATGGGACTTGAGGAGGCTGGGGTCCGCCTGAAGGACTCCGGGCACATCTGGACCGACAAGGTCTCCCGCACCTCCGCCCCCGGCGTGTACGCCGCCGGTGACGTCACCGGCGTCTTCGCGCTCGCCTCCGTCGCCGCCATGCAGGGCCGGATCGCGATGTACCACTTCCTGGGCGACGCGGTGGCGCCGCTCAACCTGAAGACGGTGTCGTCGAACGTCTTCACCGACCCCGAGATCGCCACCGTCGGCTACACGCAGGCCGACGTCGACGCCGGCAAGATCGACGCCCGCGTCGTCAAGCTGCCGCTGCTCCGCAACCCCCGCGCCAAGATGCAGGGCATCCGGGACGGCTTCGTCAAGATCTTCTGCCGCCCGGGCACGGGGATCGTGGTCGGCGGCTGCGTCGTCGCCCCGCGCGCCAGCGAGTTGATCCACCCCATCTCGATCGCGGTCGACAACAACCTGACGGTGGAGCAGATCGCCAACGCCTTCACCGTGTACCCCTCCCTGTCGGGCTCGATCGCGGAGGTGGCGCGCCAGCTGCACACCCGAAAGGCAGCCGGCGAGGCCTGACGGCGGCCGTGCCCGCCGGAGTAAGGGCCGGGTGCGGGGACCGAGGGGTCCCGGCACCCGTCCCGGCGGTTCTCCTCCGGTCAGTCCTCCGGGGACCTTCGAGCGCGAGCGGCCTCTCCTCGTTCCGGTCGGCGGTGGCGGCGAGCTCCTCCGCGTCGGTGGTGAGATCCCGCAGCCGGCTTCCCAGCAGCTTGCGCTGGGAGTCGGGCGACGAGGTCAGGATGTGGGACTCGGCCAGATCCAGGACGTGGTGCGCCGACGCGGTACGCGACGTTCCGTCGACCACCCCGGCGTCGGCGCGCGGCGGCGCGTCGGAGAATCGGAACTCCACGTGCCCGGCCAGGAGTGCTGCTCGTCGCCATCCGATGACCCATCACCTCGTCGGCTGGGCGGGTGTGGGTGCAACTGTCAAGTGCCGTGGCGTGACGGGTCGTTCGGGAGGCGGGGTCAAAGGCGTCGTAAATCCTTTCACCACCTCCCTCTTCTTGTCGGGCTCGATCGTGGAAGTGGCACGGCGGTTGCACACCCGAAAGCGGGCCGGCGGGGCCCGAGGTCGTCGGCTGTCGCCGACCGGACACCGTCCCCGCCTGCGGGAACGGTTCGCCGAGCCGGACAACCCCCGGCAAGGCGGGGCATAGAACGAGCAACGGCAGAGACCCCCATACCACTTGGGGACCCCGCCTGTGTGCATCTTCTGCAATTCGGCGCAAACTGCTGAAAACTATCGGCTGGTCACGTTACTGTCAGTTTCGTGTTCGCTGCAGAACGTCGCCAGTTGATCCTCGAAATGGTGCGCGCCAATGGAGCCGTGTCGCTCCGCGAGCTCGCCCGCGTCGTCCAGACCTCAGAAGTGACCGTACGGCGTGACGTGCGGGCGCTGGAGGCAGAAGGACTCCTCGACCGCCGGCACGGCGGTGCGGTACTGCCGGGCGGATTCACGCGAGAATCCGGTTTCCCGCAGAAATCCCATCTCGCGACCGCCGAGAAGACGGCCATCGCCGATGTCGCCGCGAGCCTCGTCGAAGAGGGCGAGGCCATCGTCGTCGGCGCGGGCACGACCACGCAAGAGCTGGCCCGCCGGCTCGCCCGGGTGCCCGGGCTCACGGTCGTCACCAACTCGCTGCTCGTCGCCCAGGCCCTCGCCCACGCCAACCGCGTCGAGGTCGTCATGACCGGCGGCACCCTGCGCGGCTCCAACTACGCCCTCGTCGGCAGCGGGGCCGAGCAGTCGCTCCAGGGCCTGCGGGTGTCCCGTGCCTTCCTCTCCGGCAGTGGACTGACCGCCGAGCGCGGCCTGTCCACGTCCAACATGCTCTCCGCGAGCGTGGACCGGGCGCTGGTGCAGGCGGCGGCGGAGGTCGTGGTCCTCGCCGACCACACCAAGCTCGGGACCGACACCATGTTCCAGACCGTGCCGACGGACGTCATCACGCGCCTGGTGACGGACGAGCCGCCCGCCCACGACGAGCGGGCCGCCACCGAGCTCCAGGCCCTGGCAGACCAGGGCGTGCAGATCGCCGTGGCCGGCGCGCGTGCCGGACACGGGGGTGAGCAGCACCCCCCGGGCGGCGGCGGCCGCCCGCGCCGTGACCTCCCGCTGCCCGGGCAGCGCGGCCGGATGCCGGGCGGACAGTTCCGCGGCGGCCCGGGCAGCGCCCTCGCGGGCGAGGTCCTGGCCCCAGAACGCCCGGTCCGCGTCGCGGACATGCGCCGACGCTGAGTAGGGGCCGCGACGGCGGCCCACTCGGGGGCGCACGGCCTCAGCCGCGTACCGCTCACCGCGCTGACGGCCTACCTGCTCCTACGCTCACCGTGCGTACGCCCCTACGGGCCCGCCCGGCGTGCGGCTCACCGTGCGCAGGGCCCGCCGCGTGTGCGGCCCACCGAGCTGACGGGCTCACCCCGCGTACGCGTCACGGTGCGCGTAGCGACCCCGCCCACGTACGCCTCACGGTGCGCGTACAGGCCTCGCCACGCGTACGCCTCATGGTGCACGTACCGACCCCGCCCACGCGTACGCCTCATGGTGCGCGCACAGGCCCGGCCACGCGTACGCCCCAACGTGCGCGTACCGACCCCGCGCCCCGCAGACCGCGGTCCTCACGCCCGGAGGCCCCGGACCGTCAGGTCCAGTAGGCGGTCCGCCAGATCCGGGTCCTCCGGGGAGCGTTCTGCGGCCAGGGCGATGCCGTTGGTGAGTTTCATCAGGTCGCCGATCGACACGTCCGCGCGGACCCGGTCGGCGTCCTGGGCGCGGGCGAGGAGGCGCATGCCGGCCGCGCGCAGGGGCTCGCTGCACTCCGCGAGCGCCGAACTCCGTTCCTGCGAGGCGGACATGAGGGCGACGGACAGGCCCCGGTACTCGCCCGCGTGGGCGATCAGGGTGCGCAGCCACGCGACGAGCGCGGCGCACGGATCGGGCGCCTCGGCGAGTTCCGCGGAGCGGTCGAGGAGGGCGGCGAGGGCCTCCTGGAAGACGGCGCCGAGCAGGGCCTCGCGGCTGGGGAAGTGGCGGTAGAGGGTGCCGATCCCGACTCCGGCGCGGCGCGCGATGTCCTCCAGGGAGGCGTCCGTGCCGTGCGCGGCGAAGGCGGCGCGGGCCTCGGCCAGCAGTCGCTCGTGGTTGCGGCGCGCGTCGGCGCGCATACGGCGTCCTCCCTCGTGCGGTGTCCCCTGTGGCGAAGGGCCCGCAGGCGGTGAACGCCTGCGGGCCCTTCGTACCGTACCCCGGTGCTCCGGGGCCGGGTTCAGTCCTTGATCTCGCAGATCGCGGCGCCGGAGGTGAGGGAGGCGCCGACCTCTGCGGTGAGGCCCTTGATGGTGCCCGACTTGTGGGCGTTGAGGGGCTGTTCCATCTTCATGGCTTCGAGGACGACGATGAGGTCGCCTTCGTTGACCTCTTGGCCTTCCTCGACGGCCACCTTGACGATGGTGCCCTGCATCGGGGAGGCGAGGGTGTCGCCGGAGGCGGTGGGGCCGGACTTCTTGGCGGCGCGGCGCTTGGGCTTGGCGCCGGCGGCGAGGCCGGTGCGGGCCAGGGTCATGCCCAGCGAGGACGGCAGGGAGACTTCCAGGCGCTTGCCGCCGACCTCGACGACGATGGTCTCGCGGCCGGTCTCGTCCTCGTCGGTGTCGGTGCCGGCGGGGGCGAAGGGCTTGATCTCGTTGACGAACTCGGTCTCGATCCAGCGGGTGTGGACGCGGAACGGGTCGGCGGTGAACGCGGGGTCGACGACGACGGCCTGGTGGAAGGGGATGGCGGTGGCCATGCCTTCGACCTTGAACTCGGCCAGTGCGCGGGCGGCGCGCTGGAGGGCCTGTCGGCGGGTGGCGCCGGTGATGACGAGTTTGGCGAGCAGGGAGTCCCAGGCGGGGCCGATGACGGAGCC
This sequence comes from Streptomyces sp. NPDC051921, assembly GCF_040680975.1. NCBI lineage: Bacteria > Bacillati > Actinomycetota > Actinomycetes > Kitasatosporales > Streptomycetaceae > Streptomyces > Streptomyces sp. NPDC051921. The sequence goes on from NZ_JBFAXU010000001.1 coordinate 553,745, forward strand.
GGACTCGACGCCGGCGTCGAGGCGGACGCCGGGGCCGGTGGGCGGGGTGAAGGTGGTGACGGTGCCGGGGGCGGGGAGGAAGTTGCGTCCGGGGTCCTCGCCGTTGATGCGGAACTCGAAGGAGTGGCCGCGGATCTCGGGGTCGTCGTAGCCGAGTTCCTCGCCGTCGGCGATGCGGAACAT